>CAYNEK010000010.1:42721-65605 GCA_964396175.1 uncultured Polyangiaceae bacterium | reverse complement strand
CCCCTCGACGACCTGGAGGCGTCACGCCTCGACGGGACCCGAGGACCGCGCGCCCCTCGACGACCTGGAGGCGTCACGCCTCGACGGGACCCGAGGACCGCGCGCCCTTCGCGGCTGCGCACGACGTCGGGGAGGCGCCGAGACGAACTGCCGGTCGGGCGATCGCTCCCGGCAGAGCGCACGGCTGCGCGCGACGCCGGGGGAGGGCCCGGGGCGAGCTGCGGGCTCAGCCCTTTTGCGCCGGAGCCGTCTCGGGTGCGGGCGCGCGGCGCAAGAGCTGGAGCGCCCGCTGCGCGGCGTCGAGCGTGATGTCGCGCGCCTCGACGATGCTCGTGGCCACGACCTCGACCTCGGCGCCCTCGGCTCCGGCTGCGAGCGCCACGCTCCTCGCGTGGAGCGCCATGTGCCCGCGCTGGATCCCGTCCGTCGCGAGCGCACGGACGGCGGACAGATTGGACGCGAGCCCGAGGGACGCGGCGACCATGGCGAGCTCTCGCGCGCCCTCGAGCTGGAGCATGCGCAAGGAGAGCCGGGCCGCGGGGTGCACCCGGAGCGTCCCCCCCACCGTGCCGAGCGCGAGCGGGAGCTCGAGTCGACCGACGAGCGTCGCGCCCTCGCGACGCCAGATCGCGAGCGGCTCATAGCGCCCCGAACGCGCCGCGTACGCGTGAGCGCCAGCCTCGACGGCGCGCCAGTCGTTCCCGGTGGCGATCACGACGGCGTCGATGCCGTTCATGATCCCCTTGTTGTGCGTGGCGGCCCGGTATGGGTCCTTCTCTGCGAAGCGCGACGCATGAACGATCGCGTCAGCGACGAGCTCGCCGGCCATCGTCTCGGTGGCGAGCACCTCGACCGGGACCCTGCACGTGACGCGAACGCGGCGCCGATCGCAGAGGTTCGACAGGATGCGGAGGCCGAGCTTCCCGCCGGCGAGCGCGGCGACGGTGTCGCCGATCGCCTCGGCGATGGTGTTGACGAGGTTCGCTCCCATCGCGTCGCGGCAGTCCACGAGGAGATGAACGACGACCATCCCCTCGCCGAGATCGCGGGCCTCGACGCCGACAGGACCGCCACCGCGCTCGATGAGGCCCGGAACGACCCGCGCCGCCCGCGCGAGCAGATCGCGTTCGGCTGCGAGGATCGAGGCGACGGCCCGATCGGCATCGGGCACGTCGAAGAGCTGGATCTGGCTCGTCATGATGGGCGGATCCGCCTCGGCGACGAAGCCTCCACCCGCGCGCACCATCTTGGCTGCGTTGGACGCTGCGGCGACGACGCTCGGCTCCTCGACGACCATCGGGACGACGTGGTCCACGCCGTTCACGCGGACGTTGAGCGCGACGCCGTACGGGAGCGCGTACGTCCCGAGGACGTTCTCGACGAATTTGTCGGCGGTCTCCGCGGTGAGCCCGCCACCATCGAGGGCCTCCTCGACCTCGTCGGGGAGCACGCCCGTCACGTCCGCGACGGCGGCGCGGCGCTCCGGGATCGAGCTTTTGTAAAAAGCAGGGAAGCGAGAGGTGCGCGCCATGCGCGGCCTATGCGCCGTGCCGACGCGGCCGTGTGTGGAGGTTCCGTGGAGATCCGTCGCGACCCGCACGCGGCTGCCCGACAGGCGGCGTGCCACGATCCCTCCAGCAGCCCTCCCGCGAGGCTCCATCACGACCCGCACGCGGCTGCCCGACACGCGGCGCGCCACGACCCCTCCAGCAGCCCTCCCGCGAGGCTCCGTCGCGGTCGGTGCAGCGCCGCGTGCTCACTCGGCGTCGGGGAGCGCGCCGAGGGTCAGCTTGAGCTCCAGCTCACGGCCGGCGCGCGCCACCTTGATCGTCGCCGCAGAGCCGACCCCCGCGAGGCTGGCGCGCCAGCGCAGCTCTTCCGGGTTCTTGATCTCGCGTCCGTTGAAGGCCACGACGACGTCGTCCCTCGCGACGCCGGCGAGATCGGCGGCGTTGCCCGGCTGGACCGTTCGCACGAGCGCGCCGAGCTTGTTCGGCCGGCGGAGCCGCGCCGCCTCCACGTCGTTGAGCGCGTCGACGCCGATCCCGATCGCGCTCCTTCGCACCTTCCCGTCGCGGATGATGAGCGGGATGAGATCCTTCACCATGTTGACGGGGATCGCGAAGCCCACGTTGTTGAAGTCCTTGATGATCGCGGTGTTGATCCCGATCACCTGACCTCGCAGATCGATGAGGGGCCCGCCCGAATTGCCCGGGTTGATGGCGGCGTCGGTCTGCAAGAAGTTGAAGTAGCCGCGACCGGTGCGATCGAGCCCAGGGATATCTTGCCCCGTGCGCCCCTTCGCCGAGATGATCCCGGAGCTCACCGTGTGAGACAGGCCACCCGGGTTGCCGATCGCGACGACCCAGTCGCCGACCTCGACCTGATCGTTGTCCCCGAGCCTCAAGAACGGCGCGTTCTTCATGTCGATCTTGACGATGGCGACATCCGTCAGCGGATCTCGACCGACGAGGCGGGCCGGCTTCTCGGTGCCGTCCTCCAGCACGACCTCGAGGTCGTCGAAGCCCTCGACGACGTGGTTGTTCGTCAGGATATGACCGTCTGACTGGAAGAAGAAGCCGCTGCCGATGCCGCCGCGCTGCTCTCGGACGCCCCCGCGCCGGCGGACGATCTCGGTCGCGCGCACGGTGACGACCGACGGATCGCACGCCTTGACGAGCCCAGCGAAGGACATGGGCGCCGACTGGCCCGAGGGGAGCACGATGCTCGCGGGTGGGGCTGGCTGCGTGAAGGCAGGCGGAGCCGCCACGACCGGGGCCTCGCTCGGCGCGGCGCCTGGCGCGGGCGCGCCGCTCGAGGCCTTGCAGCCGAGGGCAGAGACGAGGAGGACGAGCGCGGAGAGTCGAGCGGCGCTTGGGCCGCGGCGGGGCGTCACGCGCCTCTCGATACCTCGGCCAGCCGTGTACGCAAGTCGTCGAGCGTCTGTGTCAGGAGCCGCTCCTCGGCGCCGGTCAGGTTTCCGTGCGTCTTCTCGACGAGGATGGCGAGGATGTCGATCGTCTGCAGCGCGAGCGGGATGTCGCGGAGCACCGCGCCGTCCGGCTGCGGCGCGTCGCCGAGGTGCACGAGCGCGGAGTGGCCGAGGGACATCACGAAGGTCGTGAAGTCCATCTGCGGGAGCTCGACGTCGCTCACGCGCTCAGCCCTCGTCGTCCTCGTCGTCCTCGGGCTCGGTCAGCGCCGGCTGCGCGACGGTGGCGGGCTCGCACTTCGCCTCGCTGTCGGGGAGCTCCTTCAGCATCTTCTCGAGCTCCTTGGGGTCGAGATCGCCCTTCTTGATGTGGCGAGCTTGCACGCGGACATCGGTCATCCAGCTGCTTTCGATCGTCATGGGAGCGCCCGTCTAGGACCCCAGCCGCGCCCTCCTGTCAAGGAGAAGCGGCACGCGGCCCGAGGCCGCTCGTCACGCAGCCGGGGAGAGCTCGGCAGCACGCCGCGGTCTCGGCGAACGTCGACGCTCCTCGGGGACGTCACCTCACGCGGCCGGGGAGACCTCGGCAGCACGACCATCGACGAAGAGACACCCCCCAGGCTCGGCGTGCGTGGACTTCACCATCGCGAGCGCGTGGGACGCGCCGTCGATCGGCGCGGTCGAGGTGATCTCGCCGACGTCGGCGTCCCCGCTGCGCACGGCGGCGCCGACCGCTGGCGCCTCACCCTCGAGCACGAGGTGGACGAGCTTGCGGTGCACGCGGCCGCGCATCTCGAGCCGACAGACGACCTCCTGACCGAGGTAGCAGCCCTTCGAGAAGCTGACGGCGCGCGCGGCGACGCCGGTCTCCTGCGGGTACGTCTTCTCCGAGAAATCGACGCCGAACGTGGGCACGCCTCTCCGGATCCGCGCAGCCGAGAACTCGGCCAGAGACACCCCGCCGAGCTCCTCGGCGACCGCGGCGGCGCGCGCACGAGGGACGCAGGCGGCACCGCCCCCGTCCGGACCGAGCGCCATGGGCGCGGACGCCGGCAGCGCGAGGAGGCCGGGGACGTCGCCGTGCGCGAGCAACCACGCGAGCCCCGCCGTCTCGTCGGCGAGCTCCGCGTCTTCCATCACGAGGAATCGCCCGAGCTCCTCGGCGAGCGCCCCCCCGCGACCCTCTGCCACGCCGACGACGAGACGGTCCCCGTCGGCGACCACGACCACGTCCGAGAGCACACGACCCACCTTGCTCACCGCGAAGCCATACGCGCCGCGGTCCATCCGCAGGAGATCACACGTGACGAGCCCGTTCAGCCACGAGACGCGGTCGTCACCCGTGACGACGAGCGTGTCGAGCGAGGTCAGGCAGACGACGGGAGGGAGCGCGCTCACCCGCGCTCCTTGCCCCGCCTCGGATCACTTCGCAAGCCGGCCGTGGAGCAGCGACGAGAGCGCGCGACACGCGTCGACCGTCGTGAAGATGCCGACGACCTTGCCATTCGACAGGATGACGGCCGAGCCGAATTTGTTCTCGGCCATCGTGTCGCACACCGCGTCGAGCGGCGCGTCGGGCGTCGTCGAATACACGCTCGTCGTCATCGCGTCCTCGACCTTGAGCCGAGCCGGATCGGCGTCCTTGAAGGACTCGATGAACCGGAGATCGCGGTCGGTGACCATGCCGACGAGGCGCCCCGCCTCGAGCACGGGGAGGTGTCGGATGTCGTGATCCGCCATCATCCGGTGCGCCACGGACAGCGGCTGCTCTTGCCCCACGGAGTGCGGGGTCGTCGTCATGTACTTCTGGATGGTCGGGATGGCCTTGGTCATGGTCCCCGGGTCTTCGCACGTTCCGTTCCACGCGTCGAAGCCACGCGCCGCGCGCGGAGAACGCACGAGCGCCGCGGGGCGTGCGTCCCGCGCGCATCGATTGCGCAGACGCGAGCCCCGCCGCCCCGCCGCTCGCGACGCGAAATGGCTTGACGAGACGGGCGAGGGTGGTAGAAGCCCGCTCCCTCGCGGCGTCGCCGCGGGCTTGACATCCGGGTTCCCTCTTGGGGGATCGTCTAATGGCAGGACGACGGATTCTGGCTCCGTCTATCAAGGTTCGAATCCTTGTCCCCCAGCAACGGTCAGGCGGAGCGCGCTCGCTCCCCCCGACGTCCCCCTGCAGCCGTCCAGGGGGGCGCCTTGTCCAGCTGTCGTCGTCACCCGTCGTTGGTTCTCTCTGGCCCCATCGTCTAGCGGTTAGGACATCGGCCTCTCACGCCGGTAACACGGGTTCAAGTCCCGTTGGGGTCGCAAGTCGCACGGTTCCGATCACTCGCTCGTGTCTTGGGGCGGCCGAGGGCGATGGTCTCGCCCAGCATCGAGGTCGCGAACCCATGGGCCGTCGCTCGTCGGAGGCGTTTCAGATCGCTCGTCTGGCGCCTCTCGCGGGGGCTCGGCTCGGGCGGTCACAGTCCTCACGCGGCTCGGCGGCTCGCTCGGTCGACCACGAGGACCTCGGGGCGCGATCGGCCGGACAGCGTCGACCCGCGGCGCGGCGCCTCGCTCCGAGGGGCTCCTCTGCGCACACCGATGGGCTCGTGGTGACCCAAACTCCAGCGCCGCTCGCTGGTTCCCGAGTTGCGTCCGAGGTTCGACGCCTTGTAAGGTGCGAGCATGCTCCGCTCCACCGTCGTGCTTACAGCGCTTGGCATCACGCTCTTGTCCACCTCGTCCGCGCGGGCCGAGGGGCTCATCGAGCCCGGCATCGGGCTGATGGGCGGCTATGGCTACGGCTTCATCGCCAAGCCCGACCACCGCGAGCAGCACCCCTGGTACCCCGGCTTCGCTGGCCCCACCTCGTCGTTTGGCGTCGCGCTCGATCTGCGCGTCATCAAGTTCGTCGGCCTCGAGGTCGACATCTTGAAGTCGCACTACACGGGCAGCGGCGATTTCGAGCTCAACGGCAAGAAGGTCGGCGAGACGAAGATCAGCCACGACGCCACCAACATCCCCATCCTCCTGAAGGGCGTGTTCCCGAGCCCGTTGCTCGCGCCCTACGCCTTCGTCGGCATCGAGCTCGTCAAGGTGTCGAGCCCGAGCGCCGAGTTCGTCCCCGAGCCCGGCGTCACGCTGTCGCAGCGCTTCATCACGGGTGGGTACGCCGACGACTACCAGTTCTACACCTTCGGCGTCGGCGCCGAGGTGAAGCTCCCGCTGCCCGGCGTCGATCTCCGCGTGCCCATCTCGATCCGCGGGAGCGCGCGCTCGGTGTCGAGCGAGTCCTCCGACCGCGTGAAGCCCGACGGCAAGGACTTCAAGATCCAGACCGAGTTCCAGTACCGTCTCACCGCGAACGTCGGCGTCCAGTACTACTTCTGAGGTCGCGAGCGATGCGCCCGAGGCAGCGACGAGCGGCGTTCACGGCCGCGGCGCTCGTCGTCGGCCTCGGCATGCTCGTCGGTGCGTACGGGCTCTACGGTCGTGTGCGCCCACCCGCCCCGCGGGCCCTCCCCGTCCCCTCCGCGAGCGTCGAGGCGCTCGCCCGCCAGCATCCCAAGCTCGCGAGGCTCCTCGACGATCCGAAGGTCGGCAGCCTCGTGAAGGATCTCATCGCCGCCTATGAGGACGGGGGCGAAGCGGCGGCGCGGCGGCTCGCCAAGGAGCGCGGGCTGATCAACGCCGCCGACGAGCTCACGCTCACGATCCTCACCGAGACCGACGACGCGGCGGCGCTCGAGGCCGAGATCGTCCGCGAGAAGGGGCGGATCGTCGGGCACGGCGACCGCGAACTCCACGTCGCGATCCCGCTCGCCGTCCTCGAGGAGAACCGCGCCGCCGGCCGGGATCCCGAGGAGCTCTTGCGACGCATCTCGGATCTCGAAGGCGTCCGGGGCATCGTCCCCACGGAGCCGACCGAAGCGCACCAGCTCTTCAAGAAGAGCACCGAGGGGCTCAAGGTCATCCACGGCGATCTCTGGCAGAAGGCCGGGTTTCGTGGAGCGGGCGTCAAGGTGGGCGTGCTCGACCCGGAGATCTCGCAGGCTCCGACGTACGTTGGCACGGTCCTCCCCGCCAACACGACCATCTACATGGGGCAGTGTCGGGCTCCTAGCGGCGTGGCCGTCGACGGCGCGGGCATCCATGGCTCGGCGGCCGCCGAGATCATCCACGAAATCGCGCCGGACGCGCAGCTCTTCCTCGCGTGCTCGATCGGGGACTTCGAGGCCGCCGCGAGGTGGCTGAAGGGGCAAGGCGTCCGCGTCATCTCCCACTCGGCCGGGGCCATCACGGGCCGACGCGACGGGCAAGGACGGCAGCAGAAGTTCATCGATCAGCTCGCTCGCGAGGGGATCGTCTGGGTCAACTCGATGGGCAACGAGGGCGCGCGTTACCACCGCGGCAGCCTCGCGGGCCTCCCCGGGAAGTGGCACGAATTCGCGCCAGGGAAGACGGCGATGCGGTTCGTCCAGAACGAAGAGGCCGAGATCCGGGTGACGCTCTACTGGGAGCAAGCGCAGAAGATCCCGTCCGACTACGATCTCTACCTCTTCGACGGCTCGATGACCGAGATCGTTCGGTCCCAGAACAAGAACGCGATCCTGCGACAGCCGACCGAGACCGTCGTGGCGCGCGGGATCCCCGGCCGGAGCTATTTCGTGGGGATCTACGGCAACGCCGGCGTCGCTCCGGCGACCTTCACGCTCGACGTGCGCGGCGCGAAGACGATCGAGTTCTCGACGCTGGCCGGATCGATCAGCGCGCCCGCGGACGCGGCCGGCGCGATCGCGGTCGGCGCCGTCGACTGGGACACGGACAAGCTCGCGCCGTACAGCGGCTGCGGCCCCACCGACGACGGACGAACGAAGCCCGAGCTCGGCGCGCCAACCAGCGTCTCCAGCACGGTCTACCGCGGCAGCTTCGGAGGGACGAGCTCGTCGTGCCCTCACGTGGCCGGCGCGGCGGCGCTGCTCCTCGGGAGGCAGCCGACGCTCACCCGAGACCAGGTGCTCGGGGTGCTGCTCGCGAGAGCGAAGGATCTCGGTCCACCCGGGCCCGACAACCAGTTCGGCGCGGGGAGGCTCGATCTCGGGGATCCCGCGGCGCCCATCGCCATCGGGCCCGTCGCCGTCGTCGCGCCTCCCGGAGCCCCGCCGACGCCCACGCGCCCGGCCCTGCCGCCCGCGCCGCCACCGACGAGCCCGCCACCCGGCGTCGACGGCAGGGACGATGGCCCACCCTTCGAGATCCCTTGGCGCAGCGTCGCCGCGGTCATCGGCCTCGCGGGCACGGGCGCCGTCGTGGTCCTCGTCGGGTTCGTGGCCCTCGTCTCCGCCGTGTTTCGTCCTGCGCACAAGCGCCCCGCCGGCTGGCGCGCTTGGCTCACGGTGGTCGTCGGCCCCAACATCGGCGTGAGCCTCGCCCTCCCCGTTCATGGACGCATCACCCTCGGGCGTACGCTCGACAACCACCTCGCGATCCCCGACATCGGCGTCTCGGCGCGGCACGCCTACGTGGACGCGACGCGCGAAGGCTGCGTGCTCACCGACGCCGGCTCGACGAACGGGACGCGCGTCAACGGCGCGCGGATCCAGCGCCACTTCCTGCACCCCGGCGATATCGTCGACCTCGGGAGCTCCAAGGTGCGCTTCGAGGTGCGGAGCATCTCCTGACGCTATCGGCCGGCGAACGCGGCCTTCCGCTTGTCGACGAACGCCGCCATCCCTTCCTTCTGATCCGCGCTCCCGAAGAGCACCCCGAACGCTTGCGCCTCGAGCTCGTTCGCGGCCGAGAGCTCGAGATCTCCCCCGCGGAGCATGACGCGCTTCGCCGCCGCGACGGCGAGCGGCCCCTTCGACGCGATCTTCGCGGCGATGCCGCGCACCTTGTCGAGGAGCTCGGCCTTCGGGAACACCTCCTCGCAGAGCCCGATGCGCTTCGCCTCGTCCGCGCCGATCAGATCGGCGGTGTAGATGAGCTCACGCGCCTTCCCTGCCCCGACGCGCCTGAGCAGCCGCTGGGTGCCTCCAAACCCTGGGATGACGCCCAGGTTGACCTCCGGCTGACCAAACTTGGCGCTCTCGCCCGCGTACACGAGATCGCACATGAGCGCGAGCTCGCAGCCCCCGCCGAGCGCGAAGCCGTTGACCGCAGCGAGGACGACGAAGGGTGCCTCCTCGAGCTCGCGACCGAGCGCGTGCCCTGCCGCAGAGAAGGCGTACGCCTCCACCGACGTCATCTTCGCCATCGCGTCGATGTCGGCCCCAGCGACGAACGCCTTGTCGCCGGCGCCCGTGACGACGACCGCGCGCACGGCGTCATCGGACGAAGCCTCGCGGAGCGCGCGCACCACCGTCGTGAGCTCGGCGATGACGAGCGGCGAGAGCGCGTTCAGCTTGTCGGGGCGGTTGATGGTGAGGGTCGCGACGTGGCCGTCGCGCGCGACGAGGAGGGGCTCGAGGTCGGTCGTCATGGTGATGGCTCCTCAGCGTGCGATGGACGCGCCCGTGCGCTGCCCTTGGGCGTCGTAGACGTAGAAGCCGCGGCCCGTCTTGCGGCCGAGCCAGCCTGCGGCGACGAGGTTCTTCAGGAGCACCGCGGGCGCGTACTTGTCGTTGCCGATCTCGGCCCGGAGGACCTCGGCGATGGCGAGGACCGTGTCGAGGCCGATGAGATCCGCGAGCTCGAACGGCCCCATCGGGTGGTTTAGCCCGAGCTTCGCGCCCGTGTCGATGTCGACGAGCGTGCCGACGCCGTCCTGGAACGCGAGGCACGCCTCGTTCAAGAAGGGGATGAGGATGCGGTTGACCATGAACCCGGGGAAGTCCTGGGAGAGCGCCACGGTCTTGCCGAGCTTCTCGGCGAGCGCGCGCGTGAGCTCCGTCGTCTCGGCAGACGTCGCGATCCCGGTGACGACCTCGACGAGCTTCATGACGGGCACGGGGTTCATGAAGTGCATGCCGATGAAGCGCGTCGGACGGCTGGTCACGGCGGCGAGCTTGGTGATCGAGATGCTCGAGGTGTTCGTCGCGAGCCACGCGTCCGGGCGGAGCACCTCGTCCACGCGGCGCAGGATCGCCTGCTTCAGCTCGGTGTTCTCGGTCGCGGCCTCGACGACGTAGTCCGCAGGCGCGAGGCCCGACGGGTCTGCGACGGGCGTGATGCGAGAGACGATGGCGTCGCGCTCCGCGCCGTCCAGCTTGCCCTTCTCGACGAGGCGCCCGAGCTGCTTCGAAATCCCCGCCTTGCCCTTCTCGGCGACCTCGAGCGAGACGTCGGAGAGGAGCACCGTGAGGCCCGCGCGCGCGGCGACCTGCGCGATGCCCGAGCCCATCTGGCCGGCGCCAACGACGCCGAAGGTCTTGATGTCGGAGAGAGTCGTCATGGTGGGCGAGGCCTTCGCACGGCGCTCCCCGGGCGGCCAGCGCTCGGCGCTCCCCGGGTGGCCCGCGCTCGGCGCGGCGACATTTCGAGACGATCCACGCTCCCGATCGCCGCGGGGTGCAGGTCTCGAGCGAAAATCGTTCCGCCTCACGGGGAGACCGTCGTAGGCTCGGCGACATGCGCTCACTTGCGATCTTCGCGACCTCCATCCCGCTCGGGATCTCCCTCCTCGTCGCCGCCTGCGGCGGCTCGACCTCGTCTGACGTCGACACGACGGCTCCCGCTGGAGGCACGGCGGGCGCGGCAGGCGCCACCGCTGGCGCCTCCGGGCACGCGAGCGGAGCCTCCGGCGCAACGGGAGGGACGGCGGGCGGCGCAGGGAAGCCCGGCGAGTGTGAGACCGTCATGGACTGTCCCCTCGCAGGGATGCCATGCATGCAGTGCCCCGACGGCACGACGAGCTGCCCCAGCACGCAGTGCCTCGACGGAAAGTGCGTCCAGAAGGACTATGACTGCAAGACGTCCTGCAACGCGATGGACGCCACCGGCGTCGGCGCCTGCAAGGGCATGCTGGGATACAAGTGGAACGGCACGACCTGCGTGATGGTCACCGGTTGCTCCTGCGAGGGCGCGGACTGCGCCAAGCTGACGGGGCAAGAGGCGTGCTTCGCGGGGCACAAGCTCTGCGCACCGGGGAAGACCCCCTGCAAGGACGCGGCCTGCGGGGCCACGTGCTCACCGTGCGTCAGCGATCCCTGCCCACCGGTCATCGGCTACTGTGACGCCAGCGGCACGTGCGGACCCAACATCCCCGTGTGCCCCTCGACCTGCGATCCGCAAGACGCCGTGGGCGACGGGCCCTGCGACGCGTTCCTCGGCTACAAGTGGGACGGCAAATCCTGCCAGGCCATCACGGGCTGCACCTGCAAGGGGAAGGACTGCGGCGCGCTCCCGATCAGCAAGGACGTCTGCGAGACGTCGCACGTCGCGTGCGGCGTCCCCGGCACGTGTGGGCTCGAGGACGCCATCGGCAGCGGAACGTGCGACGGCTTCTTCGGCTACAAGTGGGACGGCGCTGGGTGTGTCGCGGTGTACGGCTGCAAGTGCACTGGCACCGCCTGCGGGAACCTCCCGATGGGCGAGGACGCGTGCCTGAGCGCGCACGCCGCCTGTCAGTGCGAAGGCAAGGCGTGCGGCGATCCATGCCAGTGCGTCACGCCTCCGTGCGCGAACACGCCCTACTTCTGCGACGACAAGCTCGCATGCCAGCCGGGTCCGGCGACGTGCTTCCAGCCCTGACGGCTGCGGGGCGAGTGACGAGATCGGGCCGTCTCCGCGCCCGTCTGTGCTAGACTCGTGGTTCTTCCTCGAGCGGCCCCGACGGCGCGTCGCTCGAACCGGGAGGTCGGAGGGAGCAACCCCGGCCTCTCCTCGTGGTCCCGACGCACTTCGGGCGTGCCCCAGTCCCTTTGGACCGAGCGCACGCCCGACGTGGATCACGCCTTCTTCGCGGGCGCCTTCTTCGCGGGCGCCGGACCCACCTTCGCGCGCTTGGCGCCGGCGCGGTACAGGTCGAAGAGGCGCGGCACCGGGTACGCCGAGAGGCGCTGCTTGTAGCCGTCGTCCTTCGCGCGCTTGTCCTGCTCGAGGATCGCCGCGATGAGCTTCTCGCGCGTGCCGAATTGCTTCTTCACGTCGGAGAAGATCGCGTGGAGCCGCAGGAGCTTCGCGTTCGACACGAGGGCGAGGCCTTTGGCTTCGTTCGTCCGCGCGAGCCAGAGCTCGTCCGTCGCGAGCGCCTTCACGGCCTCGACGAGCTTCGCCTTGTCGCCAAACTTCTCTTTCACGATCTGGAGGGGGGATTTTGCCGTCATGGTCTGTCCTTCTCTTTGCGCGGGATGACCCGCGCGGCACAGGGGACGCGGCGTCTAGCGCATCAGCAGGGTCGTAGGCAAGCCCCACGGCCGCCCCCGAGCCCCTGAGGACACCATCGAGGCCGTATCCCGATTCGATTCGTCCAGACGCCATGTCCAGCCTTCCCTCTCGTTCGTGGGCGCCCTCGCCGGCTCGCGCGTGACCCGCCCGAGCCTCAGCGCCTCCCTTCCGGGCCCTCGCGGACTCGCGCGTGAACCCGCCCGAGCCTCAGCGCCTCCCTTCCGGGCCCTCGCGGACTCGCGCGTGATCCGCCCGAGACTCAGCGCCTCCCTTCCGGGCCCTCGCGGACTCGCGCGTGACCTACCCCAGGGGCCGGCGCCTCGGCGTGATGGCGCGTCGCTCAGGCCGAGGCGTCGTCGGCCGCGCCGTGACACTCACGGAACGCCTTGCCGGACCCGCAGGGACACTCTTCGTCCTTCGCGAGGCGCGGCTCCTCCCGGAGGGGGATGTCGCGATCGGGCACCGGGCCCCCCGCGAGCGCCGCCGACATCTCTTCGCCGTGGACGGCGACCGCCTGCTCGAGCTGCCGCAGCTGCCGCTCCTCGTGCGCGCGCTCGGCCTGCTCCTCGTCCTCGGCGCGATGGATCTGGACGCTCATGAGCTTGCGCACGACCGTCGAGGACACCCGCGCGAGCATGTTCACGAAGAGGTTGTAGCCCTCCTTCTTGTACTCCTGCTTCGGGTCCCGCTGGCCGTAGCCGCGCAGGCCGATCCCATCGCGCAGGTGGTCCATGTTCGTCAGGTGATCGACCCAGGCCTTGTCGATCTCCTCGAGGTAGAGGTGCCGAAAGACCCGCAGCGCGAGCTCGATCCCGAGCGACGCCTCCCGCTTCAGGTATTCTGCCTCGGCGAGCGCGTAGAGCGCCTCGGCGAGCTGCTCCTGGTCGTGGTGCTCCTCGATGCCCTCCGGGTGGAGCCCGAACAGATCGTCGATGCCCTCGTGCACCTTCGCCCAGTCCCAATCCTCGGGCGGCTTCTTGGCAGGGCATGCCTCCTCGACCAGCGCGACCACGACCTCGTCGAGCAGATCGAACAGGCGCTCGCGCTGCTCGGTCATCGCGAGCGGCACGAGCTTCGCCATGTCCGCGTAGAGGCCCTTCACGTCCTCGTCGCGCTCGTCGATGTCGAGCTTCACCCCGAAGGTCCTGTAGACGAGATCCTGGAGCGCCTCGGCGTTCGAGATGCGCAGGACGGGATCGAAGGAAGACCTCTCGAGCTTCTTCTTCTTCCCGCCCTCGGTCTCGGCGACCACGATCGGTTCGCAGAACATCCCGAGCAGCTCGAGCGCCGTGGGCGTGACGGCCTCGGCGACCTCCTCGGAGACCTTGAACTTCTTGAGCTTCCCGGTCGAGCGCCCGTCCTCGTCGCGCGCCTCTCGCTCGTACCGACCCGCGAGGAGCTGCTGGCGCACGGTGTAGACGCGCTTGCGCTGCGCGTTCATGACGTCGTCGTACTCGAGGAGGTTCTTTCGGGTGTCGAAGTTCCGCTCCTCGACCTTCTTCTGCGCGTTCTGGACGGAGCTCGTGACCCAGGGGTGCTCGATGGGCTCGCCGTCCGGCATCCCGAGGCGCTCCATCAGGTTCTTCACCTTGTCGCCGGCGAAGATGCGCATGAGGTCGTCTTCGAGCGACAGGTAGAAGCGGCTCGAGCCGGGGTCCCCCTGCCGGCCGGCGCGGCCGCGGAGCTGGTTGTCGATGCGGCGCGACTCGTGGCGCTCGGTGCCCACGATGTGGAGCCCGCCGACGGCGCGGATCTCCTCGCCCTCCTTCCTGCACTCGCGATCGATCTCGGCGACGATCTGCTCGAAGGCCTCGGGCTCGGCCTCGGGGAGCCGGTTCTCGGCGCGGAAGCGCTCCTTCGCGAGCATCTCGGCGTTGCCGCCGAGGAGGATATCCGTGCCTCGCCCGGCCATGTTGGTCGACACCGTGATGGCGCCGCGCTTGCCGGCCTGCGCGACGACGAGCGCCTCGTTGCCGTGGTGCTTCGCGTTGAGCACCGAGTGCTCGATCTTGCGCTTCTTCAGGATGGCCGACAGGGCGCCGCTCTTCTCGACGCTGGTCGTGCCGACGAGCACGGGCTGCCCGCGCTCATGGTACTCGAGGATCTCGCTGACGACCGCGGTGAACTTCTCCTTCTCGGTCTTGTAGACGACGTCGTCCGCGTCCTTCCGGACGATGGTCTTGTTCGTCGGGATGATGACGACGTCGAGCTTGTACGTCGAGTGGAACTCGCTCGCCTCCGTGTCCGCGGTGCCGGTCATGCCGGCGAGCTTCTTGTAGAGCCGGAAGAGGTTCTGGAAGGTGATGGTGGCCATCGTCCGCGACTCCTCCTTGATGCGGACGTTCTCCTTGGCCTCGACGGCCTGGTGCAGACCGTCGGACCAGCGCCGGCCGGCGAGCACGCGGCCCGTGAATTCGTCGATGATGAGCACCTCCCCGTCGCGCGTCACCATGTAGTGGACGTCGCGCTTGTAGAGCGCGTGCGCGCGGAGGCACTGGTTGACGATGTGGAGCAGCTCGAGGTGCTCGGGGTCGTAGAGGTTGCCGATGCGGAGGAGCCGCTGCGTCGCCTCGACGCCGTCGTCCGTCAGCGTGACCGAGTGCGCCTTCTCGTCGACGGTGTAGTGCTCGTCGAGGCGCAGCTTGGGGATGACGTCGTTGACGATGCGGTAGTTGTCGCTCGACTCTTGGTTCTGTCCGCTGATGATTAGCGGCGTCCGGGCCTCGTCGATGAGGATGGAGTCGACCTCGTCGACGATCGCGAAGTTGAGCGGGCGCTGGGCGTACTCGAGCGCCGAGAACTTCATGTTGTCACGCAGGTAGTCGAAGCCGAACTCGTTGTTCTGCCCGTAGGTGATGTCGGCCTTGTAGGCGGCGCGCTTGTCGGCGTCGTCCTGCATGTTGACGACGGTGCCCCACGAGAGCCCGAGCCAGTTGTAGAGCCGCCCCATCCACTCGGCGTCGCGGTTGGCGAGGTAGTCGTTGACCGTGACGACGTGGACGCCCTTGCCCTCGAGCGCGTTCAGGTAGACCGGGAGCGTCGCGACGAGCGTCTTCCCCTCGCCCGTGCGCATCTCGGCGATGCAGCCGCTGTGCAGCACCATCCCGCCGATGAGCTGGACGTCGTAGTGCCGCATCTTGAGCACGCGGCGGCTCGCCTCGCGCCCCGTCGCGAAGGCCTCGACCAAGATGTCGTCGAGCGTCGCGCCGTTGTCGAGCTTCTCCTTGAGCTTCGGCGTCATGGCCTTCAGCTCGGCGTCGGAGAGCTTCTTCATCTGGTCTTCCATCGCGTTGATGGCGTCGACCTTGGGGCGCAGGCGCCGGATGGCGCGCTCGTGAGACGTGCCGAAGACCTTCTTGACGGCCCAGGAGAACATGAGGGCGCGTCTTCTGCCACGAAGGCCGCGCAAGATCCACGCCCGCGGCCCCGCGGCGCGTGAATTATCTCGGGCTCCTCGTGACCGCGCGGTCGAAGCTCCACCGCGGCACCCGAGGAGAGGGCCCGCGCCGGCGTGCGCAGGTCCTCTTTTTGATCACCGAGACCTCCGACCTAGTACGACCATGCACAACACGAACCTCCTCACCGTCGCCGTCCGCTCCCTCGAAGATCCGACGTCGTCCGCGCCTGTCTGTGCCATCGCCGTGGAGTGCCTCAGCGCCGCGCTCTCCGAGGGGCTCTCGCTCCCGCGGGGCGCGCCGTGGCTGCTCTGGGTCTGGACGAAGACCCTGCGCAGCCAATCCCCCTGGAACCTCGTGTCGCGCCTCGCCGAGTGCGACGCTCCCGAGGTCCGCGACGACGCCCTCTCCCTCGCGGCGAGCCACGAGCTCGGCGGCGATCTCCTCCGCTGGGTGACGACGCTCCTCGGCGGCTCCGCGCACTCGGAGCACGTGACCGACCGGCACCTGACGTCTTTCGTCGAGATCGCCGCGCAGCCCGAGCAGGTCCGTCACGTCGCGTCGCTCGTCGAGGCCGTTCACCTGGCGCGCGGGCTCGATGCGAGCTTCCGTCGGGCCATCCGAGACCGCTGGGCACGCTCGGAGCTCGCCGACCTGCGGCGCGCGGCGGTCGAGCTGGACGTCGACGTCACCGACGACGACGTGGGCTTCTTCGCGAAGATGCTCGTCGATCCTTCGCGGGACGTGCGCGCGGCCGCGGCTACGCGTCTCGGCGACGTCGCGGAGGAGGACACGGAGGCGAGCGCCAAGGCCCTGCACGCGCGCCTCGGCGACGAACCAGGCCAGGACGTCCGCGCAGCCATCTTCCGCGCGCTCGCCTCGCTGCTCGAGGAGCCCAGGGGAGGCCGCTGGCGTCCGCGCGGTCGGTGAGCGGGCGGGGCCACGGTGGAAGCGCGGGCTGGGCGTCCGTCCGCGCCACGGGTCTCGGTCCCATCGAGCCGCCGACGCACGCGGCCCTCGTGGCCACCCCGCTTCCGCGGCGACGGGTCGGACGACTTCCCCGACACGCCCCGTGCGCACCGATGAGGACGCCGACCTGATAAGCTGACGTCCCCTATGGCTGGACTTCGAGGACCGCAACGTAGACGCAACGTGATGGAGAGACGGGCACTCAGAGTGGCCGCGCGCGCGGCGTCGATCCTGGGCATGCTTACCGTCGCGACGGGCTGCGATGACAACGGGAGCGGCGGCGGCTCCGCGGGCAACTCGGGGGCCGGGACGGGGGGGACGGGGGCAGCCGGCAGCAGCGGCCACGGTGGCTCCGGCGGCGGCGCCGCGGGCTTCGGCGGCGGCGCCGCGGGCAGCTCGGGGGCCGGGACGGGGGGGGCGGGGGCGGCCGGGAGCAGCGGCCAGGGTGGTACCGGTGGCGGAGGCGGCCCCGGAGCTCCCGCGTGCCTCGAAGGCGCCGTCTCTGCGGCGTGCACCTGTGGCGCGCACACCGTCAAGGACGGCTTCTGCTGCAACGGCACGGCACAGAGCACGGCGTGCTCGGTGCTCCCAGCCTATTACGTCGCCCCCACCGGCAATGACGCGAACGCGGGCACTTCGATCACGGCCCCGTTCCTCACGCTCGAGAAGGCACGGAACGCCGCGCGCGCCTCTGCCACCATCAAGACCGTCTACCTGCTCGGCGGAACCTACGCGCGCAGCGCTCCGCTCACGCTCGGCAGCCAGGACTCCGGGCAGTCCTGGCTCGCCTACCCCGGGCAGACACCGATCCTCGATGGCGGAAGCCAGACCGAAGGCGCCATCGTCCTCGACATGGCCAACGACGTCACGATCCGCTGGATCACCTTCCGCAACTTCGTGAAGACAACCATCGGCGCGCTGTGGAGCGACGGCAAGAACCTCGTCATCGACAGCAACACCATCGAGAACACGCTGAGCGACGGCTGGGTGCAGGCAGCCATCTATGTCTGCTGCGGCAAACACGAAGACATGCGCATCACCCACAACCGGATCGATGGCGCGAACTACATCGGCATCCACGCCGGCGCCGACGCCGGCAGTGCAGGCCGCATCACGGGGACGACCATCGCGTACAACGCCGTCCACCACACGTGCCGCACGGTCGCAGACTGCGGAGGCATCTACCTGTGGGACAAGGGCTACGCGAGCACGAACGTCACGGTCGACCACAACGTCGTCGGCGACTTCGGGACGGCGACGACCGAGGGGCGCGGCCTCTACCTGGACGACAACACCTCGAACATCACCCTGCGCAACAACATCGTCTACGGCGCGGGGGACTGGGCGCTCCACTACCACGGCGGCGCGCACAACCTCTTCGAGAACAACATCTTCGACATCAGCAATTTGCAGCGCAAGCTGGCGGTGTATTCGGACACCAAGGACAATTCGCCGGAGGTGATGGTGGGGAACGTGTTCCGCTGCAATGTCGTCTATTCGAGCGCCGCTCCGCCCTCCGCCTTGTGGGACTTTTGGGACGCTCAACAATTGAACCTCGTGAAACCCTCGGTCTCCGACAATGTCTACTTCGGCACGAAGGGCAACTTGCCGAACGCGCCGCCGATCGTCGACACGAACCCCACCGTCGCGAACCCGGGCTTCGTCGACCCGGCAGCCCGGAACTACGCCTTCAGCGGAGCCAATCCCGGAGCATCGTGCGGGTTTCAACCCATCGACACGAGCACGGTGGGTCCGCTGCCGAACCTCTGAGCCGACCCGCAGGCGCGATCGGCCCCCCCTGGGCCGTGGGCCAGCGTCGCGCGGCGACCCGCCCAGCCAGCGGGACGGTGGACCGCTACCCTGCCCACGAGCGGAACGCCCTCGGTCACCGAGAACAGGACGACGGCACGCTCTCGGGCAGCGTCGCCCAGCCGGATGGCTGCCCGCGCACGTGCGCCTTGAAGAAGGCGGTCGCGAGCTTCGCGCCGAGCTCGCCCGGGATCGCGTGGCCCTTCGTGTGCGCGCAGGCGATGACGTCGCGGCCCGCGCCGCGTAGAAACGGGATGGCGCTGGCCGCAGAGGCCTCGAAGTCGATGACCTTCTGGCCATTGAACGAGTAGGTGTCCGCGGGCCCGCCGTGCGTCAACAAGATGGGCCCAGCCGCGGTCGGCGACAGCGGCGGCCAAGCGAAGACGACCTTGTAGCCGAGGGTGTTGATGCCCTTCGCCTCCGGCTCGTCGTTGAGCCACGCCCCCGAGTACGACACGATCGCCGCGAGATCGTGCGGGTACCGCGCGTGGAGGAGGTTCGTCATGAGGGCCCCCGCGGAGAAGCCTACGCTGTACAGGCGGTCGGGATCGGCGCCAAAGTCCTGGCGGAGACAGCCGTTGATGGCCTCGAAGAGGGCGAGATCGGGGTTCTGCTCTCCGTCCTCTCCCGTGTCGAAGATGGCCCAATCGAGCCCCTGCGCCGGCATCAAGGAGAGCGCCTCCGGGACGACGCGGACGAACGCGAAGTCCGGATCCCCGTCGGGCGTGAGCCCATACATGGCGGAGAAATTGTCCGCCGTGTCGCCGAAGCCATGCCACTCGAAGACGACCGGCACCATCGCGGGAGCGGCCTTCGGGATGTCGATGGTGAAGGTCCGCGTGCGCCCGGCGATCGAGACGCCCTCGTTCTTCCCCGCGTGGAGGACGAGTCCATCGGGACAAACGAAGGCCGTCTCCTGTGCCGCGCCCGCTGCGCCTGCCGCGCCGCGCGACGGAGCGTCATCGGAAGAGCCCCCGCACCCTGCCGCGACCGCCGAGAGCGCGGACAGGACCGCGACCACGCCGAGAGCGCACCACGCCGGCGTCCTCACGACGCCTCGACGCGGACTCATGGCGCGCCTCCCACCGCCGCGTGGTGGATCTGCCCGACCCGGTGGATGAGCGCATCGATCGCCTGCGGCTGGAAGACGCGAAGCCCCCAGTCCGTGACGGCGAGCCCACCAGGACGGACCTCGACGATCCCTCGAAACTGTGCGCCCACGAGGAGGTGACGCAGCTCCATCGGCAGCGCGCGGTCGCCCTCTTCGCGTGACGAGACCGCGACGTCGTACCGCGCCTCGAGCGTGGGATCGCCCAGGACGGTCCCCGCGGGCTTGCTCCCGAAGAGCGAGCCCAAGCTGCTCGAGAAGTCCTGCACCACGCCGCCTCCCGACTTTGATCGGAGCGCACCGCGCGCCGTGAGCCGGGGCGAGGTCGCGAGGGCGACGAGAGAACGATCCTCGCTCGCCGCCTGCTTTACGGGATCGTCCTCGTACCACTCGACGACCCACACCTGGACGCCGCCAAAGGCGGCGCGCACCTCGCGCGCCACGCGGTGGGCGCGCGGGAGGAAGGAGAACGGCGACCACGCCTGGTACCACGCGAGCTCTGGCGTGCTGGACAGCGCGTAACCGCGCTCGGCGGCCCACCCCGCGAGCGCCCGGTCGGCGGCGTAAGGGTCGAACCCAGGAGCGGCGGCAGGAGGAGGTGGTGGATAGCCGCCGGGAGCAGGCGGATTGCCGCCAGGCGGAGGCGGGGATCCAGGAGGATGCTGTGCCATCGACGAGCGCCCCATAGCACGTCGTGCGGGCCCCTCGCCGTCCACGGAGGCCCAGCCCCGAGCGCTCCAGCGTCGGGATGCGCAGCAGGACCGATCCGTGGCGGCGCATTCACGCAGGAACCACGCTGCTCCTTCCGCACGAGGCTCACCGCCTCGCGAGCCCGCGTCGCCTGAGCGACACGATCGGCCCACGCGGCCACTGCCGCGTCCGGTGAGGGACGCTCGCGGAGACTGTCGATAAGGGGCCTGATGAGCCTCCCCCCGCCCATCAGGAGGGCCTGTGGCGCCGTTGTCGTCGGCCGCGACCCTTCAGGGGTTGAAGTCGTCGGGCCCCTTCGGGGGAGGCTTCGGGGGCGCCGCGGTCGGTGGGGGCTGGGCTGGCGGCTTCGCGGTGGACGCGGGCGGAGGCTTCGCGGTGGACGCGGGCGGAGGCTTCGCAGCCGAGCCCCCGGCGGCGAAGATGGCCACGACGTCGTCCGAGAGCTTCTGGCTCGCGGCGGAGATCCTCGGGCTCGCGTCGCGCATCCGCGTGAGCACGTAGCGGGCGTCGTCGAGCTCACGCCGGACCTCCTTGGCTCGCAGCATCGTGAAGTCTCGGTCGACCGTCCCCACGAGGGTGTTTGCCATCGCCCCCAGCGACGACGCGCGCGGCGCCACCTGCTTCATGCTCTCGGCGATCTTGCGCTCGCCGACGACGCACTGCCCCGCCTGGGTCGCGAGCGTCTGCGCCTCCGCCGAGCCGGTCGCCTTGATCGAGTCGCCCTGGACGACGAAGGACGCCCCCTTGGATCGCGCCTCGGTCACCTTCTGCCGGAGCAGGTCCAGGATGCGATCGGTGGGAGCGTCCGGGAGCAGCCCCACGGCCTGCGTCAGCCCGGAGCGCGCGGCTCGCCGATCGTCGTCGACCCCGTGGACCTCGATCTGGAGCTCGTGGAGCAGCTTGAAGAACTCGTCGTAGGCGATGAGCCCTGGCTGGTACTGCTCGCCTCGTGAGACGTGCGTCGACCCGGTCGAGACGCAGCCGGCCGTGGCGAGGGCCATCGAGAGCAGGAGGGCGTGAGCGAGCTTCGTGATCTTCATGAGATCCGCCGACACCCGGCGCTGGGAGCTTCGGGGAGAGGGGAGCATGTCACGGGCAATCGAGCGTCGCACCCCAAACCTCGTACGCACCCTTCTTCTCGGGTGGGGCGGTGAGGTAGACGCCGAGCGCCGACGCTCCCGTCACCGCGAGCACTGCCTGGCCTGCGTTGGCCGTGGAGGGAGACAAGGTCGCAGGCGCGCCGACGAAGGCGAACGCCGGGGACAGCGTCGCGACGCGGACGACGCGCGAGCCGGCGCGCCCCTCGGTCCAGCCGAGCAAGAACCTCCCATCGGACAGCCCGACGATCGAAGGCGCGAACGCGTCGCCTCCAGGGCCACCGGGCGGCAGCGGGATCGGGTCGGCGACGCCGAGCTCCCTTCCCTTCGGCGCGTGGGCGAGGCGCAGAGACCACGGCGCCCCGTCGGCGTCTCGGGAGGCGAACGCGATCGCGACCTCCACCCCGTTGCTCCCGAGGGCTGGCGTCCCGACCTGCCCCGCGGATGACACCCGCACCAGCGCGCCACGGGGCGCACGATCCGACGTCAGGGCGGCGACGAAGATCCCCTCCGAGGTCCGCATCGCGGCGAGGACCCCCTCTCCCGGCACGGCGATGAGCCGGAGCAGGTCCGGTGTCCCAGGGACCGACAGCAGGCTCGTCGGCGGATCGTCCCGCTTGTCGGCTCGTGCGAGGCGCCCCTCGGCGAAGCCGACGACGTACGAGGGCTCGACGGGCGCCGTGTGCACGAGGGAGAGGGCGCCTCCACCGCGCGGCGGATCCGCATCGACCAGCCACGCCGCGCCGCTCATCGTCGGCATCGGCAGCACCCGCCGCAGCGTCCCGCGCGCGGCAGGGACGGTGGCTCTCGTGGCACCGAGCGTCTTCGGGTCGACCTCGATCCCCTGTGCCGTCCGACCATCCGACGAGTATCCGACCGCGACCTTCCCGTTGGCGGGGAGGCCCACGAGGTCGATGGGCACGTCCTTCGAGGCCGTCGGTGCGAGGCGCACGGGCCCGCGGGCGACCGTGCACGGCTTCATGCCCTCGGGCGCGACGGGCTGCGATGCTCCTCCTGTCGACGACGGGGACGAGGAGGACGAGCTCGGCGCCGCGCTGCCCATCGGAGGAGGCGTCTTGCCTCCGCTCCCTCCGACCAGGGCACGGACGACGATGCCCACCAACATCACGACGGCGAGGCCCCCAACTCCGACAAGCACATACACGGTCGGCTTCGAACGACGCGGCCCGGCGTCGCTCCCTCGGTCCTCATCGGCTGCACCCGAGTCCGCGACGTTCAATGCTCCAGCGGCCACGTCCAGCGGCGGCGCGACGACGACGAGAGGCTCCGCCCCGCAGGCTGTCGGCGGCGCGACGACGAAGGGCTGAGGCCGCGTGCTCATCGAGCTTGGAGGGGCGACCGAGGCGACGCCACCCTGCGAGGACGCCACTGCAGCATGGAACGACGGCGGCTCGCCTCGATCCATCGAGGTCCCGACGAGGTCGCGGGGCGGTGGCCCAGGGATGATGGGTGGCGGCGTCGCCCCCAGCACCGTCGGCGACGCAGACCCCGCGCCCGGAGGGGGTGGCGTCGATGGCGGCGTCATCCCCAGCC
>CAYNEK010000010.1:39436-42621 GCA_964396175.1 uncultured Polyangiaceae bacterium | reverse complement strand
GACGCAGACCCCACGCCCGGAGGGGGTGGCGTCGATGGCGGCGTCATCCCCAGCCTCGTCGGCGACGAAGACCCCACGCCAGGAGGGGGTGGCGTCGATGGCGGCGTCATCCCCAGCACGGTCGGCGACGCAGACCCCACGCCAAGAGGTGGCGGCGTCGATGGCGGCGTCATTCCCACCCTCGTCGGCGACGCGGACCCCACGCCCGGAGGCGGCGTTGACGGCGGCGTGCGAGGCTTGATCGCTGGCATCAGCGCCGTCTGACCACGCCTCGGTGGCGCAGGCGTGGATGTCGACGTGGGCGGCTGGCGCTCTTCCGCGCGAAGCTCGATGACCTTCGTTCCGTGAGGTCCTTGCGGCGTGGGCGCGGGCTTCGATGCGCTCGAAGGAGCCAGCGGGGCACCGGGATCGTTCCGCGGGCGCGGGAGCGGCACCCTCGAGGCGGGACGTGGCAAGATCGCAGTGCCGCCCGGAGAAGGCCCGGGCACGGGCGCGGAAGCCTGGCCGGGCGCGCGACTGAGCCGAAGCGCCTCGGCGACGGGGATCGAGCCCGACGTCCCTTCTCGCGTGAGCATGGCGCCGCTCGGGACATCCCCTCTATCGATGGCGGCCTGGAGCTGCTCGGGGTCGAGGCGCCACTCGTTCCCGCTCGGGTCCACATAGACCCAAGTGGGCGTCACGCGACCAGCCGCTCCTCGGCGGCGTCGAGGATCGCGAGGCAGCCCTCGAGCGTGTCGCAGAACAAGAGCGTCCGCCGGAGCTCAGCTGCCCCCCGGAGCCCTCTCAAGTACCCCGACAGGTGTCGGCGCGTGACACGCACCCCGAACGGCTCGCCGCGCTCTCGCACGTTCTCGACGAGGTGCTCGCGACAGAGCGCGAGCCGCTCTTCGGCCGACGGCCCCACGGGTTGAAGTCCTTGATCGAGGAGCGCGCGAGCCTCCCCGAAGATCCATGGGTGGTCGATCGCCGCGCGACCCACCATGACCCCGCTGCACCCGGTCTCGGCGAGCGCACGCTTCGCGTCCTCGGCCGTCTTCACATCCCCGTTGACAAGGACCGGGATGCTCACCGCCTCACGCGCTCGCCTCGCCCAGGCCCAGTCAGCCTGCCCCGAGTGCCCCATCTGTGCCGTGCGACAGTGGAGCGTGAGCGCCGCGACTCCCGCGTCCTCGAGCCGACGCGCGAGATCCACGATCGGCATGTGCGACTCCGGGCCGAGCCCGATCCGTGTCTTCACCGTCACCCTCACCGACACGCTCTTCACGACCATCGCGGCCATCGCGACCATCGCCGCAGGGTCGCGCAGCCACCCAGCGCCCGCGCCGCGCCCCGCGATCTTCGGGACCCAACAGCCGCAGTTGATGTCGATGAAGGCCGGGGCCGCCGCCTCGGCCACGCGCGCCGCCTCGGCGAGCCTCGCCTCGTCCGAGCCGTAGATCTGGATCGCCGTCGGCCGGTCGCCGTCCCGCAGCGTGAGCTTCCGCTTCGCGTTCCGGCACCCACGGAGCAGCCCCTCGACGTTGACGAACTCCGTCACGCACAGGTCGGCGCCGCGCCTCCGGCATATCGCCCGGAACACCGCGTCCGAGACGTCTTCCATCGGGGCGAGGACGACGGGGCGCCCCGCGAAGTGCTCTCGAAACTCACGCTCGGTCCACGGCATGACGACCTCCCCCTTATCGCACGCCCGCCCCACCGAGGCCGAGGTTCCTTGCGATGCGCGCGAGCGGCTCCTCCAGATCGGGCACGAAATCCTTGCCCGTGATCGCCGAGAGCGCCTCGGCGTACCGGAGCGACGCGTCGAGCTTCACGTCGTCGGGGATGGGCGGGATGGGACCGTCCCCGGTGAAGCCGAGCCCGGCGAGGTGCTTCCGCACGTGCTCCTTGTCGAAGCTCTCGGGCTCCTCCCCTCGCGAGGAGCGCTCGTCGTACGTCGCGCGGAACCAGAAGCGCGAGGAGTCGGGCGTGTGGATCTCGTCGATGACGACGATCTCTCCGTTCGGGAGCTTCCCGAGCTCGTACTTCGTGTCGACCAGGATGAGGCCGCGAGCCGCGCACGCCCGCTGTCCGAAGGCGAAGAGCGCCATCGCGATGTCCCCTGCGCGATCGAAGTCGCGCGCGCTGATCTTCCCGGACGAAAGGAGCTCCGCCCGCGACACGGACACGTCGTGTCCACCCTTCTCGGCCTTCGTGCTCGGCGTCAAGATGGGCTCGGGCAGCGCCTGGTTCTTGCGAAGCCCATCGGGGAGCGTGTGCCCGCAGAAGGTCCGCTCGCCGCGCGCGTAGTGGGTCCAGAGGCTCGTCGAGGTCACGCCCGTCACGTACGCCCGCACCACCATCTCGACCGGGAGCGCCTCGCACTCGTGGGCGATGAGCACGTTCGGATCCGGGACGGAGATCACGTGGTTCGGCGCGACGTCCCGGGTCGCCTCGAACCAGTGTGCCGCGAGCGCGTTCAGGATCTGGCCCTTCAGCGGGAGCGTGCCGAGGACGCGATCGAACGCGCTGATCCGATCGGTCGTGACGAGCACGCGCACGCCGTCCTTCGTGTAGTTGTCGCGGACCTTGCCCTCGTAACGCGCGCCGAGCCCGTCGAAGTGCGTCCCCACGAGCGGGTGGTCGAGCGCGCGCACGAGGTCTTCGCGGAGGGACATGGCCGCGCCTTACTACGGAGCCCCTCGCGTCCATAGGTGCGGTATCATGGGGGTCCCCATGTCGACCCCGCGAGAGACCGTCGAGCGCTTCCTCCGCGCGCTCGAGGCGCTGGACGAGCCCGCGATCCACGCGCTCCTCCACGACGACGCCGTCTACCAGAACGTCCCTTTGCCCCCGGATCGCGGCAAGGCGGCCGTCATCCGCACGCTCCGCCGCTTCACCCGGCTCGTGGATCACGTCGAGCTCCGGCTGGTGCACATCGCCGAGAGCGGATCCATCGTGCTCACCGAGCGCGTGGATGTCCTCGCGGGGCCGCTCGTCCACGCCGAATTCTGGGTCTGCGGGACCTTCGAGGTGCGAGACGAGAAGGTCGTGCTGTGGCGCGACCACTTCGATCCGACGGAGCTGCTCGCCGGGGTCCTCCTCGGGAAGGCGAAGCGTCTGCTCTTCCGCTGATCGCGGAAACGCCCACGGCATGCCTGCCCTGGGCTGACTCGGGAAGGCGAAGCGCCTGATCTTCCGCTGATCGC
>CAYNEK010000010.1:25109-39336 GCA_964396175.1 uncultured Polyangiaceae bacterium | reverse complement strand
CGCCCACGGGATGCCTGCCCTGGGCTGACTCGGGAAGGCGAAGCGCCTGATCTTCCGCTGATCGCGGAAACGCCCACGGGATGCCTGCCCTGGGCTGACTCGGGAAGGCGAAGCGCCTGATCTTCGGCTGATCGAGGCCCGAGACGACCGTGGGGCGAGGCGACGAGGCCTCACCCCACGGAACCGTGACTCGCGAGAGGCACGGGACGACGATGGGCGAGGCGCGCGGCCTCGCGCTCGCATCACTCGATGTGGAACTCGACGCGCCGGTTGTTCTGACGCCCCGCGTCCGTGTCGTTCGTGTCGATGGGCTTCTCCTGCCCGAAGCCAGCCGTCGTCAGGCGCGCCGCCTCGACGCCGCCCTTCGTCATCAGCCACTTCTTGACCGACTCCGCGCGCGCCTTCGAGAGCTGCTTGTTCGCGGCCGGACTCCCCTTGTTGTCGGTGTGGCCCTCGACCCGGACCTTCTTGATCTCCGGGTGCTCCTTCAAGACCTTCGCGACCCCCGAGAGGATGTCGTTCGACTCGGCGAGGATGACCGCGCTCCCGGTCTTGAACTTCACCTGCTCCAGGATCTTCACCTGGCCCGCCTCGATGCGCACCGCCGGGCAGCCGTTCTTCTTCGGGTCCGCGTTCTTCGGGCCGGGCTGGTCCGGGCACGCGTCCTCGGGATCGAGGATGCCGTCGCCGTCGGTGTCCTTGACGGGACAGCCGTTCTTCTTGGGATCGCTGCTCGCGACGCCCTTCTCGTCGGGGCATGCGTCGTCCACGTCGAGGATGCCGTCGCCGTCGCTGTCCTTCGGCTTCGGACAGCCGTTCGTCTTGGGGTCGTCGGTCTTCACGCCCTTCTGGTCGGGGCACGCGTCGTCCGCGTCGAGGACGCCGTCCCCGTCACGGTCCTTCTCCCTCGGCGGGCAGCCGTTCGTCTTCGGGTCGTCGGTCTTCACGCCCTTCTGGTCGGGGCACGCGTCGTCGTCATCCCAGACGCCATCGCCGTCCCGGTCCGTACGGACCAGCGTGTCGGCGGGCTGCGACCACTCGAAGGTCGCGAGGACCCGCGGCGCCGCCTGGCCGTAGCCCTTGTTCTTCCCGGGGCTCACGCCACCGCCCGCGCCCGCGCCGACGCGTACGGAGGGGCTGAGCCAGTAGCGGAGGCTGCCGATGAGCTCGATGGGGCTCCCGCCACCCTTCGTGTCCGTCTGACCGTAGAGCTCCGGCCCGATGAGCAGCTTGTCGTTGGCCACCTTGACACCAGCGGCGGCGGCGAACGCGAAGGTCGTCCCGCCCTTGAACGTGTCCTTCGTCATCGGGTTGTTGGCGATGGCGTCGTCGACCTTGCGGATGAGCGGCCCCGCGGCGAACGCGAGCTCGACCGGCCCGCTCTTCGCGAACGAGATCTTCGGCCACAGGCGCACCTTGCCGTCGGACACCATGCTCGCCTTGGCCTTGTCCTTGTCGCCCACCGGGACGAAGGCCTGCACGCCGATCGCGCCCACGAGCGAGCCGTAGTCGCCAAAGAGCCGCACGTCCGCGCCGACGCGCACGTCGCCGTTCTTTGCGCGGTCGCCGCCCGTCGGATAGCCGTCGCCGCTGCCGCCTGCGACGACAGGGACCGAGAGGCCGATGCGCACCCGCTCCTTGGCCGTGTACGAGAGCCCCACGTGCACCAAGGTCATCGACTTCACGGGCTCGGTCACCGGCTTCCCGTTCATCTTGAACGACAGCGGCTTCGCCGCGTAGTCGAGGATGAAGCCCGCAGCCACACGGTCTCCCTTGCGGAAGTCCAGCGAGTCGGCAGCAAACCACGCGCTCCCCTTCTCGCTCGGGTTGTACGGGGAGAGCGCCCACCCGGTGGCCTGCTGCGCGGACGCGCGCTGGGCGAACAGGGAGGCGACGAGGCCGAGGGATGCGGACAGAAGGACCTTGGTGCGCATGACGCGGCTCCTACCAGAAAGCCGACGAAGCCACCAAGCCTCTTCGGGAGCGCCGCCTTTCCGCTTGACCGGGGCCGCGCGGCGCGGCGAAGCTGAGAAGCGGAGACGCACCGCGCATCCGAGCGGCGAGCCTCACGGGACGCCGGGCGGCTGGCGCGGGCGCCCGCACGCCACCACGCCGACGCATCCATGACCCAGGCCCCTCTCTCGACGTCCGTGCGTCACGCACCGATCGCCCGAGCGCTCGCCCACCTGCTCGTCTCATCCTTCGCGCTGCTCGGCTGCAAGAGCGCTGCTCCCGACGAGCCACCGCCCTCGGCCACCCCACGGCCCCCCCCCGAGCAGCCCGCCGCGGTATCCTCGTCCGCCGAGCCGGTCGCCGCGAAGCCCGCGACCAAGCGCTCCGTCAGCGCGAAGCCCGTGGCGAGCGTGCCCACCACGCCCGACGACCCAAGGAAGGGCGTCTTCTCGCTCGCAGACGCGACGAAGGGCCTCCCTGGGAAGGGCGCGCTGACGGCCGTCATCGACACGGATCTCGGGGCGCTCACCTGCGCGCTCTTCGACGACAAGGCGCCCATCACGGTGGCGAACTTCGTCGGACTCGCGCGCGGCCTGCGCCCCTGGAAGAGCCAGGACGGGAAGTGGGTCGAGCGGCCTGCCTTCGACGGCACGTTGTTCCACCGCGTCGTGCGAGGCTTCATGGTCCAAGGTGGGGACGCCCTCGGGACGGGCGCGGGCGATCCGGGCTACGTGATCCCCGACGAGATCTGGGAGGGCGCGCTGCACGACCGCGCGGGGCTGCTCTGCATGGCCAACCGCGGGCCCAACACCAACGGCGCTCAGTTCTTCATCACCGACGGCCCCGCGCCTCACCTCGACAACCGCTACACCATCTTCGGGGAGTGCACACCCATCGACACCGTGCACAAACTCGCCGCCGTCGAAGTGCGAGGAGAGCGGCCGGTTCAACCTCCAAAGATCAAGCGTGTCACCGTGAAGCGAGCGCCCACGCCGCCCGCGTCCGCATCATCCGCCGCGAAGTGAGAGGATCGGTCAGATGCGCAATTCTTTGCGCAGGTTGACGAATTCCCGCAGAATACATCATTGGATCACATCTTGCTTGCAGATTCGCTCTCTCAGATGGCTCTCCCTTTCGACGTCGCCGCGCCCTCGCGCGACCCACGCACCCTCAGGATCCTCGCGAAGACCATCTATCGAGAGCTTCGAGAGGCTGGGTACGCCGAGCGCGAGATCGTCGGGCTCACGTCGGAGCTGCTCGGCCTCGTGTCGGCCGAGGTGAAGACCCGCCGCGAAGGCTGAAGGGCGAGCGGCTGGCGACGGTGCGCGAGCGGCTGGCGGTGGGCGGCGATGAAGACCCACCACGAGGGCTGAGAGACCTCGACTTGCGGATGGAAGACACCCTGCACTGTCCCTGCTCCGGGCGGCGCCGGCAGCCGCGTGGGCCGAGGGTCCGTAGCGTACGGCTGGATCGAAGACGAGAGGCCGTCTGAGGACGCCCGCGCTCACGGCGCGACCGACACGCCCGCGTCGACGAGCTTCACGACTGCCCCCCAACCGTCTCGCGCGCGCTTCGCTCACCCGAGGTCGGCGTGGGAGGCGAGAAGCCAGGCGCGCCGCGGCACAATCCCACAAAACAAGCGAGAGGCGACCCCCGAGCAAACTCGAGGATCGCCTCTCGGCGTCACGCAGCCGTCAGCGCTTCAGGGCGCCCATACGCTGCACACGGCGCCGCAAGCGCCCTTGTTCTTCTCGTTCCCGTCCTCGCCGAAGCGACACAGCTGGAGGGTATCGTACGCCGGGACGCCCGCCGCATACGAGGACTTGCACGCCTGGACGCACGCGTCGTTCGGGCAGAGGCCGATGCAGCTCGTGAGGTTCTTGCAGCCTCCCGAGCTCGTGTCGGTCTGGCAGGCCTTGTACTCGGCAGCGCAGCAGCCGCCGGGCGACGTGCTCGAGCCGAGACACTCGTTGCACGAGGAGGATCCGCCGAGGAGACAGGCGTTGCCCGTCTGCACCGTGCCCGGCTCCGCCGACCACTGGAAGTTGTCGACGAGGGTCGTCGAGTCGAGGATCCCGTCACCCGCGTCGGAGACGCCGAAGGTCAGCGTGAACTCCTCGCCCGGGTTGACCGGCGCGATCGTCTGGAGCCAGGTCGTGGCGCCGTGCTGCTCGAAGCCCGTCCCGGTGAGATCCGCGACACCGCCCGGGCACGTGAACGTCTTGCCTCCCGCCGTCTGCGGCGAGCAGACGTCGATGAACGCGTTGTTCACGCTGAGCGCGTTGCCCTGCGTGTCGAACGAGATGTTGCCGAGGATCGGGTTGACCTTCGGGTCGTTCGGCGGCGGGAACATCGCGGCCGTGAAGACGTCGTTGTACGAGGAGCAGACGAAGCTCGGGAATTCGTAGGTGTAGAACTTGAAGCTGAAGGAGAACGACTTCGCGTTCGTCGGGGCGCGGAGCTTCAGGTTGAGCGCGACGGAGTCGTAGAGCGTGCCGGAGGTCGGGTTCCCGCTGCAGCCCGTCGCTCCCATCGGGAAGCCCGGCGGGTCCGCCGAGGTATAACCCTTGCTGACGCCGCTCGGAGAGCTGTAGCCCGCGTCGCCCGGCGTGCGCGCCGTCCCGGAGGAGAGGACGAGCATGTTCTTGCCGCCCTTCGGCGCCGCGGGGCCGAAGGCAGCCTTGATCCCGTGCCCGCGAGCGGCGGCCTGACCATTGGGAAGGGGCTGCGTGGGGTTGATCTGGGTGTACGCTGCAGAGAGCACGCCCCACTTCTTGTCGCCGGCCGTCGCTGCCTGGCAGAGCTCGATGGCCTTTGCGCCGTCCATCGCGGCGTTGCTGTCCATCGCGAGCCCGGTGTCGCACTCGAGCTCGGCCTTGCTCAGGGTGGGCGTCCCGCTGCAGTCCTCGTCGATCTGCTGGTCGGGCGGCAGGAGCTGCCCACCCGGATCGTAGTTGAGGACATCGAGCGCGCCCGGGTTGATGTTCGGGTCGCAGTCGTTGCAGTCCACCGTGTCATCGAAGCCGTCGCCGTCGTCGTCGACGCCGTTCGCGTTGAGGTTGCAGCCGATCGGCGGGCTGCCGCCGCCGCCGGCGCTCCCGCCGCTGCCGCCGGTCTGGCAGCCGAATTGCCCGCAGTCGCCGCCCGCGCCCGCAGTCGTCGAGCCGCCGTCCCCCGCGCTCCCACCGGTCGTCGAGCCGCCCGTGCCGCCCGTCGTCGAGCCGCCGTCTCCCGCGCTCCCACCGGTCGTCGAGCCGCCCGTGCCGCCGGCCTTCCCCGCGCCACCGCCGGTCGAGCCGCCCGTGCCGCCGGCCTTCCCCGCGCCACCGCCGGTCGAGCCGCCCGTGCCGCCGGCCTTCCCCGCGCCACCGCCGGTCGAGCCGCCCGCACCTCCGGCCTTCCCAGCGCCGCCGCCCGTCCCAGCCGCCACACCGGCGGTGCCGCCGTTCCCGGCCTTGTTGCCGCCCGTGCCTGCGGAGGGCTTCCCGGAGGAGCCCGCCGTGGCGCCACCTGCGCCGGGCTGAGGGATGTCCGCGTCCGTGTCGCTGCCGCCTCCACAGGCGACGGCGGCGGACATGGCGAGGAACGAGACGCTGACGATCTTCCAAACGGAGGAGCTATGCATGGGAATACCTCATGAACCTAGGGTGTTTGTGTCGAAGGATGGCACCGCGCTTCGGTGCGACCTCCGGCCGTTAGCACGGAGCTAGCCGCCTGGAACGAAATATTGTCTCTCTTCACACCGTGGCGAAGGACGCGTCGCTCAAGCCGAGCGCCGACTCGTCCTCGGCCGAGAGGAGCTGCAGCTTGAAGGCGACGCCGGGCACGACGTTCCGCGCATAGAACTGCGCAGCGGCCACCTTCCCCTCATAGAAATCGTCCTCGGGGTGCGCGTCGATCCCGCCGGCTGCCTGGCGGACGCCGTGCGCGATGACGCCCTGCTCGAGCAGGAGCCAGCCGACCACCAGCTCGCTCATCATCTCGAGGAAGCGGTTCGCGTTCAGCGGGACGAGCGCCGTGCGGCCACCCTGGAACCAGCCCATCAGCTTCATGGCGCCCGCGGTCACCGCCTCCTTCGCCTGCGCGAGGCTCGCGATCTCGCGTGAGAAGACCGCGTGCTCTTGGTTCGCCGCGATGAAGCGATCGAGATCGGCGGCGAGGCTCATCAGGTTCATCCCGCCGTGCATGCCGAGCTTGCGCCCGACGAGGTCCATCGCCTGGATGTGGTTCGTGCCCTCGTAGATGCTGAAGATCTTCGAGTCGCGGCAGTACTGCTCGACGCCGTAGTCGCGGATGAACCCCGCACCTCCGTGCGTCTGGATCGCGAGCTCGCAGATGCGGAACGCCTGATCGGTGCCGTACGCCTTCACGAGCGGGGTCAAGAGCTCGACCTGGCCGCGGTGGTAGGCGATCTTCGCCTCGTCCTTCGTCGGAGCGGACGCGAGCGCCTGAGCACGGTCCTGGTGCATCGCGAGCTTCACGGCGAGCGCGCGGATACCCTCGACCTTGGCCTTCATCTCGAGGAGCATCCGGCGGACGTCGGCGTGCTCGATGATGGGCACCCGCGGCGCCGTCGCGTCCTTGAAGTTGCGGATGCTGGGGCCCTGCTTGCGCTCCTTCGCGTAGCCGAGCGCGGCGAGGTAGGCGGCGCTCGCGACGCCGAGCCCCTGGATCCCGACCGCGATGCGCGCGCCGTTCATCATCTGGAACATCTGGGCCATCCCGACGCCCTCGACGCCGCCGACGACCTCGCCGAGACACTCGCCGCGCTCGCCGAAGTTGAGCGAGCAGGTGGCCGAGCCGTTGATGCCCATCTTGTGCTCGATGCCCGCGAGCGCGACGTCGTTGTCTTCGCCGAGCGAGCCATCGTCGCGGAGCCGGACGCGCGGGACCACGAAGAGAGAGAGCCCCTTCGTACCTGGGGGAGCGCCCTCGACCCGCGCGAGCACGAGGTGGATGATGTTCTCCGCGAGGTCGTGATCGCCGCCCGAGATGAAGATCTTCGATCCAGAGATCTCGTAGAGGCCGTCGTCGCGCTTCTTCGCCTTGGAGGTCGCCGCGCCCACGTCCGTGCCCGCTTGCGGCTCGGTGAGGCACATGGTGCCACCGAACTCGCCCGAGAACATCCGGTGGAGGTACCGCTCCTTCTGCGCGGGCGTGCCGAAGATCTCGAGGACCTCGGCCGCACCGAAGGCGAGGCCCGAGTACATGTTGAACGCCGTGTTGGCGCCGGAGAGGAGCTCCTCGACGAGCACCTGCACGGCGTGCGGCGCGCCCTGCCCGCCGTGCTCGGGGTGGACCGCCACGGTCTTCCAGCCGGCCTCGTACAGCTTGTCCCACGCGGCCTTGAAGCCCTCGGGCGTCTTGACGCGCCCGCCCTCGACGCGGCAGCCCATCGCGTCGCCGACGCCGTTCAGCGGGCCGGAGACCTCGCACGCGAAGCGGTAGCACTCGGCGAGCGCCATCCGGACCTCCTCTTCTCCCCAGTTGGCGTACGGCTCCTGGCCGAGGAGCTCGCCGAGCTTCATCTGCTCGAAGAGGATGAAGGTGAAGTCTCGGAGATCGGCCTTGTAGTGGTTCTGGGCGGCTTCGGACATGTGCGACGCGCCTTCTGCGGCTGCCGCACCGCGTCGTCAACCGAGAGTCGTCGAAAATCCTTCGCTCGACTCGGGCGTCCCGTAGACTTCACGCGCCGCCCGCCGCCGCGCCCGAGCGTCGTCGAGGATCCGTCGCGCGGATCAGTCGTGGACGACGACGAGCGAGCCGGGGCGGTCGTCGCGCGAGAAGGCGCCGTGCCAGCCCTTCGGGATCTGTGGGTCCGCCCAGAAGAAGAGTCGCTTCGCGTCCGCTGGCGCGAGGTTGACGCAGCCGTGGCTCTGTTGGCGCCCGAAGTTGTCGTGCCAGAAGGCGCCGTGCACCGCGTACGAGCCCTCATAATACATCACGAACGGCACGTCCTCGATCGAGTACGGGAGATCGCCCGCGACCGCGCCGTCGCCGTCCATCGTGATGGCCACGTGCTTCTCGCGGATGCGCCAGGCGCCGACGGGGGTCGTGTGATCGTGCGCCTTGTCCTTGCCCTTGCGCCCGGTGGACACCATCGTCGCGTACACGGGGCGATCGCCCTCGAAGGCGACGAGCGTCTGTCGGGTGAGGTTCACGTCGATCCAGCGCTCACCGGCCTTGAGATCGGCGGGCGGCTTGCCCGGATCGGTCCAGGTGATGTCGGCCTCGCGCAGCCACTCGCTCGTGAGGGTCTCGCGGAAGGAGCGCCCGCCGATCTCCCGGGTCGCGCCCGTGAGCCACGCGCGATCGTACCGCACGAGCTGCCGCTTCGGCCGGAGCGCGCCCTTCGCGTCCAGCTCGTAGGTGGTCGCCCGCTCGGCGCGGACGAAGGCGACGGGGTGATCCTTGTTCGCCTCGTCGATCTCCTCACCGGCGAACTTCGGTGGCGCGATGATGGCCATGCGGTCCGCTGGCGCGACGAGGCCCCCCGTCGTGTGGTGCCAGAGCCGCCCGTTCAGCTGGAACGTGCGATCGACCGCGACGTAGAAGCCCCGCACCATCCGCTTCGCGAGGACGCGGTTGGAGTCCTCGAGCAGATCGCTCAGCTTGATCTCGGGGGTCTTGCCGGGATCGTACTTGCGCTGCCACCACGGCAGCTTCTCGTCGTCGTCGCCGGCGTCGGGCGCCTCGGTGCCGGCGTCGAGGGCAGCGACGCGTGGTGGGATCTCGGCGTCCGCGTCCGCCACGCCGGCGTCGCCGGTGGTCGTCGTCACGACGCGCGGCGGCGTGGGGTCACCCTTCGCTTCGACGTCTCCTCCTGGCTTCTCGGCGGCCTCGTCGCCAGCCGCCTCGGTTCGGCGGGCGGGATCGCGCTCGCCCGGGTCGACCCCGCCGTCGCGGGCGCGCTTCTTCTTCCCCTTCTTCGCGCGCTGCTTGGACGTCGCCTTGGGCGTCGGCTCCTCGGGCGCCGCCTCCTCGGGCGCGCCCACCTCCTTGTCCGACGCCTTCCGCAGGTACGGCTCGAACTCGATCATCTGCGCCCGGGTCGGCACGACGCGGTAGAGCGGCGTGCCGTGCGAGACGTTGCGCGCGTACCGGTACGGCAGGAGCTCGTCGAGCCGTGGCTCGTGGACGCCGAGCTTCACCTGCGGGTTGTCGAGATCGGTCGTCGCAGAGCGCGCGCAGACGTAGCCGGTCGGGATGAGCGGGTACCAGCCCTCGTCGCAATTCTTGCCCTTCACGAGCTGAGCCTTGCCGAGCACCTTCATCCCGCGCCGGATGTAGCCGATCCTCCCCTCCTTCGCGCCGTTGGGCTGGGAGTAGACGTTCCCCTGCACGCCCATGATCGCGATCCAATCGCCGCTCTCGGGCGGGGGGGCCGCGGGCTCACCGCTCGCGAGGGCGTCGATCATGGCCTGGACGGCGGGCGGGACGGCCGACGACGAGGCCTTCGGCGAGGCGGGAGCGGCGGATGGGTGCGGCGCCGAGCCCCAGGCGAGGACGCTGGTCGTGGCGGGAGCGCTCGGCCGCGCGCCGGGCGGAGCGTCGGACGAGCAGCCCGCGATACCCCACGCAAGGCCGAGACCCGCGGCGACCGCCGCGGCGGCGAGCTGGAGGAGGCGAGGTGAGCGGCGCATGACGGGCGACCCGGGTCTAGCGAAGGACGTCGACCCTGGCCAATTGTCAGCCAGTCCGCCCGACCAGGCCGCGGACGACCTGCGGCAGCTCTCGACGATGTCGACCCTGGCCCATTGTCAGCCAGTCCGTCCGCCGGAGAGCGGCGCCTTCGCTACGAGAGACAGGCGAGAAGCGCGGCGCCGTCCCGCGTGACGCGCACCTCGCCGAGCCCTGGGATGCGCCGGAGCCCCGCGAGATCGGCCGGCAGCGCGGCGGCGAGATCGGAGACGCAGTGCCCCGGGAGCACGGCCTGCTCGGACACCGCGCGCCTCGTCGCCTCCGCCTTCCGCCAGGCGCGGAGGCGCTGGTCGGCGGCGCGGCTCTGCTGCAGATCTGCGCGTCGCGGGCGCGGTGCCGAGGGTGCGGACTCCGCTGGTTCGGCGACGGCGGCGCGGATCACCTCGACCAGCTCCACCGAGAGCCCCGCTGCCCTGCCTCTGACGAGCCGCTTCACCGCGTGGACGTCGAGCGGAGCGCGCTCTGCCAAGAGCAACACGACCTCGGCGCTCATGACCCGATGCACGGGGACGTCCCACTCGCGGGCGACGGCCTCGCGGTAGAGCGCGAGCCTCCGGCACACCGGGCGCGCGCGGGGGGAGAGCTTCTCCTCGCCCTTCACGCGGATCTCGTCGGCCCACGGGAGCACCTCGCTCGTCGAGATCCTGTAGAGCGTCTCGACGCGCACCTCCTCGTCGAGCCCCGCCGCCGAGACCTCCGCCGCGAGCTCGTCCGCGAGCCGAAAGAGGTGGCGCACGTCCCCCTCGAGGTAAGCGACGTGCGCCTCCGTGAAGGGGCGGACCCGCCAGTCGTGGTGCTGGAGCTCCTTGTCGACCGCGATCCCGCGCTCGCCGAGCAGCGAGGCGAGGCCCAGCTGCGGCCGCCCGAGCATCTTCGCCAGGATCTGGGTGTCGACGACGCTCCGCAGCACGAGCCCCTCGGCGAAGAGGAGCTGGCAGTCGAAGCCGAGATCGTGCAGGATCTTGGGCGTCCCCGACGCGAAGAGCGACGCGAACCCTGCCGGCTCGACGGCCATCAGATCGACGACCGCGACCTCGACCGCGCGGCCCTCTTCCCAGGCGAGCTGCGCGACGCGGGCCTTCGGCCGGAAGGCGTGCATCCCGTCGGCCTCGAGATCCAGGGCCACCCGCCGAGCGCCGGCGAGGCGCTCGCCGAGCGCCGCCAAAGAGCTCGGATCGTCGACGATCACGCGGAGGGCCGGCCGCGGCGGCGGCCGAGCGCGGCGGCGACGAGGCAGAGCCCCACGAGCCCCGACACCGTGCCGTCGGCAGGCGCCGCCGTCGAGCAGGTCGCCTTGCTCCGCTTCTCGACGTCCACGGTGGTCGCGCACTCGGTCGCGTAGCCGTGGCGCGGCTCCGGGTTGCACTCGGGGAGGTTCACCCGGTTGGGCGGGTAGACGCTGCATATCCCCGCGGAGTCGTCGCTGGAGAGGTCGCGCTGGTAGGTGTCCCCGAGCTCGTACTCCGCGTTCATCGTCGCGCCCGGGACGGACGAGTGCGCGAGCCCGAGGAAGTGCCCGACCTCGTGCGTCACCGTCGCGAGCAAGTCGTTCGTCACCGCGGCGTCACCGACCGAGAAGGTGATCTTGTCGTTCAGCTCGATGTCCGCGTCGTAGATCTCGCCCGAGTCGACGTTGAACGTCACGGTCGTCAGCGCGAGCACGTTGGCCGCGCCCGGGTAGGGCCAGTCGCCCTTCCGGAAGACGACGATGTTCGCGTTGCCTTGCTCCTTGTTGTACTCGTGACGCGAGCACGAGACCGCGCCGAGATCGTAGAGCTCGATCGAGGGGTGGGTCCCGCCGCCGCAGTCCGCCTTCGCCCAGGACTTGAAGGCCGCGTCGGTGATGGTCTCCATGAGCTTGTAGCGGAGCTCGGGCGTCGCGCCGGGCAGCTTCGTGGTCGTGTCCTCTTGGAGGCTGAACCCGATGCAGCGCTGGGGCCAGAAGAGCCGCTTGTCCTGGCCGTCCACGCCGCCGTTGGGACAGTCCTTGGGCGAGAGGGGATCGGGAGGGCACGCGCGCTCGCGAGGATCGCACGTCCAGGTGCGACAGAAGGCGGACGCCGTCGTGGGGGCGAGCGCCATCGCCGCGAGCACGGTCGCAGAGACGACGAGGCTCCTCGCGCTCACTTCTGCACCGCCTTCCGCTCCTGGGCGATGAGCGCGATCGCGTCGCCCACGGGCTTCTCGTGGAGGACTGCGCGGGCGCTCGCCGCGTCCGCGCGGACGACGTGGGCGTGTGGGCTCGCCACCAGCCGGAGCGTCTTGTCGATCTCGCGGATGGGGTAGTGCCCTTGCGCCATCTCCGCGACGACGCTGGTCCCGTCGGCGAGGCGATGCAGGAACACGACGGACCGCTCGCCCTTCTTCAGCACGGCCTCGCCCTCGACGCGCTGCCCGATTTTGTCGACGACACCGCCGAGCGTGCGCACCCACAGGTCGTCGGACGCCTGCCCGTAGACGGTCCCGTGGACCTCGAGGCGCGTGTAGGTGACGATGCGCTTCCCGCCTCCGCCCGGGGACTCCTCCCACACCGATCGAGACTCGACGGGCGTCGCCTCGACGACGCGATCGGCGACGGTGACGAGGTGCCGGAGCGACGCCGCGATCGCCGTCGAGGCCTCGGCGACGCTGGGAGCGACGCCCAGCGGAGCGGCCCCCGCGAGAGCAAGACCGGCGCAGAGGAGCGCGCGACAAGCCATGGATTTCATGATCTGCGGTAGGCTACCACCAATCGGCGCGCGTGGTCGAGAGAGCGGCGCCGCCATGCCGTTGGCGCCGGCGCTGGCTGCGCGTAAGGTGGCCCCGATGACCGACCGCCCCGAGCAGGATCTCGCCGACCTCGAAGCTCTCGCGCGGCGCGTGGTCGAGCGCGCGCGCCGCGGCGGCGCGGACGTGGCGGAGGCCATCGCGAGGGGCGGCTCCGAGCTGTCCGCCAAGGTCCGCCTCGGGGCGCCCGAGCTCGTCGAGGAGGCGTCGTCGCGCGCGATCGGGCTCCGCGTGATGAAGGGACGGCGCGTCGCCCTCACGTCCACGAGCGATCTCACCGATCGCGGCCTCGACCGCTTCATCCAGGACGCGCTCGAGCTCGCCGACGTCTCCGAGGAGGATCCGTTCGCGGGGCCGGCCGACCCAGACCTGCTCGCCAGGGACTGGCCCAAGGACCTCGAGACCTACGATCCCAGCGCCGAGCAGGTCGACGCCGCGCGCGCCATCGAGCTCGCGACCGAGGCCGAGCGCGCCGCCCTCGACTTCGACGCCCGGATCACGAACAGCGAAGGCGCGACGTACTCGCGCACGCGCGGAGGCTTCGCCCTCGTCCTGTCGTCCGGCTTCGTCGGCGGCTACCGGGGGAGCTACCAGTCGCTGCACGTGGTCCCCGTCGCCGCCGACGGAGACGGGAAGAACAGGCGCGGCTTCCACTGGACCGCGCGGCGCTTCGCGGCCGACATGGACGACCCGGCCGCGGTGGGCCAGGAGGCGGCGCGACGCACGCTGCGCAAGCTCGGCGCCCGCAAGGTGCCGTCGTGCGAAGCGCCGGTCGTCTTCGATCCAGACGCGGCGCGCGGGCTCCTCGGGTTGCTCGCCGGCGCCGTGATGGGCGGCGCCGTATACCGGAGGTCCACGTACCTCCACGGCCGCGAGGGCACGGAGGTCGCGTCCTCTCTCATCACCGTCGTCGACGACCCCCTCATCCGCCGCGCGCCCGGCTCGCGCCCCTTCGACGGAGAGGGCCTGCTCTCCCGCCAGAACGTGGTCGTCGAGAGGGGCGTCCTCCGTACCTATCTGTGCGACAGCTACAGCGGCCGGAAGCTCGGCCGCCCGAGCACGGCCAGCGCCTCTCGTGGGGGGAGCGGCGGCGTCGGCGCCTCGACGTCCAACTTCGTCCTGCAGCCCGGCACGAGCACCCCCGAGGAGATCCTCGCCGACACTCCGTCCGGGCTCTACGTCACCGAGATGATGGGCTTCGGGTACAACCCGGTGACTGGGGATTTCAGCCGAGGCGCCGCCGGCTTCTGGATCGAGGGCGGGAAGATCGTGCACCCCGTCAGCGAGGTGACCATCTCGCTCAACCTCGACCAGCTCCTGAAGCGCGTCGATCGCGTGGGCACGGACCTCGATCTCCGCACCGCGACGGCCTCCCCGACGCTCCGCGTCTCGCGCATGACCATCGCCGGGGCCTAGCCAAGACTCTCCGCGGACGCGGAGGCGCCGTCCGCTCGGGAGAGAGTCTCTGGAATAGTGCCACTGCGATGCGCCAGCTCTCCGCGGACGCGGAGGCGCCGCGCACTTGGGGGAAGGCGGATCACCACACCCTCGAGGGCATCCCCGCGCTCGCGCAGCCACCCGCGCCTCCGGCTTCCGAGAGACTCCTCCAACCGCGAACTCAGCGTGGGGCTCTCCATCGAGGCGCTCACGCGTCGGACGTGCCCCTCGCCCGGCGCTGGCCCGGGGGTCGTCCCGCAGGTCGCCAGAGGCCGAGTGGAGGTCCCACCCGCCCCGATCGAGATGGGCGGGCAGCTCCCCCGAGAGAGAGCGCCGCGAAGCGGACCGCCCAAGGCAACACGCGACGTGC
>CAYNEK010000010.1:0-25009 GCA_964396175.1 uncultured Polyangiaceae bacterium | reverse complement strand
GCTGTCGCGAGACGCTCTGCCCGAGAGAGTGCGCCGCGAAGCGGACCGCCCAAGGCGACGCGCGACGTGCGCTGTCGCGAGACGCTCTGCCCGAGAGAGTGCGCCGCGAAGCGGACCGCCCAAGGAGAGCGGCGGTCGCCAAGAGGCGACGACGGCGGTCGCTGGCGACGACGGCGCTCGAAGAGGTCCACCACCCGGTGTCCGGCCGCGTCGTGGGCGCTGGGCCCTGTGTGCTCGCGGTGAGGTTCGAGCTCGATCGCGCGCTACGGCGAGCCGTGCGCTCGGCGATCTCGTCGGCGTCCCGCACCGACTCGCGCGACGAGATGGCTGGCGGCAAGGCGCGGTTGCAGACGACGTCGATGCGCATGGGCCAACCGCGTGCCCTTGCGTCGCGCGTGGCTCCGATGTCCGACGCACTTGCACGGAGACCCTCGGCAGGAGACCGCCGCTCGAGTCCTCTGCGTCCCTGTGAATTCCAGGCTCGGACGTCGTTCTGGACGGACCGATCTCAGTCTAGCGTGGACGGCGGAGGCGCGGCGCGGACGGCGCGGCCAGCCCCTCGAGCGCCGAGAGGAGGCCCGCCGCGCCCTCGGCCATCGACGCCAGGTTCGGGCCGAGCCGCGACACCTCCCGCTCCGCGAGCAGGTCCTCGGGGACGGCTTGCAGAAAGCGGCTCACCGTGCGGGGCACCGGCTTGCCACGCATCGGGCGCGCCTTGCAGCGGGAGAGCACGAGGCGATCCTTCGCGCGGGTCACCGCCACGTAGAAGAGCCGGCGCTCCTCCTCGACGTCGGTCGGCACGACGGCGGTCGCCTTCGGGTCGGTCGTGCGCGTGTGCGGCAGGTAGCCCTCCTCGACCCCGAGCACGTGCACGAGTCGGAACTCGAGTCCCTTCGCGCCGTGCATCGTCGCGAGCGTGATGACGTCGTCCTCTTCTTCCGCCGGATCGCTCGCGAGCGTGAGCAGCCGCAAGAAGGCCTGGACCGCCGCGAGGTCCTTCGGCCCGCGGGCGTCTCGCTTGGCGAGGACGTTCAGGATGGCCTCCACGTTCCCCCAGCGGCGGGCGCCGGCCTCCCCGGGGCTTGCCTCGAGCACGTCCTCGCGGAGCTGGATCCGCTCGGCGAGATCGCGCGCCACGGCGCTCGACGGTTCGCCGGACTCGAGGGCGGCGCGGGTCTTCGCGAGCACCTGCACGAGCGACTCGCAGCCAGCGAGCGCCGCGCCCGGCAGATCCTCGATCGTCTGGGCCCGCTCGATCGCCGCGGAGAGCGAGAGATCGCGCGCCGTGGCGACCATGGACAGCTTGTGGAGCGCGACCTCGCCGATCCCGCGCGACGGGTAGTTGACGATGCGCCGCAGCGACAGCTCGTCGCCAGGGTCGAGCGCGACCTTCAGGTACGCGAGGAGGTCCTTCACCTCCTTGCGCTCGTAGAACTTCTGCCCGCCGAGGACCCGGTGCCGGAGCCCCCGCTCCCGGAGCGCGTGCTCGAGCGGCTCGGCCTGGGCGTTCGAGCGGTAGAGCACGGCGACGTCGCGACGCCGCAGCGTCGGATCGGCCGCGAGCGCGTCTGCGATGCTCGCCGCGACCATCGTGGCCTCGACCTCGGGGTCCGGTACGACGACCACCTCGACCTTGTCTCCCGCGTCGCGGACCGGCCGGAGCACCTTGCCGTGGCGGCGCCCCTGGCTCGCGGCGAGGACCGCGTTCGCCACCGCGCAGATCGAGCCTCGCGAGCGGTAGTTCTCCTCCAGCTTGATGACGCGCGCGCCCGGGAAATGCTCGGAGAAGTCGAGGATGTTGCGGACCTCCGCGCCGCGCCAGCCGTAGATGGCCTGATCGTCGTCCCCGACGACCATCACGCTCTTGTGGGGCTCGACGAGGAGCCTCACGAGCTCGAGCTGCGCGGCGTTCGTGTCCTGGTACTCGTCGACGAGCAGGTAGCGGATCTTCGCCTGGACGCGGCCGCGCACGTCGTCGCGCGTCCGGAGGAGCCGAACCGACTCGGTGACAAGATCGTCGAAGTCGACCGCGCACTGTGCGCGAAGGGCCGCCTCGTACCGGGGGAAGAGCTCCCGCGCGAGATCGTCGTACTCGTCGCCCTCGCGGACCACCCACGACGCCGGGGTCTCGAAGGCGTTCTTCGCGACCGAGATGCGCCCGAGCAGCGCCGCGAGATCGAAGCGCTTGCCGGCGTCGACCGTGCGGAGCAGCTCGCGGAGCGTCCCCAGGCAGTCTGCCTGATCGAAGACGGCGAAGCGCCCGCCGCGGAAGCCGAGCGCGCGCACCTCGCTGGCGAGGAGGTCGAGGCCGAACGAGTGGAACGTCGTCACGCGGAGCTCGTGCGCTTGCCGCGCCGGCACGAGCTGCGCCGCGCGCTCGCGCATCTCGGCGGCGGCCTTGTTCGTGAAGGTGACCGCGACGATGCTCCGCGCCGGCACGCCCTCGGCGACCAAGCGCGCGATGCGCCGCGTGACGACGCGGGTCTTCCCGGAGCCCGCACCCGCGAGGACGAGCGCCGGTCCATCGCCGACGAGCACCGCCTCGCGCTGGGAAGGGTTGAGGTCCGAGAGGTCCACGGCCGAGGCGGAGGACACCTACCCACGTTGACGTGGCGCGCCAAGACGCTTGACAGGGGGCGTCGTAGAACTAAGGTCTGCGGCCCTTCATCATGGTTTCCTCCACACAGCAGCACGAGCGAATCCGTCGCCGGAAGATGACGACGAACGGCAAGGCCAACAAGCGCGCGCGTCGCCGCCTCGGCACCCCGACCTTCCCGGTCCACCAGGTGGGCTACGACCCGACCGCCGCCGACGCAAAGAAGGTCGACTGACCCATGGCAAACCACCCCTCCGCCGAGAAGCGCAACCGACAGCGCGTGAAGCGCACGGCGCAGAACCGCACCATCAAGTCCGCCGTCCGCACCGAGGTGAAGAAGGCGACCGCCGCCCTCACCGAGGGCAAGGACGCCGCCACCGCCGTGAAGTCGGCGCAGGCGAAGCTCGCGAAGGCCGCGGCGAAGGGCGCCGTCCACGAGAAGGCCGCGTCCCGCAAGATCGGCCGCCTCGCGAAGGCGCTCCACAAGGCGTCCGCGAAGCAGTGACCAGGGAGGCGCGGGCAGGAGCTCCGCGCCGCCCCGCCGAGACGCCCGCGCGAGGACGACCTCCTCGTGCGGGTGCGTCGTTTTGTCGCGGGTGCCAATTCTTCATGCGGCGACGTGCGCGCAGAGTAGTCTGAGAGGGACGTGCAGGACGCTCCCAGCGACACCGAAGAGCCTCTCTCCGGGGCCGTGCTCTCCGACAAATGGCGGCTCGGGGAGGTCCTCGGCCGCGGTGGGATGGGGCGGGTCTACGAGGCCCGTCACGTCGACATCCCCAAGCGCGCGGCCGTCAAGATCATCGACGGCGTCGCCGACGCCGAGACGCTCGCGCGGTTTCGACGCGAGGCCGAGGCGGCGAGCCTCGTCGAGAGCCCGCACGTCGTGCACGTCTTCGACTCGGGGACGATGCCCGACGGGCGCCCCTACCTCGTCATGGAGCGCCTCGAGGGCGAGAGCCTCGGCGCGCGGCTGCGGCGCTCGGGAGCGCTCCCGGTCGACGACACGCTCCGCGTCGTCGACCAGGTGCTGCGCGGGCTCGAGAAGGCGCACGCGGCCGGCGTCGTGCACCGCGATCTCAAGCCAGACAACGTGTTCCTCGAGGCGCGAGAGGGCGGCGAGATCGCCGTCAAGCTGCTCGATTTCGGCATCTCGAAGCGCCTCCTCACGAGCGCGGGCCCCGGCCCGACGACGCTGACGCAGAGGGGCGCCGTCATCGGCACGCCGCACTACATGTCCCCCGAGCAGGCCCACGGCGAGCCGGACATCGACGGGCGCAGCGATCTCTTCTCGCTGGGCACCATCTTCTACGAGTGTCTGACCGGACGACCGCCGCACGCGGATCTCCCCTCGTACGAGGCGGTCGTCGTCGCGCTCTGCACCCGCGAGCCTCCGAGCGTACGCGCCGTGAGGGCGGAGATCCCAGACGGCGTGGCGAAGGTGCTCGACCGAGCGCTGGCGAAGGACCGAGCGGCTCGCTTCCAGACCGCGCGCGAGATGCGCGGCGCGCTCGCTCGCGTGGTGCCCGACGTCGTCCGCGCGCCCGAGTCGCTTCCGCGTGACACGGCCGCCCCAGCGATCGGTGATCCGTCCCCGACGAAATCGATCTGGACTGGGGGCGCGCGCGCCCCACGGCCGCGCGGGCGAGGAGCGGTGATCGCCGCCGTCGGGGCGGGGCTCCTCGTCGCGGCGGGCGCCCTCGCGTGGCGGCGAGCCCCGCGGAGCCACACGGCCCCCGCGAGCCCGCTGGCCCTGGGCTCCAGGCCGGGCGCGACCGACCGCGCAGGCGGCACGGTGCGCCTCCACGTCCGGGCGGTCCCGGCAGAGGCCCGGCTCGTGATCGACGGAGAAGAGCGCCCTGACGGGGTCATCGAGGGGCCGCCGCTCTCCGCCCACACCGTCGAGGTGTCGCTCCCCGGGCACCCCACCGACACGCGGACGGTCATCCTCGACGGCAAGACGGAGCTGCTCATCGAGCTCGGAGCGGCGAGCCCCGCGCCCTCCGCGGCCTCGTCCCCTGCCCCCACCCGGAGACCCGGCCCAGCGCCCGCCGCCGTGTCGACGCCCGCACCCAAGCCCACGGCGAGCACCGGGCTCAAGCTCAAGGTCGATCCGTGAGGGCGCGTCTCCGCGGCGCGCTGGCGGGCGTCTTGCTCGCGACCGCCCTCGCGCCCTCGAGCGCGCACGCCGACGATCCGCCGAGCGTCACGCACTTCCACGCGGGGGTCCGCTTCTTCAAGGACGGGAATTACCTGGCAGCGCTCGCCGAATTCGAGGAGTCGTACCGCCAGAGGCCTGGACCGAGCGCGCTGCAAAACGTCGCGGTCGTGCAGAAGGCGCTCTTCCGCTACGCGGCCGCGAAGGGCACCGTCGAGCGGCTCCTACGAGATCACACCGCAGAGATGTCCCCAGAAGATCTCGCGGACGCGCGGCGGACGCTCGCCGAGCTCGGCGCGATCGTGACACGGCTGACGATCGTCGTCGCTCCCCCCACGGCGGCCGTCACGCTCGATGGTCGCGCGATCGACGGCGCCGCGGAGCGCACGGTCGAGGTCGATCCAGGGGAGCACCGGATCACCGCCGCGGCGCCAGGGCACCGGCCGTTCGACGCGCTGTGGTCCGTCGCGGGGCGGACGAAGCGCGAGGAGATCACGCTGGTCGAGCGCACCGCGCGCGTCAGGCTGCGAGCCAACGACCGGGACGCTGCCATCGCTGTCGACGCCACGCTGCGCGGCTACGGGAGCTGGGAGGGCACCCTCGCCCCAGGAGAGCGCCACGTCGTCACCGTGTACAAACCCGGGCACAAGCCCATCGAGACGGATCTCTCCCTGGAGGACGGCGAAGACCGCGCCGTGGAGCTCACGCTCGGGCCCAAGGACGGATCGATGACGACGCCGCTCCCTTACGACCGCGCGCTGCGTCACGGCCCCTACGCGCTCCTCAGCGCGAACTACTACACGCTCACAGGGGATCCCGATCGCTTCGTCCCCCGCGGCGGCGCGAAGGATCCTCGAGATGGGACCTATTTTGGCCTACGGTTCGGGTGGCTCGTCACGGAGAGCCTCGGGATCGAGGCGGTGTTCGAGGCGGGCAAGCACGCCATCGGCCCCGGGTGCTACCCAGACGACCAGGGGCAGTGTCCTGCGGAGGTGCCCCGAGAGCGGCGCGCGACGTACGATCTCTCGAGCACGAGGCTCGGGGTGGGCACGCGCTACATCTCTCGTGGCAAGACGCTCCGGTGGCTCGCGGGCGCGGGGCTCGGCCTGGCACGCAACGAGCTCCGCCTCCCGACGACCGATCGCTCGATGGTCGAGCGGCTGCCGAGCGGCGAGTCGTCGGCGTGGAACGGCTTCCTCTACGTCGAGGGCGGCGGCGAGGCCTCACTCGGCCCGGTGCTCATCGACACGGTGCTCATCGTCTCCGGCAACGGGGTGTCGAACCTCGTCGTCGGCGGCGACCACCCGTACCAGGACAAGCGCAGCGTCGGTCTCTCGGGGATCGGGCTGCGGATCGGCTACGCGCTGTGGTGAGCTCGCGATGACCATGCGCCCATCGACCGTCGAGGGGGAGCGCTCCCCTTGAGCACGCTCTCTCCAGCCGCCGCTCGGCCGCGCTCGATCCTCGTGACCGGCGGCGCCGGCTTCATCGGCAGCTCGCTCGCGAGGGCGATCGCCGCGCAAGGACACCGCGCCGTCGCGCTCGACGATCTCTCCACGGGCGATCCGTCGAGGCTCGAAGGCGCAGGGGTCGAGCTGGTCGTCGGCGATGTCCGCGAGCCTCGGACGGTGGGCGGCCTCGTCGCGGGCGTGGACACGGTGTTCCACCTGGCCGCGCTCTCGTCCGTCCCGCAGAGCATCGATGACCCGGCGGCGTCGAGCGAGGTCAACATCCACGGCACGGTCGTCGTGCTGGACGAGGCGCGGAAGGCCGGCGTGCGGCGGGTCGTCTTCGCCTCTTCGTCCGCCGTGTACGGCGAGCAAGCTCGGCTCCCGATCACCGAGGCGCAGGTCGGCGCCGTGATCACACCGTACGCGGTCACGAAGCTCGCGTGCGAGGCGTACCTCTCCGTCTTCACGCGGCTCTACGGGATCGACACGGTGAGCCTCCGGTACTTCAACGTCTACGGAGAGGGGCAGTCTGGCGCGCACGGCGCGGTCGTCCCACGCTTCGTCCACGCGATCACCCGAGGCGAGGCCCCGATCCTCGACGGCGACGGTCTCCAGGTCCGAGATCTCTGCCACGTCGACGACGCCGTCCGCGCGAACCTCCTCGCGATGGACGCGACCGTCTCGTTCGGCGGCGAAGCGCTCAACGTCGGGACGGGCGTCGGGACGACGATGCGCGCGCTCACCCAGCTCGTCGCGCGCCTCGCGGGTGTCGCCGTCACACCGCGCCACGCCCCCTCGCGCCCCGGCGACATCCGGAGCTCCGTCGCGTCGCTCGCGCGGGCGCACGCGGTGCTCGGTTACACGCCGAGGGTGACGCTCGAGTCAGGGCTCGCGCGGCTCATCGAGCCTGGAGCCGGCCCAAGACGGCCGAGCCCTCCGTGAGGTCGATCTTCTCGAGGATCCCCTGGGAGGCCACGAACACCGCCGGGGCCCCGAAGCCAAGCTTGTCGAGCTTCGTCATCGGGGCGTAGGCGCCCGCGAATGCGAGCGAGACCGCGCGCCTGTCGAATCGCGCCCGCGCGACCTCGGCGACGTCCTTGGCCGTGAGCGCGACGAACGCGTCGTGGAGCTTCGCCATCTCGCCGAACGAGAGCCCCTGCACCGCCGCGTGCGCGACCGACCAGGCGATGTCGGTCTTGCGCTCGAGCATCGTCTCCGTCCACTCGATCCACGGGCGCTTCGCCTGCTCGACCTCGTCCACGGTGACCGCATCGAGATCGCGCACGGCGGCGAGCAGGAGCTCCGCACCCCGCTTCGCCGCCGGCGCCGACACCGCCGCGCCGACGAGCCACAGGCTCTCCTGCCCGCTCGCCTCGAGGCGAGAGTACCCCCTCGACGAGAAGTCTCGGCGCGAGAGCAGGCGCTCGTTGAGGACGTGGCTCGCGATCTGCACCGCCGGGAAATCCTTGTGCCCAGCAGGCGGCGCGGCCGCGACGACGGCCACCTGCGCACGATCACCGAGCGCGGGCGTGTCGAGGACGACGAGCTTGCCAGGCGTGAAGGCGCTCGCACCCGGCCGCGCCAGGGTCCCGGCTGGGAAGGCGCCGAACGCGGCCTCGAGCCTCGGCACGAGCTCGCCGACCGTCGTGTCCCCCACCGCGACGAAGACCAGGTTCGCGCCCGTCGCGCTCGCGGAGAGGAGGTGCACCACGTCCGCCGACGAAGGCCGGACCGCACGCGTCGTGACGGGCGCAGTGAGCCTCGCGCGGTAGGAGCTCTCCCCCGTGAAGAGGCGGTCGTTCGCGAGCTCTTCGATAGCGGCCGCGCGCGGCGGGACCCCGCCGAAGGCGTCGACCTCCTTGGGGTCGAGCGGGCGGAGCACAGAGCCCAAGGTGGCGAAGACCCGATCGAGCGCGTCCGGGGTGGTGTTCGTGGCGATGTGGAGCGAGTCCCGCGTGAGCCGGACATGGGGCAACGACCCTGAGACGCGGGACACGCGCGAGGTGAACCGCTCACCCTCGACGTCCCGCGCCCGCAGGATCTCCGTGAGCCACGGGACCGACAGCGCCGCGGTCCGCTCTGGCCAGCGCAACACGACCTGGAACGACACCGTCGGCACATCATGGAGCTCGACGACGAGGAGACGCGCGCCGTTCTTCAGACGCCCCTCGACGACGGGGGGCGGCTTCGCGGCGCGGCGCGGGCCGACCGCGGGCGGGTGGGCCCGGAACTCGGCGTCCGGCGTGTCGGGCCGCAGAGCGGGCTCGGTCTTCGGAGTGGACCCGCTCGTCGCGGCTGGGGGAAGCGCTCCGGGCTCGCGGAGAGACGGCGACTTGCAGCCGAGCAGCGCCACGATCACCGAGAGGAGGACCGACGGCAGCGCCCGGCGCGACGAGGGGCGCATCACAGCGAGGTCCCCCTCGCGCGGCCGGCGGCCGGCGCGTCGCCCGAGCGCACCACGTGCACGAACAACCGCCCCTTGCCGACGAGCTGCGCCTTGACGGTCTTGGCGATGCTCTCGGGCGTGACCGCGTGGTACCGTGCGCGGTTCTTCTTTCCGAAGGTCGGATCCCCCTTCCCGTAGAACATGTCCATCGCGAGCGCGCGCGCCCGACCACGGAAGGTCTCCTGGCCGAAGCCAGCCTCTCGGAGCATGCGCGCGCGTGCGCTCTTCAAGTCGTCGTCCGAGAAGGTCATGTTGGAGAACAGATCGTCGAGGAGCTTCGGGATGCGGTCCCCGTCGACCCCGTCGCGCAAGTCGACCTCGACCTCGAAGCGGCTCGCGAGGCGATTGGACCGTTGGTACGCGTCCACCCGCGTCGCGAGGCCGGACTGGAGGAGCGTCGCCTGCAGCGGCGCAGCCGGAACGTTCGCCGCGAGCTGGGCAAAGAGATCGAGCTCGGCGTCTCCGGGCTCCTGGTACGGCGGTGTGCTCCAGACGAGGACGATCCGCTCGGTCGGCACGTTCGCCTCGACGGTGATGTGCTTCTCCCCGACGAGCGCGGGCCGAGCGGCCACGGTGGGAGAGGGAGGCGCGGGCGCCGCCGGGATGGGACCGAAGTACTTCGACACCCACGCCCGCGTCTGCGCCTCGTCGAAGTCGCCCACGAGGACGATGGTGGCGGAGCTGGGCGCATAGAGGCGCTTGTAGGCGTCTCGCACCTCGCCGACGGAGAGACTCGCGGTCTCGGCGCCACGCCCCAGGATCCACTCGTTGTACGGGTGTCCCTCGGGGAACAACGCGTGACGGATGATCGCCTGCACCCCGCCGTACGCCGTCGCGATCTCCTCTCGCTGCCGGTCCTCCTCGACCAGCCTACCCGCCGCAGCGAGCGTCCCCGCGTCGACGCCATCGAGGAGGAACCCCATCCGGTCACTCTCGAGCCAGAGCGCCAGCTCCAGCTGGTTCGACGCGAGCGCGTGGGTGAGGAAGGTGCGGTCCATCCGCACGTCGATCGTGGGGTAGAGCGGCGTGACGCCGAGGGCATCCCAGAGCAGCGGGTAGTCCTTGCGGCCGACGTGGCGCGTCGAGGGAGCTCCGAGCAGCTTCGCCATCACGGCGGCGCGCCCGCGCTTGCCGGCCGGATCGTCTTCGGCGCCGACCGCGTACGTCACGACGAGGCCGACCCGCGGCGAGCGATGATCTTCCTCGAGCACGAGCGTGAGACCGTTCTCGAGCCTGGACACCTTGGGCTCCGCGACGGCGATCCGAGACGACGAGAGAGCGAAGCCCACTGCGACCGAAAGAGCTACGACGAGCCGTGCGCGCATGATGCGCCGCGCATCGTCGCGAGAGTGGCTCCCCGTGTCAACGCCGCGCCACCGCGCCCCTCCCCCGCCACCCGGCGCCACCCGACGCCGCGCCCCCCACCGCCGAAATTGCGCGTATCATCGCCGCATGGCCCGTCGTGTCGTCTCGTTTGCGCTCCTCGGCTCCTTGCTCCTCGTCGCCGCGTGCACGGCCGAGGTCGACCCCGGCCCGAGGCTCGGCGAAGGGGAGTCACCGCTCTCGCTCGCGCAGCGCATGGAGCGGTACAAGGGCATCCGCACGGCGGTGAACGCGGCGGGCTTGCAGGGCAAGGGCTACCTGTGGGCCGGCATCTCGATGGCCGAGACCGGCCTCGCGCACTGCTGGTCCGAGGCGACGTGGGCGTGCAAGGGTCCGGGCTCGCCCGACTGCGGCGGCGCGCCCGTGATCGCGGGCTCGGCCGACGGCCCTTGCGCGGACCAGCAAGGCGGGCTCGGGATGTGGCAGTTCGACGCAGGCACCTACGCGCAGACGCTCGCGGCGTACGGCGACAAGGTGCTGACCGTCGTCGGGAGCACGGGGCTCGCGGTCGACTTCATGGTCGAGCGCGTCCGCATCTCCAAGTACACGTCGAACGCAGAGACGACCGCGAAGGCGAGGCAATGGATCGCCGACTTCGACATCAACAACGCGACCTTGCGCGATCAGTGGATCAGCACCGTCACCAACTACTACAACGGCTGCCCCAAGAACGGATCGTGCTGGCCTCAGCGCTACAAGCACTACAACGACTCGCTGTCCCAGGTGCTCTCGGAGACAGGGCTCGACTTCTGGATCGACACCGTGGACTGGAAGGCGACCTACGTGGCGCAGTCGTTCCCGCTCGCGTCGGAGCCCTTCGTGCTCGCGCCGGGAGAGACGAAGGCCGGCTACATCGAGCTCCGCAACGAGGGCAAGCAGACCTGGAAGCCCGGCGAGGTGTTCCTCGGCACCACGCAGCCCAAGGACGGCCCGAGCGCCCTCGCGGGCCCCGGATGGGTGAGCCCGACCCGCGCCGCGACCGTCGACAAGGCCGTGGCACCTGGGGCGACGGGGCGCTTCAACTTCACGGTGAAGGCGCCTGCCACGAAGGGCGACCACGCGCAGTTCTTCAACCTGCTCCGTGAGGGGGTCCACTGGTTCTCCGACGCCGGACAGGGTGGCCCCAAGGACGATCAGCTCCAGGTGAAGGTCACCGTGGTGCCCAAGCCCTGTCCCGCCGGGCTCGGCCCGACCTTCACGTGCGACGGCGACACCCGGAAGAAGTGCGACCCTGCGACAGGCGTCGTGACGCAGGAGGCGTGCCCGAACGGCTGCGCGAACGGGACCTGCAACGCCTCCGGAGCGGGCGGCAGCGCCGGCGGCAGCGGCAAGGCTGGAGCTGGAGGCAAGGCCGGCGCGGCGGGCGGCGGCGGCGCTTCGGCGGGCGGCGGCTCGGGAGGCGGGAAGCTCGCAGCGGGAGCTGCGGGGGCCGCTGGACAAGCCGGGATGGGTGGTGGAGAAGAGACGGTGACCTTCGAGCTCGACGACAGCGAGACCGAGGGCGGCTCGTGCTCGGTCGGCGCGCCGAGCCGGGGCGGCCTCGCGTTCGCCGTCGGGCTCTTGCTCGTTGCGCTGGGCGCGCGGCGCCGCCCGGAAGTTTGGTCCCGTCGAGGTCGCGCGTTACCATCGATCGCACCGCTTAGGGTCGACGTCTCGACCCGTCCGAAGAGCATGCGCTGGACTCCTCTCGTCACCGGTTCACTCGCCCTCGCCGCCGCCGGCGTCGTGGGAGCCGCGGCCCTCGTGGAGCTAGGGGTCGTTCGGTTGCCTGGGCCTCGCGTCACGGTCGATGGCCGTGAGCCACCACGGCGTCGAGGCGATCTCGGCGCCTGGCTGGACGGGATACGCGCACGGCGCGCGCTCGATCCGTTGGCGGTCGGGGCAGACGGGGACTGGGTGATCGCCGAGCAGGGAGCGCTCGGCGTGGAGCTCGACGTCGCGGCGACGCAGGCTCGGGTGGCGGCCGTGCTCGACGCGCCCGTCTGGGAGCGGGTCGCGCGGCGGCACGAGCGGATCGACGTGCCGCTCTCCTTCCGCGTCGACGTCGAGAAGGCCAAGACCACCCTCGCGGCGCTCGCCCCCAAGCTCCACCGCGCCCCCGTGAGCGCCAAGCTCGATCTCCAGAACCGGCTCCGCATCGCGGACGTCCCTGGTCGAGAGCTCGACGTCGAGGCCACGACCGAGTCCCTGCGCGATGCGGCGCGGGCCGGCGAGACGACGGCGGACGCGCGGCTCCACCCTATCCGGGCAGGCGTCACGCTCGACGATCTCGCCAAGGTCGAGGTCGAGAAGGTGCTCTCATCCTTCGAGACGACGTTCACGACCTGGGGCACGGGCGCAGGGCGAGCGGTCAACATCGCGAACGCGGCGCGACGCCTGGACGGGCTCGTGCTCCAGCCGGGTGAGTCGCTCTCCTTCAACGAGGTCGTGGGGGAGCGCTCGCTCGAGCGGGGCTTCACGTACGCGCCCGAGATCGTCGGCGACGAGCTCGAGATGGGGGTCGGCGGCGGGACCTGTCAGGTCGCGAGCACGCTCCACGCCGCCGCGGTGTTCGGCGCGCTCGACGTCGTCGATCGCCGCTCGCACGGGCGTCCATCGAGCTACACGAAGCTCGGACTCGACGCGACGGTCGCCTGGGGCAAGGTCGATCTGAAGCTCCGGAACCCCTTCCCCTTCCCTGTCCTGCTCCACGCCTACCTCCCGAAGCCGACCGTCGTGCGGGTCGAGGTGCTCGGCGGTGAGCCGCAGGCCAAGGTCGAGTACAAGTACGCCATCAACCGCAGCGACGACTTCTTCCGAAGGATCACGCTGAAGCCCTTCTTGCCGAAGGGGACGATCGTCCGCCACCAGAAGGGCAACCGCGGCTTCGCCGTCGTCAGCTTCGTGACGACCACGTACGCCGACGGCAGGGTGCTCGAGCGCTCGTACTTCAGCGAGTACCGCCCCGTCCCCGAGGTGCTCTGGGTGGGGCCTGGCTTCGACGAAGAGGCGCTGCCCGAGCTCCCCGACGGCGCGAAGCGCGTCGAGCGGCGAGGGCTCCCGAAGCCCGACTCCGCGCTCGAGACGACCTCGGGCTGAGCCCTCTCCTCCCCGCGCCGCGTGGCTGACGCCGCTCTTCGCGGCGAGCGTCCGCGCTCGAGACGACGTCGGGCCGGGGCCCCCTCGTCGCGCGGCTGACGCCGACGGGCTCGATCGATCGCTGCCGCCGGCGGAGCCCCGCGGGGACGCACGTCGCCGTGCGCCACCGCGCCGAGGCCGAGGCTCTCCACGTCACCCTCGCGGATCGCGCGCGGCGGCGGGCGGTCCCCTTCCCAGACACGGGCGCGGTGTTACGGATGTCGACATGTTCCCCCTCCCGACGACGCCAGAGCTCCGCGCGCGCCGTCACACGCCCGCCATCACGTACGCCCTCATCGCGGCGAACGTGGGCGCCTACGTCTTCCAGTCCGGCGCGATGCTCGAGTCCGAGGGGCGCTTCGTCACCCAGTGGGGCTTCGTGCCCGAGCGCCTCACGCAAGATCCGGCCGGCGCTTCGATCACGGTCTTTTCCGCGATGTTCCTCCACGGAGGGCTCCTCCACTTGCTCGGGAACATGTGGTTCCTCTGGCTCTTCGGAGACAAGGTCGAGGAGGCGCTCGGGCGCGGCTGGCACCTCGCCTTCTACCTCGCCTCGGGCGTCGCGGCGGCCGCGGCCCAGTACGCGATGGGCCCTCACTCGCTCGTGCCGATGATCGGCGCCTCGGGCGCGATCGCCGGGGTGATGGGCGGCTACGCGCTCCGTTTCCCGCGCTCACGCATCATGGTGATGACGCCGCTCCTGTTCATGATCGAGCTGCCCGCATGGCTCGTCATCGGGGGCTGGTTCGTCGCGCAGGTGGTGTCGGGCGCGGCGGTCCTATCCCGCGCCGACACGGGCGGAGTGGCGTTCTTCGCGCATGTGGGCGGGCTCGTCGCAGGCGTCGGGATGATGATGCTCGCTCGCAAGCCCCGCCGACGCGTCGATCTCCACGTGCGCGGTGGGCTCGACCAGTGGCGCCCACCGACCCCGCGTTGGTGACCTCGCGACGCTCAACCCTCGGCCCGCGCGCGCGCGCCGCGCACGCCGAAGATCGCGTCATCGGTGAGGACAGGCCCGAGGAGCCCGGCCGCGAGCATCGCCGCCACGCGATACGCGTGCGCGTCGGCGCGCTCCACGTCGACCTCCCACACGAACGAGCAGCGTCCCGCGAGCTGGGCGAGCCCGCCGCCGCCAGAGCGCGCCTCACGCACGCGAGCCGCCTCGAAGTCCGACGGCGTCGCCGCGCGCGCCACGATCCGCGCGATCTGGACCTCATCGCCCGTCGTGAAGACGATCCGCGACGACGCGCCGTGCGGAGCCTCCCGCCGCTCGTCGACCGTGGCCTCCGCGCCGAAGTACACCCGCGCCGCCGTGACGACCCGAACGATCCCTTCGAGGGGATGCGCCTCCTGGGCGAAGACGAGGAAGATCATGCGGACAGGTGCCGAGACAGCTCCTCGTCGAGCGCGGCCATCTCGGCGAACAGCGCCGCGCCTCGAGGCGTGGGCTGCGCGTTCGGGAGCACGACGTCGCAACCGGCGCGGCACGTCTGCGCGATCTGACGGAGCCGCGCCTCGATGCGCGCGGTCCCCTTCCCGTCCGCGATCATGCGCTCGTAGAGCCTCGCGATGGGCTGAAACGCGTGGACCGCGAGCACGACCCCGCGGAGCGGGCGCGGATCCGGGCGCACCGGAGACGAGAAGAGCGGGGACATCCCGTTCTCGAGCAGCGGATCGAAGCCGAGCATGAGGTTCAGCTTCGTGTGCTGGAACTCATGGACGAGCGCCTCCACCATCGTCATGAGGTCGGGGTGGAGCGTCAGATAGATGACCCCGACCGCCTCCAGGAACGAAGCCGAGAGGTGCCTCTCGTCATCCCACCCGACCGGGACGAGGTGACGCAAGACGAGGCGCATCTCGCGCGCGACCTCGGGGAGGTAAGCGTCGACGATCTCGAACGACGCACGCAGGCTCGCGACCCAGTCGGACGCCGGCTTGCCCCCGAGGGACAGCGCGTTGCCATGCTTGTCGGGGTGCGCCTCGAGCTCCGCGAGCGGGTTCTGGTCGACGAGGAGGAGCTTCGCGTCGGCGAACACGCGCACCGCGGCGGGGCGCGCCTCGAGCGGCGCTCCATCCACCCAGACGCTCTCTCGGCGGAGCGTCGCGGCGGCGCCGCGGGGCACGTCGTACGCGACGTCGTCTCGCTCACACACGAAGCGACGCGGCGGCGCCGACAGCGTGAGCTCTCCGACGATCCCCGCGCGCACGGCGTCGAACGCGAGCGCCGCCGCCAGCTCGTCCTCCCAGGCTGCGCGCTCCTCGGCCGTCGCCGTCCCTGCGAGCGCGAGGCACCTCGCGAACGACATCCGCGACGGCTGCGTCATCGACCACGCGAGGAGCCCACGCTCCCGCTGGAGCGGCTCGAGCACCCGCGCGCGGTACAGCGCCGAGGTGGTCGTCCGGCCGGGCAGCCGCCGCGCGACCTCGATCGCCTGCGCGACCGCGAGGGAGAAGAGCGCACGCGCCGTCGTGGACGCGCGCGTCGGGAGCGTGAGATCGCGAAGAACGGGGAGCTTCACGGCGTCGACCCTCATTGCATCTTCACACGCGGAGCGGATAGCTGGAATCCCCCTTGCGATGGTTTTCTATGGCGTGATACCCCTTCGGGCCGTCCCTGCGCGCGACGCCGGCGCAGACGCCACGACCCATGACGACCCCGACCCATCGCGCACTCGGTACGACGTTCCTCCTGGTGGCTCCCGCGCTCGTCGCGGCGGGCCTCGTCGGCTGCGGAGAGGGCGACAAGTTCGCCTACAAGCCGAAGCCCGCGTACAGCGGCAAGGCGGTCTCGCTGCCCGCCGTGCCCACGCTCCCGAAGAAGCCGAAGAAGAACGCGGACGGCTCGTACACCGTCTGGGGCGCGATCCACGATCTCCGCTCGCGCGTCCACGGACCCAAGCTGGTGGCGCAGGAGAGCGTGAGCATCACCGGCTACATCATCAAGACGAACCTCGGCGACGCGCCGCCGTGCGCCGTGCACAAGGGCGGCAAGGCCGACGGCAAAGAGTGCGAGAAGACGCCGCCTCCGATCCCCGCCTTCTGGATCGCCGACGACAAGGCTTCGCCACCGAGCGAGGCGATCGCGGTCATGGGCTGGGCGTCGAACTTCGCGAAGATCTACGACGCCATCGAGAAGTACAAGAAGCCCGCGACGGGCGCAGACAAGGACAAGCCCGTCGTCGCGCAGGACGACATGTGGTCCGTCGCGATCCCCAACCCCATCCCCGCGAAGGACGCGAAGGTCAAGGTCACCGGCAAGTACGGGACCACCTTCACCCTCGCCTCTCAGGGCATGGAGTCGAACCCGCTCACCGGGATCATGACGTACAAGGAGGTCACGTACCTCGAGCCTCCACCCGTCCCGGGCACACTCCCCGGCATGAAGTGAGGCCACGCGCGCCCCGCGCGCCTGGGACGGAACTTGGAGCCCGGCAGGATCCGTGCGAGGGTGCACATCCGTGCAGCCCGTGCCTGGTTCCTCGCAGCCCTTTCGGCTCTCGGCGGTGCTCGAGCGCTACCTCCCGCTCGCGATCTTGGTCGTCGCCGCGGTCGGGGCCCCGACGCTCATCTTCTCGTCGGAAGGGCTCCCGAGGCTCCGCTCCCTCGAGCGCGAGCGAGACCAAGTCCAGCGCGAGAACGACGAGCAGCGACGGCAGATCGCCTTCCTCCGCGGCGAGGTCGCGCACCTGAAGGACAAGCCGGCGGCGGTCGAGCGGCTCGCGCGCGACGAGCTCGGCCTCGTCCGCAAGAACGAGGTCGTCTTCCAGTTCCCCAAGGAGAAGTGAGCCGTGACGAGCTACGCCAACCTGCGGAAGGAGTACCTCCGCGGGACGCTCGAGGACGCGAGCGTCCCGCGCGATCCCCTCGTCCAGTTTCGCGGCTGGTTCGACGAGGCGATCGCGGGCGGGATCGCCGAGCCGTCCGCGATGGTGCTCTCGACCGCGACGGCCGAGGGCGTGCCGTCGTCCCGCACGGTGCTCCTGAAGGAGATCGACGACGAGGGCTTCGTCTTCTGCACCAACTACGAGAGCCGCAAGGGTCGCGAGCTCACGGCGAACCCGCGCGCCTCGCTGCTCTTCCAGTGGCTCCCGCTGGAGCGTCAGATCATCGTCTGCGGCGAGGTGTCCCGGGCCTCGAGCGACGAGAGCGACGCCTACTTCGACGCGCGGCCGCGGGGCAGCCAGCTCGGGGCCTGGGCGTCGCACCAGAGCCAGCCCCTCGCGTCGAGAGACGCGCTCGAGTCATGCCTCGCGGAGCTCGAGCGTCGGTACGCAGGCCGGCCCGTCCCGCGGCCCCCTCACTGGGGCGGGCTTCGGCTGAAGCCGATCGAGATCGAGTTCTGGCAAGGGCGGGAGAATCGCCTTCACGACAGGGTTGTCTACGAGCGGCACGACGCCGGCTGGCGGATCCACCGGCGGAGCCCCTGACGACCCCGCTCGCAGCTCGCGCACGCGTCGCCGGCGCGGACACGCGAGCCCGAGCGCTCCCGGTGGTCACGCGCGAGCCCTCCATCGGCTCGGGGAGAGCAATGGCTGGCGCCCTGAGGCGACCTGCGGCGAGCCCTCCATCGGCTCGGGGAGAGCAACGGCTGGCTCGCCGAGGCGACCTGCAATGAGCGGTGCTCACCGGGCTCGGACGGCGAGGTGATACGCCCTGGCGCGGTCTGGTATCCTCCGCGCCCCATGCTTCGGGACGCACTCGCCTCGCCTCGCCTCCGCCGCTCCCTCCGCGACGTCGCGCTCACGGCGCGCGATCTCGCGGCTGGGCTCCAGCGGGAGAGCTATCGCGCCGCGGTCGCGCGGGAGCTCGGGCTCGTCCCCGACGCGGTCCGCAAGATCCTCCCCTGGCTCGTCCTCGCGCGCGACGAGGGAACCTGGACGCTGGCGCGCAAGGTGCGAGAGCACGCCACGAGGACCCCCCACGGGCTCGCCCTCGAGATGGGAGACGAGCGGCTCACGTGGGCCGAATTCCAGGCGAAGATCGAGCGAGCTGCGCGCGTCCTCCGGGACCTCGGCGTCGCGCGCGGCGAGGTCCTCGCGATCATGGGGCACAATTCCCCCATGTACGTGGCCCTCGTCCTCGCCGCGACGCACGTCGGCGCGACGGCCGCCCTCATCAACAGCCGCCTCGAGGGCGCGCCGCTGTCCCACGCGATCCTCTCGTCGCGGTGTCGCCTCGCGCTCGTCGAGCGAGAGCTCGTCGACGCCGCGCGCGCGCGAGCGGACCTCTCTGACAAGGTGAGGATCGTCGAGTTCGGCGAGGGTGAGCTGGACGAGCGCATGGCGAAGGCCCCGTCCGCGCCCACGCGGCCCGCCGACGTGAAGAGCGGCGAGGACTTCGTCTACATCTACACCTCCGGCACCACGGGGCTCCCCAAGCCCTGCCGCGTCTCCCACGCGAAGGCCGTGATCGGCGGGATCGCCCTTGGGACAGCAGTATGGAGCTTCCGGCCAACCGACAAGCTCTACTGCGTGCTCCCGCTCTACCACTCGAGCGCGCTGCTCATCGGCTTCAGCAGCGCCATCATGACCGGCACGCCGATCGCGCTCCGGCGGAGCTTCTCGGCCCGCGCCTTCTTCTCGGACGTGCGGCGCTACCACGCCACCGCGACGCTCTACATCGGAGAGCTCTGTCGCTACCTCCTCGCGAGCCCGGTGTCCCCGGACGAGGCGCACGGCTCGCTCCGCATCGCGGTCGGCAACGGCCTCCGCGCCGATCTGTGGGACGCCTTCCAAGAGCGCTTCGGGATCGAGGACGTCCGCGAATTCTACGGCGCGACCGAGGCGCCCGGGATCCTCCTCAATTTCACCGGCAGGAAGGGCTCGGTGGGGCGCATGCCGGGGCGGAGGCTCTCGAGCCTGCGGGTCATCCGCTACGACGTCGACTCGGACACCCACCCGCGGGGCGCCGACGGGCTCTGCATCGAGTGCGGACCGGGCGAGGTCGGCGAGCTCGTCGTGGTGCTGCGCGACCGTGCGCTCACGCCGCTCGGTGAATTCCGCGGGTACACCGACGACGAGGCCACGCGACGGAAGCTCCTCACCGACGTCTTCTCGCGCGGTGACCGGGTCTATCGCTCGGGAGATCTCCTCCGCTATGACGAGGACGACTGCTTCTACTTCGTCGACCGCATCGGGGACACCTTCCGCTTCAAGGGCGAGAACGTCTCGACGGCGGAGGTCGCCGAGGTGCTCGGGCGCACGCCGGGCGTCGCGCAGTGTGCGGTGTCGAGCATCGCGCTCCCCGGCGTCGATGGGCGCGCGGGCGTCGCCGTCGTCGTGTGCGACGCGCTGCCCGTCGACGCCTTCGAGAGGTCGGCTCGCGAGCTCCCCGACTACGCGCGACCGTGGCTCGTCAAGGTCACGCAGTCCATCGAGACGACGGCGACCTTCAAGATCCTTCGGCAGCGCATCGATCTCGAGGCGGTCCTCGACGAGAAGGAGCGCTTCTGGGTGAAGGACGGCGAGCGCTACCGGCCGCTCGACACCCAGGCCGCCGCGGCCCTCCGCGCGGGGACCTATCGCGCGTAGCCGGCCGCCGCGCCTCGTGCACGCACGCGCAGACGTCGAGCGAGCGGATCTCACGGTCGACCACCGCTCATCGCGGGAGGCCCATCCAGCCGCCCAGCGTCATGGCGTCCGCACCGATCGCCGGCTCGGGGGCCCTCTCGGAGACCAGCGGCTGGAAGTCGAAGTGGCGCGTCCACGTCGCGCCGCGATCGCTCACGAAGACGACGTCGTCTCCGTCCGGCGCGCGGAGGCAGGTCTCGATCACGAAGGGAGCGTCGAGCACGAACGCTCCGCCGCCGTCGCCGTCCAGGATCGTGAAGGTCGGCGCCCTCGTCGCGCCGACGAGCCCTCGCCCGTCCGAGGCGAAGGCGAGGCACCGGGGCTGCTCACCGAGGTTCCCGACCACGCGCGCCTGCGTCCCGTCGGGTCGCATCGCGACGACGCGACCCGCGCCGCTCCCGACCGCGATGGTCGAGCCGTCGTCCGACACCGCGATCGCCTGCGGCGAGCCTTCGAGGAGCGGGATCGAGAGCGTCCGACCCGCGAGCCCGGCCGCATCGAGGAAGACGAGCGAGCCGCCTTCCAGCCCGACGGCGAGCTCTCCGCGCCGGGTCCACTTGAGGCAGGTCGGCGCCCCCGGGAGCCGAGTCGTCCCGGCGCTTCCCACGCGACGGAGCTCGAGCGCTCCTCCCGACGAGTCCCGCAGTGCGAGCGCGAGCGCGTCGCCGTTCGGGGAGTACGCCGCCGCAATCGGGACCTTGTCTCCCGAGCGAGCGCCGTCGACGCGAACGCCGCCCCCATCGGCCGAGACCAGATGCTCGCCCTTCGCCGAGACCGCGAAGACCGCCGTCCCCGCGTCGTCCGCGACCCGATCCGTGCCGCCGACGACCGGCTCGACGACCACGGAGGAGTCTCGCTGACACGCGGTGCTCGTCGCGTCCGGCGAGAGCACGCAACGCCCAAGCGCTCGCTCACGTCGCCGAAGGAGCGCCGAAGACTCTTCGATGGAGTACGCGCGCACGCCGCCGTCGACCGATGACACGAGCGCCGTCGCACCCTTCGCGTCGATCGCGACACCCGAGATTCGCGCCGTCGCGCCGAGGAGGCGACCGAGGACGACGCCGGTCGCGAGGGAGAGCACGTGGGCCTCGTTGCCCGTGGTCGCGACCACCGCGAGAGCGCGCTCCTTGGACAAGGCGAGGCTCGCCCCCACGCCGCCTCCGCCGTGGTGCGCGACGCCGCCACGCACCGAGAGGAGCTCGCCTTCGCGGCTCGTCTCGACGATCTCGCCAGCAGGCCCGAGGGCGAGCGCCCCGAGGCCACTGGCGTGGACCCCCCGCACCAGGGTCGGAGCACCGACGCCCTCGGCCAGCACGGGCATCGTCATGAGCGCACCACCGCGGAGCGCGACCACGACGGTCGCTCCATCGGGCGAGAGCGCCACGCCCACGGCGGGCTCCTGGAGCCGTCGTTCCGCCGTCTCGCGGCGACCGAGGGCTCCAACGACGAGGCGCCCATCTGCATCGATGCCAGCCCACCTGTCCGCGTCCGCGGCGAGGGCTGCGTGCTCGAGCCGCCCCGTCGCGAGACCGTGGAGCTCTCGCGATCTCGCGTCGAGGCGGACGACGCCGAGGGGGGACCGCGCGCAGCGCGCGACGACGGAGGATCCCCGGACGTCGACCCACGCGATCTCGCCTTCGCACCGACCCGCGACCACGGGCTTCCAATCGGGCGCCTCGGCGAAGACGATCTCGCCTCCCGACGTCCCGACGGCGACCGAGGCGCCCTCGGGAGACACCGCGAGCGCGGTCGCGCGGCTCCCGTGCGCTGCGCTGACCCGGAACGACGAGCGCTCCGGTCCTCGGGCCGTGAGCACGTGCACCGTGCCCCCCCCAGCCGACGCGACGCGAGCGCCGTCGCGAGAGAGCGCGACGAGCGTCTCGCCCCGCCCGTGCGGCGGGAGGGGCACGGCGCGACCGAGCGCCCTCGCCTGCCAGGCGAGGACGTCGAGCGACGGATCGTGCGAGAGATCCCAGCTCGCGTGGGCGTCCGCGAGCGCCGCCGCCGGATCGGCGCGCAAGCGCGCCTCGGCAGCGAACCGGAGGCGTCCACCCTCGGCGTGGCGAAACGACGCCGAGAGCGCCGCCGCGCGCCCCTGCGAGGCGGTGAGCTCCTGCTCGAGCTCTCGCGCGGTCCGCTTCGTGACGAGGACCGCGGTGACCGCCACGAGCCCGACGGCGACCGCGGCGGTCCGCGCGAGCATCCGCCGTCGGGCACCACGGCGTCGCACCTCGTCGAAGAAGGCAAGGTCGAGCTGACCGAGCGGGGCCGCGGTGTGCTCGACCCAGCGAAGCAAGAGCGCAGCGGCCTCGCCCGTCCAGAGCATCCCCTCGGGGCGGCCTTGGGCGTCCCACTCGCGCGCCGCGCGGGCCAGGCGCTCACGGTGCCCGCGATCCTCGCCAGACTCGCGCAGGAGCGCGCGGAGCCGGGGCCACGCCGTCGCGAGCGACTCGTGGACGATCTCGATCTCACCGCCAGCCTCGACGACGAGGCGCGCGGAGAGGAGGCGGTCGAGCACGGCCTCGGCACCCGAGCCCATCGCCGCGGGGTCGAGGAGCGCGGCGCGGGTGAAGCGCACCCGCGTCCCCTCGGCCGACACCAGGCGCGCGAGCATCGAGAACGCCTGCTCCTGCTCGCGGACGCCCATCGCGTCGACGACGGCGTCCGCGTGCTGCGCGAGCGCGCCGGCGAGCCCCCCCAGCGCCTCGTACGCCGAGGTGGGGAGCACCCGCGCGGCCTCGTCACGCCGCGCCCACCACGACGCCATGACGAAGGACACCAGCGGCAGCGACGCGCGCGTCTTCTCCGCGTCTGCGACCATCGCGTCGACGACACGGAGATCCTCGATCGAGTATCCCGCCGCCTCGGCCGGCGCGACGACCGAACGGCGGAGCGAGGCGCCGAGCAGGGGTCTGACCGGGTAGAACCCACGCGAGAGGAGCGGGCGCAGGCGCTCCTCCGAGAAGAGCCGATCGAGCAGATCCGCGCGCACGGTCGCGAGGACGCGGAGGTTCGGCGCTGCCTCGGCGACGATCGAGCCGAGCGCAGCCGAGAACGCTCGGACCTCCCCGGCGTCCTCGGCGAGGGTCGTCACCTCCTCGAGCTGGTCCACGAAGATCGCGAGCGCCGCGGGCGGGGCGAGCGCCGCGACGAGGGCGGCGCCGAGCTCGGTCGGTCGCTGGACCAAGAAGCCGTGCAGCTCGCGCTCGCCGCGACCGAGCGCGCGCGCGAGCGCACGGGCGAGGGACGCGAGGGGCCGAGCGCGCGGCTCGAAGCTCACCTCCCGGAACACGAGACCGCCGCCGAGCGCTCCTGCGACGAGCTCGGGGAGGACGCCGGCGCGGACGAGCGAGCTCTTCCCCGCGCCGCTCGGCCCGACGAGGACGATCCCGGGCTGCGAGCGCAGCCTCTCCAGCACCTCGGCGACCTCGACGTCGCGCCCGAAGAACACGTCGCGCTCGGCCGACGAGAACGGGAGGAGGCCGCGGTATGGCCCCGATCCGGGCACCCTGCGGGGGCGGGTCGCAGACCGCGCGGCCGAGAGCGCCGCGACGAGGTCCTCGGCCGTCGCGAAGCGCTCGTCTGGGGCCTTCGCGATCGCGCGACGCAGGAGATCCGCGAGGGGCGCCGGCACCTCGGATCGCAGCGCGCGGACGTCCAAGAACGGCTCCGGCGACGTGATGGCGGCTCGGACGCCTTCGGTCGAGTCGAGCGCGAACGGAGGTCGCCCCGCGAGCGCGACGAAGAGCGTGAGCCCGAGCGCGTACAGGTCGGTGGACACCGAGGCGGCGCCGCCTCGCCACTGCTCCGGCGCCATGTAGAGCGGAGTGCCCCCGGTCACGTCGGCGACGAGCGTGTGATCCGATCCGACGAGATCGCGCTGCGCCTCGTCGAGCGTCGCGAGACCGAAGTCGATCAGCTTCAGCCCGATCGGCGCCGACTTCCCCGTCACCACGAACAGGTTGTCCGGCTTGAGATCGCGATGGAGCAGCCCCATCTCGTGCGCCGCCGCGAGCCCCCGCGCCGCGTCCAGGAACAGATCGAGCGCGCGCTCCGGGGCGAGGGGTCCGCCCCGGTCGACGAGATCTCCGAGGGACTCCCCCTGGAGCAGCTCCATCGCGAGGCACGGACGCCCACGGTCTTCATACACGGCGAAGACCGTGACGACGTTCGGGTGCGCGAGCTTCGCGAGGATCCGCCCCTCCCGCGCGAATTGGCGGACCCGCTCGGGGTTGCGTGCGTGCTCGCGCCGGAGGAACTTGACGAGCTCCCACCGATCGAACGCCGTGTTGTAGGCGCGCGCGACGAGCCCCATCGCCCCCTGGCTCGCGAGACGCTCGACCTCCCCGTACGGGCCGAAGGGCCGGAGCTCGTCGGGCGACGACGCCTCCGTCGATGACGCCGTGGCGTCCGCGCCGGGCCGCGCGAGGACGACCGTCCGTCGATCGCTCGTCGACGGGCCCTGCCCGACGCTCGGAGGTCGCGACGGCTCGCTGTCGCTCGACGGGAGCGCGAGGGTCGGACCGAGCGCGTCGACGTCCGTGTCCCCCGGGGGAGGTGAGCCTGGACCGAACGGGGCTGCGCGCGGAGGAGCCACGGGCGCGATGGTATCCGCTGAGCCGAGGTCTGCAGAGCACGATCTCCCACGTCCGAGGACGCGCGACTCTGGGACGAGATGGATCCCCTCTCGCTCCTCGCCCGCCCCGCGGCGTCCCGCCGCCGTGCTTCCACACCGTGAAGTGCGCGGGCGTCCTCGCCCCGGCGAGCCCGTGGCGCACCCGCCTCGTGCCGCGTCCCGCCGCCACCACCGAGGCCGCTCCGGCGGACGGCGGGAAGACCTGCATGGGCGATCGCCGCCCGTGGGTTGAGGTCCTGAAGCGGCTGTTTGGGGTGGACGCCCTCGCCTGCGCCAAGTGCAAGGGTCGCCTGAAGCTCCTCGCCGTCGTCACCGATCCGGCGTCCGTCCGGCGCGACCTCTCCGCGCTGGGCGAGAACGTCGACGTCCCGGTGCGCACGCCGGGCCGAGGCCCTCCGTCCTGGAAGAGCACCGTCCTGCGCCGCAACGCACTCGGCGCAGAAGCGTAGCCGCAGCCGAAGCCCGCTCGACTGGGCCGCCCCGGCGCGACACCCGCCAGGGACAGGACGTTCGCGGCTCGCTCACGCCAACGTGCCGCGCGCCGTGCGACCCGAGCCACAGGGCCGCGCGAGGCGAGCCGACGCGACTTGGGCGCGCGTCTGCCCCGCCGGGCCGCCGCCCGACGGCCCTCGCCCCGCGCCCCGTGGACCACGGGC
>CAYNEK010000009.1:94849-102430 GCA_964396175.1 uncultured Polyangiaceae bacterium | reverse complement strand
GAGCGCGGGCTTCAGGAGGTTCGACGCGTCCATGGTGCCGCCCTGGACCTGCCCCCGCGCCCATGAGAGCGCTCATGGCCCGCGCGGGTGCGCAGGGCTCAGCGGGGCCACGCGGGCGCGCCGTGATCCCAGCCTGGTACGTCCGCGTGCGCCCCGTCGACGAGCACGGCCGGCGCACCCTCCATGACGACGCCGATCGAGCGGAATGTGCGGTCGAGCGCCGCGGAGCGAGGCGCCGTCACGACGAGCGCGTAGTCGTCGCCGCCCCCCAGCGCCAGCTCGAGCCCGCGCGCGTGCCTCGCGAGATCGGCGCCTCCAGTCGCGAGCACCGCGGCCGCGTCGAGCTCGACGCGCACGCCCGAGGCGAGCGCGACGTGGCCGAGATCCTGGACGAGACCGTCCGAGACGTCGATCGCCGAGGTCGCGACGCCCCGCGCGGCGAGCCCAGCCGCGATCTGCGCCGTCGGACGGCGAAACGCGGTGATCGCGCTCGCCGGGGCGTCGGCGCCTCGATCGAGCAGCTCTCGCCCCATCGCGGCGAGCCCGAGGGCCCCGGCGATCCACACCACGTCCCCGGGCCGCGCGCCCCGCCGAAGGAGCGGCGCGTCCGTCTCGCCGAGCACCGTCGTCGCGACAGCCCAGCAAGGTCCGCGCGTGAGGTTCCCGCCCACGAGGGGTACGCCCGCGTGCTCGCACGCCTCGGCCTGACCCCGGAAGAGGTCGCGCAGCCTGGCCTCGTCGCCTGGATCCGCCCACGTCACGGCGGCGACGACGGCGAGGGGGCGGGCGCCCATCGCAGCGAGATCGGAGAGCGCGGCCATGGTCGCTCGGAAGCCGACGTCCGCGAGCGACAGCCAGGCGAGGCGGAAGTGCACGTCCTCGACCACCGCGTCGGTGGACACGACGAGCGCCTCGCGCGGCCTCGCGAGGACAGCCGCGTCGTCGCCGATGCCGACGAGCACGCCCTCGCGAGGGCCGCCGAGGACGTCGGGGAGGCCCCGGAGCAGGCTGTGCTCGCTCACGACGAGGTGGGCAGGGTCACGACGAAGACGGTGCCGGTCGGATCGTTCCCCTCGATGGCGATGCGGCCGTCGTGCGCCTCGACGATGCGCTTCACGATCGAGAGGCCGAGCCCGGTGCCGCCGTACTCGCGGGTCGCCGTCGAGTCGACCTGGTAGAAGGCGTCGAAGACCCTCTTCCGCTCGCTCGGGGGGATGCCGATCCCGGTGTCCGCGATGCGGACCTCGACGGCGCGGCTCGTGCTCGAGACGAGGACGAAGCCCACGTCGTCCTCGGGGGCCGCCGCGATCGCGCGCGCCGAGAGGGTGATCGAGCCGCCCTTGGGGGTGAACTTCAGGGCGTTCTCTGTCAAATTGAGGAACACTTGCCGGAGCTTCTCCCCGTCAGAGTAGGTGAGCGGGAGATCGGCGGCGATGGCGGCGCGCAGCGTCACCTCCTTCTTTCGCGCGAGCGGCAAGAGCGTGGAGACGACCTCGTCGATCGGCTTCGCGACGGAGATGGTCGCGCGGCGCAGCCTCATCGTGCCGCTCTCGAGCTTGGACAGATCGAGGAGGTTCAGGATGAGCGACAGGAGGTGCTCGCCCTTCTCGCGGATCGTGCTGACGAACTCGGCCTGCTCCGCGTTGAGCGTCCCGGAGATCCCCTCCGAGAGCATCTCGCTGTAGCCGATGATGCTCGTGAGGGGCGTCCGGAGCTCGTGCGACACGGTGGCGAGGAAGTTCGACTTGAGGCGGTCGAGCTCCTTCAGGCGATCGACGGCGTCGGCCAGCTCCTGGTTCTTCGCCTCGAGCTCGCGGAAGCTCTCGGTGACGCTCGCGAGGTGCATCTGCGAGGTCATGAGCGACTTGGTCCCGGCGTGGAGCAGCGAGGTGAGGATACGCGCGAGGTGCTTCGAGAAGGAGATCACGGTCGCTCGCGGCGCCCGCGGCTCGTCCTGCGCGATCGCGGCGACGGCGGCGCGATCGAGGTCGAGCGACCGGAGCGCGTCCGCGGCGAGGGGATCGGCGTCGTCCGCGAGATAGGGCCCGACCACGATCCGACCCACGACCCGCCCGTCGTGCTCGAGCGGGGTGACCCGGTAGGCGAAGCCGAGCACACACGGCACCTCGCCGCCCGGCGCGCGCTTCAAGGCGTCGATGGTCCTGGCTTGCGCCGCGCGCCCCGCGGAGGTCGTCGGGATGAGCTTGTGCAGGGGGGACTCGCGGGGCGCGTCTGCGAGCATCCCGCCGTCGGCGGACACGATGCGGACCGAGAGCCCTTGGAGATCGGCCGCCGAGGTCGCCACCTCCTCGAGGGTCCGTCGATCGATCACGTCGTCGAGGCGGAGCGAGGCGAGCTGCGCGAGCGGATCGTAGCCGGTCATGCGTCCTCCGGCTGGTAGAGGGAGCCGGCGTCCGAGGTGAGCGCGCTCCCGAGCAGCTCCTCGAGGCTGGTGCCCCCGAAGCGCGCCACCATGTCCCGCAGGAAGTCGTCGCGACGGATGCCGAATTTCCCTGCGAGATCGTGCTGCCGCTGGAGCGACCGCCAGGTGATGTAGAGGAGCCCGACGAAGGTCGCGAGCGTGCCCACGTGGTCCTTCGCGATCGCGGTGAAGACGGGCTCCTTTCCGCGCCGCGCCTGGGCGCGCAGCTCCTCGTCGCTGCGGATGTCGGGGAGGTCTCGCTTGTTGAACTGGATGACGAGCGGCATGCTCCGGAGCTCGACGCCGTGGGCCTCCAGGTTGGCCTTGAGGTCGCGGAAGGCGGTCGCGTTGTTCTGGGTCTCGGCGATCTGCGAGTCTGCGATGAAGGCGACGCCGTCCGCGCCCGCGAGCACGAGCTTCCGCGTCGAGGTGTGGATCACCTGACCAGGGACCGTGAAGAGCTTGAGCCGCACCGCGAACGAGCGCTCGCTCTGGAAGGTGAGCGGCAACAGATCGAAGAAGAGCGTCCGATCGTCCCGCGTGTCGAGCGTCATCATGTGCCCACGGTTCTCCTCGTGGGACAGGTGGTGGAGCGACTGGAGGTTCGTGGTCTTCCCGCTGAGCGCGGGCCCGTAATAGACGAGCTTCAGCGTCATCTCGCGGGCGGCGAAGTCGATCTGCACGGCGTCTTGCCTCGAGTCTCGCCGAGGGGCCCGGCGCGTGCGATCGCGGAGGCTTTCCTCGTGAGCCCGAGGAGCGTACAGGAAGTCCCGCTCCCATGGCGACGAAGAAGACACCCACCCCGGCCACGGCCCCCACGAAGGCACGTCCAAAGAGCACCCCGCGCCCCAAGAAGGCCGCGAGCCCGCTCGTCGGCGAGCTCGCCCCCGACTTCTCGCTCGTCGGGGACGACGGCAAGGCGGTGACGCGCGAGCGCCTCGCGGGCCGCCGCGTCGTCCTCTTCTTCTACCCGAAGGACGACACCCCCGGGTGTACGCGGGAGGCGTGCGCCTTCCAGGACGCGTCCAAGGCCTTCGCGGCGAAGGACGTCGTCGTGCTCGGCGTGAGCCGGGACGGGGCCGACTCGCACCAGCGCTTCCGGGCCAAGTACGGGCTCTCCTTCCCGCTGCTCACCGACGCGGACGCCGCGGTGCACAAGGCGTTCGGCGCGTGGGGGAAGAAGACGCTCTACGGGAAGACGAGCGAGGGCGTGATCCGGACGACCGTCCTCCTCGACGAGGCCGGCGTGGTGACGCGGGTCTTCTCGCCCGTGCAGGTCGACGGTCACGCCGACGCGGTGCTCGAAGCGCTCGGATGAGGGAGCTCATCGAGAAGGCGGGCGTCCTCCACGAGGCGCTGCCGTACATCCGCAAGTTCCACGGCGCGACCTTCGTCATCAAGTACGGCGGGCACGCGATGATCGAGCCCGAGCTTCGCGACGGCTTCGCGCGGGACGTGACGCTGCTCAAGTACGTGGGGCTAAACCCAGTGGTCGTCCACGGTGGCGGGCCGCAGATCGACGAGACGCTCGCGGGCATGGGCGTCGTGTCCGAGCGGATCGAGGGCCTGCGTGTGACGGACGACCGGACGATGGACGTCGTCGAGATGGTGCTGTCCGGGCGGGTGAACCGCGAGATCGTCTCGCTCATCTGCGGGCACGGTGGCCGCGCGGTCGGGCTCTCGGGCAAGGACGACGGGTTCGTTCGTGCCACGAAGGTCGAGCGCATGCGCACGCGATCGGGCCACGAGGTCGATCCGGGGCGGGTCGGCGCCGTCTCGGAGGTCCGCACCGACGTCGTGCGCGCGCTCATGAAGGCGGGCTTCATCCCGGTCATCGCGCCGATCGCCGTCGATGAGGGCGGCGCGTCGCTCAACGTCAACGCGGACACGGTGGCGGGGCGGGTGGCCGCGGCGCTCGGCGCGGAGAAGCTCGTGCTCCTCACGGACATCGACGGCGTGCACGGCGCAGACGGCGCGCGGTGCTCGTCGCTCACGGCGTCGCGGGTCGCAGAGCTCCGCGGCGCGGGGATCATCCGCGGCGGGATGGTGCCCAAGGTGGAGTGCGCGCTCGAGGCGCTCGGCGGCGGGGTCCAGAAGGCGCACATCCTGGACGGTCGCGTCAGCCACGCGGTGCTCCTCGAGCTGTTCACGGACCTCGGGGTCGGCACCGAGATCCTCCCGTGACGTCGCCCGACGACCCCGCGTCCCAAGAGCCGAAGCCGGTCGTCGAGGGTGGACGAGAGGCGTCGCATGGGCGCGAGCCAGCGCGCGTGGGGGGTGAGGGCGAGGGAGTGAAGAGCGGCATGGCGGAGGCCGCGCGCGTGGGGGGTGACGGTGAGGGAGTGAAGAGCGGCACGGCGGAGGCCGCGCGCGTGGGGGGCGCGGGTGAGGGCGGCGTCGGGACCGCCGCGGAACAGGGCGACTCCTCCAAGGGGGCGCGCCTGTCGGTGCTCGTGCGGGAGATCTTCGGCGAGCGGCCGAGCACCATCCTGCTCCTCGTGTCGCCCACGCTGATTGGCGTCGCCCTCGACGTCGTGCTCCGGCACCACACGCTGCGCTTCTTCCCGCCGAAGGAGTGGCTCAACTACTTCGGGAGCACGCTGGTCGCGGCCGGGTTCTGGGGCTCCTCGCTCTGGTGCGCGGCGCGGCTCGTCGACGGGGGGACGCGCTGGGGGCGGGCGCTCGTCGTCGCATGGTTCCTCGTCTTCGTGCTGCCGTTCTCCTTCTTCGCGTACGGCGGGCAGTACATCTACTTCCAGGTCTTTCGATCTTACATCGCGCGTGACACGATCCGGCTCGGCTTGGAGCTCCGCGGCACCGTGGGCGACTGGATGGCCGCGTGGCTCGGGAAGCTGTGGCCCGCGATGGCCTCCGCCGTCGGTATGGCGGCGGTGGCGCTCTTCGTCATCCGGCGCGCGGGACCCCGCCTGCGCGGGACCTCACCCTTCCTGCCGGTGACGAGCTTCGCGATGGTGACGATCGCGCTCGCGATGGACTTCGTCGAGACGAAGGGGCTCCAGGCCGCGCCGCCCGACTCCTGTTTTCTCCACGGGGTCGCGGGCTGGGCGCACGAGCGCGTCACGCAGAAGGGCGCGACCAAGGGGATGACCGTGCGATCCCCAGGGCCGCTCCCCAAGGATCTGCCCGCGCCGATCCGGACGCCGAACGTCGTGCTCATCGTCACCGAGAGCGTCCGCGGCGACACGCTGTGCAGCAAGAAGATGGATGGCTGCGACGCCCCCTTCTTGAACGTCGTCGCGCCCGAGCGGACGGGCTTCCTCCGGATGACGTCGCAGGCGTCGGGGACCTTCACCGCCTGCATCGTACTCTGGACGGGGATGTCCCCGGAGGCCGACATCCAGGCGATGCACCGCGCCCCCACCCTGTGGGAGCTCGCGGGCGCGCGCGGTTACGCGACGTCATACTTCTCGTCGCAGAACCTCCGATACCGCGATTTTGGCGTGTTTCTCGGCTCTGCGGGGATTGGGACCCTCGTCTCGGCGGCCGAGCTCGGGCACGCGCGTGACCCACACGTCGGCGCGCCCGACGAGCTCGCCGCAGAGCGCTTGTTGGCGTGGCTCCGCGCGCAGCACGGGCCGACCTTCTCCGTGCTCCACCTGTCGAACACCCACTGGCCGTACCGCGTGGACAAAGACCTCACGCCGCACCAGCCCGCCGATCCAGACCCCCTGAAGCCCGACGTCTCGCTCCTCCGCAACCACTACAAGAACTCGGTCCTCATGCAGGAGCGGATGCTCTCACGCTTCCTCGCCGAGCTGCGCGCGATGCCGTCGTGGGACGACACGGTGGTCTTCTTCGTGTCCGACCATGGAGAGCAGTTCCGGGAGCACGGGCGGCTCTATCACCTGAACAACCTCTTCGAGGAAGAGGTGCACATCCCTGGGTTCGCGCTCTTCGGGAAGGCCGCGCTCACCGACGAGGAGGCCGCGCACATGGCGTCCTTCGAGGGCGTGAGGGTCTACGGGATCGACATCCATGGGACGATCCTGGATCTCCTCGGATTCTACGACGTCCGCGCGAGCTTCGCCGAGGGAGAAAAGCTCCGTGGTCGTTCGCTGCTCCGCGCGCGCCTCCCGCGCCACGAGCCAGCGGTCACCGCGTCGACGACGAGCGGTGTGTGGGTGGACAATGACCCAGTCTACGGGATCATCCAGGGTGATCGGAAGCTCATCTCCAACGAGGGCGCGCCGTTCCAGTGCTTCGATCTTCGCGTCGATCCGGCCGAGCGAGAGCCCCAGCCGGCCGCCCGGTGTCGACCGCTCTTCGCGCCAGCGAAGGCGGCCTTCCCGTTCGTGAAGGACTAGCGCGACGCCGGGCGCGGGGGCGCTCCGAGCGGCGGCTCGTTCCGTGGTAAGGCGGGCCCCGAGATGACCCACCGCACGGAGAAGGACACCTTCGGACCCATCGACGTCCCCGCGGAGAAGCTCTGGGGCGCGCAGACCCAGCGGAGCCTCGAGAACTTCCGCATCAGCGAGGAGCACATGCCGACGCGGCTCCTCCGAGCGCTCGCCCTCGTGAAGCGCGCCTCGGCGCAGGTGAACCTCGAGCTCGGCAAGCTCGACGAGGCGAAGGCGAAGGCGATCATCGCGGCGGCGGACGAGGTGCGCGAGGGCAAGCACGATGGAGAGTTTCCGCTCGTCGTGTGGCAGACGGGCTCGGGCACGCAGTCGAACATGAACATGAACGAGGTCCTCGCGAACCGCGCGAGCGAGCTGCTCGGCGGAGAGCGCGGCGAGGCGCGCCTCGTCCACCCGAACGACGACGTGAACAAGGGGCAGTCGTCGAACGACGTGTTCCCGACGGCGATGAGCGTCGCCGCGGTCGTCGCGATCCACGAGGTGCTCCTGCCCGGCGTCCGCGCGCTCCGCGCGTCGCTCGACGAGAAGGCGAAGGACTTCGCCGACATCGTGAAGATCGGCCGCACGCACCTCCAGGACGCGACGCCGCTCACGCTCGGCCAAGAGTTCTCCGGGTACGTCGCGCAGCTCGATCACGGCGTCCGGCACGTCGAGGCGGCGCTGCCGCACCTCTCCGAGCTCGCGCTCGGCGGCACCGCCGTCGGCACCGGGCTCAACGCGCACCCCGAGTACGCGGTCCGCGTCGCCGCGAAGCTCGCCGAGCTCTCGGGGCACCGGTTC
>CAYNEK010000009.1:93202-94839 GCA_964396175.1 uncultured Polyangiaceae bacterium | reverse complement strand
ACGCCGAGCGCGTCGCCCGTGAGATCTCCCGCTTGACGGGCCTCCCCTTCACGACCGCGCCGAACAAATTCGAGGCGCTCGCCGCCAACGATGCGCTCGTGCACGCGCACGGCGCGCTGAAGACGCTCGCCGCGTCGTACATGAAGATCGCGAACGACATCCGCTGGCTGTCGTCCGGCCCTCGGTGTGGCATCGGCGAGATCTCGATCCCCGAGAACGAGCCCGGCTCGTCCATCATGCCCGGCAAGGTGAACCCGACCCAGTGCGAGGCCCTGACGATGCTCTCGTGCCAGGTCTTCGGCAACGACGTCGCCATCAACATGGGCGGCTCGATGGGCAACTTCGAGCTCAACGTCTTCAAGCCGCTCCTCATCCACAACTTCCTCCAGAGCGTGCGCCTCCTCGGCGATGGCGCGGCGAACTTCGTCGCCCGCTGCAGCGCGGGCATCGAGCCGAACCGGGCGCGCATCGACAAGCTGCTCCACGAGTCGCTCATGCTCGTGACCGCGCTGAACCCGCACATCGGCTACGACAAGGCCGCGAAGATCGCGAAGACCGCGCACAAGGAGGGCACGACCCTCAAGGAGGCGGCGAAGGCGCTCGGTTACGTCACCGACGAGGAGTTCGATCGGTGGGTCCGGCCAGAGGACATGACCGGGCCGAGGTGAGCGCGCCTTCGTGCTCGCGCTCTTCTTCGCCCTCGTCTTCATCCTGCTGAACGGCTTCTTCGTCGCGGCAGAGTTCTCGCTCGTCAAGCTCCGCGCGACCTACCAGCGGCGGCCGGGCGTGGACGATCCGGTCGGGCAGGCCGTCGAGAAGATCGATCGGTACCTCTCCGTCACGCAGCTCGGGATCACCCTGGCGAGCCTCGGGCTCGGCTGGCTCGGGGAGCCCGCGATCGGCCGGCAGCTGCGGCGGCTCTTCGTCGCGACGATGGGGCGCGAGCCCGGTCACACGGCCGAGACGGTCGTGGTCGTCGTGGCGTTCACGCTGCTCACGTTCGGGCACGTGCTGCTCGGGGAGCTCCTGCCGAAGCTCGTCGCGATCCAGCGATCGCACACGGTCGCGCGCCTGTCGGTGTGGCCGCTGCGGCTCGTCTTCTACGGGGCCTACCCGGTGCTCTGGCTGCTCGAGGCGTCGAGCCGGGCGCTGCTCGCGCTCCTCGGGCTGAGGCTCGATCACCACGCGGAGGCGAAGCTCTCGGAGGGGGAGGTGCTCGGGATCCTCGCGGCGCACGTCGCGCACGGCGAGGGGGCGAGTGACAAGCAGGACCTCGTGAGGCGGCTGCTCCGCTTCTCGACGCGGACCACCAAGCTCGCGATGGTGTCCCGCGTCGACATCGCGTTCTTGCCGGTGACCGCGAGTGGTCGGCAGGCGTACGAGGCGCTCCGGCAGACGGAGTTCTCACGCCTCCCGCTCTCGAAGGGCGAAGACCTCGACGAGGTGGTGGGCTACCTCTACGTGAAGGATTTCTACCGTGATCCGAAGCACCTCGAGCTCACGAAGCTCGAGTCGCTCTCGCGGCCCGTGATGTTCGTCGCGGAGACCCAGTCGCTCGTCGCGGTCTTGCGGGAGCTGCAGCGCGCTCAGGCTGCCTTCGCGCGCGAAGAGCGCGTCGTGCGCCTTCCAGAAAGCCG
>CAYNEK010000009.1:0-93192 GCA_964396175.1 uncultured Polyangiaceae bacterium | reverse complement strand
CTTCGCGCTCGTGGTGGACGAGTTCGGTGGCGTCTCGGGTTTGGTGACGATCGAGGACATCCTCGAGGAGATCGTGGGCGAGATTCGCGACGAGCTCGACGTCGAAGGGCAGCGCATGGTGCGCGGCAAGGACGGCGCCTGGGACGTGGACGCGGCGGTGCTCCTCGACGAGCTCCGTGCGGAGGCCGAGGCAGACCACCTGGATCTGGGCGCGCACGCCGAGGCGCAGTCCTTCGCGTCGGCGGTCGTCGAGGCGCTCGGGCGCGTCCCGCGCGTCGGCGACACCGTCACGGTGGGTCGCTCGCGGATCCGCGTGACGACGATGGCGAGGCGGCGGATCTGCCGCGTCCGGGTGGAGAAGAGCGAGCCCGAGCCGCCCACAACCCGCGCCTCGACGCGCCCGACGTCGGCGTAGCGAGCGGCAGGGGTGTTCTCGCCCCGGGTGCTCGCGTGCGTCGCTCGCCGGCGGTGGGGTCGCCCTGGGGCGCGGTCGGGGCCACGAACCGTCCGCGTCGGCGCGACGGGGGCTGGAGGCCGCGTCGCCGTCGTGGACGCCTGTGGGGGCCGGGACGGCGCTCGCCGAGCTCAGGCGCTCACCGCGCGGATGTCGATCCCGAGCGCGCGGAGGGTGCCGGCGAAGCGCGGGAAGCTCGTCGCGACGCACGCGACGTCGCGGACGCGCGTCTCGCCCGGACAGGACGCGCCGAGCACCGCGGCGGACATCGCGACGCGGTGGTCTCCGCGGCTCTCGACGTCTGCAGGGCTGAGCTCGCGGCCGAGCGCACCCTCGAGGGTGAGCCCGTCGACGTGCTCGTCGACCCGCACGCCGAAGGCTCGGAGCACGGACGCCATCGCCGAGAGGCGATCGCTCTCCTTCGTCCGCAGATCGGCGGCACCCGTGACGCGGAGGACGCCCCGCATCCGCGCCGCGAGGCAGGTGATGATCGGGATCTCGTCGACGCTGCGGACCACGAGCTCGCCGTCCAGCTCGACCCCGCGGAGCACGCTCGCGGCGACGGTGACGTCCCCCACGGGCTCGCCGAGCACGTCGGCGTGGGGCTCGACGAAGACGCGCGCGCCCGCCGCGCGGAGGACGTCGAGGAGCCCCGTGCGCGTCGGGTTGAGCCCGACGTCGCGCACCGTCACCTCACCACCGCCCGACAAGAGCCCCGCGACGAGCACGAACGCCGCCGCGCTCGGATCCCCCGGCAGATCCGTCGAAAACGCGGGGATGGTACCCTCGAAGCGGTCGATGTCGAGCTCGACGAGGGGGCCAATCGCTCGCACCGGGAGCCCGAGCGCCGCGAGCATCCGCTCGGTGTGATCTCGAGAGACGAAGGGCTCGCGCACCCGGGTCACTCCGTCGGCGTAGAGCCCGGACAGGAGCAACGCGGCCTTCACCTGTGCGCTCGCGATGGGGAGCAGCTCCTCGCTGGGCCCGAGCCTGTGCCCGTCGGGCAGGGCGGAGATCGAGAGCGGCGGCGTGATCTCGCCGGGGACGCCGGGGTGGAAGGCCCCCTCGATGCGCGCCCCGCGGCGGCGGAGCGGATCCGCGACGCGCGCCATCGGGCGCCGTGTGAGCGACGCGTCTCCGACGAGCCGCGAGGCGAACGGCTGCGCCGCGAGCACCCCGGAGAGGACGCGCATCGTGGTGCCAGAATTGCCGCAGGAGAGCGCGTCGCTCGGCGCGCGAAGCCCGAAGAGGCCCGCTCCGTGGATCCGGACGACGTCGCGCTCGTCGTCGATTCGGACGCCCAGCGCGCGCAGGACGGACATCGTCGAGCGGTTGTCGCCGGCGCCCGAGAAGCGGCGCAGCTCGGAGACCCCGTCGCCGAGCGCACCGAGGAGGAGCGCGCGGTGCGTGATGCTCTTGTCGCTCGGGACCGCGACGCTGCCCCGGACCGGCCGGTCGGGATCGCCTCGCACCACGAAATCGTGGCGCACCGAGCTGGTCGTCACGGGTTGGCCTTGGTCTTCTCCTCGACGGCGCCGCGCGCCCACTCGAGGAACCGCACCGCAGCGGGCCCGTTGAGGACCGCGACGAATTGCACCTTGTCCCCCTCGACGCGGCTCTTCATCGTGCGCACCGGCGAGAGCCCGGCCATCCCCGCTATGGCCATGGTCCATCCCCCGAGCATCTCGTCGATCTTGGCCTTCGACGCGGTCGCGGCGGCCTCGTCCGCGTAGCCGACCTCGCCTCCAGTCTTCACCGCGTCTCCCTCGAACGTGCCGAGGACCTTCGCGCGCTTCATCCCCGTGAGGAAGGGCAAGGACGCGATGGCGGCCTGCGGGATGCTCTGCCCCTTGGGGTCGAGCGTCAACCCGAAGTGCGATCCTCGTGTCGTCACGAAGGCGAGATCCTCCTCCGGCACCTCGCGCTTCACGCGGCCGTCGCGCATGCGCTCGAGGGCGCGCCGCAGGCCGGCGGGGCTGCCCGTGAGGAGCACCTTCGCCGTCAGCGGGACGAACCCCACGTCGCCGCTGACGTACAGATCGCGGCCTCCGTAGGGCACCTTGGTGACGGTCGTCCCCTTGCTGGTCTTGGCGCCCTTCGCGACGGCGGCGGCGATCGCGTCGACGTCGAAGCGCCCCTCCGCCACGCCGACGAAGTCCGCCGCCGTGGTCGAGTAGATCCCAGCGAGGTAGTTCTCGAGATCGCGTCGAGGATCGAAGTTCATCTCGGGGGTGAGCGGGATGTACGCGGTCGCCGCGCGCACGGCCTCGGGGCCGGTGGTCGAGTTGAAGAAGGCCTTGCCGTCGACGCGAAGGAGGCCCGCCATCCCGCCCGGCAAGAGCGCGGCCGGGTCCTTGTCGATCTCCTCGGCGGTCAGGGTCTTGCCGTCCCCGACAGGGGTGATGCTCTCCTTCTTGCCGCAGGCGACGGAGACGATGGACGCTGCGAGGGCCACGGTGAAGAGGACGTCCCGGAGGCGGGGCATGGCGCTCCATCTAGCGCAGAAGTACGCTTGACGGAGCCTCCACGTCGCCGAGAGGTCGCGATCCTCGCCGCGTGCTCGGCCGTGGGACTTCGGTGTTTCGGCTTCTCGTGGCACGTCTGTCGCGGGTAGTCTCGCCGGACTACGATGTCGCGCGTCCTCGTCGTCGCCCTCGTGCTCACCACGTCCGCCTGCTCGTCGTCCTCGGCGCCTCGCGCTGCGCCCCCGCCTCCTGCGCCCCGGCCAGCGACGTGCGCGCCGGGGACCGCCAAGCAACCGGCGGACGTTCGCGAGAAGATGACCGCGCTCGGAGATGACGTGCGGCGGTGCTTCATCCTCGGGCAGCGGCCAGGCGACCGCCTCCGGCTCGAGGCCGAGCTCGTCGTCGGGGACGACGGCAAGGTGCGCGAGGCGCGCTTGAAGGGAGCCCCCGCGGGGCGTGAGGCTGCGCGCTCGTGCGCCGAGAAGGCGCTGTCGACGGCGCGGTTCGGCGTGTTCTGCGGCGACGACGTCGCCGTGTCGTGGGGGTACTCCCTCGAGTGAACCTCGGGCGCCGCGCTGCGCCTCGTCTCGCGACCTCAGGATCGTCGGCTCGCCGACGCCTGGTCCGACGAGCGCCGGGCGCCGCGCTGCGCCTCGTCTCGCGACCTCAGGATCGTCGGCTCGCCGACGCCTGGTCCGACGAGCGCCGGGCGCCGCGCTGCGCCTCGTCTCGCGACCCAGTTGCATGGAGCCCCACGGCGCGGCGATGGCCCGGCACGCTAGGCCGAGGAGAGCAGGTGGATCACACGGGATAGGTCCCGAGCGCCTTCAGCAACTTGCAACTTGGTTTCATTTCTTCGACCGCGCTCACGATGGGGCGATCGGTGAGGTGCCCCTCGAGCTCGACGAAGAAGAGCAGCTCGAAGCCCTCGCCTGCGCCGGACCACGAGTGGATCCGGCGCATGTTGACGCTGTGCTTCGTGAGCACCTTCAGCACCTCGAAGAGCGAGCCCGGCTCGTCGCTGACGGAGAAGAGCAGGCACGTCGTGTCGGCGCCCGTGCGGCTGCCTGGCCGCGTCGTCGCCACGCAGTAGCGCGCGCGGGTCCCGTCGGGCGAGAAGCGCTCGACGGTCACGAGGTCGTGGTCCTCTCCCGTCGGCTCGAGCGCGACCGCGCTCGCACGAGGGTCGGACGCGGCCGCGACGCAGGCTGCGTCCGGGGAGTCCACGTCGAGCACCTCGGCGCGTGGCGCGATCTCGCCGAGGCGCGCGCCGAGCGCCGCACGATCCCGCGGCGTCAGGAAGACCTTCGCGATCCCGTCGAGCCGACCCGAGCTCGAGAGGAGGCAGAGGGGCGCGCTCACCTCATTCACCGCGACGACGCGGAGATCCGTGCGCATGAGCGTGAGCAGCGTCTGGTGCACGGGCCCCTGCGTCGGAGACTCGTAGGGCAGCACGGCGAAGTCCGCGCTGCCGCTGGTCACGGCCTTCACGGCGTCGGCGACGGTCTCGTGGCGCTGGAGGGCGGCCATGGGGCCGAACTGCCGTCGCGCCGCGACGTGACCGTGCGCGCCGGGCGCCCCGAGGTACGCGACGCGGGCGGGCGCCTCGAGGCCGCGACAGAGCGCGTGCAGCTCCCGGAAGAGCCGCGTGAGCGAGCCCTTGGGGACCACCTCGGCGGGGGCGGCCTCGGTGAGGGCTCGCAGCGACGAGAGCTCCGAGGACGGGAGCGTCGGATCGGCCGGATGCTCCTTGGCCCACGCCAACGAGAGTCGCGCGCGCTTGACGACGAGCGCCAGGATCTCGCGATCGATCTCGAGTCGCTTGGTCGCGAGCGCTGCCTTGTCGTTCGGGTCCGCCATGCTCGAAGGGTAGCGCGCTTGTGGTGTCTGCGACAGGACCGACGCCTCGTGTCCTCACCCGCGTCAGGACCGGTCGATCGTGCGCACGGTGGGCGTGACCCGGGCGTCCGCGAGCTCACGGATCGCGGCGGCGTGTGACGCGACGACGAGCCGACGTCCCTCTGCGCGCAGGCGTGAGAGCTCGGCGACGAGCCACGCGAGCCCTCCTGCGTCGAGGTTCTGCTCCGGCTCGTCGAGCAACAGCGCCTCTGCGTCGTCCGTGAGCACGCAGCAGAGCTCGACACGGCGGCGCTGCCCGGCGGACAGCTCCGCGACGTCACGGTCGAGGGTGATCCCGTGCGCGCGCGCGAGCGCCTCGGCGCGCGCGCGGTGGGCGCCCTCGGTCCAGAGCGCGAGGTGAGCCTCGACCGTCCCCACGGGCGGCGTCGTCCCCTGCGGGAGGTACGCGAGCGTTCGCTCGGACGCCGGCTCGAGGAGAGGGACGGACGCCAGCGGGAGGAGCCCAGAGAGCGCTCGCAGGACCGTGCTCTTTCCCGTCCCGTTCCCGCCCTCCAAGAGCAGCATCGAGCCTCGCGGCAGGGGGAGTCGATCGCAGGTGATTTCGGCTGTCGAGCCGGGGTATCGTACGACGAGCCCGGTGAGCTCGGGAGGGAGCCGACGCGGGGAAGGTGGCTCGTACGTGCCCGATGGGAGCGACGCGAGCGACGCTCGGCTCCGCGCGAGATCGACCCACGCCTGCGTGAGCCCTGCGAACGGCGGCACGAGCGCGGCCACGAGCAGCGCGTCTCGGAGCGCCGTCCCGTGCCCGTCGACGAGCGCCGTGACGGCGTACACCGCCCCGCCGACGAGGAGGAGCGGGAGCCGGCCCGAGAGGCCCGCCACCACGTCCGATCGCCGACTCTCGCGCGCAAAATGGACGATCCGTAGCTCGAGCGAGGCGAGCGCTGCCTGTGCCCGAGCGTTCGCGATGAGCGCCGCGCCGTCCGATCGCAGCACGCCGACGAGCGCCGAGAGGGGGTGGAGCGCCTCCCAGGCGCGGTCGCCAGCGCGCTCGGCCGCGCGTCGCGCGACGATCGAGAACGCTGCGGTCACGACGAGCGCGAGCGCCGCCCCGGCGAGCGCGCGGGTGGGGACGATCGCGAGCGCGAGCCCGCCGACCGCGAGCGCCGAGATGGTCTCGCCGAAGGCCGCGGGGAGCGCGTGCGCCAAGACGGCCTCCGCGGTGAACGCCGCGGTGATCAGATCCGCCTCGCCCTCGCGCGGTGTCCCGAGCCGTGGAGCCGCGAGGAGCCCGCGCCCGAGCGAGCGGAAGACGGCTCGCCTCACCTCGAGCACGAGCGGCACCCGCGTGAGCGTCCACGTCGCCGAGACGAGGGCGATCCCGATCACGAAGAGCGCCTGATGGTCCACGGACGCGTCCGCGCCGAAGACGACGCCGAGCGCCAGGGCGAGCCGCGCGGCGACGCCGAGCGTGACCGATAGGACGACGAGCGCTCGGGCGCGGCCCCCGAGCACCGCGCGCGCGAGCCCGAGGGGCGCGCCCAAGGCTCAGTCCACCGTGAAGGTCACCTTGGCCGGCCAGCCACCGGGCGAGGGGAGCTTCCAACGCGCTGCCTCGGCCGCGACGCAGTCGCTCGCGCCGTCGTCGAGCCCCGCGACGCCTACGGCGAGCACCTTGCCCGCCGTGTCGACGTACATCGTGACCGTCGCCCTCTTGCCCTTGGTGCAGGCCGTGAGGGCCGAGCGTGCCTTCGCGAGCTCGCCGGACACCTTCGCGGCGTCCCACGCGACCGCGTCGCGGTCCCCCTTCATCGGAAGCTGGAAGGACGATCGCGCCACGCCGTGGCGTCCGCCCTGCGGCTTGGGCCAGTCGGCGCCACGGAGGGCGGCGAGGATGCAGCGCTCGGTCCCGCGGTCGCCGATCGTCGTCGTCGTGAGCCTCGACTCGGCCACGCGCCCGCTCTTGTCGATCTTGAGCTCGACCTCGACGTCCCCGGACAAGAAGTCGAGCCCGTCGGTCTTCCTGCGGTCGTCCTGGCAGCGGTCGATGGACGCCATGAGCCGCTCGAAGGTCTTGGTGACCTGTCGCTCGTCGAGCGCCCCGATCTCCGCGTCCATCTCGGGCGCCTTCTCGGCCTTGCGCGGCTTCCCGCTCGTGCTCGGTCCGCTCGTCTTCGGAGGAGGGGGCGCGCTGCTGCCGCAGGCGACGGCGAGGGCAGAGGTCGAGGCGAGGGCGAGCGAGAGGAGCAGGCGAGGGGTCATCGGTCAGCCCTTCAGGAGGTTTGCCGCGATCACGATGCGCTGGATTTCGCTCGTACCCTCGTAGATCTCGGTGATGCGGGCGTCTCTGTAGTGGCGCTCGACGCCGAACTCGGTCGTGTAGCCGTAGCCCCCGTGGATCTGGATGGCTCGGTGGGCGATGCGGGTCGAGGTCTCGCTCGCGTAGAGCTTCGCCGCCGCGGACTCGGCGCTGTGGCGGACGCCGCGATCCTTGAGCGAGGCTGCGCGCAAGGTGAGCAGGCGCGCCGCGTCGAGCTCGGTCGCCATGTCGCTCACCATGAACTGGATGGCCTGGTGCTCGGCGATGGGCTTCCCGAAGCTCTGGCGCTCCTTGGCGTAGGCGATGGACTTCTCGAGGGCGGCCCGCGCGATGCCGAGCGCCTGCGACGCGATGCCGATCCGCCCGCCGTCGAGCGTCGCCATGGCGACCTTGAAGCCCGAGCCCACCTCGCCGAGCACCGCGTCCGATCCGACCTTCACGTTGTCGAAGAACACGGTGCACGAGTGCGCCGCGTGGATCCCGAGCTTCTCGTCGTGCTTCCCGACGGAGTAGCCGGGCGTGTCCGTCGGGAGGACGAAGGCCGTGTGCTTGACCCTGCCGCCCTCGCGCGAGGTGACCGCGAAGACGATGATGAAGTCGGCGTGGGGGCCGTTGGTGATGAAGTTCTTCGAGCCGTTGAGGACGAAGCCGTCGCCCGACCTCTCCGCGACGGTCGCCATCGTCTGTGCGTCCGAGCCGCTCATGGGCTCGGTGAGCCCGAAGCAGCCGAGCGCCTTGCCGGACGCCGCGGGCGTGAGGATGTCGCGCCTCTGCGCCTCGGTGCCGAACTTGAGGAGCGGATCGCAGAAGAGCGAATTGTTGACCGACATGATGACGCCCGTCGAGGCGCACGCCGCGCTGATCTCCTCCATGGCGAGGACATAGCTCACGGCGTCGAGGCCCGCGCCGCCGTAGGTGTCCGGGACGGCGATCCCCATGAAGCCGAGCTCGCCCATGCGCGCGACGAGCTCGGTGGGCCAGCGCCCCTCCTTGTCGAGGGCCGCCGCGACGGGCGCGACCTCGCGCGAGGCAAAATCGCGAGCGGTCTGCTGGAGGAGGCGCTGCTCTTCGGTCCGATCGAAGTCCATGGGCGCCTCCTGGTAGCGCCCCTCGGGGGCGCAAGGAAGCGGAAATGCGGCTGCGTCAGCCCGTCGGCTCGGAGGTCGATCGGAAGATCTCGACGCGCTCGAGGACGACGTCCGTCTCGGGGCGATCTCGAGCGCCCTTCGGCACCTTGCCCATCGCGTCGAGGACGTCCTGCCCGACGACCACGCGGCCGAAGACGGAGTGGCGGTCGTCGAGGTGCGGGGTCGCGCGGTGCGTGATGAAGAACTGCGAGCCGTTCGATCCTGGGCCGGAGTTGGCCATCGACAGGACGCCCGGCCCGTCGTGGCGGAGCGCGGGGTGGAACTCGTCCGAGAAGCGATACCCGGGGCCTCCGGTGCCCCAGCGGCTCGCCGTCTCCGTCGAGCGCGTGAGCGGATCCCCGACCTGCGCCATGAAGTTGTCGATGACGCGATGGAACCGCACGCCTGCGTAGAGCGGCCCTGCGCCCGGCCGTCCTGTCAGCGGATCGGTCCACGCCATCGCGCCGGTCGCGAGGCCGACGAAGTTGGCGACCGTCCGGGGCGCGCGCTCGTCCTCGAGGCGGACGACGATGCTCCCCAAGGTGGTGACGAGGCGCGCGTAGAGGGCGCCGTCGCCGGCGGGGAGGGGAGGGAAGTTGGGGTCGGGCATGGCACGAGGACCGTTACGCGAAGCGCAGGGCCGTGTCACGAGAGGTCTCGCGCTCCGCATTGTGCGCGGGGACGATCTGGGTACACTGGTGAGGATGAAGGTCTTGCGTGCTTCTCTGGTCATGGTGTCCCTGTCGTGCGTGGTGGGGCTCGTGGGGTGCGGGGCGGGGGATTCGTTCTCGGCAGGGCCGGGCGCGGGCGGTCAGGCGGGCCACGCCGGCGGAGCGGGCGGGTCGTCCTCCGGGCACGGTGGCACCGCCGGGAAGGGGGCCGAGGCGGGCGGCGCGGGCGCGGCCGGTGGGCAGAAGCCCTGCACGACCAGCGCCGACTGTGGGGACGGCAACCCCTGCACGGCGGACGGCTGCGGCCTGGATGGGTTCTGCGGGTACATCGCGCTCACGAAGGGCAGCCCCTGCCCGGACGCGGATGCGTGCAACGGGGAGGAGACCTGCGACGGCGCCGGGAGGTGCGGCGCCGGCACCCCCATCCCGGTGGACGACGAGGACGCCTGCACCCTGGATAAGTGCAACCCCAAGACCGGGGGCGTGACCCACACGAAGGTGGACGTCGATGACAAGAACGCCTGCACCGCGGACGCCTGTGACCCGAAGACGGGCAAGATCTCGCACACGCTCCCCTCTCTCGACGACGGCGACAAGTGCACGCTGGACGCCTGCGATCCGACGAGCGGCGCGATCTCACACACCAAGATCGATCCGTCCGACGGCGACCCGTGCACGGTGGACGCCTGTGACCCCGCGAAGGGCGTCACGCACACGCCCATCCCCAATTGCACCGGCTGCAAGTCCAAGGACGATTGCGCGGACGGCAACCCGTGCACCGAGGACACCTGCAACCTGAACGACGGGAAGTGCACGAGCGTGCCCATCGCCGACGGCGGGAGCTGCGCGGACGACAACGTCTGCAACGGCGCGGAGACCTGCGTGGCGGGCAAGTGCAAGCAAGGCACGCCGCTGAAGGTCGACGACGAGAACCCGTGCACGAAGGACTCCTGCGACGCCACGGCGGGCGTCCTCCACGTCCCCCCCACGGCGGCCGAGCTCGAGGACGGCGACAAGTGCACCGAAGACGGCTGCACCAAGGAGACGGGGCCCTGGCACAAACTCAAGCCCATCGACGATGGTGACCTCTGCACCAAGGACTCGTGCGACTCGAAGACGGGCGAGGTCAAGCACACCCCCATCCCCGTCGACGACGGCCTCGCGTGCACCAAGGACTCGTGCGACCCGACGGGCGGCGTCCAGCACGTGCCCATCAACCCCGACGACGGGAACGCGTGCACCAAGGACGGCTGCGCCGAGCCTGGAGGCGTGTATCACACGGCGATCCCGGGCTGCACCGGCTGCACCTCTTCGGACCACTGCAACGACAACAACCCCTGCACGACCGACACCTGCACCGGGGGGGCCTGCGAGCACGTCGTCAACGCGAGCGGCTCGTGCTCGGACGGCAACGCGTGCAACGGCCTCGAGGTCTGCGCCAACGGCGCGTGCGAGCCGGGGACGCCGCCCGTGCTCGATGACAACAACGTCTGCACGGAGGACAGCTGCGACCCCGTCGGCGGCGTCAAGCACACGCCGATCCCGATGGATGACGGCCTCGCGTGCACGGTGGACTCGTGCGATCCGCAGACGGGCGTCAGCCACAAGGACACGTGCACCTCGCCAAGCACCTGTCAACCCAACGGCCAGTGCGGCTGCGTCGTCGTCGGAGACGCGTGCGTCGGGCGCAGCTGTGGGAGCCAGATGGACTCGTGCGGGCACATGAAGCTCTGTGGGTCCTGCGAGAGCGACAAGGTCTGCAACAAATTCGGCAAGTGCATCTGCCCATGCGTCCTCGACGGCTGTCCGGGGAACAACAAAGTGTGCAACGTCGAGACGTGCGAGTGCGAGTTCCCGACGCCCGGCGGTGGGTGAGGCGCGCGCCCTCGATGCGGGCCGCCGACCCGCTGGCCGTGGGCCCGCGTGACAGCCGCGCGTCGGGCCGCCGGTGGAGGAGCCTGTGGGGGAGCGCGCCACGGCTCGGGGGCCGCACTCGCGGCGCGGGGAGTCTCGGCACGGGCTTGCCGCGCGCCTGCTGGCGTCCGGTGGGCGAATGGGTGGGGGCTCGCGACAGCTCGGCGGTCACCTCGTCGCCGCGCGACGCCGGCGTCGCCGTCCCACGGCGGGACGAGGGGGCTCGCGACAGCTCGGCGGTCACCTCGTCGCCGCGCGACGCCGCGTCGCCGTCCCACGGCGGGACGAGGGGGCTCGCGATGGGAGGAGCTGCGTCCCGTCACGGCAGGAGCCACGTCCAGAGGGCGTGCCGAGCTCCCATGGTCGTCTCCGTCGCGCGGATCTCCACGGCGTACACCCCCGTGGACCGGGCGCACGCCACCCCGGACGCCGGCAGCGCGAGCCAGGTCGCTCCGCTGCGGTCGCTGGCGAGGATCTCCCCCCCCGGGCCGACGATCCTCGCTTCGAGGCGCGTGCCCTCCGCGCCGACGACGAAGGCGCGTACGCATTGGTCTTCGAGCAGCTCGATCGCGTGTCGCCGCGGCTCGCCGCCCGCGCTCGCCGTGTCCTCCACGACGGCGCCGAGGGCTCGCATCCCGGTCGCTGGTCCGCACATCAAGGCGAGGCGGGTGACGTCCTTCCTTGCGTCGCCTCCTGGGCGATAGCCCGTCATGCACCGCGTCCACGGCGTCCCGGACACGGACGACGCGGACGCGGCGGGCGCGGTGCCGGCGGCCGCTGCCGAGGACGCCGACGCGGAGGCCGAGGGGACGGTCTCGGTCGCCGGAGGGGGGCGGCGGTCGCGTCGACAGCCCGCGGCGAAGGCGAGCGCCGAGCCGAACACGACGAACCTGCGGGCGGAGGCGAGGTCGCGCAAGCGAGGCGGCTCGTCGCATCGAGCGGGCGCTCGCGCAACACCCTACTCGTCGTCGCGCGCGTGGCGCGCCAGCCGCCGGTCCCCGGGCTCCGCACCCGCACCCGCGCCGGCCGGAGCCTGCTAGGGTGGCGCGGCGTGACGAGCCCCCGGCGATACCTCCGCCCCGACGATGCGCCCCCGGTGAGCAAGAGCGCCACGTGGGCCCTCTGGCTCGCCCTCGGGAGCTTCTTCTGCTTGGGGCCTCCCGGCGCGGTCGTCGCGATCGTGCTGGGGGTCGTCGGGCTGCGGGAGGTGTCCTCGTCCGGAGGGCGACTCACGGGACGCGGGCAGGCCATCGCGGGGATCGTCGTCGGAGGGTTCAACATCGTCGCGGTCGCGGGCGTGATCGTGCTCGCGTTCGTGGGCGCGTTCGTGGGCCATGGGGGATCGCGCCCGGTGGTCGTCTCCCCTCCGCCCGCGGTCACCGCTCCTCGCGGCGCGCCGGCGATCTCGGACGAGGGCAAGACCACGCGGCTCTCCGCGGTGCGCGAGGTGAAGATCGGCCATGTCACGCTCGTGGACATCCCCCCGACGAAGAGATCGCTCGCGCTCGAGCTCGAGCTCGAGCGCGAGAAGGCGCAGAAGGCCAAGGAGACCCTCGTGCTCCTCACGGTCGGCGACGCGCTCTCGGCGGACTACGCGCCCTGCCGTCCCTGCATGAGCGTCACGGCGATACTCGGAGACCCACGCATGCAGGCCGCGCTCGGCCCCGCGCGCCTGGTCCGCGTGGACACCTACGAGCTGCGCCCCGAGATCGAGGAGCTCGGCGCGTGGACGCAGTGGACGCCGGGCTTCTTCCTGCTCGGTCCCGATCTGTCCGCGAGGGACGGCATCGACGGCGGCGAGTGGGACGACGACACGCCCGAGAATGTCGCGCCCGTCCTGTCTGCGTTCATGAAGGGCAAGCTCCCCCACGAGAAGCGCCGGCAGCCGACGAAGCGAGTCGGCCCGAAGAAGTCGTCCGGGCGATCACCGCGCACGGCGCCGACGATCCTCTGACGCGGCTCGGCGCGTCGTCTCGGGGAGATGGAGTAGGGCGTAGGAGGGCGCAGACGATGGACGGGGGGGCGTGGTAAGATGCGCGTATGGTGCGTGCAAGCCTGTCCGTCGCCGCTGTCGTGCTGTTCTCGTCCGCGTCCGCCGCGGCCATCACGCGCGAGGAGGTGATCGCGCGGGCGCAGCCCTGGGTCGACAAGCAGGTCCCGTACTGCGGCGGGTCGAAGGGGGGCACCGACTACATCTGCGGCGGGACCTGCAACCGGCCCTCGTACGCGGGGCACGGCGACTGGGACGCGTACCGCTCGGACTGCTCCGGCTTCGTCTCGTACTCGTGGGCGCTGCCCTCGCCAGGCCGGACCACCAACGGCTTCATGCCATACAACGGTGACGTCACCATCACCATCCAGGCCGCGGATCTCGAGCCGGGCGACGCGCTCAACAACGACCACCACGTTTTCTTGTTCGTGAAGTGGAACGATAAGTCGAAGTGGAAGGCGCAGGTGATGGAGGAGTACAACTGCGGCAAGGTCGCGATCAGCCACGAGATCACGCTGACGCCGTCGGGCACCAAGGCCTACTCGAGCTGGCACGCCGAGAACTACACGGCCATCCGCTACAAGAACATCGTCACCATCCCGCCCAACAAGGCGCCGATCGGCGCGCTCGATCAGGCCGGCTGCGACACGATCACGGGCTGGGCGCAGGACCCGGACGCGCCGGGAACGGCGATCCCTGTCCACATCTACGCGAACGGTGGGGCAGGCGATCCCAACGCGACCTCCTTCGCGCTCACGGCCGATCAGCACCGGGACGATCTCTGCAAGGCGATCGGCTCCTGCAAGCACGGGTTCATCACGGCCACGCCGCTCTCGCTCCTCGACGGCAAGCCCCACGCCATCCACGCGTACGGCATCGACACCGCCAAGGGCCCCAACCCCGAGCTGCCCAACGCGAAGACCCTCACGTGCACCGCGAAGCTCCCCCCAGGGGTCCGCCGTCACGTGACGAGCGGCGAGTCGATGGGTCTATGGAAGTTCTCTGCGTTCTGGCAGATGGTGACGCTCCCCGACGCGACGCTCGCCGCCGATCCGATCGGCCCGGAGCTGCCGAAGCAGCCGTCGCTCGTGCAGGCCGATGATGGATCTCCAGAGGTCTGGCTCGTCGACGGCGCGTACCGCCGCCATGTGCCCAACCCAGCGATCGCGGAAGCGTGGCAGTTCGATCTGGGTAAGGTGAAGAAGCTCCCCGCCAAGGACGTGACCGCGCTCATGAAGGGTCCTCCGGTGCGCCCCGAGCCGTTCCTCGTGAAGGGCAGCGGCCCCGAGGTGTGGCTCGTCGACGACATGCAGCTCCCGGCCCCGGTCGAGGACCCTGACGCCGGGAAGGCGGGCGCCGCGGGCGGGAAGTCGACCGGCACGGGTGCGGGCGGAGACGTCGGGGCGGGCGGCGCGCCTGGGCACGGGGCCGGGCCGGGCTCCCCGGGCGGCGCGCAGGCTCAGGGCGGCGCGGCCGCGACGAAGGAGCCTCCCACGATGGCCTTCGACGGCGACGAGTCGGAGAGCGGAGGCTGCTCCGTGGTGACGTCCGAGCGCGACGCGGGTGGGCTCGTGGGTGCGGGGCTCGTCGTGGCGGCCCTCGCGCTCGGCCGGCGCAGGCGGCTCACGCCGCGCTCTTGAGGCGGCGAGCATCGACGAGGTCGTCGAGGGGGCGCTTCACGCCGTGCCCTCGGGGTGACGCGCGTCGACGGGGCCGCCGAGGGCGCGGGGCACGAGCCACGCCTCGACGCACCAGAGCGCAGAGCGAAATGCCATCGCGAGCACGGTGCGGCGCTCGTAGGCGCCACCGAGCAGGATATGCAGGCCGAGCGCTGCGAAGACGACGAGCGTCGAGGCGGCGAGGGCCCGCGCGAGCCATGCCGCCGAGCGTCGACGCGCGAGCGTCGCGACCCCCGCCGCGAGGTACACGAAGCCCGCGCCAAAGTTGAACGTGAGGACGAAGGGGACGACGTGACCGGCGGCGGCGCGGACCTCGGGCCCACCGAAGAGCACCCGTCCTCCCTCTCGCAGCGTCGCCGCACCGAAGACCAGCGCGACGATCCCGAGCGTGAGCCGGAGCCCGCGGCGATCGCGCGACGCCGAGGTCCGGTCGATCATGGCGCGGGCTGCGGCGACGCGCTCACTTCGACCTCGTCCAATCGCCGGGCTGGTAGGTCCCGGCCTGCGATCGGAACGGGATCGCGAGGCGGTTCCACCCGTTGATCGCGATGATGGCGAGGGACAGATTGACGAGCTCCTCGTCGCTGAAGTGCTGGCGGACCTCGTCGTAGAGCGTGTCGGGGACGTCCCCGGTCGAGATGAGCGTGAGCGCCTCGGTCCACGCGAGGGCGGCGCGCTCCCGGGGAGTGTAGAACGGCGCCTCGCGCCAGGCGTCGAGCAGATACAGTCGCTGCTCGGTCTCGCCAGCGGCGCGGGCGTCCTTGCTGTGCATGTCGAGGCAGTACGCGCAGTGGTTGAGCTGAGACGCGCGCATCTTCACGAGCTCGAGGAGCTTCTGCTCGAGCCCAGAGCCATCCACGTGGGTCTGGAGGCCGAGCATGGCGGCGAGCCCGGCGGGGGAGGCGTTGCCGTAATCGAGACGTTGAGCCATGGGGGGGATTGTCTTTCTGTGGGGTGAGGGGACGACGGAGCCTGTAGAGAGGCGCAGCGACGGTGAGCTGATGGTGGCCAAGGGGCGTGAGCGGGGTGCTCATCCGCTGCGTGAGCGTGGGAGATGGCTGACGACGAAGCTGCGGCGGGGAAGCGCCGGCCTGGCGCCGTCACTCACACGGCGCGCGAGCCGCGACGCGGCCAAGGCGCGCGACGCGTCATCAGCCGCGTGGCCCGCCCGGCCTGCATGCCGGGTGCAGGCTCGCGAGGGCGGAGGGGCGCGCGGCGATCCGCGCGAACCACGGGCCGATGCGCGGGAGCGTGCGGTCGAAGGGCTGCCCCACGGAGTCGCCAAAGTCGAGCCAGACGTAGAGCCAGATGTCCGCGAGGGTGAACCGTGATCCCGCAAGGAACGTCCGCTCGCCGAGGAGCGCGTCGAGCCACGCGAGCCGATCCTGCGCGATGCGTCGGAGCCCCGGGGCCGCCTCGGGCGCGACCGGGATGCGGTCTCGGAAGCGTGGGAGCCCCTCTGCGTAATGGTACGCGTTGTGGACGAACTCGGTGACGTTGAGCTCCGCGCGTCGCTGCCACTGGCGTGTCTCGGCCCGCTCCTCGGGCGTCGTGCCGAGCAGCGGAGGGGATGGGTGGAGCTCCTCCAGGTATTCCATGATCGCGACCGACTCCGCGATGCACGAGCCGTCGTCGAGCTGGAGCGAGGGGGTCTGCCCGGCTGGGTTCTTCTTGAGATAGTCGGCCTGGCGGTTCTCCCCGGAGAAGACGTCGACGGTGCGCGAGGGCAAAGCAAGACCCTTCTCGAGGAGGTACATCCGGACGGTGCGTGGGGCGGGGCTCAGGGCGTCGAAGAGGAGCACGGCGCCCGCACTCTATCTCCATCGTCGCCGCCTGGCGGACGGTCACCCCGGAGTGTCTGCCGAAATCGGGCCGTCGGTCCTCGTGGCGCTGGGCGACGCGCGGGTCGCTTGCGCTTCAGATGGCGTCCATGCCGCGGAGGACGCGATCGTGGTAGAGTAGCATCTCGAGGGCGCCTGGACCTTGGTTCCAGGGGTAGTCGTGAGGTCCTGGGAGGACCTCGTGGCGGTGCGGGACGTCCCGCCGCGTGAGCGCGGCGTCGAGCGCAGCGATCTCCGCGCGATAGAAGTCTCGCTTGCTCGTCACGAGGCGCAGCCGGAGGCTGGGCTGCGCTGCGATGGCGATGGCTGCGCGTGCGGCGAGCGGCTCGGCCTCGGGGAGTTGGATCGCGGCTTGGAGCGCCCCGACGGCTGCCAGCTCTCGGGGGTGCGCGAGGCCCACGAGGAGCGCGGCGCGTCCGCCGAGGCTCACGCCGTCGATGCCGGTCGCGTGCGGTGCAGCGAGGATCGGCAAGGTCGCGCGCGCCGCCGGCAACACCTCGTCGAAGAGGCGTCGACCGAGCTCCTTCGCGTTGTCGAGCGAGGGGCGCTGGAGCAAGTCGGGGGTGTACGCGCAGAGGACAGCGAGGCCAGCGAAGGGGCGCCTCGCGAGATCGTCCCGGAGCGCGGTGAGCCGCGAGGGCGTCACGAAGCCATGGAAGTCTTCGCTCCGGAGATCTCCGGCCGCGAGGCGAGCGAAGGCGACGTCGAGCGCGTAGTCTCGCACCCAGCCCCAGGCGCCGCGCTCCGGGCCCTTGCGCGCCTCGCCGAGCCCGTGGAGCGCGATGAGGGCCGGAAACCTCTCGCTCGGGGTGCGTGGCTCGGGCACGAGGGCGATCGTCGGGAGCTTGGTGGGCCTGCCTTCCGCGTCGAGGAGCGGCGCCGCGCGAGCTCGGCGTGGACGGGTGGGGTCGCTGGAGGCGCCGGGCGCTGCGTCGGCGGTCGAGGATGCGGGACCGCTCGAGGCGCCAGGCGCGGCGGGCGCGGCCTCCGGGGTCGAGGACACGGGGGTGATCCGGGGGGGCGGTGCCCACGACAGGCTCGACGGCGCGGGCGTCGATTGCGCGCGCTCGCCGCGCCGGCAGCCGAGGACCAGCGGGAGCGTGAGGAGCACGCGGCGCGAGATCATCGCGTGGAAGCCGCCTCTCCGGTGCTGTGAGAGACCGTCCGATCGTGTCGAGCGGGCGCGCCGCCGTGGTCGCGCGAGGAGGACGACTCGCTGCGCGGAGCGACCGGGGTCGGCGGGGCGGGCGCGGAGGTCATGGGTGGACGAAGACGACGCTCCCCGTGAGGGCGGTCTGGGCGCCGTGCCAATCTGGAGGGACCGCGGGGCTCGTGAAATCGAACAGCCACTTGGCGTCGAGCGGCGCGAGGTTGATGCACCCGTGGCTCCGCGGCGTCCCGAAGTCGTCGTGCCAGTACGCGGCGTGCAGCGCGTACCCCCCCTCGAAGTACTGGACCCACGGGATGTCCCGGAGCTCGAACTCTTCGCCGACCACGTCCGAGTCCATCGTGGAGGCGACGTGCTTCGTGTGCACGCGGAAGATCCCTCGCTTCGTGGCCTTGCTCGTCGCGGGATCGCCCAGGCCGGCCTCCCCCGTCGACACGAGGGTCGCGTAGACCGCGCGGACGCCGTCGTACGCGACGAGGGTCTGCTTCGTCACGTTGACGTCGAGCCAGCGCTCGCCTTGCTTCCCCCACTTGGGCATCTTCTTCGCAGGATCGAGCCGCGAGGCGAAGGCGTCGGACACCCAGTCGCCGTCCGCGAGCTGATAGTAGAGGGACTTCCCCCAGAGCCTCTGCTTCCCGGTCAACCTGAGTGCGCTGCGTCGAGGGAGGTCACGGGTGCGCTCGAGGGCTTTGCCGCGCTCTGCGTACGCGTGGGCGCCGTCTCGCCGGATGATCGCGAAGGGGAAGTCGACGTCCTCCGGGATTTTGTAGCCGTGGAAGGAGGAGCCCTCGATGGGGCGCAGCCGGTCGACGGGTACCGCGAGGAGGTGCGTCGTGATCGCGTAACGTCGGCCTCCGAGCGCCGCCGTGTCGAGGATCCCGAAGCCCGTACGGCGCTTCGCGGTGCCCACGACGAGCGCGCCCTTGCCCGCGAGCCCCGAGAGGTTCCCCGGCCAGGGCCGATCGCCTCCGAAGGGGCCGAGCCCGTCGTCGGCGCCGGTGTCCCAGAGCTCGGCGGGGCTCTTCGCGACGCGTCCTCGCAGCCAGAGATCGGACCGAAACCTCGCGCCGTTCTCGTCGTCCAGCGCGAGCCACTCGGTCATGCGGGCGGTGAGATCGGGCTCTGCGCGCGCGGCCTCGGCGCGCGATGGCAACCGCGCGTAGATGGGGCCCGCCCGTCGGACCATCCCGTAGAGGTACGGCATCGCGGCGCCCCGGTCGGGGCGGATGGCGAGGAGCTTCGCGAAGGGGTGAGCCTCATCGAGCGTCGCCTCGACGCCGTCCACGCAGACGAAGCCGCGAGGCTCGATCTCGCGCCAGTCCTTGCAGCCGCTCTTTCCGGCGCTCTCGGCCTTCGCGGGGACGAAGCCCCCGGCGCGCAGGTACCCCAGCGTGCGCGCGGTGCGGCGAGGCGCCTCGCGCACGGGGGTCTCCCAGGCGAGCGCGAGGACCCGCGTCGCGCCCGCCGCCGGAGCGCTCGAGGTCGAGGTGGCCGGGGCCAGGCCGGCTGACGATGCTGGCGGTGTGCCGGGTGACGTCGACGGCGCGGGGCCGGTGCCGTCGACTCGCCTGCAGGAGGCGAGGAGGACGAGCGCGATCGACGAGGCGAGGCGCATGGCGAAGACCGTCTACCACGAGCCGATCGAGGCGCAGCGCTCGCGCCAGAGAGGGCGAGACTTGGGCTCCGCTACGGTCGCGCGGCGCGTGGCTCGAGGTCGCCGCGCTTCTTTGCGACGAGCATGACGGCGCACATCTTCGACGCATACTGGCGAAAGACGCCGCGCATCTCGAGCACACGCCGCCGCGCCGCGGAGCTGCGCAGCGTGTTCACGCACACGCGGACGGCCCCGAGGAGGCCCTCGTCCGCGACGAGCCGCCCGGGCTCGAGGAGCAGCATCGGCGCGGTCTCGGAGGCGACGACGTCGAGGCCCTCTGCCTCGAGGAGCGCGCGCCAGTCTGCGACCGTGAGCGGCCTGGCCCCCACGTGGATCGCGCCAGAGAGCGCGCGCTCGACCTCGGCGCGCTCGTCGGTCGAGAGATCGTCCGGGGTGAGCGCGAGCTCGTGGATGCCGTACCGCCCGCCAGCCCGAAGCACGCGGCACGCCTCGCGCACGATCGCCCGCTTCTGCTCGTCGGTGTGCATCGTCAGCATGGCCTCGCCGAACAGCACCGTCGCGTGGCCGTCGTCGAGCCCGGTCTTCGAGGCGATCCCTTGCCGGACCTCGTCGCGGCCGTCGCGGAGGACCCGCCGGACGAGGCGGGCCGCGGCCTCATCGCGCTCGATGCCGACGTACGACGCGGGACCCGCCGCGAGCGCCACCCGAGTCGTTGCGCCGAGCCCCGGCGCGAGCTCGACGAGGTGATCGCTCGGAGCGATCCCGAGCGCCTCGAGCATCTTCGCCGTGAGCTCGCGCCCTCCTGGTCGAAGCACCCGCTTGCCCAGCCGCGCGAGCAGCCAGTGGCCGGGCATGCGGCTCACGTCGAGGGTGGCGCCAGGGAGCTCGAGGGAAGGTGCGTGTGCGGTCATGGATCTCCTGCTTCTCTTGGTGTATCGATATCGATATCGAACATCGCTTTCATGAATGAAAGAGTATGATGTGTCAAGTAAAAAGCGACCGTGATGAGCCTCGCGGCTGAACGGTCGTCTTCCCCGCTCATGCATCTTGGTATCGTGCGGGGTATGTCCTCCTCCGACGAACAGCCCAAGGGCCCCGATCTCTCGACCGGCGTTGCCCTCGACATGCTCCGCGAGGGTGCCCCGATCGTGGGCCACGTGGGTGGTGAGCCCGCGATGCTCGTGCGCACCGGCGACGAGATCTGTGGCCTCGCGGCGACCTGCACGCACTACGGCGGACCGCTCGGCGAGGGGCTGGTCGTCGACGGGACCGTGCGGTGCCCGTGGCACCACGCCTGCTTCGATCTTCGCTCGGGTGAGGCCGTCGGAGGCCCGGCGCTCACGCCGCTCGCGATCTACGCGGTGCACCGCGAAGGCCCTCTCGTGAGGCTCGGCGAGAAGAAGGCTCCCCCCGCAAAGGCCGCGATCGGAGACGACGCGCCCGCGTCCGTCGTCATCGTCGGCGCGGGCCCCGCGGGCGCGGCCTGCGCCGAGACGCTGCGCCGCGAGGGCTATGGCGGACCCATCACGCTCCTCGGGACCGAGGCCCCCGTCGATCGGCCCAACCTGTCGAAGGACTACCTGGCGGGCAACGCGCCCGAGGAGTGGATGCCGCTCCGTACGGCCGAGTTTTACGAAGGCGAGCGCGTGGACTTTCGCCCCGGGACGTGCGCCACGAGGCTCGATATGGAGCGGGGCCAGATCGAGCTCTCGGACGGGCCGTCGCTCCCGTATGGCGCGGTGTTGCTCGCGACGGGAGCCGAGCCGATCCGCATCCCGATCCCTGGAGCCGAGCTGCCCCACGTGCATGTCCTGCGGACCCTCGCGGACGCGCGCGCCATCATCGCGGCACAGCAGGCCGTGCGGTCCGTCGTCGTGATCGGCGCGAGCTTCATCGGGCTCGAGGTCGCCGCGTCGCTGCGCAAGCGCGGGAAGGAGGTCACCATCGTGGCACCCGAGGCCGTGCCGCTCGCGCGCATCTTCGGTGACGAGGTGGGACAGCTGGTGCAGCGTGTCCACGAGGAGCAGGGAGAGGTCTTCCGGTTGGGCAAGAAGCCAGCGCGCATCGAGGCCGCGACGGTCGTCCTCGACGACGGGGAGGCGCTGCCCGCCGAGCTCGTGATCATGGGGGTCGGCGTGCGCCCACGGCTCGAGCTCGCGTCTGCGGCGGGGCTCCGCGTCGATCGAGGCGTGCTCGTGGACGCGTCGATGCGCACCTCGGATCCCTATGTGTATGCGGCCGGAGACATCGCGCGCTTCCCCCTCGACGGAGAGCTCGTCCGCATCGAGCACATCGCGGTCGCCGAGCGTCAGGGTCGGACCGCCGCGCTCTCGATGCTGGGGCGGACGCCTCCCGTCCGTGACGTGCCCTTCTTCTGGAGCGCACATCACGACGTCACGCTCTCCTATGTGGGTCACGCCGAGCGCTTCGACGAGATCGCGGTGAGCGGGAGCCTCGCGGACCGCGACGCGACGGTGGGCTATCTCTCGGACGGGACGGTGCGCGCGGTCCTCACGCTGAACCGCGACGCCGCGAGCCTCGCGGCGGAGCGCGCGTTCGAGCTCGGCGATCGAGCGGCGCTCCGAGCGCTCGTCGGGAAGCCAGCCTGATCGGAGGAGCCCGCGCGTCCGATCCACGTCGACGTGCGGCCGCCGTCCGCCGCGGCTGGTAGCTTGATGGAGCGCGAAGTGCGCGGCGAGTGCGGGCGCTCCGCGAGTCCGCGCCGAAGGCACGGGCACCGTTCGAGGCGCGCGCGGAGAGCCTGGCTGAGCGCGAAGTGCGCGGCGAGTGCGGGCGCTCCGCGAGTCCGCGCCGAACGCACGGGGACCGTTCGAGGCGCGCGCGGAGAGCCTGGCTGAGCGCGAAGTGCGCGGTGAGGCGCGGGCGAGCCGGACCTCCCCAAGGCTCCAGCACCACGCGCATCGGTGCGCGCACCCTCAGGGCGAAGGAGCGCGTCGTGCGTGGTCCACGTCGGGGAAGAGCCACGCCGACACCACGGCGACGAGCCCGAGACCGACCGAGAGCCAAAGGACCTGCGAGATCCCGACCGTGAGCCCTGTCGACACGCGCGCGAGCATCTCCGGCGCGACGCTCGCGCGCTCGGGGCCGAGGAGCGTGGCCACGAGGTCCGATCCCGCGCCTCGATCCTGCGAGGTCGCGGCGAGGCTGCGCGCGAGGACGACGCCCATGACGCCGACGCCGAGCGTCCCGCCGATGCTGCGAAAGAACATGGTGCTCGCCGTCGCGACGCCGCGCTCCTGGAAGCCCACGCTCGTCTGCACGGCGATGACGAGCGCCGTGTTCGCGACGCCCATCCCGACGCCGAACGCTGCGGCCGCGATCCGCAGCGGAGCCGAGGTCGCGCCCTGCGTGACCAGGAGCGCGAGCGCTGCCGTCGCGATGGCTACGATGACCGCGCCGGTGCGCACGAGAGGCCGAAACCCGAACCTCGGGATGAGGCGCCCCGAGATCGCGCTCGCGAGGGGCCACCCGACGGCCATCGGCGCGATCGTGGCGCCCGCCTCGGTCGCCGTCGAGCCGAGGACCCCCTGGGCGTAGAGGGGCAAGAAGGTCACGATGCCGATCATCGCCGCGCCCGCGACGGCGGAGAGGGCGCTCGACGCCGCGAGCAGCCGACGCGCGAAGAGGTGGGGAGGCAAGATGGGCTCCTTCGCGCGGCGCTCGGCCGCGACGAAGCCGAGCGTGAGCAGGGCGCTCGCCGGGAGCGTCAGCCAGGGGAGGACCCCTTCGACGCCGATCAAGAGCGAGACGATCGCGGCCGAGAGCAGGGTCGCGCCGAGCACGTCGAGCGTGTGATCCGCGCGCCTGTCGATGGGGTCGACGAGCGAGAACGACAGGACCAGCGCGGACAGGAGCCCGAACGGCACGTTGACGTAGAAGACCCACCTCCACGACAAGGCCGCCACGATGAGCCCGCCGAGGAGCGGTCCCGCGAGCCCGGCGATCCCCCACACGGCCCCGAAGATCCCTTGCATGCGTGCCCGCTCCTCCAGATCGAAGACGTCGCCGATGATCGTGAGGGCGATGGGCTGGAGCCCTCCCGCGCCGACGCCTTGGATCGCGCGGAACACGATGAGCGCCGTCATGGAGCTCGCCTGTCCGCTCGCCATCGAGCCCAAGAGGAAGGCGCCCATCGACGCGAGCATCACGGGCTTCCGCCCGTAGAGATCGGCGAGCTTGCCATGGATCGGCACCATCACCGTCGAGGTGAGCATGTACGCCGAGAACACCCAGGCGTAGTGGAGCGCGCCCCCGAGCTCGCCGACGACGGTCGGCATGGCGGTCGACACGACGGTCATCTCCATCGCGGCCATGAAGAGCGCGAGCAAGAGCGCGACGACGGTGAGCGGGCGGTGTGTCTGGCGCGGCGAGGCTCGTCCTGTTGGCGTCATCGGCGTCGGCGAACCGCACCCTAGTCGCCGTCGGGGCGTGCGGCGTCGCCCTTGCGTAGATGAGGGGCGCTCGAGAGGCTCCATCGTGGTCCCTGGACGTGTGGCACGCCGCCGATGATCTCGTCGGGGAGGGGGCGCGACCGACGCGCTCCTTCGCGCTCCCCGGGGCGCCTATCGCGCCGCCGGTGGGCTCGGGGGAAGAGCGTTCAGCCGAGGATCTTCTTCGCGGCCAGCCGGACGGACTGGGGGTACGCGGTCTGCTGTGGGACCTTCTGGAGATCAGAGCGCGACATGGCGCGGAGCACCTTCGTGATGACGGTGGCGCTGGCGCGCGGGTTGGAGAGGAGCGCGCGCTGGACCTCGGGGGCCGCGACCCACGCCGCGCTCGCGCCGATGAGCTCGATGAGCGGCCGTGGCAAGGTCCCCTTCTTCGCGATGCGCGCGACCTCGGGCGTCGTGATCCGACCGTTCTGGAGGAGAGCCTCCCACACGGCGGGCCCGTACATGCGCTCGAGCTGGACGCGCTCGGGGAGGGTGCCGCCGCGCGCGAGCCGGTGCTGCTCCTGCGCGTTGAGGCCGCGCAGCCGCTCGTGCAGGAGCTCGGGTCGCGCCGGCTCGTCGTCCGCGGAGCCCCGCGCGCCCGCGTCGGTTGGGCTCTCCACGTCGTCTGGCTCCGCGGCGGCCATACGAGGGGACTCGGGCGCGCTCGTGAGCGCCCGGTCCTCGGCGCGAGCATCACCCGCCAGCGGAACGGGACCGAGCTCCTCGAGGGGCGCGCGGTCGTGGACGACGGGGCCGAGCTCCTCGAGGGACGCGCGGTCGTGGGCGACGAGGCCGAGCTCTTCGAGGGACGCGCGATCGTGGGCGACGGGGCCGAGCTCTTCGAGGGACGCGCGGTCGTGGGCGACGGGGCCGAGCTCTTCGAGGGACGCGCGGTCGTCGGCGACGGGGCCGAGCTCCTCGAGGGGCGCGCGGTCGTGGGCGACGGGGCAGGGTGGTTCGGTGGTGCACGAGGGGCTCGAGGTCGCCGCCGCGTTGGCCTCGAGGAAGTCCCTCAACGTGGCTGCGACCGCAGCCGACCCTCCGTCGAGCGACAGGCCGAGGCCATCGTCGCGGACGAGCACGATCTCCGCGGGGAGGCGGAGCTCGAGGCCGGTGTCCGGGTGCACCACGACGAGGATGCACGCGTCGCGCTCGGCGCCGTCGCATGCCCCGGGCACGAAGGCGCGCCCTCGGCCCAGCTGCTCCGCGACGTCCCGCTCGAGCGCCGCGAGGTCCCCATGCCGGAGGAAGATCTCGAGGATCGTGTCCAACCAGAGCACACTACCGCAGCGCGACGCGCCGTTGAAGTGGGTCCGACGTCTCGCCGCGATCCGCGTGGCGGACGGTGGCGGCCTCGAGGCTCCCTCGGTCGTCTGGCGCGTCGCGAGGCTCAACCGCGCTTCGCGTCGATACCGAGATCCTTCATCTTGGTGTACAATTGAGGACGCGCGATCCCGAGCAGGCGCGCGGCCTCGGCGCGGTTGCCGCCGGCGCGAGCGAGCGCGCGGACGATGAGCTCGCGCTCGGTGCGCTCGACGGCTCTCCGGAGATCGAGCTGCTCGCCGTCCACGGGTGAGATCGTGCCCGTCGGCTCGGGGAGATCGAGCGCGCCCTCGTCGAGCACCTCCGTGCCGGACAGCACCGCCGCCCGCTCGACGACGTGGAAGAGCTCGCGCACGTTGCCCGGCCAGTCGTAGCGCCCGAGCCGCTCGAGCGCTCCCTCGGAGATGGCTCGCGTCGGGAGACGCTTTCGGGCGAGGAAGGACGCGACGAGCGCCGGGATGTCGCTCTTGCGCTCGCGGAGCGGCGGCACCCGGATCGTGATCACGCCGAGCCGGTAGTAGAGATCCTCGCGCAGCGTCGCCCCTGGCTCGCCCGGGACGACGGGCTTGCTCGTCGCCGCGACGACGCGCGCCCGAGAGACGAGCGGCGTCTGGCTCCCCACGCGCTCGAAGGTCCCATCCTGCAAGACCCGCAGGAGCTTCGTCTGCATGGGGACGTCGAGATCGCCGATCTCGTCCAGGAAGATCGTGCCCGAGGAGGCCACCTCGAAGCGCCCCTCGCGGCGCGTCTGTGCGCCCGTGAAGGCGCCTCGCTCGTGGCCGAAGAGCTCGCTCTCGACGAGCCCGGAGGGCAAGGCGGCCACGTTGACCGCGACGAAGGGCTCACGGCTCCGAGCCCCGTGCTCGTGGATCGCCCTCGCGACGAGCTCTTTGCCGACGCCGCTCTCGCCGAGGATGAGCACGGGCGCGTCGGTCGTCGCGGCGCGTCCAATGATCTTCCACACCTCGAGCATCCGAGCGCTCCGACCGACCAGCGTGGACGATGTCTCTGGAGGTGCGCTCGCCGGTGAGAGCCGTCGGCTGCCCGAGGCGCGCGCCACGACGGCGAGGAGCGCGTCGAGATCGAACGGCTTGGTGACGTAGTCGAACGCGCCCGCCTTCATGGCCTGGATCGTCCGGTCGCTGTCCCCGTACGCGGTCGCCATCACGATGGGGATTGGGCTGCCGTCGGCGCGGAGCGCGGCGAGGAAGTCGAGGCCGTCTCCGTCCCCGAGCCGGATGTCGAGGAGGATGCAGGAGGGCTGCTCTCCGGTGAGGGCGCGGCGCGCCTCGGCCAGCCCCGACGCCGCGACGGCGCGGTACCCATTCCTCGAGAGGGCCGTCACGAGGCCTTCGCGCACGACGCGCTCATCGTCGACGACCAGCACGAGGGGGAGCGGCTCCGTCACGACGATCGCGCCTCGCGGGGCAGTGTGACACGAAACACCGACATCGCGCCCTCTCGAGCGAAGGTGACCTCGCCGCCCTCTTCTAGGACGAGGGCTCGCGTCAAGAAGAGGCCGAGGCCCGTGCCGTCTGGCTTCGTCGTGAAGAAGGGCTCGAAGAGGCGCTCGGCGTCGGCCTCGGATGGTCCGCGACCCGCGTCGGTCACCGAGAGGACGACCTCGGGGGCGTCCACGAGGGTGACCCGCACCTCGCCGCCCCGCGGGCTCGCCTCGACGGCGTTGCGGAGGAGGTTGTCGAGGACGCGGGTCATCCCGTGGAGCGACGCGGTGGCGATGGCCTCGCCGTCGACGGAGATCGTGACGGCGCGCGGCGCCGTGAGGGGTGTGAGGAGCTCGGCGCGCTCCTCCGACAGCCGGCGGAGGTCCACGCGGACGCGGGGGCCGTCGTCCCGCCGCGTCGCGACGAGGAGCGACGCGACGACCCGATCGAGCCGGCCGACCTCGCCGAGGCAGGTGGCGATGTCGGCCTTCGCGTCCGGGCCGAGCGCGGGATCGCGCGCGAGGAGATCGAGCTTCAATTTGAGCCCGGCGAGCGGGTTCCGGATCTCGTGCGCCACGCCTCCGACGACCCTGCCGAGCGAGGCGAGCCGCTCCCGGTGCGCGAGATCGTGCGAGAGCGTTCGCTCCCGGTCGCCGGCGTCCGCGAGGCGACGTGCGAGGCCCACCACGGCCTCGCCGATCTCGGCGAGCTCGGCCATCACGGGCCGAGGTACAGCTCGCCGGAGATCGCCCTCGAGCGCCATGACGCCGTCCTGGAGCTGACGGACCCCGCGTCGCAGGGCGAAGAGGGCGCCGATCAGGATCGTCACGAGCGCAGCCGACGACAGCGAGAGCACGACCACCGAGGCCCTCCATCGGCGTGTGGCGTCGTCGCGCGGGATGGTGACCCGACGCGTGGCCCAGGCGACCTTGCCGTCGTCGATCCGTTGCGCACCGACGAGCAGCATGGCATCCGGAAGTTCCATACGCATGGACTGGCCGTCGTCGCAGACCCGGCGCAGCGCCCGTGCGACCTCGGGCGGCCCGTGCCCAGGGACGCCACGAGCCCCGCCCGCCGTCCCGGGGTACCTTCGACGGCCCTCGCCCCGCGTCGGCGCCCAGGTGTCCTGGCCCGCGCCGGGGCCGCAGTAGCCGCCCATGCCGTCGACGAGCGCCGCGATCACCGCGCGGGCCTCTTGCTCTCGTGCGTCGCGGTCGTCCGGGTGTCGGGCCCAGGCGTCGGCGAGGGCCTCGGCGGCGGCGTCTGCGCTCGCCTGCGCCGACGCGATTCGCGCGCCGTCGCTCGCCTCGACCACGTACCAGACGGCGCTCGCCGCCGCGACGAGCGTCACGGCGGCGAGCGCGAGGATCGCGAGGAGGCGAGCGCGGAGGCTCATCGATCGCGGGGCGCCTCGGGCTTCATCTCGAGGAGCTCCTTACCGTCCACGGTGAGGCTGTGCGCGAAGATCGACGCGCCATACTTCCCCTCGACGCCCTTGCCCCTCACCGTCACCGCCTTGCCGACCGTGAGCGCGGCAGCGTCGGGCGCGTGGGCGGAGCGTCGGAGCTGGATGGATGTCCCGTCCGCGAGGATGATCCGATGCGGCGCGCCGTCCGGTCCTGTCACGAGCGCGCGGATCGTGCTGGTGCGGGTGAGATCGCGGAGATCGGCCTCTCGCTCTCCGCGGCGCGCGCGCGCCGCGTCGTCGTGATCGAGCCGACCGTGGCCTCGCTCGCCGGCGGCGTGCTGCGGACGCTCCGGGCGGAGCGCCCGGAGATCGATGGCCTTCCCGTCGGCGGACAGGTCACTCGCGAAGAACGCGCCGCCCATCACGCGCCCCTCGAGGGCGACCTTGGTCCCAGGCTGGACGGGCGCGTCCTTCGTCGGGCCCGTCACGACGACCGTCCCGTCATCGAGGAGAAACCCGCCCGCATCGCCGCGTGGACCGGGGAGCACTCGCTCCACCGTGCCCTCGCGACGGGTCTTCTCGGCCGGCTTGGGCGGCGCCAGATCGATCTCGGCGGCGTCGCCGACCTTCAGCTTCTCGACCACGAGCGCCGCGCCGCCGGCGTAGTCGCCGCCGCGGCCCGTCAGGACGACCTTGTCGCCCACCTGGACGGAGGCTGCCCCGAACGGAGGGAGGTACGCGGTCGTCCCGTCCTCGAGGGTGAGGGTCCGCGCGCGCCCGCCCCGATCGGCCTCGACCGCGGTGACCTTGCCGCCCTTGGTGAGCGCGGCGAGATCCTGGTAGCGCCCCTTCCCGGCTCCGTGCTCGCGCGCCGGTCCGTCCTTTGGGGCGCCCCGCATCGCGCGCGCATCGCCGCGCATCCCGCGTCCTCGACGAGCCTTCTGGCCGGCCTCCCCGGGCCTCGCGTCGTGGGAGGGCGCAGCGAGGAGCGCCTGCCCGTCTCGGCTGATGCTGCGGGCGAAGAGGCCGTCCTGGCGAGGGTCTTTGTCGGCCTCCACGTGGACGGCGTCGCCGACCTTCACGGCGGACATGGCGTCGGTGGCGGCGTGGGGTGGGAAGTGCACGGCCACCCCGGTCGACAGGCCGAGCCCGACGACCTTCCCGTCGGGGAGGTGGATGATGCGCGTCACGGTCGCGTCGATGGTGGACGCGGTGGCGGCAGTCGCGTTGGGATCGGCGGCCTTGACCTCGTCGGCCGGTGCGTGGGTGCATGCGGCGAAGGCGAGGGACGAGACGAGGGCGAGAGCGGTCAGGATCTTGGTCATGGTGAGAACCTCCTCCGCGAGCCATTGCGACTCTCGTGCCATCGCCCATTCGGCCGAATGACCGCCTCGGAAGCGCGTCGAGTTGCCTTGGCGGCGTCGCGGACGCAGACACCTGTCCGTCCAGACGACGGGGCGTCTCCGTGGTCGAGCTCCGGCGCTCGGCCGGAGCCTGCTCGCGGATCCTGCCCGTCTGGAGGACGATCGGGCGCGTTCGGCGAGCGTGGAGAGGACGGGGATCGGGCCCTTCGGGTGAGCCGTGTTCGTCTGGAGGACGCTGGGCTCGGGGTCGGGACTAGAGTGCCGTCGTGGACCCGACGTCCCCCGTGGCGCAGGAAGCCCCGCCGAGCGCTCCGCTCCGCTTCACGCCGCGTTTCGCGGGGGCGCTCCTCCTGGTGGCCGTCCTCGCGTCGAGCTTCGCGATCGCGTTCCGTGCGGGCCTGTCGGGGCTCTTCTCGCTCGCGGGTCACCGCGACGTCGTCGCCGTGATGCTAGGCTTCCCTTGGCCGGTGCGCCTGGTGCTCCCCGCGGTCGGTGGGCTCTTCGCGGGACTCATCGGGCTCGTCGTCGCGCGTGCGCCCGCGGGTCACGGCGTCGGCGACGTGATGGAGGCGGTGGTGCTCGGCCGGGTGCGACTCTCGACGCGCGTCACGCTCTTGAAGTCGCTCGCGTCCTTCCTTGCCATCGCGAGCGGCGGCTCCCTCGGGCGCGAGGGCCCGCTCATCCAGTTCGGTGGGGCTGGAGGGAAGCTCGTCGGAGAGCGTCTCGGCCTCTCTCGCGTCGAGTCGCGCATCCTCATCGCGGCGGGGAGCGCTGCGGGGTTCGCCGCGGCGTACAACACCCCCTTCGCGGCGATCTTGTTCGTGGTCGAGGTCGTGGCGGGCGTGATGGCCGTGGACGTCGTCGTGCCCGCCGTGCTCGCGACGGCGATCGCCAACCTGATCACGAGGGCCGCCCTCGGCGCCGGCCCGCTCTATGGTCAACGGTCGTTCCGGCTCGATTCCGCGGCAGAGCTCGTCGCCTTCGCGGTCCTCGGGCTGTCCGCCGCGCTCGGCGCGCAGGGCTTCATGCGAGCGCTCTCGTGGGGCGAGCGCACCTTCCGCGCGCGGCTCTCCCTGCCGTGGCGGCCCGCCGTGGGTGGTCTGCTCGCCGGCGGGATCGTCGCGGCGCTGCCCGCGGTGGCAGGGAACGGCTTCGAGCCCCTGAGCGAGCTCCTCGACGGGCGGATGTCGCTCGGGCTCATCGCGCTCCTCCTCGCGGGGAAGTGCCTCGCCACGACCGCGTCGGTCGGCTCGGGGAGCCCGGGCGGCGTGTTCACTCCGACGCTGCTCGTCGGCGGCGCGATCGGCTTTCTGTTCGCCTCTGGGCTCGCCGCGGTGGGCGTCCCGGTGGGCCCACCCGGCGGGTACGCGCTCGTCGGGATGGCGGCCGCCACCGCGGCGTCGGTGCACGCGCCGCTCCTCGCCGCCGTGATGGTGTTCGAGCTGTCGGGCGACTACGCGATCGTCCTGCCGCTGCTCCTCGCTACGTCGATCGCGACGGTCGTCTCACGGGCGCTGCGCAGGGAGTCCATCTACACGGCCGAGCTCGCCGCCCGCGGAATCTCGTGGGAATTGACGATGGACGGGCGGAGGATGGACCCCGAGGACCCGCCGCGGACGTGACGGGGGACGGGCACCGATCCGGTGTCCGCCGAGACGTCGCTCACGTACTCGACGATGTGCCGCGGACGTGACGGGGTACGGGCCCCGATTCGGTCGCGCCTCTCGTGCCCCGAGCCGCGCCACGGAGAGGAGCCTTCACCACGGACCCCACGCGTCCCGCCACGTTTGCAGCGGCCCTCCGTCGCGAGGCGCCACGGAGAGGAGCCTTCACCACGGACCCCACGCCGATCCTGGTCGGGTGTTGCCGTGGCGTCGGGGGCGCCTTACGTTGCGAGCCTCACGGCAGTCCGTTCCTCCGACACAGAAAGGACAGTCTCGACCATGGCCGACACCTGGCTCCACTCGCTCATCACCGCGACCCCTCAGGAGGGCTTCGAGCTCGCGATCACGCTGAGCCGACGCGGCGTGAAGTACACGCAGCCGGACACCGAGGTCCTCCACAAGCTCCGGCCCGAATACGCGAACGACGCGGGCGCGCTCACGGCGGCCTCGCAGGTCATCGCGCTCAACTTCCAGACCGTCGCGGCGGCCAACAATTACTGGCGGAAGTGAGCCCTCGGGCCTCGTGTCCCCGCGAGCCTAGCGACCCTCGGCGAGGCACGAGGCCCGCTCGTCTGCGGGCGGTCGCCGCCCTCGCCGCGCTGGCGCTGTCGGCCTGCGGAGGCGGGGACGAGCCCGCGCGCGAGGCGCCTCCCACGAGCGCCGACGAGCCGCCGTTCGTGCTCCCGCCAGAGACCTGCGCTCCGGGGAGCGTCGACGCTCCTCGCATCTTCTCCGAGTGTTCGTCGGGGAGCGGGAGCTTCGGCCGCTGGGCGGTCGACGATCTGGGGCTTCCCGCGTACGACTACGCGCTGGACGAGGAGACCGCGCCCTTCGCCGTGTATCCGACGACCGACGGTGAGGCGCACCGCGAGCACTTCCATCAGTTCGGCAACGATCGGGTGACCGCGTTCTTCCGGAACGACGGCGCGACGATCCTCGCCACACAGGATCGCGGCCCCACGCTCTTGAACGCCATCGAGCCGTCGAAGAAGGCGTACGGCGGCGGGTTCTCGTGGATCGACGACGGCGAGGCGCGCTGGTCGACCGCCTACGAGCACCGCACGAAGCCCTCGATCGTCTCGCGGCGGTTCGGATCGACCTACGCCGAGACGCGCACGCGCCACCGGGACATCGAGGTCTCGAGGCGCCTCGTCGCGCCGCCCGGCGATGGCGCCATGCTCGTCGACGAGGTCACCCTGACGAACCTCGGATCGACCCCGCGCTCGCTGCGACACTACGAGTACTGGGATGTCGCGCGTCGCCAGCTCAGGACGTCCTGGTTCGCTTCGGGGATGGCCGCGTCGAGCGTCCCCGAGAACCTCGCGCGCTCGCGCGACGCGCTGAACGAGCTCTTCGACGAGACGCCGTCGTGGGACGCTGCGACGCGCACGCTCCGTGTCACCCGCGCGCCGAGCGCCCTCGGGCAGACGAAGCTCCCGCCGCCGGACGCGCCGAGCGATCTCGACGCGCGCCCGGGAGATCCCTTCCTGGTCGCGCTCGTGGGCGACGTCGCCGAGGCGTGGACGGACGAGGCCGCCTTCTTCGGCGACGGGGACGCGCGCCTCCCCGACGCCGTCCGGCTGCGGACGCAGGGCCTCATCGGCGCTCCGTCGAGCGGCCTCGGCCAGCCGTCTGCCTTCGTCCTCGCGAGCGACGTCGCGCTCGCGCCAGGCGCCTCGACGACCCTCAGGTTCGCGTACGGGTACGCGCCGATGGGCGCTCCTCTGGTGGTCCCGGACACGCTGCGCGATCCTGGCTTCGACGTGCGGAGCGCGGCGACGGACGCGGTGCGCGACCGCCTCGCGTACTTCGTGTCGGACCGAGAGCCGTGGCTCCAGCGCGAGATGGCGTGGCACGCGGCGACGCTCGCCGGCTCGGTGTGCACGCGCGAGTACTGGGGGCGGCGCGTCGTGCCGCAGGGCTCGGCGTACCTTTGGCTCCATGGTGCCGACGGCGCCGCGCGCGATCAGGCGCTCTTCTCGCTCCCGCTCTCGTACATCGATCCGGCGCTCGCGAGGGAGCAGCTCCTCCTCTTGATGCAGCTCACGCACCAGAAGGGGGCCCGGATGACCTACGCCTTCCAGGGGCACGGGGTCCTCGACGACGGCGTGATCCACACGGCGCCGAGCGATCTGTATCTCTTCTTCCTCCTCGCGATGACCGAGTACGTGTCGGCCACGGGCGACCTCTCGATCCTCGACGAATGGGTCCCATTCTACCCCAAGGAGAGCGAGTCGGCGAGTGGCTTCGAGCACGTGCGCCGCGGCGTCCGCCACCTGTTCGACACCGTTGGGACGGGGCCGCACGGGCTCCTTCGGGTGCAGACGGGCGATTGGTCGGACGGGATCGTCGCGACCGAGGCGAAGGACCGCGAGCTCGCCGTGAAGGAGGGCGAGTCGATCCCCAACAGCCAGATGGCCGTCTGGGTGCTCCCCCACGCGGCGAAGTGGATCCGTCCGCGCGATCCGGACCTCGCGGACGAGATGGAGGCGAGGGCCGCGGCGCTCGTCGCGGCGCTCGGGCCCGAGTGGCTGGGAGATCACTACCGTCGGGCCTGGTTCGGCGGAGGGCAGCGCCACGACGCGCTCACCCTCGAGGCCCAGGTCTGGCCGCTCATCACGGGCACGGGCGACGCGGCGGCGATCGTGTCCACCATCGAGGGACAGCTCGCGCGCACGCCCATTGGACCGGCGCTGTTTCCCGGTGGTCCCGACGAGGGCGATGTGTGGCCCGCGATCGCGGATCTGGTGCCGTGGGGCTACGCACGCGCCGGGCGCGAGGACCTCGCCTGGAAGACGCTGACCGAGGTCACGCTCCACGCGCACGCGACGGCCTTCCCGGAGATGTGGGCGGGGATCTGGTCTGCTGCGGACGGCACCTTCGCGGCGAAGGGCGGGAGGGCGCCGGGGTCGGCGTGGGAGAGCGTGGTGACCCCGATGCTCGATTGGCCGGTCCACAACGCCAACGCGCACGCGATGCCGCTCTTCGCGCTCTTGCGTGTGGCTGGCCTCGAGCCCATCGAGGGCGGACTCCGCGTCTCCCCGCACGTCCCGGGCCGAGAGTACACGCTCGACGTGCAGCTGCTCCGGCTCGACGTCCGCCCGACGTCGTTGCGACTCGAGTACCGTCCGCCCGCCGCTGGGCCGCGGCGCTTCGAGCTCGACCTGGGCGCGCCGATCACCAAGGCGACGGTGGACGGGGTCGAGGTCCCGAGCGGCGGCAGCGAGCAGGTGGTGGAGACCGTCGCCAAGAAGGGCGTCCCCATCGTCGTCATGCTGTCGCGCTGAGCGAGCGCCAGGCGCCACCCCTCGAGGACGCGCGGCCGCGAGGGCGAGAGGCGGCGTGGTGGATGGGCCTTGCCTCGTCGGGGCCCATCGGCCTCGAGATCGGCATGGAGAGGCTCATGGCGGGAGCGCTTCGCACTTCTTTGTCAACAAACGCCGTAACGGGTTGATTCCTGCGCGAGGTCGGTGGAGGGGGGTCCCCGTGAAGATCTCCCACCTCCTTTCCTTCGCTCCTCTCATGGGTCTCGTGGCCCTCCAGCTCACCGCCTGCGGCGGCGGTGAGGCCGACGTCGGGACCGCCTCGCCCGGCACGTCCGGCGCCGGCGGCTCACACGCCGGGAAGGGCGGATCGAGCAGCGCCGGTGCTGCAGGGAAGGCTGGCGAGGCAGGCAAGGCTGGGCAGGGAGGCGTCGCCGGCGCGGGCGGCGCGGCCGGGAAGGCTGGCGGCGGCGGCGCGGCCGGGAAGGCTGGCGGCGCGGGCACGGGCGGCGGAGCCGGGAAGGCTGGCGGCGCGGGCACGGGCGGCGGAGCCGGGAAGGCGGGCGGCGCGGGCGCTGCAGGGACGAGCGGCGGCGCGGGCACGGGCGGCGGAGCCGGGAAGGCGGGCGGCGCGGGCGCTGCAGGGACGAGCGGCGGCGCAGGTGCCGCGGGCACAGCAGGGACGAGCGGCGGCGCAGGTGCCGCGGGCACATCAGGGACGAGCGGTGGCGCAGGTGCCGCGGGCACCGCAGGCGTGGGCGGCGGCGCCTCGTCTGCGTGTGATGCAGATCCGTGCCAGCATGGCGGCACCTGCAGCGACGACGGGAGCGGCGGCTTCACGTGTCAGTGCGCGCCTGGCTACGAGGGCGCGACCTGCGAGACGGACATCGACGAGTGTGCGGGCGATCCCTGCCAGAACGGCGGGACCTGCACCGACGGGGTGAACGGCTTCACCTGCCAGTGCGCGCCTGGCTACGAGGGCGCGACCTGCGAGACCGACACCGACGACTGCGCGCCCAGTCCTTGTCAAAATGGCGGGATTTGCACCGATCAACTGAACGGCTTCGCCTGTCAATGCGCGCCGGGCTACAGCGGCGCGACCTGCGACGATCTCACGATCGACGGCTCGGCGCAGCTCGACGTGGTCAATTTCGGGGATCGCGCTTGCGCTGACGGCGGGGAGGCCGTCTCGTACGGGGTGTCGTCGCTCACGGACACGACGGCGACCTTGGGCTCATCGCCGGACGCGGGGTGCCTCGCCCCGGGCGAGAAGGTGCTCCTCATCAACCTCCAGGGCACGGCTGGCTCCACGACGAATACTGGAAACTGGGAGGTCCTGACGGTCAGCGACGTGACCGGTGACGTCGTGACCTTCGCGTCGCAGAAGATCAAATTCTACGGCGACAACGCCGACGACGACTCGAACGTCGGCGGCGATCCGACGAACCAGCGCGTCCTCCTCCAGCGCGTCCCGTCCTGGACCCACGTGACCGTCACCGCGGGCAGCGTCCTCTCGGTGTCCGCATGGGACGGCTCGAAGGGGGGCGTGCTCGCCTTCGAAGCGACTGACGCGCTGGTCGTCGAAGGCACCATCACGACCTCCGGCCTCGGCTTCCGAGGCGGACCTGCGACCGTCGATGCGTACGCGACCGGGGCGCAGGGTGAGTCGTACGGCGGGCTGGGCCAGGCGTTTCAGGCGGCGCTCCTCGGCGGCGGCGGCGGTGGGCTCGGCGACGGCAAGAGCAACTGCGGGACCAACGGCTTCTCGGCGGGCGGAGGAGCGTACGGGACGTCCGGCGGCGACGGAACGAACGGGAGCTGCTCGGGCAAGGGCGGGGCGGCCTACGGGGACGCGCAGCTCGCGAAGATCTTCTTCGGCTCCGGCGGCGGCAGCGGCGGCATGGACAACGTCACCAGCGACAATCCGCCCGGCGGGTACGGCGGGCGGGGTGGTGGGGCGATCCTCCTCTTCGCCGGCAGCATCGACATCCAGGGCGCCATCGTGTCGAACGGCACCGACGGTCAGGGCGACGACGCCGCGCACCTCAACTGCTACGGCGTGTCGATCGTCGACTGCTGGGACTACTCGGGGCCGGGCGGTGGTGGTGCGGGCGGCAGCATTCGTCTCGTCTCTTCGACCGTCTCGGGCGGGCCGACGGCCGCCGGCGGTCTCGGCGGCGAGGGGTCCGCGGCGGGCAAGGGCGGCCTGGGCGGCGACGGCCTCGTGTACGTCGCGCCCTGACGCATCGCCTTCGGGTCGTGTCCAACGGGACGCCCGGCGACGAGCCCGGCGTCCCGCGCCACTCTCGTGGTGTGGTAGCGTCGCGCCTCCTTCTTGAGAGCTCGCCCGCAGCCCGATTTTTCTCGCGCGCCCACGTGGAGATCGCCGGTCTTCTGGCACTTCGCGCGACGCTTCGCGCCGTGGTGCGTGGCGCTCGTCGCGTACATCGTCGGCGCGGCGCTGCTCATCCGCTGGGACGAGGCCCGGACAGGTGAGGAGCAGGTCGATCTTGGGGCCGATCTCTACGCGATGTACACGCAGCTCTTCTTCGAGCCGACGGCGAACCTCCCTCGCTCGCCGGTCGCGCGCGTCGTCTTCTGGCTGACCCCGCTGCTCGGGGCAGGCCTCATCTTGCGGGGCGTCGTGCGTGTCGGCGGCTCGCTCTTCGACGTCGAGGAGAGGAAGCGTCTCTGGGTGAAGATCATGATCGGGAAGATGGACCAGCACGTCGTCGTCTGTGGGATCGGGCACGTCGGGATCCGCGTGCTCGAGTCGCTGAAGCTCCTCGGGACCTCCGTCGTCGCCATCGAGCGAGACTCGGTCGAGTCCTTCGCAGCGGTCGCCGCGGGGATGGGGATCCCCGTGCTCTATGGCGACGTGCGAAAGGACGCGCTCCTCATCGAGGCTGGGGTCCGCCGCGCGAAGGCGATCGTGTGCGCCACCGACCAGGACCTCGCGAACCTCGAGGTCGCCATCGACGCGAAGCGCGAGAACCCCGGGATCCGCGTCGTGATGAGGATGTTCGATCAGCGCCTCGCGGGCAAGATGCGGGACGCGCTCGACGTGGACGAGATCTTCAGCACGAGCGCGCTCTCGGGGCCGCTCGTGGCGCTGCAGGCCACCGAGCCTGGCGTCTTGGCTGTCTATGGCGTCGAGGGTGGCGCGCTGCGCGTCACGATGGAGCTCGAGGTCCCGTCGAGGTGGATCGGGAGGACGGTCGGGGACTGGGAGGAGTCGCTGGACGCGCGGGTGCTCATGCTCAAGCGGGCGGGCGCCACGTCGCTTCGCGCGCGAGACACGGACACGCTCGCCACGGGTGACGTCGTCACAATCGATCTGCCGACCGTGCGGCTTGCGTCGCTGCGCCGCTGACTCACGCGCGGGACTTGGCGCGAGCCAGCGCGCGGATCGAGCGTCTCGAAGTGCCGACCGAGCGGCTCGCGTCGCTGCGGTGCAGATCTCCCGCTGGGCTCGACGCTAGCCGGCGAGGTGGTAGAGCATCACGTACACGGCGACGCCCGTCACCGACACGTACATCCAGATGGGCCAGGTGATGCGCGCGAGCCGCCGGTGCGCCGCGGTCTTCCCGCGGAGCCCGAGGACGACCGTCGCGGGGACGAGCCCGACGAGCGTCATCGCGAGCACCGTGTGCGTCCCGAGGACGACGAGGTACGTCGCACGAAGCCAGGGAGCGCCGACGAAGCGGTGCGTGCCCGTGAGCCCGACGCGCGTCGCGTACGTCACGAGGAAGAGCGCCGACGTCGCGAGCGCGCGCACCATGAGCGCCTTGTGCCGAGCCGCGTCGTGGCGCTTCGCCGCCCGCCTCGCGGCGAAGAGGAGGACGGCCGTCGTGGCGTTGAGCGCGGCGTTCGTCGCCGCGAGGATTTCACCGAGACCTTGCAAGGGGAGGGGCCGTCTCGTATAGGGCGGTCCCTTCGCATGGCCAACTACGCAATCTGGAACGTCCGCAAGCGCCACGAGTCCCTCGCCGCCCCGCCGAAGAAGGAGAAGATGTCTCTCCGCGGCCGGAAGCGCATCGGGCTCCAGGCCGCGCTCGAGCGCAAGGCCCCCAAGGCCGAGCCCGCCGCGGCCGAGAAGGCGTTATCCTCCGACCGCGCGGCGCGCTCGGGGTGAGCCCCGCGGGCGCTCGCGTCCGGACGGTTTCTGTGGTTCGTCGTCGCGCCGTGCGCCGCCTCCTCGTGCTCTCCCTGCTCGTCGCCGCGTGCGCGGACGAGCACAGGGGCCTGGTCGTGCCCGCGATCTCGGTCGCACCCGGGCACGAGAGCGTCACGCATCGCGAGGAGCCCGCGGCGCCCCTCGTCGTCGACGAGGACGGCGTGCCCACGGTCACGGAGACCGAGCCTCCCGCGCCCGTCGACACGCGACCGCGGATCGGGAGCGTCGCGCACATCACCTGGATCTTCTCCGAGCCGTCGAAGGGCTCGCGGCAGATCGGCTACGTGCGGGAGGGCACGAGCGTCGTCATCCTGCGCGAAGGCGTGGGGACCACGGGCTGCGCCCCGGGCTGGGTCGAGGTGGCCCCGTACGGCTACGTCTGCCGCGATCACACGACGCGGACTACGAGCGATCCGCTCTGGCGCGCGCAGGCCTTCGCGGCGCAAGACGGCTCGCACGTGATGCCCTTCCGCTACGCGCTCTCGATGCACGCGCCGATGTACGCGCGGCTCCCGACGCTCGAGGAGGAGGAGAAGGTCGAGGGGCCGCGCGGTGCGAGGCCTGCGCCGGCGAAGCTCGGGTACTGGGCGCGCAGCCACGAGGAGCTCGCCCGCGACGAGCCTGGCGGCATCGAGGCGACGGACGCCGTGCCCGAGCCGGTCCAAGACGGGCGCCGCCTGCCGTCGCCGTGGGGCGAGAATGGGCGGCTCGTCCGCAAGTGGATCCCCGCGGGATCGATGCTCGCGTTCACGCACGCCTTCTCTCACGGCGGGCGGGTGTGGCTCTTGTCTCCAGCGCCGGAGCTCGCCGTCGTCCCGGCGGATCGCGTGCGCCCCTTTCGGACCTCGGGGTTTCGCGGCCTCCGGCTCGGCGGCGACACGAAGCTCCCGCTCGCCTGGGCCCGCCACGACGGTGTCCCGCTCTGGAGGCGGGGTGAGGACGGCGCGTTCGCTCCGAGCGGCGAAGTGCTCCCTCCTCGCACATCCATCCCGCTCGGCGAAGCCGTCGCCGTCGTCGGCAAGGAGCGCTTCGTGGCGACGGCTCGCGCAGGGCTCTGGGTCCGCGAGGGAGAGGTCGCGGTGGCGCGCGCACGAGACACGCCCCCCACGGGCGTCGCGGAGACGGATCGATGGATCGAGGTGAAGCTCCGGGCGGGCACGCTCGTCGCGTACGAGGGCAAGACGCCCGTCTACGCGACGTTGCAGTCCCCTGGCGCGGGGGGCGTCCCCGCGTGGAACGCGTCGAACGCCGTGCTCGTCAAGAATTCGACCACCCCGCTCGGGCTCTACAGGATCACCTGGAAGACCCGCGCGGCCGCGATGACCCCCGAGGCCGGCGATCCCAAGAAGTTCTGGCTCGCGGACGTCCCCTACACACAATACTTCCGGCCTCCGTTCGCCATCCACACGGCGTACTGGCACGAGGATTTCGGGATGCCGAAGAGCGCCGGCTGCGTGAACGTCTCGCCCGAGGACGGGCGCTTCCTCTTCGATTGGACGGACGTCGCGGTCCCCGCCGGTTGGCAGGGCGCGGGCCCTGGCAAGCAGACCGGGCAGGGGACCTTCGTGGCGATCTCCCCGTAAGTAGACGTCGAAGGGGTACCGCCCGTCGCTGTACGCCCGCGCGGCGATGTCCTTCCTCAGCTCGTCGTCGTTGCGCTCGAAGGCGGCGATGACGTTCTTCATCCGGGTGTGCGCGGAGGCGGCGAACATCGTCGTCAGATCGATCTCGCGACGCGCGCCCTCGACGCCGCGGCGCTCGATGGCCCGGGTCGTGCGCGCGACGCACGCGGCGATGGCGTAGAGGTCCATCGCGACGTCGGCGACGCGCCGCTGGACGTACTGCATCTCGGCGATCTCGCGCCCGTGCTTGCGGAGGACGCGCTCGACCGCGCGCGAGAGCTCCCCCGTGTACTCCTCGAAGAGCACCGCCTCGCGGGAGAGCAGGGGGTGCGCCCGCGAGAGCCGCTCCCGGCCGAGCGCGGTCCGCGCCTTCCGGACGGCGAACTCCGAGAGCAGCCCGAAGCCCTTGATCGGCTCGCGCATCGCCTTCGACACCTCGCTCAGCTCCTTGCCCGGGCTCGCCATCCCCGAGAGCGCGACGAAGCAGCGCAGGATCTCGTTGGTCCCTTCGAAGATGAGGTTCACCCGCGCGTCACGGAGCAGCCGCTCGTACGGGTAGTCCCGCATGTAGCCGATCCCGGCGGCGATCTGGAGCGCCTCGTTCGCCACGCGCCAGAGCGTCTCGGACCCGACCACCTTGCAGATCGCGCTCTCGAGCGAGCAGTCGATCTCCGCGCGATCGATCGAGCCGGCCGTCAGGTACGCGACCGACTCGAGCGCCCAGGTCTGCGAGGTCATCGCGGCGATCTTGTCCTTGATGAGCCCAAATTCGCCGATGTTTCGCCCGAAGGCCTTGCGCTCCATCGCGCGCTCGATCGACATCTGGATGAGCCGCTTGCACGCGCCGACCGAGCTCGTCGCGAGAGAGAGCCTCCCCACGTTGAGCACCTCCATCGCCACACGGAAGCCTCGCCCTGGCTCACCGAGCACGTTCTCCGCCGGGACGCGGACGTCGTCGAAGAAGAGCGAGGTCGTCGAGGAGCCGCGGATCCCGAGCTTGTGCTCGTCGGGGCCGCTCCGCACGCCGTGGCCCCGCTCGACGAGGAAGGCCGTGAGCCGCGGCTTGTGGCCCTCGCCGGGGGCGCTCGTCCGCGCGAAGACCGTGAACAGATCGGCGAAGGCGCCGTTGGTCGTCCAGATCTTGGAGCCGTTCAGCGTGTAGTGCTGGCCGTCTGCGGACCTGTCGGCGCGGGTGCGAATGGCGGCGGCGTCGCTCCCAGCCGACGGCTCGGTGAGCGCGAAGGCGGCGATCTGCTCGCCCGTCGCGAGGCGCGGGAGGTACCGGCGGCGCTGCTCGGCGGTCCCGAAGAGCAGGAGCCCGCGGAGGCCGATGCTCTGGTGTCCGCCGAGGGTGACCGCGAGCGAGGCGTCGATGGACGCGACCTCCTCCATGATCCGCGCGTAGCCCATCGTCGAGAGCCCGAGCCCGCCGTACTCGTCGGGGACGACGAGCCCGAACAGACCGAGCGTCTTCGCGTCGCGGAGGACCTCGTCGGGGAGCGCCTCGGCCGCGTCGATCGCCGCCGAGTCCACGGTCTTGCCGAATCGCTGCACCGCCGTGAGCATCGCCCGCACGGCCTCTCGCTCCGTCTCGGGCGGCTCGGGGTAGGGGAAGACGAGATCCTCCGCGATGACGCCGTGGAAGAGGGCCTTCATGAAGCTCTGGTCGGTCATGCGATGACTGTGTCGCAAACCACGGCACGGGAGGCAACCGTCGACGGCCGAGGGAAGGAGCGTTGCAGCGCGCGCGGAGAACCGTGGTAGAGTACGGATGAACCGCGCGCTCGGCGCGCCTCCCTCGAGAGCCCACACGTCACGATGCGCAAGCCCCTCGCAGCCGCCCTCGGAGTCCTCCTCGCCGCGGGGCTCGTCTGGTCGATCCCGGGCCTCTCCGAGGCCCCAGCCGCCGCGGCCCCGGTCGCGCTCGCGGCCGTCGACGGCGGCCTCGCGCCCTCGGTGGCGCTCGCCAAGCAGGGCCACGTCGTCCCGCCGCCCATCCAGGACATCGAGGAGATGTGTTCGCTGCTCATCGGCTGCCCTGACGTGCCGCTCCAGGCGCCGAGCCAAGATCTCGGCGAGTGCGTGCGGATCCTGTGGAAGGAGCTCAGCGTCCCCGAGGCGGTGAAGTTCTCCATCACGCTCCGCGAGTGCGGCTTCGCGTCGAACTCGTGCAAGGATCTCCGCGACTGCGCGCTCCGCGGCGCGTCCCTCGAGGGCTGCGCCGGGCGCGGGATGGACAAGACGACGAGCTACTGCGACGCGGACGGCAGGGCGCTCACCTGCCAGAAGGGCAAGGTCGTGCAGGTCCGTGACTGCCCGCGGTTCGGCGAGCAGTGCGCCGCGAAGGGCAGCGACGCGACCTGCCACCTCGGCCCGTGCCCCAAGGACGTGCCCGAGGACGGCCGCCCCGTCTGCTCGGCGAACGGCAAGAAGGTCTTCGTCTGCGACAAGGACAACGGCAAGCTGCTCTCCTTCGACTGCTCCGGCTTCGGGCTGTCGTGTGGGGTCGATCAGGACGGCAAGGCGACCTGCATGCCCGAGGGCACGAGCGCGTGCGAGAAGGATCTCCACCGCTGCGACGGCGAGGAGCACGTCGGCTGCGTGGCAGGCCGAGAGGTCAAGGTGCAGTGCGGCAAGGCCGGCATGAAGTGCTCCGAGACCGCCACGAAGGACACCGTCGGGACGTGCATCCCCGCCGCCCCTGCGCCGAAGGACGCGTGCAGCGGCTCGGCGAGCAAGTGCGTCGGCAACGACGTCGTCTATTGCGCCGGCGGCAAGACCCGGAAGTTCTTCTGCAAGGGCCTCGGCTTCTCCAAGTGCGCCGGGCCCGCGGGCCAAGCGCACTGCGTGCTGTAGACCGGAGGTTCTGCCGCGCCGTGGGCGCCGTGGTGGTACGCTTCTCGTGCGCATGGGCCCTTATCTCCCCGACAGGCGGCTGGCGACCGGCGCGACCGCGGATGTGTTCGAGGCGACGGAGCCGACGACGGGCGCGCGCGTCGCGCTGAAGGTCGCGCACCAGGGCGACGCGGGGACGCGGCACGCCTTCGAGGCCGAGGCGGAGATCCTGCGCCGCCTCGACGGCACGCCGAACATCGGGCTCCTCGCGACGGGCGAGGATCGCGGGCGCCCGTGCCTGGTCCTCGAGCTCGCGGACGGGCCGAGCCTCGCCGCCGTCCTCGAGCTGCTCGCGCGTCGAGGCGCTCGTCTCTCTCCGACGCTCACGGCTCGCGTCGTCGCGGACGTGCTCGCGGCGCTCGTCGGGGTCCACGCGGCCGGGCTCGTCCACGCGGACGTCAACCCTCGTAACGTCGTCATCGAGCGCGGAGGTACCGCGCGGCTCGTGGATTTTGGCTCGTGCGGCCCGCCGCGAGAGACCGAGGGGGGCGTCATCGGCAGCCTCGCGTACGCAGCCCCGGAGATCGTCCTCTCGCGGCGGATCGAGCCCGCGTGCGATCTCTGGAGCGTCGGGGTGCTCGCCTGGGAGTGCCTGCACGGCAAGCGCCTGTTCCGCGCCGAGTCGTGGTCGCGGACGCTGTCGATGGTCGTCGAGCGGCCGCTCCCCGAGACGACGGCGGGGGAGCCCTGGTCGTCGCTCGTGGGGCGGCTCCTCCACCGCGGCGATCGGCCCTCGGCGAGCGCCGCGCTCGCGGCCTGGGGCGAGGTCGCCGGCCGGCGCGAGGAGCTCGGTCAGCTCGTCCAGTCCTTGTCGAAGTAGGCCTCGATGGTGCTGCTGAGATCGCCGAGCGCCTTGGTGCGCGGGCGCCTGACGTAGCCGAGGTGCGCGTACAGGCCGTGCGCGGCCTCGAAGCGGACGTCCGAGAAGAGCTGCATGCGGCGCGCCCCCCGGGCGCGTGCCGCCCCCTCGGCGAGCTCGACCAGCTCACGCGCGAGCCCCCGCCCTCGAACGCGCCGCGTGAGGTAGAGCTTTCGCAGCTCGGCCGTCGCCGGATCCTCTGTCATGACGTATCCGCACGAGCCGACGATCTCGCCGCGGTCTTCGACGACCCAGAGCTCGCCGCGCTGCGCCACGAAGGCGCTCGAGGGCCGCGCGAGCTCGGGGAACTCCGAGCGATCGAAGAGCGTGGGTGGGTACTCGGCGAAGACCCCCGCGAGGACGAGCAGGAGCCCGTCTCCGTCGTCGTCGGTCGCGGCGCGGATCGTCGTCACGTCGCGCGACGTAGCCCATGCGGCGCGGCGTCGCGAGCGCCGCGGGCCCGGGCCTCGTCGTGACGCGCTCCGCGAAGGAGGACTCCAGGAGACGCGGCGTCGCGAGCGCCGCGGGCTCGGGCTCCCCTGGCGCACGACCCTCAACCCGGTGGTGGCGGCGGTCGCGCGATGGGGTCGAATCGGGCTCACGGCGCGCGTGCTCGGTCTCGCGCCGCAGGTCGTCGGGAGGAACGCGCTCGCGTGGGCACGGTTGCGTGGAGCGTCTCGCTCCAGACGGTGTAAGCGTCCCCGCGCGTGAAGCCCATCGATCTGCCGAGCGACACCACGATCCACTCCTTCGTGCACGAGATCCTCCCGCGCGAGCACCGCGCGCGCGTCTCGTCCGCATCGGTCGAGCCCCTCGTCGTCGTCGCGCGCCTCGAGGGCCACGCGAGCTACACGGTGCGCGTTCGCGGTGACACGCTCACGATCGAGGGCGGCGAGGCCGACGCGCCGTCCTTCTGGATCGCGACGGACGCCGCCTCCGCCGACTGGTTGCTCGCGGACGCGCTCGGCGCCGCCGAGTTCTTGCCCGACGTCCTGGACCCGTCGAAGGTCCCCGCGATGACCGATCCGAGGCTGCTCACCGCGCTCGCGCGCGTGGAGGGCTCCGTCCGCGCGTCGCTGTCGGGCGTCGGGGCGCGCGAGCCGTGGATCGCTTTCGGCGCCGGGCGGGCGAAGAAGCGGATCGATCCGGACTCCGTCGACTGCGAGGTCGTCGTTCCGGTCTCGGTGGCAAGACAGGTGGTCGCGCTCACGAAGCGCCCGGAGGACGCCCTGCGTGACGCGTCGGTCGAGCTCGTGGGCAACAAATTCGTCGCGGTCCAGGCGGCCCTCGCGTTGGCGCAGCTCCTTCCACGATGAGGGCCATCTTCTTCGGTACGCCCGAGATCGCGGTGCCCTCGCTGCGCGCGCTCGCCGAGCTCGCCGAGGTCGTCGCGGTCGTCTGTCAGCCCGACCGCCCGAAGGGGCGAGGGCTCCAGCTCGCGCCGCCGCCCGTGAAGGACGCCGCCCTCGCGCTGGGGCTCCCCGTCCACCAGCCGACGAAGGTGCGGACCCCCGAGTTCGCGGCGTGGCTCCGCGGGCTCGACGCCGACGTGGCGCTCGTCATCGCGTACGGCCGCATCCTGCCGAAGGCCGTGCTCGACGCGCCTCGCCGCGGCGCGGTGAACCTCCACGCCTCGCTCCTGCCCGAGCTGCGCGGCGCGGCGCCGATCACGTGGGCGATCGTCCGCGGCCACGCGGAGACGGGGATCTCCCTGATGCAGATGGACGAGGGGATGGACACGGGCCCCGTGTATGCGCGCGAGGCGATCCCCATCGATCCCAATGAGACGGCGGGCGAGCTGTCGGAGAGGCTGGGCGCGCTCGCGGCTCGGATGACCCAAGGGCACCTCCCGGCGCTCGTCATGGGACAGCTCACGGCGGAGCCGCAAGACGAGTCGAAGGCCACGCACGCGCCCCTTCTCACGAAGGATGACGGACGCGTCCCTTGGTCGAAGTCGGCGCGCGCCGTCCACGATCACGTCCGCGGGATGAGCCCGTGGCCCGGGGCGTTCTCCGAGCGAATGGAGCGGCCTGGGCCGGGCGGCGAGCGCATTCGCCTGAAGGTGCTGGAGACGCGCGTCGCGCCCCGAGGGCGCGGGGACGAGCCGGGCGTCGTCATCGAGGCGGGGAAGGGCGGGCTCCGCGTGGCCGCAGCGGACGGTGTGGTCGAGCTCGTTCGAGGTCAGCTCGCGGGGGGCAAGCCGCTCCCGGGGCGAGAGCTCGCCGCGGGCCGCGCGCTCCTCGAGGGTGAGCACCTCGGGTGACTTCGATGCGTGGATGCGCATGGATGCATGAAGCGTCGAGCAGGCGCGACCGCTCGGTGCGTCGTCCGCCGCTCACGGGCGAGAGCTCGCCGCGGGCTACGCGCTCCTCGAGGGGGAGCGGCTCGGGTGACGTCGATGCGTCGATGCGCATGGATACATGAAGCGCCAAGCAGGCGCGGCCGTCGGGCGCTCCGCCCGCGACCGCCTCGTCGCAGCGCGAGGGCCAGGGCGAGGCCAATCGCCGCGGTGATTGGCCAGCCACCCTCGAGCAGGGGCGCGCCGATGCTGCAGGTCGCGCAGCCTCCGTAGGGGACGCGGGGCACCGTCGCGCCCGGGACCTCCGGCGTCCCCGACGTGGATGAGCTCGTCGCGGGCGCCGATCCGAACCTCCCGCCCGACGACGCGATCGGCCTGGAGAGCTACGGCTGTGTGGGCCGGAGCGCTCCTCGCTCGGGCGAGACTGGCCTCGTGGCCGCCGTCGCGTGGATCGGCGTCGTGTGGGGTGTCCGTCTCCGACGGCGGTGAGGCGGCGACGGGACGAGCGCGTCGCGAGCGAGGCGCCGCGGTGGACGCTCAGCGCCCCGTGAGGAGCTTCCATGCTGCCCGCACGGCCTCGTCCTTCGACTGACTGGGATCGTCCGGGATCTCTCGCTCGATCTGGACGACGCCGCGCGCGACCTTCGGATCGGCGGAGGCCGCGGGGCTCGGGGCGCCGTCGGCGGGCGGGAGGTGCCCCGGGATGTCGCGCTCGCGGAGGACGCGGCCCGACGTCACGCCCGCGAGGACGTCGGGCGTCACGCCGGCCGCCTGGATGACGTGGCCCTTCGGCGTGTAGTAGCGCATCGTCGTGAGGCGCATCCCAGCGCCGCCCGGGAGCTCGTAGATCGTCTGCACGCTCCCCTTGCCAAAGGTCTTGGCCCCGACGACCGTGGCGCGCCCGTCGTCCTGGAGGGCCGCGGCGAGCAGCTCGCTCGCGCTCGCCGTCCACTCGTTGACGAGGACGACGACCTGCCCCTCCGTGAGCATGCCACCGCGGGATGCGCTCACCTCGTCGAGGATCTTCCCGCGGGCGCGGGTCGAGTAGACGCCGCCCTTGTCGAGGAACTCGTCGGCGATGCCGACGGCCTGGTCGACGAGGCCGCCCGGGTTCGACCGCAGGTCGAGCATCACCTTGGCGATGGGCCCATCCTTCTTCAGCCGCGTGACGGCATCCCGAAATTCTTCGAGCGTCGTCGCCTGGAATTGCTTCACCCGGAGGTACGCGACCTGATCGGGGAGGCGCTTCGACGCGACGCTCTTCACCTTGATCTCCTCGCGGACGAGCGTGATCGCGCGCGGGGCGGGCGCGCCGACGGAGAGCACCTCCACCGTGACCGAGGTGCCCGGCTTGCCGCGGAGCCGCGTGACCAGCTTCTCGAAAGGCACGGTGCGCACCGAGTCCCCGTCGACGGTCACGATCAGATCGCCGCTGACGATCCCCGCGCGCTCGGCGGGTCCGCCCTCGATGGGCGCGAGCACGATGACGCGCTCGTCGCGGAGCTCGACCTCGACGCCGACGCCGCCGAAGTGCCCCTCGGTCTCGTCGCGGTACATGGCGTTGTCGCGCGGCGGCATGTAGGCCGAGTGCGGATCGAGCTCGGCGACCATGCCCTTGATGCCGCCCTCCACGAGCTTGTCGCGCTCGACGGGGTCGACGTACTCGTTCTCGACGAGGACCAGGACGCGCGCGAGCTGGAGCGTGGCGTCGTGTGGGCTCTCTGCGGCGGCGCGGGCGGACACGAAGCTCTGCGCGCACGCGCCGGCCGAGAAGGCGACGGCGAGGGCGACGGCGAGGGCTCCGGCGCGGGAGCGAGCGTGGGGAGGCACGGATCCTCCGTACCACCCGAGCGGCTCCGCGGCATGACGGTCGACCCGCGCGCCGAGCGCCGACGTCCTGTGGCCATGGGCTCGCCTCCGAGGGGCTCCGCGGCAGGACGGTCGACTGACGCGCCGAGCGTCGACGTCCTGTGGCCGTGGTCTCGCCTCCGAGGGGCTCCGCGGCAGGACGGTTGACCCGCACGAGCCGAGAAACTACGAGTCGGCGGCGCTCATGACCGACGTCTATCTGCCGATCTTCCTCCTGTTCGGGCTCGGAGCCGTCGTCGCCGGTGGGATGTGGAGCGCCGGGCACTTCCTCGGGAAGAAGAACGAGACGTACGAGAAGAGCCTCCCCTTCGAGTGCGGGAACGACTCGGCCGGCGCCGGGCACACCAAGCTGTCGGTCAAGTTCTACCTGACGGCGATCCTCTTCGTGGTCTTCGACATCGAGGCCGTGTTCATCTACCCGTGGGCCGTCTCGTTCAAGGGGCTCGGCTGGGGCGGGTTCCTCACGATGATGAGCTTCCTCTTCGTGCTCGTCGTCGGCCTCGTCTACTGCTGGAAGAAGGGCGCGCTCGACTGGGAGACCTGAGCCTCATCGCGGTCGGGCGCTGAGGGCCCGGCGCATCGCGCTCTCAGCGAGTGTGGGGTGGGCCTGACGGAGCCGAGCTCGTCAGTTCTCGGGGCGGACCTTCGCCTTGCTTGGCCCTGGCGCCCGCGTCGGCGTCGGGATGGGCGCCTTGTCGACGGCGGGCACCTCGGGCGCTCGCGGGACGCCGTCCGGTGGCGTATGGGCGGGGTAGCCCTTCGCGTCGGCGCAGCACCGAAATGAGATGAAATAGTAGGTGAACTCGGGCGGGTGGCTGACCGTCATCGGGCGGCAGGCGTTTCGTACGTGCCCCCAGGCGCCACCCTTCAGCCCCGCCCAGCGGCTCTTGTCCTTGGGGCCGGGCTTGGAGTCGCGCGTCACCCACTCGTCGAAGTTCCCCGTCAGGTCGTGGACGCCGTAGCCGCTCTTGCACTCGGCCATGGCCCCGGAGCGCGTGCTCTGATCGAGGCGCTCGAGCTCTGCGTCCGCGACGTCCCGCTTGTGCGAGTACATCTCCTTGAGGTGCGGGTTGATGTACTGATTGTCGATGTTGCAAGCCGTGTTCTTGCGCTCCCACCCGTACGGGAAGGGCGTCTTGTCCGGTCCCTCGCAGGCGGTTACCCACTCGCTCTCGTAGCAGAGGCGCTTCCCCAAGGAGCGACAGGTCGACTCGGCGTCGTACCAGGACACCATCCACGGCGGGTGCGCGCCCTCCCGGTTGGGGTACTCGTAGCGATCGATGCAGAAGCGCCGCGGGGACTCCTTGCCTCGGCACACCGTCTTCTCCTTGAACTTGTGGCAGATCGTGAGGTGGTTGGGCTTGTTCTCCTCCTTGCGGAGGCACTCTCGCTCGACCTCGGGGCAGTAGCTCCCGTCGACGAAGACCATGTCCCCGGGGCAGGGCGCCGACCCGGCCTCGGGCGCCGCCTGGGCTGGCTCGGGCGGCGCGGAGCCCACCGATGGATCGCTCGACAGAACACGGTTCGTGCCCGCAGGAGCACTGTTCGTGCCGCCTGGAGCCGTGTCTCGTGGCGCGACGGGAGGCTCCGGCGAGACCGAAGGCGCTCCCGAGGCGCAGGCCATGAACGGCGCGCCCGCCGCGAGGGCGAGCGCGAGCGCGCGTCGCCTCATCAGAGCCCGAGGCCGTGGACCAGGGCGAGCACCGGGGCGGCCGTCGGGATCCCGGTCTGCCAGCCCCCATCCCGGAGGGCCGAGCCCGCGATGTCGAGGTGGACGAAGGGGATCCGCTTGCCGCTTGCGTTGAGCGTGCGGAGCCCCGAGACGACGTCGAGGAAGGCGGCCGGGAACTGGTGCCCGCGCGGCGTGCGGGCCGACGGCGCCGAGTTGCACGAGAGGACGTCCTCCGCGGGGGAGCGGCCGACGATGAAGGCGTAGTCCTCGGGGCGGAGCGTCGAGCGCTCGCAGGGATCGCCGTACGCCTCGCCCGCGGCGACGAGGGCGTCGACGATCGACGCCGCGAAGCCGTTGGGGACGAGCGCGGTGTAGGGGCCGTGTGCGAGGGCCGCGTGGCCCGTGAGCGTCGCGATGGAGAAGAGCGCCGGGGCGACCGCCGTCTCGGCCTCTTCGCGGAGCGCGGCGAGGACGTCCGCGAGCACCAGGCGCCCCTCGGCGTCGGTGTTGCCGATGCGCACCCGCGCGCCGGAGCGGGCGGTCACGATCTCGTCGGTGACGTACGCGTCGGAGCCGACGCTGTTGCGCACGCAGCCGAGGAGCCCGACGACGCGAACCCCGGCGGGGCGACGCTCGGCGAGGGCGCGAAACAGCCCCGCGACCGCCGCGGCCCCGCCCTTGTCGCGGCTCATGCCCGCCATGTGCCCCTCGGTCTTCAGATCTGCGCCGCCGGTGTCGTACGAGACGCCCTTGCCCGCGAAGAAGAGGGTGCGCGTGACGGGGCCCTCGGGCTCGTAGACGAGCCGCACGAGGCGTGGGTGGTGGCGGTCGACGTGCAGGCTCGCCCGCGCGACCGCGTGGACGAGCGGGAATGCGTGCTTCATCCTTGTGATGTCGTCGTCGACCGTGACCTCGATCGAGGTCCCCTCGAAGACGCGCTTCACGTAGGTGGCCATGCCGATGGGGGACATCAGCTCGGGCTCCGTGCCGCAGAGATCCCGCGCGACCACGCGCGCCCGCTCGAGGGCCAAGGCCCCATCGACCGCGAGCTCTCCGACCACGCCGAGGCGCTCGAGGCGAGGGGGCCGCTCGGTGTGCGCGCGGAGCTCGTACGGCAGCCAGGTCCCCGCGAGGCTCGCGAGCGCGGCCACGAGCGTGCCCTGCGCGAAGCGGGCATCGGCCGGGACGAAGGGGACGAGCAGTGGGCGCTGGGCGCCTCCGAGCGCGGCGCGGAGGACCCCCGCCATCGCCGCGTTCGCGAGCCCGCGGACGTCCACCTCCCAGCTGTCGAGCGGGCCCGTGCTCGCGAGGACGACGCGCACGCACGGGAGGGTGGCCGCGGGTACGAGCGCCACGTGGGCGCGGGAGGCGAGCGGGGCGTCGGCCTTCTCGGCCGCCGCGACGAGCGCGCGCAGGGTCTCGGGTGCCTGGGCGGAGAGCGGCGGAGCTCCGACGAGCACGACGGCGTCGTAGTCACCGCTCTGGATCGCCCGGTCGAGGTCCTCGGTCGCGACGACGGACAGAGCAGGGAGCCGGAGCGGAGCGGGGATCGACATGGCGCAGAACTTACTCGTCGGCCCGCGGTCGGCGGAGAATTTCTCCGACCCGTGTGAGCTGGCGGCGACCGGGCGCGGTGTGGCTCGGCTCGGTGGCGGGTGGCGCGAGCGCCGCGCGCCGAGCGCCGAGCGCTCGCGAGCATTGAGCGCCCAGGAGGGCTGCGCTACCGACGACGGATGTTTCGGTTCCGTCGGCGCGCCCCCGCCGTCATCGTGTCCTTCGCCGCGCTCGTCATCGTCGCGATGGCCGTGTTCGTCCATGAGCTCACCGATGTGATGGTCGCTCGGGCCGAGGCGAGCGATTTTTTCCTGATGCGGAAGGTCCTGGCGGACGTGCTCCGCGACGGCAGCGAGGGCGCCCTCGTGCGCGCGGAGCTCATCTCGTCCATGCCCTCGATCCGCAAGGCCTTCGCGACGCGGGACCGCGCGCTCCTCGCCGAGGAGTGCAAGGAGATGTTCGCCGAGCAGCGGGACAAGTACGGGATGGACGAGGGGCAGTTCTTGCTCGCGCCTGGCACGTCCTTTCTGAGGCTCCACGCGCCCGAGTCCTTCGGGGACGATCAGTCGAAGACGAGGCCCATCCTCGCGGACGTCTTCTCGAAGAAGCAGCACAAAGCGGGCGTCGTGTTGACGCCATCGGGCGTGTTCTTGACGGCGCTCGTCCCGATGGAAGATCTCGACGGCAAGCTCACGGGCGCCTTCGAGATGGGCCTCGATTTCGAGCCGACGATCGACGAGATGAAGAACGCGTACGGGATCGATGCGGCGCTGTTCCTCGACGCGAAGCTCCTCCGCGACGTGGGCGCGCAGCAAAAGGGCGAGGGGAAGCCGCACGTCGGCGGCTACGTGCGGACGTACGCGACGCACGACGCGCTCATGGACGCGCTCACGCGGGACGCAGCCCTCGACGTCACCGGGGCGCGCAGCTACAGCCGCGTCGCCCTCGGCGCGACGTGGGGCGTGCAGCTCGTGCCGCTCTACGACCACGCGAACCACCCCATCGGCGTCATCGCGATGGCGCGCGATTTCAGCGGCGTCATCGCGATGGAGGGGCGCGCCAAGGTCTGGCAGATCTTCGCCGCCTTCGTCACGATTGTCCTCCTCACCGGTGTCGTCCTCGTCGTCATCCGCGGGGCGCTCCTTCGCCCCCTCGCCGATCTCACGAAGAAGCTCCGCGCGCTCGCCGACGGCGACGCGTCCCAGCCGGCCGACGACGCGAGCAGCTACTGCGAGGAGCTCCAGGAGCTCGCGGAGAGCTACGAGCGGCTCCGCGGGGAGAAGCAGCCGTGATCCGAAGGCAGAAGACCGCCAAGGGCCTCGTCTTCGTCCTCGCCACGGCGCTCCTGGCGCTCTCTTTCGCCCTCTTCGCGCCGAAGGGACGCCGGGTCGCGCACGGGGCGCCCGCCGCGGCATCGGGCGAGGCGCCTCCGGGGCCTGCCAAGGCGGCGCCCGCGGCACGAAAGGGGGCCTCCAGCGAGGCGCCGATCGCCGCCGCGCCGGGGGCCAGCGGCTCTGCGCGTCCAGGCGGTGAGGCGGCGCCGCCCGGTCGGGCAGGCGCCGAGGCGCCCGCGGAGGATCTCACCACGCTCCCCATGGGCGCTGGGCTGCCGCTCGAGGTGCGCGCGGCGCTCTTCTTCGTCGAGGTCACGTCGCTCGACGACTCGAAGGGCGAATTCGAGGCGACGACCGATCTCAGGCTGGTCTGGACCGATCTGCGCCTCGCCTTCGACGCCAACGAGGAGCCGCGCGGGTTCAAGGAGTATCGCTTCTCGGCCGCCGACAAGCAGCTCGAGGGCATGTGGACCCCGAAGGTCGAGGTGAAGAACGTCCTCGAGGGCGCGAAGCCCTCCGAGCATCGGCTCCGCATCACCCCGGGCGGCGAGGTCGAGCTGACCACGCGCACGACCGCGAGGTACAAGCTCCGCGTCGATCCCGCGCGGTTCCCCTTCGATCGGCAGCACCTCGCGCTCGACGTCGTCGTCCGCGAGAATGACACCGACGAGCTGGAGTTGCAGTCTCGCCACGACGACGTCGCGTGGAGCCGCCCGGCGAGCGATCTCGGCATCGACGGGTGGAGCGCGTCGCTCGTCGACATCGACTACTCCGAGGTCACCGGGTGGAATGGCGATCGCTACGGCCGCGTGCGGTTCTCGCTCGACGTCGACCGCGATCCGTCGAACACGATCGCGCCGATCTTCATCCCGCTCGTCGCGTCGCTGCTCATCCCGCTCCTCGCCATCTGGATGAACAAGGCGACCGAGGACGGCTTCGAGATCGACGCCTTCGAGCTCGCGAACGTGGCCATCGGCGGGCTCTTCTCGGTCATCGCGCTGAGCTTCGCGGTCTACTCGAGCTACACGGTGGTCGCCGGGAGCGACAACACCGTGACGCGGCTCTTCGCGCTCAACTACGTCTCGCTCGCGGGCGCGCTCGTCGTCGTGGTGGTGCTCTTCCGCTTCAACCTCGTCGCGAAGCACTTCGGGCGGCACGTGCACCAGGAGCTCTTCCGCTTCCTGCTCTGGGCGATGCCGATCAGCTCGCTCGCCACGAGCGTGGCGATCATCATGGCCGCCAGGGCCTAACGGGCGACACGCGGAGCGGCGCGGGGAGGTGGACGACCCTCGCGTGCAGGATGGCGAGCGCGAGGGCGTCGGTCGCGTCGAGCGGCGGCATGGCCCGGAGCCCCAGGATCGCCATCACCACCCGCGCGACCTGGGCCTTGTCGGCCGCGCCTCGCCCGACGAGGGCGCGCTTCACCTTCGCGGGAGGGTACTCCGCGATCTCGACGTCCTCGCGGCGGAGCCGGAGGAGGATGGCGCCCCGCGCGTGCCCGAGCTTCGCTGCGGCCTGCGCGTCCTTGGCGAAGAAGATGCTCTCGACCGCGGCCGCGCGTGGGGCGTGCGCGCGCACGATCTCGGCAAGCCCGTCGTCGATCTCGACGAGGCGGTCGGGGATCCCGCGGGTCGCGTCGGTGTGGAGGACCCCGTGGGCGACGTGCGAGACCCGCGCGCCGCGGACCTCGACGACCCCCCAGCCGAGGTGGCGCGTGCCGGGGTCGATCCCGAGGACAATCAATGTCCTACCCCATCCACGTGGTGTCGGACTGCGGCTCCCACTTGCGGGTCACCTTCTTCGTCTGCGTCCAGAAGGCCACGCCGTCGTCTCCGGTGATGTCCCCGTGGCCGAAGCGCGACGCCCCGATCCCCCCGAAGGAGAAGGGCTCTCGCGGGACGGGGACGCCGACGTTGACGCCGATCATGCCCGCCCTCGTGTGCGCGGCGACGTACTCGGCGACGGCGCCGCTCGTCGTGAAGACGCTCGCCGCGTTGCCGTACACGCCGTCCCGCTGGATCTCGACGGCCTCGCGGAGCGTCCGCGCGCGGACGATCGCGAGCACGGGGCCGAACACCTCGGTGTGGCGGATCGGGGCATCCGGCCTCACGTGGTCGAGGATCGTCGGGCCGAGCCAGCTCCCGCCCGCGTACGCCGGATCGGCCGGGCGCGCCCCGCGGCCGTCGAGCCGCAGGGTGGCGCTCAGGCTCGCCTCCGCGATCGCGGCCTCGATGCGGGCGACCGACGCCGCGTCGATGATCGCGCCCATGCGGTCGCCGAGCGAGAGCCCCGCCGCGCGCTCGACGATGGCGTCCACGAGCGGATCGACGTCGCCGACCGCGATGAGCACGCTCGCGGCCATGCAGCGCTGCCCCGCGCAGCCGGTGAACGAGTCGACGACCGCCTGGACGGTGACCCGCGGATCGGCGTCGGGGACGACGAGGAGGTGGTTCTTCGCGCCGCCGAGGGCGAGGACGCGCTTCCCCTGCGCGGCGCCGGTCCGGTAGACGTGCTCGGCGACGGGGGACGATCCGACGAAGCCGATCGCGCGGACTTCGGGGTGCGCGACGAGCGCGTCGACCACCTCGCGAGCTCCGTGGACGACAGAGAGGACACCCGGCGGGAGGCCTGACTCGAGCGCGAGCGCGGCGACACGGTTCGCTGTCAAAGGGACCTTCTCGGAGGGCTTCCACACGAAGGCGTTGCCGACCGCGAGCGCGATAGGGAACATCCACATGGGCACCATCGCGGGGAAATTGAAGGGAGTCACCCCCGCGACGACGCCGAGCGGCTCTCGGCGCGTCTCGCAGGTGACGCCGCGGGAGACCTCGAGCACGCGGCCGGTGTCGTGGTTCTGCAGGCTCGTGGCGAACTCGAGCACCTCGACGCCCTTCAGCACCTCGGCGCGGCCCTCGTCGACCGTCTTGCCCGACTCGACGGCGGCGAGGTTCCCGAGCTCCGCGAGGTGCTGGAGCAGCGTCTCTCTCAGCGCGAAGAGCCTCGCCGCTCGCTCCTTCACGGGTGTCGCCTGCCACCCGCGCTGCGCCGCCGCGGCCGCCTCGACGACCCGCGCGACCTCCTCGTCCGATGATCTTGGCGCGCGCGCGATCTCGGCGCCCGAGTAGGGGCTGGTAACGGGGACGAGCGGGCCCTCCGAGGGGACCCAGGTGCCGCCGACGAGGTTGTGGAGCACGGTCGACGACGCGGGCAGCTCGACGCGGGGCATGGTCGCCGTGTAGCAGCGCCGCGCCCTCGGGTCATGGGTCGCGGCGGCCGTCCCTCGAAGGGTCTGGGTGGCGAGCCAGGACGGAGCCGCGGGCCCAGCGTGGGCGATGCCAGCGCCCTCTCGGGGAACCGCTGGGGACGCCGTCGCGCGGATTGGCCCGCGAGCGCGCCGAGGAGCTCTGTCCTCCGGAGGGTGAACCCCTCTCGGTGAGGTCGCGCGGATCGGCCCGGGAGCGCGCCGATGAGCCTTGGCTCCTCGCGGACCACGCTCGGCGGTGGGCCAGGGCAGCGCCAGGGGCCCGAGACCGGCGGCGCGGCTCGCCTCCCCGCGGACCGGCGCTGGGCGAGGACGCGGAGGGCGCGGGCCCGGCGCGCTCGGGCCAGGCTCGCTTCCCTGCGGGGCGCCGATTGGCTACGACGGCGCCGTGATACGGCGCGCGCGCGCTCGGACGGTCGATCTCTCTCGGCGAGGCGCTCGCGTGCGATGACGCGGCTCCGGGGCGACGAGGCGCCACACGTTCGGCCTCACGGCGTCGGCGACGACGCGGTGCTCACCGTCTTTCGCGTCCCGCCCGAGCTCGCGGGCATGCGGCTCGACCAGTTCCTGAAGGGCGAGTTCCGGCGGACCAGCCGCACGCGCACGCAGGCGATCATCCGGGTGTCGGCCTTCGATGCGGCGGGGGATCGGCTCCGCCCGAACGACCGCCTCCGCGCCGAGCAGCGGATCTTCTTGTGGCGCCCCGCGTGGGACGAGGAGGCCGTGCCGACGCACATCCCGATCCTCTACGAGGACGACGATCTCCTCGTCATCGACAAGCCCGCGGGGCTGCCCGTTCATCCGACGGCGCGCTACCACAAGAACACGGTGGTGAAGCTGCTCGAGGCCGAGCGAGGCGGCGCGCGCGTGCTCCTCGGGCACCGGCTCGATCGCGAGACGAGCGGCGTCCTCTTCCTAGCGAAGAACGCGGCGGCCGATCGCGCGCTGAAGCTCAGCTTCCAGGAGCGGCAGATCGAGAAGCGGTACCTGGCCCTGACCTTCGGCGTGCCCGAGCGCGAGCGCTTCCGGGTGGAGCTGCCGCTCGAGCTCGATCCGACGTCTCCCACGCGGATCAAGATGCGCGTCGCGGCGCCCGGTACCGGGCTCTCGGCGGCCACACGGTTCACGGTGCTGGAGGCACGTGAGGACCGCGCGCTCGTCGCGTGCGATCTCGAGACGGGGCGGCAGCACCAGATCCGGGTGCACCTCGCGGCGACGGGGACGCCGATCGTGGGGGACAAGCTGTACGCGTTCGACGAGGGCTACTTCACGCGGGATCGAGACGGCGAGGGGACAGAGGAGGATCGAGAGCGGCTGGTCCTCCCGCGCCACGCGCTCCACGCGTCGAGGGTCGCGCTGGAGCACCCGGTGACGGGGGCTCCGCTCGTCGTCGAGGCAGAGCTGCCGGAAGACATGGCGGCGCTGTGGGCGTCGTGGGCGGGATAGGGGGACGTCGCCCACGAGGATCGAGCGGAGGTTGGCCGTCCTACCCGCGCCGGCGCCCACGCACGGCCAGCGCACCGGCCACGCCGACCGGCGCTTGCTCTCCGGAGTCTTCCCGTGCGTCCGGTCACGTCGAGGGGAGGGCGACTTCGAGCGGCCAGGTGGCGCGGTGAGGCCTTGGATGGGCGAAGATCCAGCCTGAGCGAACAGGGGTCTCCGCATTGGAATCCAATGCGGCATGGATTGGATCGTGAGAGCGGTAGACCCTGCGCCGCGCCCTCGACATCAGGCAGAGGCATGGCATGACAGCGAGGCCCGGGATGAGCCGCAGCGACGAGATCATAGCGCCGAGCGAGGGCGGTGCGAGAGGGGCTGCCGAGGGTGAGAGTCGAGTCGCGCGGGCGTGTTGCTCGCAAGGACCTCAGTCATGCTGCGCCGCCGCGGCGGCACGCCGGTGACGCGAACGACTCGGACCGCGCCGTGAAATGCCGTCTCAGCGCCCTCGAGCCCGCGGCTTGCGCGGGGCGTCGCCTGGATCGGCACCCATCCGTCCCATCCGGTGCGCCGTCAGCACCCCGAGCGCGAGCCCGGTGAAGTCGAGCCACGCCCCGAGCGCCGAGCGTCCCGTCGCTCCGAGCGCGACCCCCACGAGCAAGACCGCCGTCGCCGCCGCACCCAGCGTCACCGGTCGCGTGCGGGTCGCCGCCGCCAAGGACAGCCCCACGGCCCCGAGGAAGACCGCCGCCGACAGCTCCCGCTGATCGCCGCCGTCGAGCCAGCCCCCCACGAAGAACGCAGCGAGCGCCCCCAGCGCGAGCCGGCGCGCGTCGACGTCGCGCGCCGAAGGGGGCGGCCTCAGTCCCACTTCTTCGCCTTCGCCTGCACGACGAAGTCGCGGACGTCTCTCTCGAGCGCCGCCTCGGCGGTGATCGTCGTCGTCTTGTACTCGTCGGTCGAGTCGTCGGAGAGGTAGTCCGTGTCGTAGAGCACGAGGCACCTCGCGTCGGCGTCGTCACCCACGCCCTCGACGAGCACCAGGGCCCCGGGGCGCTTCGGGTCCTTCTTCGGGATCTTGTCCCCGCCGGGCTCGTCGAGATCGTTGCTGGTCACGTACGCGACGCCGAACTTCTTGCCCGTGACGCCCACATCCATCCGCAGCGACGTCCCCGAGATCTTGATGGTGCGCCCGTCCTCCGCCGTGAGCTTCTCCTTGGAGATGCCGCGCGCGATGATCTCGACCGCGCGGCGCTCGGCGATGGGCTTCTTCGGTGTCGGGGTCTTCGCGGGCCCGGAGCCGCAGCCCGAGAGCATGGCGACGGACGCGGCGGCGACGAGGGCGAGGAGGAGCTTCGAGCGGGTGAGCACGGCAGGAGGGTAGCCAAGGCTGCCGTCTTCCGCTACTCCGCGCTCTCGATGCCTCGGCTCGCGGCCATCGACGTCGGATCGAACGCGCTCCGCCTCCGCATCGTCGACGTCGAGCGTCCCTCCTCGGACGGGCCGCTCCGTGCGACCGAGCTCGTGGCGCGGCGCGCGCCGGTGCGCCTCGGGCACGACGTGTTCATCACCGGGCGGCTCCGCACGGGCGTCATCTCGTCGGCCATCGAGGCGCTCGCCGGGTTCCGCGCCGAGATCGCCGAGGCGCGTGTGGACGCGCAGCGCGCCGTCGCGACGAGCGCCGTCCGCGAGGCCGAGAACGGCGACGTCTTCGTCGAGCGGGCGCAGCGCGAGGCCGGGGTGTCGCTCGAGATCATCGAGGGCGTCGAGGAGGCGCGCCTCGTGCAGCTCGCGGTGTCTCGGCGCGTGCGGCTCGCGGGCAAGCGCGCGCTCCTCATCGACATCGGCGGTGGCTCGACGGAGCTGTCCTTGCTGGAGGGGGACGAGCTGCGGGCGTCACAGTCGTTGCCCGTGGGGACGGTGCGCCTGCTCGAGTCGTTCCTCGAGGAGGGGGCGCCCGTCGACGAGCCGCACATGGAACTCTTGCGCGAGTACGTCGCGCGCGCGCTCGCCGAGACGCAGCGCGAGCTGCGCGGGTGCGGCGTCGATCTGGTCGCAGCGACGGGGGGCACGATCGAGACGCTCTCCGCGCTCTGCCCGGCCGGGGGCGACGAGCCGGGGATCGACGTGCGAAGGCTCGGCAAGCTCATCCGCGAGCTCGCGTCCGTCGGCGTGAAGGAGCGCATGAAGCGCTGGGGCTTGCGCGAGGACCGCGCCGACACGATCTTGCCCGCGGCGCTGGTGCTCGAGCAGCTCGTCGAGGGACGGGGGAAGTCGCACGTCCTCGCGCCCAACACGGGGCTTCGCGACGGGATCCTCGAGGACCTCGCGGACGCGCACTTCGCGCGGCGCTCGCCGGGCGGCGAGGACGACGCGGTGATCCGCGCGTGCCTTCGGCTCGGTCGTCGGTACTCGTTCGACGAGGAGCACGGCCTGCACGTCGCGCGGCTCGCGGGGCGCCTGTTCGACGATCTCCAGAAGCTCCATCGGCTCGACGCGCGAGACCGAACGCTGCTCCGCGCGGCGTCGGTGCTCCACGACGTGGGGGACTTCATCCGGTACGACGGGCACCACAAGCACTCTTGGTACATCATCCAGCACTCGGATCTGATGGGCGTGACCCCCAAGGAGCGCAGCGTGGTGGCGAACGTGGCGCGCTACCACCGGAAGAGCTTCCCCGATCCGTCGCACGACAACTTCCGCGAGCTCGACAAGCCCGACCGGGCGAAGGTGCGGGCGCTCGCGGCGATCCTGCGGCTCGCGGACGCGCTCGATCGGGAGCACCGACAAAAGGTCGCCGACGTCCGCGGGGAGATCCGGGGCGACAAGCTCCGCCTCGAGGTGGACGGGGTGCGGGACAAGGCGCTCGAGCTCTGGACGGTGGCGCGGAAGGCCGAGCTGTTCCGCATGGTGTTCGCGCTCGAGCTCGAGCTGGTGGAGGCCCATGCGACCGATCTCCCCGGCACTCCGCGGGCGTCGTAGGGCGCGCGGCCCGCTACCCGCAGCGCGCGCGCGGGCGTAAGGAGGGCGCCATGACAGGGAAGAACGTGACGGTCGTGACGGGCGCCGCCGGGGCGCTCGGGGGCGTGGTGGTCGAGCACCTGGTCGGTGCGGGGCACACCGTGATCGCGGTGGTGCGCGAGGCGGAGGCCGATCGCCTGCGCGGCGTCGTCGAGCCCACTGGGGGGCTCGTGGTGATGGGCGATCTCCACAGCCCGGCGACGTGGCAGCGCGTGCTCGACGGGAGCCAGCGAGGGCCCGGCGCACCGACGGGCGCGGTGCTCGTGGCGGGAGCATGGCGAGGCGGACGCGACGAGGCGACGTGGGAGGCGATGCTGGGGGCGAACCTGCACACGGCGAGGCGCGCGTTCGACGCGCTCCTGCCCGGCATGATCGCGCGACGCGAGGGGAGCCTCGTCGTGATGGGCTCGCGGGCGGTCGAGCGACCCTGGGAGAGCGCGGGTGCGGCGGCGTATGCGGCGAGCAAGGCCGCGGTCGTGGCGATGGCGCGGGCGATCGCGGAGGAGGTGAAGGACAGCGGCGTGCGGGTGAACGCGATCTTGCCGGCGACGATCGCCACGAAGGCGAACGCCGCGGCGATGACCGACGCGGACGCCAACTGGTGGGTGAAGCCCCGGGGGCTCGCGGAGCTGATTGGGTACCTCTTGTCGCCGGCTGCGGCCGAGGTGACGGGCGCAGCGATCCCCGTCTACGGGAGGGCCTGATGTCCCGAATCCCACGCAACGCTCGACGGGGGTGGACCTCCAACCTGACGACGACACGGTCCACGGCGACGACGGGACAGTCCTCGGAGACGCACCCTGGGGGCTGCGGTCTCTGGAAGGTGGAGGCGGGCAATGGCGCGAAGATCCCGGCGGGAGCGGCGCCGTAAAGGGGCGGCGACGCGCGCCGCCGGACCGCCGTTCGTCGCTCGCGGCGATCGAACGAGCGGCGGCGCGCTCGGCCCTGCGACGCGCGGCATGCGACCGGACGCCCAGCGTGGCGGCGTGGCGGGTGGTGCGGCGCGCCCGTGCGACCGGGCGCCGCCGGGCGCCCTCGGGGGCGCCTCGCGGCGCGGCGCGCCGGGCGAGCGCCATCTCGGGGGGCGCGCCGTGGCACGCCGGGACGCTCGCTCGCCGGGCCTTCGGGCCTCGCGCCCGGTTCTTTGATACACCACGGGCAGCCGCTCCACGATGACCACCGACGCGCCCCCGCCCGACGGCCCCGACCAGCTCGCGCTCCCCATCCCCGATCTCCTCCTCGGGACGCCAGCAGGCGAAATCCCGCCGACGAAGCGCGTCTTCGTGAACCGAAACCTCCGGCTGGCCGACATCGAGTGGATCGGCTTCGACATGGACTACACGCTCGCCATCTACGATCAGGCCGAGATGGACGGCATGCAGATCCGAGAGACGCTCACCCGCCTCGTCGATCGCGGCTACCCACGCTTCATCCTCGACTTGCCCTACGACTTTCGGCTGCCGATCCGCGGGCTCATCGTCGACAAGCACCTCGGCCATGTCCTCAAGATGGACCGCTACAAGGTCGTCCACAAGGCGTGGCGCGGCAAGACGCGCCTCGCGCCGTCGGATGTCCACGGCCTCTACGACGGCCGCCGCGCGCGCATCGTGCCGCCGCGCTTCCACTTCGTCGACACGCTCTACGCGCTCGCCGAGGTCACGATGTACGTCGAGATCATCGAGGCGTACGCCGCGCGGCGCCACCCGCTCGACACGGCGCGGCTCTTCGAGGACATCCGGGGCGCCATCGACGAGGCCCACCGCGACGGTTCCATCCTCGACACCGTGCTCGGCGACCTGCCGCGGTACGTCTCGCGCGATCCCGACCTGGCCCAGACGCTCCACCGTTGGCGCTCTGCCGGCAAGCGCCTCTTCGTGCTCACCAACAGCCGCGCCTCGTACACCGACGCGATGATGCGGCACCTCATCGGGACCGCGCTGCCCGAGTACCCGTCGTGGCGCCACTACTTCGACGCCATCGTCGTCGCCGCCGGCAAGCCAGACTTCTTCTTGGACAAACGCCCCATCCTCGAGCGCGACGGCGACGAGACGCGACCCATCACGTCCTTCTCCGCCGAGCGCGGCAAGCTCTACGAGGGCGGGAACCTCTGGGATCTCGAGCGCCTCCTCGGCTCGTCGGGAGACCGGATCCTCTACGTCGGTGACCACATCTTCGGGGACATCTTGCGCAGCAAGAAGGAGTCCGCCTGGCGGACGTCGATGATCATTCAGGAGATGGTCGAGGAGGTGACGGCCCACCGCGACGCCGCCGACGATCTCGACGTGCTCGCCCGCATCGAGGAGGCGCGCGAGCGGACGGAGAGCGAGCTGCGCGCTGCGCAGGTCCGCATCCGGGATCTCTCACGGCAGATCGACGCGTGGTCGTCCGGGATCACGCCGCGCGCGGTGCTCGAGGCCGAGCGCGCGCGCGAGAAGCGGCAGGTCGATCGGATCCGCGCCGAGCTGCGCGCCATCGAGGCCGAGCAGGGCGCGCAGGAGGCGGTCATCGACAAGCGCTTCCACGCCTACTGGGGCTCTCTCCTCAAGGAGGGCAACGAGCTCAGCAAGTTCGGCAGCCAGGTCGAAGAGTACGCGTGCCTCTACACCTCGCGCGTGTCAAACTTTGGTCTCTACTCGCCGCTCCAGCACTTCCGGAGCCCGCGGGACAAGATGCCGCATGAGCTCTGAGCGAGGCTCCTCCCTGGGGCCGGCCGACGGGCGTGCGCGGCCGGGCGGATCGCGGAGATCGTGATGGGCGGTGAGAGACGCTCCGGCTGGGTCGTGATCGGGGAGGGGCGCCACGCCGCGCGGAGCGCCGCCCCGAGGGGCGCCGAGCGGGGGGCTCGCCTCGCGCTCGCGGCGGCGGTCGGGCTCCTCGCCTGGTTGCCGGCGCTCGATGGCGACGCGAAGCCGAAGGGGTGCCCCGCGGGGATGGTGGCGGCCGTCGTGGAGGGCAAGGCCTTCTGCATCGATCAGTACGAGGCGTCGGTCGTCGAGCTGCGCGGGAAGACCGAGGTGCCCCACCCACACTTCAAGCCCGTCACCGGGCTCCGCGTCCGCGCGGTCAGCAAGCGCGGCGTCTTCCCCCAGGGGTACATCTCGCGCGACGAGGCCGAGGGCGCCTGCAAGGAGGCGAAGAAGCGGCTCTGCGCCGACGACGAGTGGCTCGCGGCGTGCCGCGGGAAGAAGCCGACCAAGTTCCCCTACGGAGACGAGCACAAGGACGGCTACTGCAACGACAAAGGGATCTCGCCGCTCAACAAATATTACCCCGATCGCCCCGACGCCGAGAAGTATGGGCCCGTCGCGATGAACGACCCGCGTCTAAACCAGCTCGAGGGCGGCCTCGCGAAGACCGGGCAGTTCTCGAAGTGTCGCAATGGCTTCCGCGCTCAGGACATGGTGGGAAATCTCCACGAATGGACTGCCGATCCGAAGGGGACGTTCCGTGGTGGATACTACCTCGATACGGTGATCAACGGCGAGGGCTGCGACTACAAGACGACGGCCCACGACGCGAAGTACCACGATTACTCGACAGGCTTTCGCTGCTGCAAGTGAGGGGCGACGGCGCTGCGCTCGCGCCCAGCCCCAGCGAAGGGGCTGCCGTGGGGTGTCAGGCGATGGACCCTCGAAGGGGCGACGGCGCCGCGCTCGCGCCCAGCCCCAGCGAAGGGGCTGCCGTGGGGTGTCAGGCGATGGACCCTCGAAGGGGCGACGGCGCCGCGCTCGCGCCCAGCCCCGGCGAAGGGGCTGCCGTGGGGTGTCAGGCGATGGACTCCTCGGGGTCGTGGGAGCAGACGAGCTTCACGTCGGGGGCCTTCGCGAGCTCGCGAAGGCGCGCTTGATTGGCCCGCCGTGCGCGGTCGTCGAAGCAGCTCGCCGACTGGAAGAGCCGGAGCGCTCGGGGACACCGGGGTGGGTCGAGGAGCTCGCCGCGGTGGAAGTAGGCGTCTCCGGCGTGGACGATCCAGCGGTCCCCCGCGCGCACCGCGACCGCCGTGTGCCCGCGCGTGTGTCCGTGCATTGGGACCAGCAGGAGCTCGTCGTCGACGGCGTGGATCGCGCGCACCGAGGCGAGGCCCTTCCACGTCTCGCCGTCCTCGCGGTGCCGCACCCAGCGCGGACCGTGCGCCCACTGGGACGGGAGATAGCGCCGCCGCTCGGCCGCCGTCGCCTGCGCGAGCGCCGCGTCGAGCTCCCGATCGTGCACGTGGATCTGCGCTCGGGGAAAATCGGAGATCCCGCCCGCGTGGTCGAGATCGAGGTGGGTCAGGACGATGTGGGTGACGTCGTTGGGGTCGAGCCCGAGCGCGCGCAGGCGTGCGACGGCCGTCTCGGTGGGGTCGAGGGTGGGGCCGGTGACGAGCCGGTAGGCCGAGGGGAGGCGCTTCGAGTCCTCGGTGCCGAGGCCGGTGTCGATGAGCACGATGCCTGCGCGGGTCTCTGCGACGAGCACGCGCGCGACCATCTTGCCACGGAGCGCCACGGGCCCGTCTCCCGTGAACCACCGGCCGCCCAGGGGGCACATCGTCCCGCAGTTGGTCTCGTGGAGCTTCACGCCGCTCGTGTACGAGGGCGTCGGACGTGACGCAACGCGCGGCTGTGCGCCCCGCGCCGCGAGCGGGACCGCGCTGCCCCGAGAAGGCCGGTCGGACCGCGAGCGGGACCGCGCTCGCCCCTGACGAGGACGGGCGGGCCGCGAGGGCACACGAGGGCACACGAGCCCGTGCGTGACCGCGACGCACCGCGTCTCCGCGGCACCGTGGCACCGTGGCGGCGTGGGTCGCCTCGTGGCGGCGCAGCGGGACGCCAGCTCGTGGATCGATCGGGACGCGCGGCCGAGAAGGCGCGCCGATCGGGCCGCGTCGGGTGGTAAGAGCACGTCTCGTGCGCCGCCTCTCGGTCGCGACCCATGGACACTGCTTCGACGGCCTCGCGTCGGCGGCCGTCTTCACGGCGCTCTACCGCGCGCTCGAGCCGGGGGACGTCGAGGTCCGCTACGCCGGCTGCGACTATGGCCCCGCACCCCACCGCGTCCCCGACGCCCTCCTCTCGGGCGACGACGGCGCCATCCTCGACTTCCGGTATGCGCCGTCCGAGCACCTCACCTGGTACTTCGATCACCACGGGACGGCGTTCGCCACGGACGAAGATCGCGCGCGCTTCGACGGCGGGCTGCCCGCGCGTGGGCACCACGACGCCTCGTACTCGTCCTGCACGAAGCTCATCTTCGACGTCGCACAGCGCACCTATGGCGTCGATCTCTCGCGCCACGCGGAGCTCGTTCGATGGGCCGATGTCCTGGACGCCGCGCGCTTCGCGAGCGCCGAGGACGCCATCGCGCGGCGGAGCGCGGCCGAGCAGCTCGGCGTCGTCCTCGAGCGCTGGGGGACCTCGGCGCTCATCACCGAGCTCGCGCCGCTCTCCCTCGTGCGCTCCCTCGAGGAGATCCGCGCGCTCGAACGTATGGAAACACTATACAGGCCGCTCGCAGAGGAGCGTACCCGCTCGCTCGCGTTGCTGCGGGAGCACGCCGAGCTCCGGGGCGATGTCGTCGTCTGCGATCTGATCCGCGTCCCGACGACCTCGTTCGAGAAGTTTGGGCTCTACGCGCTGTTCCCCGACGCGAGGTACACGGTCGTCGCCGTGCAGAACGGCCCCCACGTGCGGCTCATGCTCGGCTCGAATCCATGGTGTCCGCGGCCACGCACGCACCACCTCGGTGAGCTGTGTCGGCGGCGAGGAGGCGGCGGGCACCCCTACGTCGGGGGCTTCGGCGTCGCCGATGCGGAGGCGGCGAGGCTCGCCTTCGGCGAGCTCACCGAGGAGCTCCAGCGATGATGGCCGCCTGGAGGCGCCCCGCCGATCGTCCGCTGGTGCTCGGGCACCGCGGCGTCCGCGGGCCCCTGCCCGAGAACACGAGGGCCGCCTTCGCCCGTGCGCTCGACGAGGGCGCGGACGGCGTCGAGCTCGACGTGCGTCTGTCGAGCGACGGCGAGCTGATGGTGCTCCACGATCCCGATCTGTCCCGTGTGACCGACGGCCGCGACGCGAGCCCCGCGCACCACCGGACGGCCGCGTCGCTCGGGCGGGTGGATCTCGGCGGTGGGGAGGGCGTGCCACGGCTCCGTGACGTCCTCGATCTCGTCCTCGGCAGGGGCAAGCTCGTCAATGTGGAGCTGAAGCGTGACGTCCCCAGTCGCGCCGCGTCCGTCCTCGCCCTCGCGCGTACGGTCCCGCGCGCCGAGCCGCGCGTGCTCGTCTCGAGCTTCGATCCTGCGATGCTCCATCTGTGGAAGGCGCTCCGGCCCGACGTCCCCACGGGGCAGCTCTTCCACAAGGGCCAGGCTCACCTCCACCCTTGGCTGTTGACGCGCCTCTTCTGGGTCGATGCGCTGCACCCCGAGCATGTGCTCGTCGATAGGACGCGGAGCCGTCGTCCCATCCACACCTGGACGGTCAACGATCCCATCGAGGCGCGGCGCCTGGCGCGCCTCGGCGTGAACGCGCTCATCACCGACGAGCCTGGCGCCCTCCTCTCCGGCCTCGGCGACGAGCCCCTCGACGGGTAACCAAGGCGAGCCACCCCGCCCCTCACGACGTCTCCGCTGGCGGAGGCCGAGGGCGCGTGGGGGATCTCGCGGCGGTCACCTCGACAGGTAGACCGTGCGTGTCTCCTTGTCCTTCACGACGTCGTCGACGGCGAAGGGCACGAAGTGCGTCTTGTTCTTGCGCCAGTACTCGACCTCGTCGGCGTGGTGCGGGCTGTCCGGGTCCCAGATGTTGCCGCCGGGCAGGGCGTTCCACGTGCGGACCCCGGCCGGATCCATGTCCGCGACGAAGCGCTGCGTCGGGCCGCTCGCGTACGAGAAGTCGGGATCCTTGCTCCCGCTCAGGCTGAAGTGGCACGCGTCCACCACGAAGCTGTCGCCGTGCCGAGGGAAGGAGCTGAAGACCGTGCCGTCCGGGTAGTTGTAATTGCTGAAGACGGGCACGAGCGACTTGAACTTGATGGAGTGGTACCTGCCCCACCGCGCCTTCTCGAAGCCACCGGCGTTGTCGACGAGCTTGAGCGCCTCGAGGAGCGCTCGGATCGCGCGGTCGTCGCGGGACTCGACGACGCCGGGGGTCCCGAGATCGTCCCAGAGCGCGCTGTCGCCCGTCACGGCGTCGTACGTCGCGAGCTCGGTCTTCGGGAGCGTGAAGAGCCGCACGATGGACTTGCCGCGATCTTGCACGTCGATCGACGCGTTCGCCGCCTTCAGCTCGTCGTCGATCGTGCCCGCGAGGACCCGGATGAGCCACGTGTTGAAGAGGTACGTCGCGACGCTCGCCTTCGCGTCCGCGTCGGTCGGCGGGAGGATCTGGTTCGTGTCGAGATCGACGCCAGCGGTCGCCGCGTAGTCGGCCTCCTTGCCCCACGCGTCGAGGAAGCCGCGCGCGGTCGTGAGCGCGTCGGCCGAGAAGGCCGGATCGGCGACCACCGTCGCGAGATCGGCCGCCGCGCCTGGCGTCGCCTTCTCGGCGAGCGCGCGATCGATCGCGGCGATGAGGTGCGAGGTGAGCGCCGCGCCGAGCGGCGAGCGGTGATCCCCCTGGATGTCGGCCATGTCCTCGGGCGTGATGGGGCTCGACTTCTCCGAGAGGCGCTTCTGGATGCGGCCCTCGCGGTAGCCGATGTCCCACGCGCACGCGAGGAAGGCCGGGCTCCCGTCGGGGAGCGTGTCGTTCGACGGATCGTTGTCGAGCGAGGTGCCGATGGGATCGTTGTTCGCCGTCGCGATGAAGCCAGCGGCCGGGTTCTTGTCCCAGGGCACGAGCTCGTCGGGCAGGTAGCCCGTCCACTCGGCGGAGCCGTCGCCTGGCAGCACGAAGCAGGGGAGGTTCCCGTCGTAGGCAGCCGCGTCCCACGCGAAGGACTTGGGATCGCGCGTGGGCACCTTGGCGTGCGAGGTCCAGAGGATGTTGCCGTCCGTGTCGCCGATCATCCAGTTCTGGGCACCGACGCCGAACTGCGCGAGCGCGTCCTTCGCCTCGTCGACGTTCTTGGCGCGGAGGAGCTTCACGACGGCGGCGATCTCCTCGGTCGGCTCGTGGCCCGTCCAGCGGATGCTGATCGCGCCTGTCGCCGGATCGGGCGGGAGGGCCTGATGGTCGATCGTGATCGTCGGCTCGATGGGCCCGTGGTGCGGGACGACGTGCACCTTGTAGAGGACGGGCGCGTCGCGACCGGCGACACGGATCTCTTCGTCGATGGTGGTGAGCTTGACCTCCTGGCCCTTGAAGAGGACCGCGGTCCCGTCAGGAGTGAGCGTCTCGGCGTACGCGTCCGACACGTCGTAGCCGGCCACCGTCGCGCCCCAGGCGATGTGCTCGTTGTGGCCGAGGATGATCCCGGGGATCCCGGGGAAGGCGAGCCCGCCGACGCGCAGCGCCTTGGCCGGGTCCTTGTCGCGCACCTCGATGTCCACGGGCCAGAACACGGCCGGAGACTGCAGCGAGAGGTGCGGATCGCTGGCGACGAGCGCGTGCCCGGTGGCGCTGCGCGAGCCCATGACGGCCCAGTTGTTGGAGCCGAAGCCCTCGGGGGCGATGAGATCCTTCACGCGGCGGACGGCGTCGCGCACGGGGCGGATCGCCTCGAGCGCCTTCGTCGCGTCGGGGCGAGGGCCCTTCGTCTTCGCGGACTTGGTCGTCGGGAAGCCGGTGCGTGTCGTCGCGGGGTCTGCGGGCGCGAAGCGGGCGATGTCCTTCAGGATGGCGGCGCGCTTGACGATCGCGGGATCGGCGCTCTTCGTCGTGAAGGTGTCGCGGATGCGCTGGATGGACACCGTGCGGCCGATCTCGTCGTCGGCGTCGTACGAGAGGAGCCAGGTCTGCAGCCGCCCCATCGCGAGCGAGTCGACGCCCGTCCACTCGGTGAGCGTCGAGGCGAGGAACTTCTTCACGTCGCTCGGGATCTTGACGGAGCCGCTCTTGATGCCTGCGTACGCTTGGTTCACCCCGTCGGCGTAGGCGTCGAGGATGATCTTCAGTTCGCTGCCCTCGGCGAGCGCGGCGTACTGCGCCTTCGCGACGCGGTGCAGGCCCACGGTGCGGAAGCCGATGTCCGTGTCGATGAGCGACGCGTCGGCGTCGCCGAGCAGCTCCGCGAGCCGACCCTCCGACGCGCGGCGGAGCATCTCGAGCTGCAGGTGACGGTCCTTCGCGACGAGGAAGCCCTCGACCTTCATCGCGTCCGCGACGGAGGTCGCGAAGATGTGCGGCCGGCCGTACTTGTCGCGGACGACGTCGACAGGCCCCTGGAGGCCCGTGAGAGCCACCGTCTCGTCGACGGGCATGCCCGCGACGTCCCCGAGCACCGACGGCGTCGTCGAGGCGGGCGGGGCGGCGGGCTCGTCTCCATCGGAGCCGCAGCCGGGGACGAGACAGGCGAGCGAGAGCGCGGTGAGACAGACGAGGCGACGCATGGCGAGCGTCTTTGCCTCTCGGCGCGCGCGATGGCAACGCCCAACTGCCGTACGATCGACCGCGGCTTGCCGGAGCATTCGGGCTCGGGGGCGAGTCCATGATGGCAACGCCCAACGGCCGCACGATCGACCGCGCCCCTCGTCGAAGCTGTCTCCGCGAAACGGGTATGATCGACCGCGCCCCTCGTCGAAGCTGTCCCCGCAGAACGGGCATGAGATGGCAACGCCCAACGGCCGCACGATCGACCGCGCCCGCTCCGCGTCGTTGCAACCGAGTTGCATCTGTGGGTCGCGGGGAGAGCCTCTCTCGCGACGCGCCCCACGAGCCGCGCGGCGCCGGCTCGCGAAGACGCGCGGGGGGCCCTCTTGACCCGGGCCTACGCGGGGAGCATCGCGCGGATCGCGTCGACGACGAGCGCGATCCAGCGGACGCGGTCGAGCTCGTTGAAGAGCTCGTGGTGCTGCCCGGGGAGCAGATCGTAGCGCTTCTTCGTGCCGCCGAGCCGATCGAAGAGGGCTCGTGATGCGTCGGCTGACGCGACCCTGTCGTCGCCCCCGTGGAAGATCGTGACGGGCAGGATGAGCCGTGGCGCGAGCTCGAGCGCCTCGGCCTGCGCCTTCGTCGCCTCGGTGAACCACCGCGCCGTGGCCCCCTTGTTCATCCTCGGATCGGCGTCGTAGCGCGCGGCGCGCTCGGGATCGTGGGTCATGTCCTTGCCCACGAGCCCCGACGGGAGCGACAGGGTCGGCCACACCCTCGACATCACGCGGCCCGCCGCCTTCTTCGCGGCGGGCACCTCGAGCGCCAGCCCGAAGAACGGTGAGGTCATGACGAGCCCGCGGAACGAGCCTTGATCGCCGGCCGCGAGGTGGAAGGAGATGAGCCCCCCGTGGCTGTGCCCGAACAGGATGGGCGGCCCCTGATCGGAGAAGCCCTCTTCCTTCGCCAGCTCGGCGAGGATGGCGTGCGCGTCCGCGAGGTACGACGAGAAGCGCTCGACGTGCCCGCGCACTCCCTCGGACTCGCCGTGGCCGCGCACGTCGTACCGGGCGACGAAGAGCCCCGCCGCGCTGAAGGCCTCGATCGCCTCGAGGTACCGCGCGGAGTACTCGCCGTAGCCGTGGGTCAGGAGGACGGCGCCTCTCGGCGCGGCGGTGGGGCGGTGCAGCTCCCACGCGAGGGTGGGCTCACCGGGGCGGGAGAGGCGCTTCACAGGAACCTCCCTCCGAGCATCGAGGTCCCGCCATCCATGAGCAACATCGCTCCGGTCACGTACGCCGCGGCCGGTGACACGAGGTAGAGGACGCCGTGCGCCACCTCGTCGATCGTGGCGAAGCGCCGGAGCGGGAGGCTCGCCTTCAGGGTGTCGGCCATGTCCCCGGGCGCGAGGCGGCTCATGCCCTCGGTGCCCCCGACGGGGCCGGGGGCGATCGTGTTCACCCGGATGCCCATGGGCCCCCACTCGAGCGCGAGATCGCGAGACAGCATCTCGATCCCCGCCTTCGCCGCGCCCACGTGCGCCTGAAGCGCCGTCGGCACGAAGGACTGCGTCGCGGTGATGCACACGATCGAGCCGCCTTGCTTCGACAGCGGCTCGAACGCTGCGCGGCAGACGTGGAAGGTGCCCAGCAGATCGATGTCGACGACGGACTTGAAGCCATTGGGTGAGAGGGCAGCGGCGGGGACCGGGAAGTTCCCTGCGGCGCCGCTCACCACGACGTCGAGCCGGCCAAAGGCCGCCACCGTGTCGCGCACGGCCGCCGTGACCCTGTCGAAGTCGCGGACGTCGCAGGGGAGCGACAGCGCTGCCCCGCCAGCGGCCTCGATGTGAGCGCGGGTCTCGTCGAGCTTCTCCTGGCGGCGGCCGACGAGCGCGACCTTCGCGCCGTGCGCAGCGAAGAGCTCGGCGATGCCGCGCCCGATGCCGCTGCCGCCGCCGGTGACGAGGGCGACCTTGCCCACGAGCAGGTCCTTCGCGAAGACGCTCTTCGGAGTCATCGAGGCTTCGTTACCAAGGTTTTCCCTGGAGAGGGGGACCGAATCGGGGCTCACGGCGAAGCGTGCGCGCGGGCCCTTGCGCTCCGGGTGACGCCTCGCGCTCGCGTGTCACGTTCCCTTGCCTTCATCACCTTGTCGATGCGAAGAGATGCGCGCCGGGCGACGCTTCGCGCTCGCGTGTCACGGGGTGCGTGCGTAGAGCTCGGTCAGGGCGCGGAGCTTCTCGGCGAGCGCCGGGGTCAACGCGCCGCTCGGGACGCGGTAGAGCCAGTTCCCTTCGATCTTGCCGGGCACGTTCATGCGCGCCTCGGTCCCCTGGGCGAGCAGGTCTTGCATGGGCACGATGGCCGTCTTCGCGTGGCTCCTGTGCGCTGCGCGGACGAGATCCCACGCGATGTCCTCGCCCGTCACGTCGAGATAGCGGAGCACGTTCGCCCGCTCGGCGCGCGCCCCTTCGTCGGTCTCGGCTCGTACGCCGAGCGCCTCCCACCAGCCCACCGTCGTGTCGTTGTCGTGCGTCCCGGTGTAGACGACCGTGCCCACGTCGCACGCGTGTGGGAGCGTCGAGCGCGCTCCGCGGTCGGGCGAGAACGAGAACTGGAGCACCTGCATCCCTGGGAAGCCGAGCGACCGCCGGAGCGCCGTCACCTCGTCCGTCACGACGCCGAGATCCTCCGCGAGGATCGCGGGCGTCCCGCCGAGCCGCCGCGCGAGCGCGTCGAAGAGGGCGCGCCCCGGGCCAGGCTCGTAGCGGCCGTTCTTCGCCGTCTTCTCGCCGTACGGCACGGCCCAGTACCGGTGGAACCCGATGAAGTGATCGAGCCGCACCGCGTCGAAGAGCGAGAGCGCCCGCGCGAGCCGCGAGATCCACCACGCCCAGTCGGTGCGACGCATCGCCTCGACGTCGTAGAGCACGTTGCCCCAGAGCTGCCCGTCCGCGCTGAAGTAGTCCGGCGGGACGCCCGCGACGACCGTCGGCATCGCTCGCGCGTCGAGCTGGAAGATCGAGCGTCCCGCCCACACGTCCGCGCTGTCGTGGCCGACGAAGATCGGCACGTCACCGATGAGCAGGACCCCACGCTCGTTCGCGTGGGCGCGGAGGCGGCGCCACTGCTCGTCCGCGATCCACTGCACGAACTGATGGAAGCGCACGCGCGCGCGGAGCTCGGCGTCCGCGAGCGCCTCGGTGAGACGTGCGTCGTGCCGATCTCGCTCGGGCTCGGGCCACTCGTAGAAGGGCTTGTCTCCGTGACGCTCCTTGAGCGCCGAGTACACGGCGAAATCGTCCAGCCAGCCGCGCTCTCGCTCGACGAAGGCGAGGAAGTCTCGGGTGGCCTCGGACCGACGGAAGGCGTCGAAGGCGATCTCGAGGTGCTGCCTCCGATACGCGACGACGCCGCGGTGGCTCGTGTCCGAGACGGGGAGCGGCTCGTCGAGGAGCCCTCGGGCGCGGAGATCGTCGAGATCGACGAAGGCCGGGTCGATCGCGAACGCGGACGACGATTGGTACGGCGACGCGCCGCCGGCGGGCGGGACGGTGGGGAGCATCTGCCAGCAGCTCTGCCTGGCCGACACGAGCCAGTCGACGAAGTCGTACGCGGCCTTCCCGAGATCGCCCGAGCCGCCCGGGCCGGGCAGGGAGGTCAGGTGAAGCAGGACACCGGCTCGTCGCTCCGAGAACGCTCGCACGCCCCGACGATCCATCGCCTCGGGACAAAAGACAAGCGAGGCCCCGTCCCTCGACGGAGCCTCGCTCGTCAGCCGCGCGGGAGCGCGCTCAGTTCGGGGCGTCGCAGCCGCCGTTGCCCGGCTTGGAGGGCGGGCCCTTCTTGCCGATCTGCGACGCGGCCGCCTCGAAGCCGAGGCCGATCGAGATGCCGTCGCAGGTCTTGTCCGGGTTCTGCGTGCCGTCCGTCATGATGTCCGAGGCCTGCTTGACCTGGTCGAGCACGCCCTGGAGCGTGGTGCCCTCGCAGAGCTGCGAGCTCACCTTGCCCGCGATGCTCTTCACGCCCTTGATGAGCTGGTCCGCGTTGAGGACGCCGGAGATGATGCCGTTCTTCGCGCTCTTGTGGTCCGCGCCGAGCTCGGCCGTCACGACCGCCTGGTTGATGTCGAGGGTGAGGTCGAAGTTGGAGATCGTCAGGTTGAGGCTGACCGTCGCCTTGGTGCCGGAGACCCAGACGTTGTCCGCGAGGTACGCCTTCGGGAACTTGACCTTGGAGTGGAGCGCGTCGCCCTCGCCCGACGAGTCGCCCTCGAGCGTCTCGGGGAAGGGCTCCCACTTGTACGTGGCCCAGTCGGCCGGCGGGACGACGTCGCCCGACACCGCGTCGTGCGCGCCCGAGGCCGCGAAGAGCTCCGCCGCGAGGCCGGAGTACTTGGCGCCCGCGCCGAGCTTCTCGGTGCGGAGGATGACGGTGAAGGAGCCCTCGCTGATCGAGTCGTTGATCGTCTTCGGGGCGTCCGAGGCGAGCGGGAGGATGATCGGCATGATGTTCTTGCCGAACGAGTTGTTCTCGCCCTTCGGGCCGTCCTGGACGACGTTCTTCTTCTTGGCGCCCTCGACCGGCTTGCAGTGGCCGCCCGCCTCGGGGCTGCCGAACTGGAGGCCGTCGATGTCGTACCCGACGTCCGCCCACTCCTTGTCGGAGCCGCCGGAGCCGAGGTAGAGCTTGTTCATCGCGAGGACCGTGGTGCCGGTCCCGTCGCCCGGGCCAGCGCCCGGATCGGTCGGGGGCGCCTTGCAGGTCGCGGGGGTGCACGTCGCCGCCGCGCCGCCCGCGTTGGTCCCGGCGGAGCCGCCGTTGTTGCTGCTCCCGCCGGCGCCGGGGCTGGCGCCACCACCGCTGTCGCCGCCGCCGCCGCCACAGCCCACGGCTAGCGCGGTGCTGCTGATTGCTACCAAGATGAGAGAGCCGAGTTTCCAATTACGAAGCATTCGAAGTTCTCCTGCGAGGGGTCGATGGGTGGCTGGTCCGGCCTCGGGCTCGGACCTTGGGACGGCCGCTCTCCCTGCGAATCAGGGCCCGGCAGCGCACGCACTCTACTTGCAGAGTCGCTCGGCGCAAGGAGAACTCTTGCGCACACGAACGAATATGACGCGTCGTGGCATTCTTCGGAGGGGCGCTGGACAGGGCGTCGCGCCGTCGGTAGCGCGGGTCTCTCGATGGCGGCCGACTTCGTTCATCTGCACGTCCACACGCAGTACTCGCAGCTCGACGGCGCGATCCGCGTCGCCGATCTCGTCGGGAGGGTGGCGGACCTCGGGATGACACACGTCGCGATCACGGATCACGCCAACATGTTCGGCGCGATCCAGCTCTACAAGGCCGCCAAGGCGCGGAACATCAAGCCCATCCTCGGCTGCGAGGTCAACGTCGCTCGCGACCGAACGAGCCCTGGGGGCGGTGTCGTCACCGACCACCTCGTGCTCCTCGCGGCGAGCCCGGAGGGCTACGCGAACCTCGTCCGGATCGTCTCGCGTGGCCACAGCCACCCGGAGGCCGATCGCCCGAGCACGACGCTCGACCACATCGCCGCGCATGCCCGCGGGCTCGTCTGCCTGACGGGCTGCATGGGCGGCGTCCTCCCGCAGAGCCTGCTCGAGGAGGGCGAAGCCGCAGGGCTCGCGACGGCCGCGCTGCTCCGCGACATCTTCGAAGAGGGGCACCTCTTCCTCGAGCTCCAAGACCACGGGCTCCCCGAGCAGGCCGTGCTGAACGGCCTCCTCGCCCAGCTCGCCGGCAGGCTCTGGCTCCCGCTCGTCGGCACGAACGACTGCCACTTCGCGACACGCGAGGACGGGGACGCGCAGCTCTACCTGCAGAGCATCGGGACCAACCGCCCCTACGACGTCGTCAAGGCCGGGCACCACGGCTCGTTCGAGATGTACCTGAAGAGCGCCGACGAGATGCGGCAGGCGCTCCGCGACTACCCCGACGCCCTCGCGAACACGCTCCGCGTCGCCGAGATGTGCAGCGGCTGGAAGCTCCGGTTGGGCGAGCCGATGCTCCCGAGCTTTCACCTGCCCGAGGGCTACGACGAGGCGGCGTACTTCGCCCGCGTCGCCGAGGACGGGCTCCGGGCGCGCTTCCAGGAGTTCGAGGCGATCGGCAAGGGGGTCGACCGCGCCGCGTACGAGGAGCGGCTCCGCCGCGAGATCGACGTCGTCGTCAAGATGAAGTTCCCCGGGTACTTCCTCATCGTGTGGGACTTCATTCGGCACGCGAAGGAGCACGGGATCCCCGTCGGGCCCGGGCGCGGCTCCGGCGCCGGCTCGCTCGTCGCGTACGCGATGCGGATCACCGATCTCGATCCCATCCCGTACGGCCTCCTCTTCGAGCGGTTCTTGAACCCGGAGCGCGTGTCGATGCCCGACTTCGACGTCGACTTCTGCATGGACAAACGAGACCGCGTCATCCAGTACGTGAGCGAGAAGTATGGGCGCGAGAGCGTCGGGCAGATCGCCACCTTCCACGAGATGAAGGCGCGGAGCGTCATCAAGGACGTCGCCCGCGCGATGAACTTCGAGGCGAGCGAGGCCGGTCGCATCGCGGGGCTCATCCCGATGAAGGGCCCCGGGCAGACGTACACCATCCCGGAGGTCCTCCGCGACAAGGTGGAGCCGAAGCTCGTCGCGCTGATGGAGACGGACCGGCGGGTCCGGGCGCTCATCGAGCAGGCGCAGAAATTGGAGGGGCTCACACGGCACGCGGGCATGCACGCCGCTGGCGTGGTGATCAGCGAGGGCCCGCTCTCGGACCACGTCCCGGTCTTCGTCAACGGCCCCGCGTCGAAGGACGGCCCAGCCCCCGAGTCGCTCTACGTCACACAGTACTACAAGGACGACGTCGAGCTCGCGGGGCTCGTCAAGTTCGACTTCCTCGGGCTGAAGACCCTCACGGTGATCGACATCGCCGTCGGGCTCGTGGACGCGCGGCCGGATCGCGCGGGGCTCCCGCGCTTCGAGCTCTCGCAGATCCCGCTGGACGACAAGGACACCTTCGCGCTCCTCCAGTCCGGCGACTGCGTGGGGGTCTTCCAGGTCGAGTCGAGCGGGATGCAGAAGCTCTTCCGGGACCTCCGCCCCGACACCTTCGAGGACGTGGTCGCGGCCGTCGCGCTCTACCGCCCGGGCCCGATGCAGACGGGGATGGTCGACGACTTCGTCGCCTGCAAGCACGGGCGGCAGCCCATCAAGAAGATGCACCCGCTCATCGACGACGTCATCCTGCCGACCTACGGCGTCATCGTCTACCAGGAGCAGGTCATGCAGATCGCGCAGAGGCTCTCGGGCTACACGCTCGGGGGCGCCGATCTCCTCCGCCGCGCGATGGGGAAGAAGAAGCCCGAGGAGATGGCGAAGCAGAAGTCCGCTTTCGTCTCGGGCGCCGAGGCGAACGGCGTGTCCGCGAAGCAGGCCGCGGAGATCTTCGATCTCGTCGAGAAGTTCGCCGGCTACGGCTTCAACAAGAGCCACTCCGCGGCGTACGCGCTCATCACGTACCAGACGGCGTACCTGAAGGCGCACTACCCGGTCGAGTTCTTCTGCGCGCTCATGACGGCCGATCGTGACAAAATCGAGAAGGTCGTGCGGATGATCTCGGAGGCGCGCGCGTGGCGCGTCGAGGTCTTGCCGCCCGATCTCAACGAGAGCGACACGGGCTTCCGCGTCGTCTACGCGAGCCCCAAGGGCGACCACAAACCGCCGCGCGGCGCCAAGGTGAAGGACCCCTTGCGCCCGCAGATCCGCTTCGGGCTGGGGGCGGTGCGGGGGCTCGGCGAGGCGGCGCTCGAGGGGATCTTCGCCGCGCGCCAGGACGGTCCCTTCGTCGAGCTGTTCGACTTCGGCGCGCGCGTCGACGGCAAGAAGCTGAACCGCGGCGTCCTCGAGTCGCTCGTGCAGTGCGGCGCGGTCGACAGCGTGCTCGCGCCGCGCGGGGTCTCGCGGGCCCGGGCGTTCGCCGCGATCGACGCGGTGCTCGAGCGCGCGCGCACCGAGAGCCGCGACCGCGAGGCCGGCCAGACGAGCCTCCTCGCGCTGATGGGGCCGGCCTCGACAGCGTCCGCGGCCGGCTCCGAGTATCCGGAGGTCGAGCCCTGGGACCTCCGCGAGACGCTCGCGAGAGAGAAGGCCTCGCTCGGCTTCTACGTCTCGGGTCACCCGCTCGACCGGTACGGGAGCGATCTCGCGCGCTTCGATATCACCAAGACCAAGGATCTCCCCGAGCTCCCCGACTGGGCCGAGGTGACGATCGCCGGGATGGTCGAGGGCTACAGGGTGAAGATCCTGCAGAAGGGCGGCAAGATCGCGCTCTTCGATCTCGAGGACGACGTCGGCCGCGTGCCGGTCAAGGTGCGTGAGAAGCAGGTGGACTCCTTTGGCCACGTCCTCACGGCGGGCGAGCCCGTCTTGCTCGTCGGGAAGCTCTCCTTCCCGCAGCCGGCCGAGGGAGACGGGGAGCCCGAGGCTCCGCGGACCCCGACGCTCTTCCTGAATGACGCGCGGCTCCTCTCGGAGGCGCTCCTCGCGGAGGTCCGCCGGCTCACGGTGCGCCTCACGGCGGACCGGACGTCGGAGCAGCAGATCTCGCTCCTCGCGTCGCTCGTGACGCAGCACCCGGGAGCGTGTGCGCTCGACGTGACGCTGACGACCGACGTCGGCGAGGTGCTCCTGTCGGTGTCGCGCGGCGTCGAGCCTGGGGACGCCTTCCTCGCGGGGCTCGAGCGCATCTTCGGCGAGCGCGTCGTCGAGATCGCTTGAGCGTGGCGGCGCTCGATTGCACGAGCTGTGGCGCGTGCTGCACGAACCCAGACGAGAACCGCCGCGAGGGCTTCGTGACGTACGTCGAGGTCCCGCGCGGCGAGAAGCTGCTCACGCGCCCCGAGCTCCTGAAGCGCTACACGGTGCGGGGCGACGACGAGGTCGTCCACCTGAGGCTCGACGCCTCGCACCGCTGCGTCGCGCTCCGCGGGAAGCTCGGGCAGAAGGTGCACTGCGCCATCTACGCGTACCGTCCGCGAGGCTGTCGCCTCGTCGAGCCCGGGAGCCCCCGCTGCCTCCTCGCGCGGCGAGAGCGCGGGCTCGAGGGGCCGTGACCACACCGACGGCCGGCGCCGCGCGGTGCGCTCCTCGCGCGGCGAGAGCGCGGGCTCGAGGGGCTACGGCCGGCGCCGCGCGGTGGCGTCCTCGCGCGGCCAGGCGTGGCCCCGAGAGGCCGCGACCCCGTCGACGGAGGTGTGCGGAGGACGGAGCCCGACGCCGCGCTGGAGATCGATCCGCCGCCTGGGTGGCGGCGAGCGGCCGACGCCGAGGGTGTCCGCTCGTGGGCGCAGCGTCGGAGCCGCGGCGGGGCGACGACGCGACCCGCGGGCGCGTCGTGGGTTGACTGCCGTGGCCCGCGTGGAGAAGGAGCGCGCGTGATCCGCGTCGAGCGCCCCGAGCCCACGGTCATGCTGCTCACGCTCTCGCGCCCGGCGAAGCGAAACGCGCTCTCCCTCGCGCTGATCGCCGCCGTCGAGCGGGTGCTCGATCAGTCGCCCGAGCTGGACGCCCTCGTCGTGACGGGAGATCCCTCCGCGGGGGTCTTCTCGGCGGGCTTCGATCTCGACGATCTCGCGAAGTCGCTCGCGAGCGGAGGCCCGCCCGAGGCCGCCGCCGGGGCGCTCCACCGGCTGCTCCATCGGCTCGAGACCTCTGCTTGTACGCTCGTCACGGCGATCCATGGCGCGGCCATCGGCGGCGGCTGCGAGCTCGCGCTGACCGGTGACGTGCGCGTCGCGCACCCGGACTCGACCTTCGTGCTCCCCCCCGCAAAGCTAGGGATCGTCTACCCCCCCGAAGGGCTCTCCCGGCTCCGGGACGCGCTGGGCGCATCCCTCTTGCGCGCGATGCTGGTCGAGGCGCAGCCGGTCCCGGCGCCCGCTCTCCTCGCCTGCGGTGCCATCCACGAGCTCTCGACCGCCCCGACCGACACGGCGCTCGCGCGGGCGCGTCGCCTCTCGACGCTCTCCAGGGATGCGCGCCGAGCCAACCGAGACGCCGTCCTCGCGCTGCGGCCGCGCTGAAGGCGACCCCACCGCAGAAATGTTCGCCGGATGGCGCCAGAACGCGCTAGAAGTGCGCGCCATGACCCTCACGATCCGCCGCTCCATCCTCGCTGTCACCGTGCTCGGTCTCATCGCCTTCGGCTGCAAGAAGGGCGAGGAGTCTGGCTCGGGCGACGCCGCTGGCACGCCCGCGTCGGCTGCGACGCCCGCGACGGCCAAGCCCACGGTGACCACGACGGTGACCGCGCCTCCGGTCAACCACGACGCGGACGCGGCCGCGCTGCGCGGATGCTGCGCCGCGCTCCGGTCCTCGGCGGCGAGCCAGACCTCGCCGGCCGAGAAGTCCAAGTACGAGAGCGCCGCGGCGTCCTGCGATGGGATCGTCGAGCTCGTCCGCAAGGGGACCTCGTCGCGCGGCTCGGCGGTCGGGCAGGTTCGCGCCGCGCTGCGCGGTGGGACGCTCCCCGGCGCCTGCAACTGAGCCTCGTCGCGTTAGCTCCCTCGACGCCTCCTCCAGACCGAGTCGACCCCGTGCCCCCCGTCTCCACCATGCGTCATTCCAAGGTGTTGCTCCCGTTCGCCCTGGCCGTCGTCGCCGTCCCGCTCATCGCCGTCCTCGCGGGCGGCTGCAAGAAGGACGAGCCACCCCCACCGCTCCCGGTGGCGAGCGAGACCGCGGTGCCGCCTCCGACCCCCGTGTCCCTCACGCCCGATCTGCCCGACGCCCCGGACGACGGCGACGCCGACGCGAAGCCTGTGGGCGTCGGCAAGCCGTTCGACTCCTCTCGCATCCGAGCCTGCTGCGCGGCCCTCCGCCAGAACGCCGCCTCGGCCCCCCCGCCGAACAACGCGTACATGCTCGCCGCAGCAGGCTACTGCGACGCCGTCTCCTCGAGCCTCAACAAGCCCGGCCAGACCGACGCGGTCCTCGCGATGGTTCGCGGCGCGTTGAAGGGCGCGCCCGCACCCGCGGCCTGCCGCTGACCCTCGGCGGCGAGCGGTCGCTGCGAGCGAGGCGACCGATGACGGCGCGTCGATGAGCGCCGGACGCGCTGTCGCGCTGCGCTCGACGATCGGTGACGGCTCGCCGATGAGCGCCGGACGCGCTGTCGCGCTGCGCTCGACGATCGGGGACGGCGCGTCGATGAGCGCCGGACGCGCTGTCGCGCTGCGCTAGACGACGGGCAGGCGCTGGCCGCCGACGAGCGGTCTTTGCAAGCGCGCCGGCGCGCACTATGATGCGCGCATGATCACGATCACCGAGCGCGCCGCCGAGAAGGTCAAGGAGATTGCCGATGCCGAGGGCCTCGGCGGACAGGGCCTCCGGGTGCGGGTCATTGGCGGCGGGTGCTCGGGCTTCTCCTACGATCTCTACTTCGAGGACCAGCTCGGTGAGCTGGACGAAGAGTTCGAGAGCCGCGGCGTGAAGCTGTACGTCGATCCGATGTCCTTCCAGTACCTCGAGGGGACGGAGATCGACTATGTCGAGGAGCTCCACGCCTCGGGCTTCCGCTTCAACAACCCGCGCTCGACCGGGACCTGCGGCTGCGGCTCGTCGTTTTCCGCCTGAGGCGCCGTCCCTGCGCCTCGGCGTCACCATCCGTCCGGGCTCGCTCTGACGCTCCGTCGCGCCAGGAGGGGGCCCGTGCCGCTGCGCGCGGCGCAAGCAGGCGCGTGTCCTCGGACCGCACCAAGGATCTTGGGCCGCAGGCGCCGCGCTCGGATCGGACGACGCCCTTGGATCGGAGCGCGGCCTGCGTGGCGGCGCCGTTCCATGCATGGTCTCCGCGATACGCCGCCGCGACGAGGCGTGATCAGTCGCCGAGCGCGCGGACGAACGGGTTCGAGTAGTCACGGCTCCGAGGCATCACGCCAGCGAAGCCCTTGCCCCCCTCGCGGGTGCGCTTCACGTCGGCGAACTCGCCGCGCGCGATGGCGTCCCAGATCCCCTCGGCCGCGACGCGCTCGAGGCAATCGAGCGCCTCGGAGAGGACGGCGCGGGCGCGGGTCTCGACGATCCCGCCCGGCCTCCACTGGATCTCGTCGCCGAGGTGCCTCGCCGCGGAGAAGACGTACCTCGCGGCCTTGAGGGACAGGTAGCGATCCATCAAGAGCGGGTTGTGGATCGCCTCGGTGAACATGCCGAGCAGCTCGATCGTCTGCTTCGTCGTGACGCCCGCGAGGTTGAACATCGCGTCGTGCACGTGGCTCTGCATGATGTCGCCGGTCTTGTGCTTGGTGGGCGGCATCCACTTGATGGGGTGCGTGGGGAAGATCTGTCGCACGAGCTGCGCCTGAGCGACCTCGAGGAGGAAGCTGTCCTCGACGGCGGGATCGATCTCGTACGCGTGCCCGAGGCCGATCTGCGCGTCCGGGAGGCCCGCGGCGTGCGCGAGCGCCTCGTTGATGAACTGCGACGCGAGCACGGTGTGCGCCTTCTCGAGCGCGTCCGAGGTCGTGAGGTAGTTGTCCTCGCCGGTGTTGATGACGATGCCGCTCCTCGCGATGATGCGCCGCGAGACGTGCTGGTCGCAGAAGGTCCGGCACATGTTGATGTCGCGGAAGAGGATCCCGTACATCGCGTCGTTGAGGAGCATGTCGAGCCCCTCGACCGCAGCCATCCAGGCGATCTCGGCCATGCAGAGCCCGGACGAGTAGTTGGTCTGCTGCACGTACCGTCCGATCGCCTCCGCGACCTCGTGCGTCGCGCGGCGGATGATCCGGAAGTTCTCCTGGGTCGCGTAGGTGCCGCCGTAGCCCTCGGTCGTCGCGCCGTCCGGGACGAAGTCGAGCAGCGACTGCGCCGTCGCGCGGATGACGGCGATGATGTCCGCGCCGGCGTGGGCGGCGGCCTTCGCCTGGAGGGCGTCGTCGTGGATGTTCCCCGTCGCGACGATGACGTAGCGCTGAGGGGTCGCGGGCTCGCCGAGCCTCGCGCGGCGCTCCTGCCGGCGCGTGGCCGCGCGATCGATCGCGGCGAGCGCGTCGCCCGTGGCTCGCTCGAGCGCCCGCGCCGTCTCTTCCTCGCGTGGCCCCGCGACGCCGTCGTCGAGCGCCTCGCCGTACGCGAGCCGCTCGCACGCCTCCCGAGCCGACACGCCTCCGCGCACCATCTCGCGCCCGACGAAGGTCGCGATCCCACGCGGGAGGAGCCCCGCGGCGTGGTAGCGGTCGACCAGGGTGTTCGCGAGCGGGACGCCGTCCGGGTCGGCCCCCTCTGCGCCGTACGCGCGCGCGGTGACGCGCTCGATCCCGACCGTCGTGTGCGCCACGACGAAGCTCTGCACGTCGAGCGCCACACGCCGCGCGAGCCCTCGCGCCCGCGCGACCGCCGCCTCGTCGAGGGGGACGTCAGCCATGGGCGGCATGTAGGCGAACGCGCGCTCGGAGTGCAAAGTCTTCCGGCGCACGCAGGGGGCCGAAGGGGCTGGTCGGCGCGTCTGCGTGTGTTACGTTGCGCGCGCCATGACCCAGGAAGCCGTCGCCTCGGGATCCTCGTCCGAGAACCTCCGCGCCCTCGTCGACAAGGGGGCGGGCTACGCGACGCTGAGCGCCTACCTCGACGCTCTGACGCCCGAGGCGCGCCTGGCCGAGATGCTCGGGATCACCCACGGTCGCGTGGGGAAGCTATACGATTGCGTCAAGGACGCGCCGCCGCTCGTCATCGACGACTTCTTTCCGAAGGACACGCCGGACGACGAGACGCTCATCTTCGAGGGGCGCAACTCACTCCCGATGTTCACGCGGTTCCAGAAGCGCTTCTGCCGGCGCGCTGGGGTCATCGTGGGGTACAATCACCAAGCGATGGGCGCGTTCACGGGGCCAGGGTACTTCGTGCTCACGGAGGCGGACGACACCCACCCGGGCGAGATCGTCATGGATTACACGAAGGCGCCGCCCTTCGAGCCTCCTGGCTGGCCCGCCTACAAGCCCAACGAGTCGGGGCTCTCGCGGCTCGTCTACGCGCACATGAAGGACTACTGTCGCCGCGTGGCGAGGGGCGTCATCATCGGTTCTGCCTTCAAGAAGGGCGCCGAAGAGGGCGCCTTCTTCTCGCTGACCCGCGGGTGATCGGCGAGGTCGCCGCGCTGGGAGCCGCCTTCGCGTGGGCGGCTGGCAGCATCTTGTTCGAGCGCATCGCCGCCGGGCGGAGCTTCTCCGCGCTCACGGCGAACTTCGCGAAGTCGAGCATCGGCCTCGCGATCCTCGTCATGGTCTGGGCGATGACCGCGCCCGCGACCCCCATCTCCCACGGCGATCTCGCCCGCCTCGTGGCGAGCGGCGTCGTCGGGATCGCGATCGGTGACACCGCGTTCTTCGTGGCGCTCACACGGGTGGGCGCGGCGCGCGCGGTGCTGATGCTCTCGTCGGCCCCGCTCTTCGTCGTCCTCATGGAACTCGTCGCGAAGGGCAGGGTCCCGGACGGCGCCGAGTCCGTCGGGATGGCGCTCACGCTCGCAGGCATCGCGATCGTCGTCACGCGCCCGGCGGCGGCGGTGGGGCGCGCGGTCTCGGTGTCAGGGATCCTGGCGGGCACGGCGTCTGGGGTCTGTCAGGCGGCCGGCGCGCTGCTGGCGCGCGAAGCGACCGAGCAGCGCGTGGCGCCGCTCGCTGCGTCGTGGATCCGCCTTGCCTCGGGGATCGCTTGTGTCGGGGTCGTGATCGCCGCGACGGGACGGGCGAAGACCACGTGGGACGAGGTGCGTCCGCGGGGCGTGCTCCCGCGCCTCGCAGTCGCGTCGCTGCTCGGGACGGTGTGCGGGTTGTGGCTGTCTCAGCTCGCGGTCGCGAAGGCGCGGTCGACCGGGATCGCCTCGACGCTCCTCGCCACGAGCCCGCTCTTCGCGCTGCCCCTCGCCCACGTGGCGAAGGCCGAGCGATTGAACCTTCGCTCGGCCTTCGGCTCGGTGCTCGCCGTCGTCGGGGTGGCGCTCCTGCTCACCTCGACGTAACGTCGAGCGTCACAGGTGACGTCACGCCGTGCGACGGCGTCGCGCGTAGAGCCCCGCCATGGCGACGAGCGCCAGGCCTCCGACGCCGGGCAGCGCGCTGCCCGCGCCGAGCTCGCCGACCGCGCACGACGCGCTCGCCTCGGCCTCGGCCTCGCAGCTGTTGCCGCTGCAGGAGGCCGACGCGCGCCCAGAGACGTCGACGTGGGCCTTCAGCCAGGCGTTCAGGGCGGCCTCGCAGTCGGCGAGGTTGTTGCCCGCGTCGACGTACTGCCCGTCGCAGAAGATGGCGCCCTTCGGGTCCTGGCACTGGGTCTGGCAGCCGCCCTCGAGCTTCGAGGTGCAGTCGGCGACGACGGCCTTGCTGCAGTCGATGTCGCACTTGGCGTTGACCTTGGCCTCACAGCTCCCCGTGCACGAGGCCTGACACTTGGACTTGCAGTCAGGCGGGTTCGCCTTGCACGAGCCCTGACAGCGGCCATGGCAGCTCCCTTGACAGCTCGCCTTGCAGTCGGCCTGAGCCTTCGATCCGGCCGCCTCGCCCGAGCACTGGGCGTCGCAGTTTGCGTCGCAATTGGCCGAGCAGCTCCCCTCGCACGTGATCGATGGGTCTGCGCTGCACGAGGCCTCGCACGTCCCCTGGCAGGAGGCGGTGCAGGTCGCGTCGGCCTGGACGGTGCAGCCGGAGCCCGTGCACTTGGAGACGTCCACCTTGGCAGCGCAGGCAGCCTCGAAGTGAATGGGCGTACACTGCGACGTGCAGCCCCCTTGGACCTCGGCCTTGCATTGGGCGCTCGCCTTGACATCGATGTTTCCACAGGCGGCGATCCCTTGGATGCCGTCGTCGGCGGCGTGCGCGAGGCCGACGGAGAGGAAGGGAACGGAGGCGGCGAAGGCGGCGGCGAGAAGGCGGTGAGTCATGGAGATCTCCTTGGCGAGCATAGTGTAACCCGATAATACAGCAAACTCCGGGCCAACGCTTCGAGGCAGACGAGGCGGGGGGGCGGTCCGCCGGGATGCGCCATGTCGCTGGCAGAGGGGCGCGTCGCGAGGCAGCCAGCGGCTTGGATTCGCGATGAGCAGCCGGGATGCGCCATGTCGCTGGCAGAGGGGCGCGTGGGGCGCTCACTTGCTGCGGAGGGGAGTGGCGGCGTCGGCGCGCGAGGCGGGGCAGGGGGCGTATGCGCCGGGCCGCGGGCCACGGTCGGGCGGGGCCCCTCGACGAAGCCGTCTTTGACGGACCGGGAGAACCTGGGTAGCCTCGGGCGACGCGATCGTGTCTCGCTTTCGGCTGCGCTTTCTCTTGCAAGAATTCGATCTGCCCCAGGGCGAGACGCTCGTCGGGCGCAGCCCCGAGTGCCAGGTGACCATCGACGACCCGCTCGTGTCCCGTCACCACGCGAAGATCATCCTCGACGGGCAGTCCGCGAGGCTCTTCGATCTCGGGAGCCGCAACGGCGTGCGGCTGAATGGCGAGGGCCTCCGCGGGAGCGCCGCGGCGCTCGCCGATGGGGACCGCATCCGGATCGGGACACAAGAGCTCGTCTTCTGTCGGATCGACGCCAGCCGCGAGAGCTCGAACCGCAGGACGGGCTTCCTGCGGCACTGCGGCCGGTGTCGGATGCCCTACCCGGAGGAGGTGATCGCCTGCCCGGCTTGCGGGAGCACCGAGATCGCGGACGAGGACACCTTCTCGGGCATCGTGGGGGAGTCCAAGCAGAACTGGACGCTCGCGCTCATCCTCGAGGTCCTCGAGAAGGCCCTGTCGCTCGGTCGTGAGCTCGACGTCGAGCGCCTGATGCGCAAGGCGTCGGCGAGCGTCGAGGCGAGGCTCGAGGCCCGTGCGTTGGTCGATCGTCGTCAGCTCGACGCCCTCGCGGACGCCGCCACGCGCGCGGCCGAGCTCGATGGGACGGTGACGTGGGCGAGGTGGATGGTGAACACCTACGTCCGGCTCGCCGTCGTCCCGCCGACCTCGGCGGTGCGCAGGATGGGCGCGCTGCCGGACATCGAGCGTGAGCGACTGGCTGACGCCGTTCGAGGGCTCGTGGAGGCCGTCCACGACGCGGGCGGCACGATGACGAACGACGAGGTGACCTCGCTCCACGAGCTCGAGCGGCTCGACGAGGAGCTCGGCCGCAGGTGAGGTTTCGTCTCCGGTACCAGCAGCACAACCTCGAGCTCATCGCAGGCCACTTCGTCATCGGGCGCAGCACGGACTGCCAGCTCTCGGTGGACGATCCGCTCGTCAGCCGACGGCACGCGCGGCTCGTCGTCACGCGGGACGATGTGTTCCTCGAGGACCTCGGGAGCCGCAACGGCGTGCTCCTCGACGGCAAGCGCGTCGAGGGCCGCGTGAAGCTCCAGCACGGCGCGCGGATCACCGTCGGCACCCAGGAGCTCACCCTGCTCGAGTCGACGACCGCCGAGCGCTCGGTGACCGGACCTGCGTCGAGCAGCCTGCAGACCTTCAACGGCTCCCTCACCGCGACCGACATGGCCGCGCTCCAGCCAGACTCGTCGCCCGCCGTCTCGCCGTCTCGCAAGGGGGACGCGCTCCGGCTGCTCTCTGAGGTGGCGGACAAGGCGCTCTCGCTGGGGAAGGCAGAGGAGGCAGAGCGGATTCTGGCGTCGGTGCTGAAGCAGGTGTTGGATGGTGCGGCCACGGGCTCTGACGTCGGCTCCGAGGTCGCCGAGCGGGCCGCTCGCTATGCTGCCAGGCTCGCCGCCGCGACGGCGAAGGGCTCGTGGTGCGACTATGTGTTCGATCTGTACGACAGCCAGCGTCGCGTCCTGCCCGCGCCGGTGGTCGACGATCTCTACACCGTGCTCCGCAAGGTGCAGGGCCCCAGCATCACGAGCCTCCGCCGCTACGTCGCGACCCTGAAGGCGGGCCTGGATGCGCTGGGCCCGAACGAGCGCTTCGTGCTCCAGCGGATCGAAGGGCTGGAGAAGGTGGGGGCCTGGAGGTAGCCGTCGGAGCGGCTTGCCACGCGAGGTTCTGCCGGGCGGCCTGCTCGATCGTCTGCCTCAGCTCGTCGTCTTCCACCCGCGCGAGCTCTCGTGCGAGCTCGGGTGGGAGAGGCGCGCCTCGAGGGGCTCGGCGGATCGGGACGGCGGCGCGCGGCAGACGCCCGAGGGGCTCGACGTGCCCGACCTTGTAGCGGACCTTCGTCACGTCGAGGCCCTCGCGCCGGAGCTTGTCGACGAGAACGTCGTGGAGCAGCCCGAGCTCCTGGACCCAAGCGCTCGTCGAGCAGACGACGGTGAGCATCCCCCGCTCGAGGGACGCGGGGCGCGTCCGCTGGGCGACGCCGACCCCTACCGCGCGGACCCAGACGTGCTCGGGCGGGCGCGTGCTGCTCGCCGGCTTGCCTCCCACCACGCGCGCGACGAGCGCGGAGAGCGGCACCGGCGCGCGACGAGGCGGCATGCGTGTCACTCTCCCCTCGGGGCGGGCGGGCCGCAACCGGGAGCGCGACGGCCTCGGGCGCGGAGGACACGATCGCCTCGGAAGCCCCGGCTCGCCGCCGGCGCGCCGCAACCGGGGGTGCGACGGCCCCCGCCGCGTGCTAGCTTGCGCCATGGAAACCGAGAAAAGCCGCCGGCCGACGCTGCCGCTCTCCTTCTGGCAGAAGCTCCCGAAGACCGACCTGCACGTCCACCTCGACGGCTCGCTGCGGCTCGAGACCGTCCTCGACATCGCGCGCCGTGACGGCATCGAGCTCCCCGCCAAGGAGCCCGACGCCCTCCGCCGCTTCATGCACCTCGGCGAGAACTGCGGCTCGCTCGTCGAGTACCTGAAGGCCTTCGACGTCACGCTCCGCGTGATGCAGACGGAGGAGAGCCTGTACCGGGTCGCCTATGAGCTCGCCGAGGACGCCGCCCTCGAGAGCGTCCGGTATATGGAAGTTCGATACGCGCCGATGCTCCACGGGCGGCTCGGGCTCAAGATGACCCAGGTCGTCGAGGCGGTGCTCTCGGGGCTCCGTGCGGCGCAGGCCAAGCATGGCATCGAGTCGAACCTGATCCTCTGCGGGATCCGCAACATCTCCCCCGAGACGTCGCTCGAGATGGCGGAGCTCTGCGTCGCGTACAAGAACCGCGGGGTCGTCGCCTTCGATCTGGCCGGCGCGGAGTACGATCACCCCGCGAAGCACCACAAGGCCGCCTTCCAGCTCGTGCGCGAGAACAACATCAACGTGACGATCCACGCGGGCGAGGCGTACGGGCCCGAGTCGATCGAGCAAGCGCTGCACGTCTGCGGCGCGCACCGGATCGGCCACGGGTGTCGTCTCCGTGAGGACGGCGATCTCCTCCACTACGTCAACGACCACCGCATCCCTCTCGAGTGCTGCCCCTCGTCGAACGTGCAGACCGGCGCCGTGCGCGATCTCGCCTCGCACCCGCTGAAGCTCTACAAGTCGCTCGGCCTGCGCGTGACGATCAACACGGACAACCGCCTCGTCACCGACACCAGCGTGTCGAAGGAGCTGTTCCTCGCGCACACGGAGATGGGCCTGTCCTTCGAGGACCTGAAGACGGTCGTCACCGCGGGGTTCAAGTCGAGCTTCCTGCCCTTCCACGTCAAGCAGGCGTACCTCCGCCAGGTGACCGAGGAGCTGCGCCGCTTCCAGCCCGACGGGACCGTCACCGAGGCTCCCCCGCGCGCGCCCTCCTCGGCGCCGTGGAAGGATCCGGCGGCCATCGTGGCGCAGCGCCCGAGCGAGCGTCCGCCCGCAGGGGAGCCGCGCCCGCAGAACTGAGCGCGATGGCGCACGTCCTCGTCGTCGAAGACGACCCACCGATCGCCGACGCCGTCCAGTACGCGCTCGCCCGCGACGGGATGACGTGCGAGGTGAGAGGCACGCTCGCGGGCGCGCGCGGTCGGATCGACGCGGCGGATCTCGTCGTGCTCGATCTGACGCTCCCCGATGGGAGTGGGTTCTCGATCCTGGAGGCCGTGCGGCTGCGGGGCGGCCCCCGCGTGATCGTCTTGACGAGCCGCGATGCCGACGTCGACTGTGTCGCGGCGCTCGAGGCGGGGGCGGACGACTTCGTGTCGAAGCCCTTCTCCCCGCGGGCGCTCGTCGCGCGCGCGCACGCGGTGCTGCGTCGGTCGGACGGCCGGACCGCGCGGTCACCCGCAGGTGGGACCGGGCTGCACATCGACGTCGACCGGCACCTCGCCGACTACGGCGGGCGTCCGCTCCCGCTGACGAAGCTCGAGTTCGCCTTGCTCGCGGCGCTCGCCGAGACCCCAGGGGTGGTGAGGACCCGCGGGCAGATCGTCGAGCGGGTGTGGGGGACATCGTACGCCCTCTCGGAGCGGACGGTCGACTCGCATCTCAAGGGGCTGCGCAGGAAGCTCGAGGACGTCGGCGCGCCCCAGGGGCTCATCGTGACGGTGCGCGGCGTCGGCTTTCGGCTCGAGGAGGATGCGTGAGGCCGCGGTGGGTCGAGCGGCGTCGTGTGCCCGCGCTCCGCGCGCTGGGGCGGTTCGAGGAGCAGGCGTGATCTCGTGGCTGGTCGCGCTGTGCGGGATCATGGACACGGTGCTCGTCGGCTTCGTCGTCGCGCGGTACGTGCGGTCACGAAGGGAGGGCACGTCGCTCCGGTTCCGGATCTTCTTCGCGCTGGCGGCCTCGGCGCTGGCCGGCGCCCTCGTCACGGGCGTGTACACGACGGCAGAGGAGGCGCTGACGACGGGCGTCGTCCCCGTCGCGCACCGCATCGCGCCGAAGGCGTTCGTCGTCGGGTCGGTCCTCCTCGTGCTCTCGGGGGGGGCGGCGGCGGCCGTGGGGAGCCTGCTCTCTCGGGGCGTCGAGGAGATCACGGAGGCGGCGAGCAAGATCGCGGAGGGCGAGCTCGACGCGCGCCTCCCCGTCGGCGAGGGGCGTGAGGTCAAGCGGCTCTCTCGGGCGCTCCACTCGATGCGCACCGAGCTCGAGGGGCGTCCCTACGCGGCGGCGTTTCTCCGCGACGCATGGCACGATCTGAAGACCCCCGCGACGGCGCTCCTCGCGACCTGTGAGGTGCTGGAGGACGGCGCCATGGACGACAAGGAGGCGGCCGCGCGGTTCCTCGCGAACATGCGGACGTCCGCCGAGCAGCTCGGCCACACGCTCGACGATCTGGTCACCCTCGCCAAGCTCGAGACCGGCGCCGCGCTGGCGGACGATGGGGCGGTCTCGCTCGACGACGTGGTGACGCGCTGCCTCGACCGCGCCCGGCCGCTGGCGGACGCCACGGGCGTGAAGCTCGAGGTGACGGGGCGTGGCGGCGCCTCGCTCACCTGCAACGCGGACGCGCTGACGCGAGGGCTCGCGAACCTCGTCGACAACGCGGTGAAGCAGAGCCCGGGCGGCGAGGTGATCGTACGGATCGACGGGGCGATCGTGCAGATCGAGAACAGCCCCGCGAGCGTCCCGATCGAGCTCCGTGACCGGCTGTTTCAGCGGGCGGCGACGAGCCGACGCGGCGCCGGCTCGGGGCTCGGGCTCGCGATCGCGAGGGCGGCCATCGAGGCGTGTCGCGGTCGCGTTCGCTTCACGGAGCTCGGCCCGCCGAGGGTCGTCGTGCGGGTCGAGCTCTGAGCGAAGGGCTCAGGTGACAAGCCGAGGCCCGCCGAGGGTTGTCGTGCGGGTCGAGCCCCGAGCGAGGGGCTCAGGTCACAAGCCGAGGCCCGCCGAGGGTTGTCGTGCGGGTCGAGCCCCGAGCGAGGGGCTCATTTCCCGAGGGCGTCGAGCACGACCATCGAGATCATCGACGGGCCGCGCCCCTCGAGGTGCTGCACGTGGATCGAGTAGCGCTTGGAGGCGTCGGGGTGGATGACGAGGAGCGGGGTCTTCGTCTTGTCCTTGTCGCGGGCGACCTCGACCTTGGTGTCTTGCTCGTCGGCGTACAAACCCACCACGTCGGCCTGGTCGTCCGCGCCCGCGAGCACGATCGTCGGATCGTTGACCAGCTTGAAACCGGAGAAGTTGTTCTGGATCCCAGGCTTCAAGATCCCGCCGAAGAAGGCCCAGTTGCCTTGCTCGTGGAACACGATCCCCCCGAGGTTTCGCCCGGCCTTCGCAGAGATCGCGGCCGCGCCGCCGAGGACGTTGTTGAACGACTTCGAGATGTTGCCGGTGGGGACGGAGTAGCCGCCGTCACGCATCACCGCGACGGCGACGAAGCTCGAGCCGACGCGCGACTTCTCGAGGACGAGCCTGAGCTCGTAGTTGCCGTCCTCTGGGGGCCGGAACTTGACGACGGGGGTCGCGTCGGCCGCGTGATCCTCGGCGATCACCTTGCCGTCCTTCAGGATCTGGATGTCCAGATCTTCTGCGCTGTCCGAGCCTCCGCCGATGAGGACATACTCGTACTTCTTCATGAAGCTCTGCACCATGCCGATCTTCTTGCCCTGCTCGATGAAGGCGCCGAGGAGCGAGGCGTGCTCGACGTCGAACCCGAACTTGGTCTTCTGCTCGACGGCGGCGGCCCCTGAGGCGACGCGGTTCATGGCCTGGGCCATGAACTTCCCAGGGAGCCACTCACCGGTGGCCACCGGCGGCGTGGGCGGCGTGGGCGTGGACGGCCTCCTCGTCGGGGAGTCCGGTGGCGTGGTCGGGGGCGGGCGTGGGCCCGAGGAGTCCGGGCTTCGCTTCTCGAGGAGGCCGAGGCGGATGTTGGTGATCTCGGTGACGAGCCCCTTCGCGGCCTCCGTGTCCATCGTGCGGAGGCGGTCCTTCAGCGAGAGGAGCGCGGTGAACGCGCCCTGGATGCGCGCCTGCTCGGTGCGGTAGTCCGAGACCGTCATCTTGCACGTGTTGAAGTCGTGGCAGAGCTGCACGCGCTGCTCCTTCATGTTCGAGATGAGCTCGTCCGCTTGCCGGGTGGCGCTCTCCTCGTACGAGCCCTTGACCCCGGCGTTCGCCACGCCGGCGCTCCCGGCGAACTTCACGCCGTCGTACTGGAGCGCGGACTTCGAGCAGTCCTCGCGGACGATCTTCCCGATCGGGGGAGGGCAGGTGTACTCGTGGTACTCGTCCCCGCCGGTGCGGCCGCCATTGCCATTCGGGCCACACGCGGCGAGGAGGGAGGCGCTGGTGAGCGCGGCGAGAGGGGTGATTGATGAGACGAGGTGGAGGAAGCGCATGCCGCCGTACGGTATCACGAGGCGGTGTCGTGAGGAAAGATAGGCTTCCGGGAGGCGAACGTCAGGCCCAACGAGGGCCCCGAGGCGACGGGCTGGCCCCAGCGGAGCGTGTCGACGACGGCGGGCGCCGCGCAGATCCAAGCGACGCGGGGCGAGCGGCGAACCGCGAGGCGAGCGCCGCTGCGGCTCGGACGAGCGTCGCGCGGAGCGGGCGTGGGCCCCGGCGGGCGATGAGCGTCGCCGCGCGGACCCAAGCGGTGCGGAGCGGCGAGAGGGACGTCCGCGGCGGTGCGGACAAAAGCGACGCGGAGCGTGCGCCGAGGGGCCCACGCTCCGCGAGGAGACGTCTTTGGTCGGCGGGTTCAGCGCGCGAAGGCGGCGAGCTTCGCCAGTGCCGCGTCGAACTCGGCACGCGCTGCCTGGACGCCATGCTCGACGGCGAAGTGAAGCACGGCGCTACGCAGGGACGCGTCTGCGGGCCTCGCGGGCGAGGGCCTCGCGGGCGCGGGCTTCGCGGGCGCGGGCTTCGCGGGCGCGGGCTTCGCGGGCGC
>CAYNEK010000008.1:85300-103376 GCA_964396175.1 uncultured Polyangiaceae bacterium | reverse complement strand
GATGATCGTCGTCGCGATCATCGGCGTCCTCGCGGCGCTCGCGATCTACGGCGTCTCCCGCTACCTACGGAACGCGAAGACCGCCGAGGCTCGCTCGTCCCTCGGCGCGATGGCGAAGGGCAACATCTCCTACTACAACTCCGAGCAAGGGAAGACCTCGGTCATCCCCGAGAGCACGGACGCGTCGGTGATCCGCGTCCTCTGCGACACGGGCTCGGTGAACCATCCGATGCCGGCGACGGTCCCGAGCGGCACGAAGTACCAGACCAAGATCTCCGACTGGAGCGACAGCGCCACGGGGAAGGGGTGGCCGTGCCTCCGCTTCTCGATGGAGCAGCCCCAGTACTTTCAGTACGATTACACGGCGAGCGGCTACAACACGCTGACCGGGACCTTCACCGCGCTGGCGATGGGGGATCTCAACGGCGACGGCAAGACGTCGCTGTTCTTCTTCGCTGGCGCCGTGCAGAGCGGGAAGGTCACCATGGCGCCCGCCGTCGCCGAGACGAACCCTGACGAGTGATCCTCCGGGCGGCGCTCCGCCCGTCGATGACGCTCCAGAGCCGACCGCGGGCGGAGCCGCGCGTGTGCGCATCGATCCCGCGTGGACCGTGGCCGCCGTCCTCGCTGGGCTGGTCGTCGCGTCGATCTGGGCCTTCGGGTTCTTCCCGATGCACGACGGCGTCCAGCATGTCGTCGGTGGCTTCCTCGGTGGCCACGTGGACGATCCGTCGCGCGACCACGCGGTCTTCTTCCGCGCGAGCTTCCCGGTGGCCGCGGCGGGGTACGTCATCTTGGGACGCCCGTTGGTCACGCTGCTGGGCTGGGAGGCTGGCGTGCGCGCCTTCGCGACCCTGGTCACGTTGGGGTTTGGTGCGGGGGTCCTCCGGCTGGCCACGGCGCTCCACCCCGAGCGACGCTTCATCGCCGCGGCGTTCTTCGGGGCGACGCTGTCGTGGCCGTTGTACATGGGGCTCTATCCGTTCTGCGCTGCGCTCGCGGTGCTCCCTTGGGCGCTCGCGTGCGTGGTCGGACAGGACGAGCTCCGGTGGCGTGGGGCGGCGGTCGCGGCCGTCTTGCTGGTCGTCACCGCGCTGTTCCACGCCTTCGTGGGCGCGGCGGCGCTGGGGATGGTCGCGCTCGTCTTGCTCTTGCGTGCTCCTCGGCGGCTGCTCGTCCTGCTCCTGCCGCTCGCGTGGCTCGCTCTCTCCGCGTACCTCGGCGCTCGTCAAGACTCGGCCATCGACGCGCCCGAGAAGCGGCTGCCGCTCGTCGAGGCCGCGCGCCTGTGGGCCGTGACGTCGGTCGGAGGGCCCTGGTACCGCGCGTGGCCCCTCCCTCTCGCCGCGCTCGTGGGGCTCGGGTGGGGAGCCGTCCGCGCCGCCCGTGGGCGCGCGTCTCGGGCCGAGATCGCGCTGACGCTCGTCGGCGTGGGTTGCGCGATAGCCCTCTTCGTCATCCCCTTCCACGTCGCGCGGTGGCAGTTCTTCTCGCCGCGCTTCGCGGTGCTCGGCGTCCCGCTCGGCCTGGTCCTCCTGCCGGCGGAGCGGTGGTCTTCGCTCGTGCGGAGGCTCGCGCTCGGCGTGGGCGCGGTCGCGGCGGTCGTCGCCATCGGATGGTCGTGCAACTTTCACCTCACCGTCGACGTGCAGACCGACGATCTCCGCGCGGTGATGAAGGCGTCACCCCCGGTCAAGGGGACGCTCGTCGTGCTCAACTGGAACCCCGGCGTCGGGGCCATCGGTCCGATCGAGCACCAGTACCCGCTCGTCTTCGCGCCGGAGCTCTTCGTGGTCGAGAAGGGCGGCAACAGCCCCCACGTCAACGCGACGAACCCCGCGCTCCACGCCGTCGTCGCGCGGGATTTTCACGAACATTTCCCGGCGTTTCCGCCGCGGTTCCTCTCCGTGTCGGTCCCGAGCCTGCCGTCGCGGGTGCCGCGCGCGCTCGAGCAGGGCGCGATCGCGTCGCAGTACGACACCCTCGTCTTCGTCGGCCTCGAGCCCGAGGACGCCGAGCCGCTCATCGAGCGAGGCTACCGGCCGCTCGCTCGCGTCGGGAGCGCGATGGTCGCCAAGTTCGAGCCGTGCCCGCGCGTCGTCCGGATCGATCCTCCCTTCGATCCCAAGGCCCTGAAGGCCCAGCTGTCGTGGTACCCCTTGCTCGAGCCGGGGCCGATCGAGGTGCGCGTCGACGAGCGTCCGGGCGTGCTCGAGCTGCACCTGCTGAACGCGCCGTGTGGCACGGCCGCGGTGCGCGTCCTCCGCGACGACCGCCCGGCCTGCGAGAACGCGAACCGGGACGGCTGGCTCGTCGTCCGCGAGCCGACGGCCGTCTGCGCCACACCCACGCCGACGCCGTGAGGGGACGAGGCGGCGTGCCGCGGGGCTGGCGCCGCCACACAGGCCACCCAGGCCCGGCGTAGCGTCGGTGAGGGGACGAGGCGGCGTGCCGCGGGGCTGGCGCTCGTGCTCGGGGCGTCCGACGCGGCGCGGAGTCGCTGGGCGCGTGTCGAGGCGGTTCGAGCTCAGCGCGCCGGGCTACGCCACGTCCGCTCGCACCTCTCCGTCCCCGCGTCGCTGCTCGCGCCGGCGCACGCCCAGGGCACGACGGCGGGGCCTACCAGCACCATGGTGGTCCGGGTCACGAAGGGGAGGGTGAGCCGCCACGTCGCGTCGAACCTCCGCGTGCGATCTCGGAGTTCTTCGACCCGCTGCTCGCCGCGCAGCTTCTGGAGGCGCGGCATGATCTCGTCACGCGCGACGTCGCTGTCCGTGACGAGCAGCGCTCGCTCCAGGATCGACGCCGCGGCGTCGAGCTGCCCCGCGCGAGACAGGAGGTTCGCGCTCGCGAGGGACTCGCGCAGGGACCCTCGATCGACGCCTCCGAGCTCGCCTGCGCGCGCGAGGTACTTCGCCCCGGTCGCCTTCCACTCCTCTTGCTCGGTCGGATCGGAGATGTACGCGTCCGAGAGGTACGAGAGGAAGCTCCCTGCGTTGCGGAAGAGCTCGGCGTCGAAGGGGCGCGCGGTGAGCCCAACCTCCATGATCCTCCGCGCCGCGCGCGCGTCGTCGGGCGTCGGCTTGATGCTGCCGAAGGTGAGGAGCGCGTCCGCGTACAGATACGGATCGCGGAAGGTCGGATCGAGGTGGTTCACCGCCTCGAAGTAGCGCGCCCCCCACTCGAACTTGCGCTTCTCGGAGAAGCGCAGCCCCTGCGAGACGAGCACGTAGGCCCAGAGCAGATCGGCCGCGGCCGCGCGGTACCCGAGCGTCGCGATCTCGAGCTGGGTCGGTGGGGGCAGCGCGTACGAGTCGGTGGTCTCCGTGACGCGCCGCGTGCGGTCGGCGAGCGCGGGCCGCGTGGCCGCCACGCCCAGCGCCGAGGCCATCGCGACGACCGTCGTCACGAGCGCCTCGCGGAGGCGGATCACTTCTCGACGCGGAGGAGATCGCCCGTGAACGAGCTCGCGAGGAACGCCGTCAGCCCCTTGCCAGGCCCGTCGAGCTCGGCGCGGGCCTGGACGACGTACCAGGGCTCGGGCGGGCTCGCCGGCCAGGTCTGCGCGGGGATCGCCGGGTCCAGCGTCACGCTCACATTGGTCGCCGCGCGCCCCGCGTTGCACTTGTACCCGAAGCGCACCGGACCATCGACGACCACGCCGAGGGCGAGCCAGTTGTCCTTGTCGGGGTGCGCGTGGATCCAGGAGTACTTCTTCTGGTCGGAGCCGCCGGATGCGTTGGGGTACCAGGTGTTCGAGACCGACACGTTCATGTACTGCATCGTGAGATCCCGGAACTGCTCCTCGGCCCCGCGGATCGATTGGACGACCGCGGCTCCCTCGCCCCCCTGCGCGCTCGTCACGTACTTGCGCATCCCGTAGATGCCGAGCACGGCGAGGACCCCGACGATCGCGACGACGATCATCAGCTCGACCAGGGTGAAGCCGCGTCGCGCGAACCGCCGACGAACCGGAGGGGGGGTCGGAGCGTGGGTCGTCGTGGCGGTGGTCGTCATGGAGGTCCTCGGGGACACGGCCCAAGCGTCAGGGCGAGTCAAAGGATAGCATGCCCCGCGCCAACGCTTCCAAATGTCTCGTATCCCGTGGATCGTCGAGGTGCGGATGCAGCCTGGTCGCCGCAACCTCGCATTCTTTTCATCGTCGCGGGCGGCCGTGCGTAGAGCGCTGTCCGTGCGATGGCGGAAGCGCTAGGGGAGGGGGGTGAGCGCAGACCGCTTCGACATCGGGCGACGCAAGAGCGACCACCTCGAGCTCTGCGCGACGGGGGACGTGTCGTTTCACGCGACCTCGACGCTGCTCTCCGAGGTGGTGTTCGTGCACGACGCGCTCCCGGAGCTGTCGGTCGACGAGCTCGACACGTCCGTCACCGTGCTCGGGAAGCGGCTGCGCCTCCCGCTCCTCATCGCGGGGATGACAGGCGGGACGCCCAAGGCCGGCGAGGTGAACCACCGGCTCGCCGCGATCTCCGAGGCGCGAGGGATCGCCTTCGGGCTCGGCAGCCAGAGGGCGATGTGGAGGCGCCCTGACGAGCTCTCGACGTACGCGGTGCGGGACGTCGCACCGACGACGCTCCTCTTCGGGAACCTCGGGCTCGTGCAGGCCCGCGAGCTCTCGACGGACGAGGTCGCGGGCCTCGTCGCCGCCGTGGGCGCGGACGCGCTCTGCGTGCACATGAACCCCGCGATGGAGCTCGTGCAGCCCGAGGGAGATCGGGACTTCCGCGGTGGGGAGGCGACCTTCCGGCGGCTCGTGGGTGAGCTCTCGGTGCCCGTCGTCGCGAAGGAGACCGGCTGCGGGATCTCACCCCGGGCGGCGCGGCGGCTCCACGCCGCGGGCGTGCGCGCGATCGACGTGTCGGGCGCGGGGGGCACGTCGTGGGTCGCCGTCGAGACCGCACGCGCGGAGGGCTCGAAGCGGCGCCTCGGCGAGGCGCTCCGTGAGTGGGGGGTCCCCACGGCGGCGAGCGTCGTCTTCGCGCGCCGCGCCGGGCACGACACGGTCATCGCGACGGGCGGCGTCTCGACGGGGATGGATGTGGCGCGCGCGATCTCGCTCGGGGCGACGCTCGCCGGCGTCGCGCGGCCGATGCTGAGGGCGCTCCTCGAAGAGGGAGAGGACGGGGTGCATCGCCTCATCGACGACCTCGAGGCGGAGCTCCGCGCGGCGATGTTGCTGACGGGCTCCCGCTCGCTCACCGAGCTCCGTGAGGCCGACGTGCTCGTGGGCGGCGCGCTCTCGGCCTGGCTTCGCGTGGGGCGCGAAGGGTGATAGGCTCGGCCTCCCGATGAGTTCCAGCAGGCCCAGCGATCCTCCGGTCGAGGAGATCCGGCGCGAGCGAGACGCGTTCTTGAAGAGCTTCTTCTTGAAGGGAGCGAGGCTCGCCGAGGAGCTGGTGAGGGAGCAGGAGCAGTCCGCGGCGCGCATCGCGACGCTCGAGGCCGAGAACGCGCTCCTTCGCGGACAGATCGCGTCGACCGACGCGATCCGTGACATGCTGAAGAAGGTCGAGGAGCTCGAGCGGGAGAACCGACAGATGCTCGAGCGCTATCGGTCGGTGGAGGCGGAGAGTCGAGAGACGGCGGCGGTCGCGGGCGAGATCGAGGCCGAGCTGGCGAACCTGGCGAACCTGTACGTCGCGAGCTTCCAGCTCCACTCGTCGCTCTCTCCCCGCGCGGTCATGAAGCACGTGAAGGAGCTGCTCGGCCAGCTCATCGGCGCGGAGTCGTACTGCGTCTACCTCCGTGACGACGCGAGCCCGACGCTGGTCCCGATCGCGTCGGAGGGCGCGCCGCCGGCTGCGCTCGCGCCCGTCGCGGTGGGTGAGGGCAGGGTCGGCGAGGCGGCGCTCGCCGGGGTCGCCATCGAGTCCGGGGGGGACACGCGCGTGGGGAGCGTCGCCGAGCCGGTGGTGGCCTTCCCGCTCACGTTCGATGGGCGCGTCGTGGGCGCGATCGCCGTCCACCGCACGCTCGAGCAGAAGTCGGAGTGGACCCGCGTCGATCGCGAGCTCATGAAGCTGCTCGGCGCGCAGGCCGTCCGCGCGCTCGTCTCGGCGTGTGCGTACGTCGACACCGGGAAGAAGTATCCACCCCTCGCGGCCTTCGCCGATCTAGGAGTGTAACAGCGCCATGTCCGAGCACTCGTGCCTGATTGTCGAAGACTCGCCGATGATGCGTCAGCTCCTCGTGTTCGCCCTCGCGCGCGTGAAGAGCCTCCGCGTGACGGAGGCCGACGACGGGGTCGACGCCCTGCGCAAGCTCGCGGGCGCGAGGTTCGACATCATCATCACGGACATCAACATGCCCATCATGGACGGGCTCAAGCTGGTGAAGCGCATCCGCTCCGATCCGGCGCACCAGGCGACGCCCATCGTGATCATCACGACCGAGGGATCGCAAGAGGACCGCCAGCGCGCGCTCCAGCTCGGGGCGAACGCGTACATCACGAAGCCCATCCAGGCGCCGCAGGTGATCTCGACGGTGAAGGAGCTCCTCGGCATCACCTGACGTCGGGTTTGACGATCCCAGGCGAGCCAGGTATCTTCGATCGCATGGGTTGCAACGGCTGCAGCTGCGAACCGCCCGATCCTCAGACCGGCACGCGCGAGACCTGGAAGGCGCTGGTCTTCCTGGCGCTCATCGGCGGCGCGCTCGTGTTCGCGCTGGCGCGCTGACGGGCGATCTCAGGGCTTCTGCGGGACGCAGCGGCCCTCTGCGCATTGCTCGTTCACCGTGCACTCGTTCTTCGTCCCGCAGGGCTTGCGCTCGACCTTGATGACCCACTGGGCGATGTGGTTGCCCGTGCCGATGTCCTGGAAGGGGAGCCAGAAGGCCGCGAAGCTCGGATCCTGTCCGGCGGCGGCCTTCGCGGGATCGATGCCGACCATCCAGATCTGGGTCGTGCTCGTCGGGCCTCCGGCGAGGCGCAGCCCGTAGGCGCGGCGCGAGCTCCAGGTCGCCCACATCACCTTGCCGCTCGCGTAGCTCTGCGCCGTCGGCATCCACTTGGGCCACTGGTCGCTCGGCGTGGTCGACGCGGAGAGGCGAATCGGCGCTCCTCCCCCGGCGGGGATGATCCAGATCTCTCCGTCTGGGACGGCGCCCGTGTCCTTGTCGACGCTCGCGTTCGCGAAGGAGTGGCGGTTCGTCGGCGATCGGTCGAAGAGCACCCACGCGTTGTCCGGCGAAAAAGCCGGGTAGTAGTTGTTGCTGTTGCCGTCGAAGCCGAGGAGCGTCTTCTCGTTGCTGACGCCTCCGGGGCCGACGTCGGCGACCAGGAGCGAGCCCGAGGCGAGGCCCGTGTCGATGCCGATGCACGTGCCCGAGGTCCGCGCGAAGACGACCTTCGTGCCGTCGGGAGACCAGTCCGGCTGGGTGCCCTTCTTGACGACGCCGGCGCTCGTCACCTTGCCGGTGTTCGAGTCGCGGAGATCGATCGAGCAGCCCCCCGAGGTCAGCATCTTCGCGCCGTCGGGCGAGAAGCTGACGAAGTTCGCCTGCTCGTTGGACGTGTAGACGGGCTTCTTCGTGGCGACGTCGTACTCGCGGAGCGTGGCGGGCGAGGGGATGTTGAGGCCGACCGCGATGCGCTTGCCGTCGCGCGAGATCGCGTGGCACCCGACGCACATCGAGCCCGTCTGCGCCTGATCGAGGTACGACTCTGCCTTCTTCCCTGGGTAGCCGAAGTCGTAGCGCTGGATGCTCCCGTTCGCGTTCCAGTAGTAGAGGCCGCCGGTGAGATCGTCGGTCGCGAACTGCATCTTGCGGGGCGCGGACGTGCCCACGGCGCCGCCCGATTTGCTGGTGCCCCGCACCGTGTACGTGACGGGCTCGCCGCCGCGCGCGGTGTTCGCGAGGAGCTTCCAGAAGGCCGCGTCGGGCTCGTACACGCAGCCGCCCCCGACGGGGTTGCACACGGTGTAGACCTTGAGCGACACGTTCTTCGACTCGAACGCGAGCTCGAAGAGATCTTGGCCTGTGCCTGGTACGACGTGAAACTCGATCGAGTTCATGTTCGGCGGGAGCAGGACGCCGTCGTTGGGGTAGATGACCGAGGGCGCAGGGCCGCCGCCGCCGCCGAACTTGCCGGGCGCGTCCGCGGGGGTCCCGGGCGCGATGATGATCTGCGGCGTCTTCACGGTGAGGAGCGTGTTGGCGAAGTAGCCCTTCGCCGTCGCCTTCACGGTGGCGCTGCCGAGCGTCCCGGCTGGCGCGCTCCACACGTTGCCCGCGAAGGACCCAAAGGACGCAGGCTCGATCGACCAGGTCGTTTGTGCCGTGACGTCCTGATCGGGGACCTGCGGGTTCGTCAAGAAGGCCTTGAAGGGGACGCTCGGCGCGCTGCCCGATGGTGGAGACAGCGTGGGGTTGTACGGGAGGATGGTGAGCGTGAGCGTGGGCCCGCCGCTGCCGCCGGTGCCACCGGTGGTCGAGCCGCTGGTGCCGGCCGAGCCTCCGGTCGAGGTGGAGCCTGCGTCGCCGCCGCCCGCGCCTTGTCCAGAAGCTCCGGAGTCTCCTCCGGCGCCCGCGGGCGATTGTCCTGCCTCGCCACCCCCCTCGATCCCTGCGGCCCCGCTGTCCCCCGCGGCGCCCGCTCCGTTGCCGCTGCCCGCCGTGCCGGCGCCTCCGCTGCCGGCGGTCGAGCTCGCGCCCGAGCCTCCATTGCCCTCCGTGCCGGAGCTCCCTGTGCCGCCGCAGGCCGTGAAGAGGCGGACGGCGACGGTGATCGACAAGGCGACGGGGAGCGCGCGGGCCTTCATGCGGCGAGCATTCTACGCGCCCTTCGCGGCACGGGGGGCAAATCGACGAGCGCGCGCCGTGATCCAGGGGCGCGGCGGGACGCTGAGGCGCCATCGACGATCGCGCAGGCGATGACGCAGGCTCGAGGTCGGGCCTGGGGGCCCATCGCCGCGCGCGCTCCGGCGCGTGATCCACGCTCGGGGTAGGGCTCAGGCGCTCGGTGTCAGGTCTCGCGCCCACCCGTCCGTCACGGTCTGGCGAAACCCGGCCGCGAGCGTCGCGTGGTCGACCGAGAAGGTGTGCGTCCGCTGGTGGGACGCGAGGACGGCGAGCGCGAGGCGCGCCCAGGCGCCCGGTGCGTGAGGGGCCATGAGGTGAGCTGCGAGCACGTCGAGCCACGCGATACGCAACCCGTCGAGCGGGCCGTCCACGAGCGTTCGCGCGAGCGAGCCCATCGAGGTCGACGTGTCGATGCCTCCGACGTGGTCGTAGGCCTCCCTGACGTCGCCGCGGGCGAGCGCCGCGAGCGCAGCGTCGATGGGCGCGAGCCCCGATACGTCCGGCGAAGCGCCCGCGCAGGCCGCCGCGATCGCGCGTCCGAGCGGCTCCGTCAGGGGTGGCAGCGGTTGGCCAGCGAGGAAGCACCACCCCACCTCGTCGGCGGGTGAGAGAGCTCCTGGGCGAGCGTCGAGGAGCGGGGCGAAGGAGCGATCGGTCACGGGCCGCGAGCCTCGCTTACCGGGCCGCCCCCTCGCGCTCCAGCGAAATCGACGCGCGGCTCAGGCCACGCGTCCGCGCGGCGACGGGCGCACGGCCTTCGGCGCCTTGGGGAGCACCTCGCTCGTACGCGCTGCAGCCTTCAGCTTGACCGAGTCGCGCTCTTCGAGGCGCTTCTTCTCGGCGTTCTTCCGCTGCTCGAGGGACCGGACCGACTGTGCCTTCGTCGCCATGCTGATCTCTCCTGGGTGGTGCTCGGCGCGGGATGCGCCGAGGCCATCGTGAGAAAGATTACGCTCTTTCCCGAAAAGGCAACAGGGGGGCATCTCGTGTTGTTCCCGCGCGCAGAACTTTCGTGGAAAAATTGCGGCCCCACGGAGCGTCGCCGCTCGGTGGGGCCGGTCGTGCGCAGGGAGGCGCGTGCGCGTCAGAAGTAGAACGCGAAGCCCGCCGCGGCGCCGATCTGCGTGAACTTCGCGGCGGTGATGTCGGTCTTCTGCTCCGTGGTGTTGCTGCCGGCCTCGCTCTTCTGGGTGTGGCTGCCGCTGCCGGTGAGCGGGAAGTCGATGACCGGGCCGATCATGAACGCGACCCCGTCGACGGGCGCGAGGAGGAGCATGGGGTCGAGCGAGACGGAGAGGCCGCTCACGGAGGTGGTGTCCGTGTTCTTCACGTTCGGGGTGCTCGTGTCCACGGACTCTGTCTTCTGCGACCAATACGTGATGCCGCCGCGGAGCCAGAAATGGGTGCTCGCCCCAATCGGGATGTTGTAGCCGACGCGGGGCGTGATGGCGAAGTTGGTCGTCGTGGGTTTGTCGGACTCCTTGGTCGTGGAGGTCCCGCCTTGGGCGACGGTGGTCTTCTCGGAGCCGCTGGCCGAGTAGTACGTGATCCCGCCGCCCACCGAGATCGACGGCGCCACGAAGTAGTGGAACGAGAGCGACGGCGTCGAGTACGGGTCTTCGCCGCCCCCGGGGAGGTTGAAGCGAACGTTGGAGTCGTCCCCGGTGTAGCTTCGCTTCGTGCCGCTCGGATCGGTGTACTCCGTCTCGATGTGCCGCTTGTTGAGCGAGAACTGGAAGAGCCGCTCGAAGCCGACGACCATCTTGCCGGGGCTGCCGAAGCCGCTCGACGTCGAGGGCGAGCCGCTCGACGGGAGCGCGCCGCCGACGGCCACCGAGCCCGCGGCGTCCTCTGCGAGGGCCGCAGACGCTACGAGGAGAGAGGAGAGCGCGAGGGGGAGAGAGAGCCTGAGTTTCATGGGCGCGAAAGGTACTCACGTCGCAGGGGCTGCGCAAGTCTCTAGGGCGCCCATGGACGCTAGCGCCCAGGCCGCTTGGCTCGATGCCCAAGGCCTGCCGCGGATCGGGGCCGGTGCCGTCGCGCCGCCCGACCGGACTCCGTCAGTCCGCACCGTCGCCGCCGCGCTCGCGCGACCCACCGAAGACCCTCGGGATCGCGCCGAGGCGGATGCGGTCAGGGCGGGGGGGGCGCGAGCTTCGCGCGGACTTCGACGGTGTCCTTCAGCTTGAAGACGCCCAATGGGCCCTTGATCGTGCCGAGGCCGAGCGCCTTCAAGGAGAGCGAGCAGCGGAGCTCTCCCTCGCGTCGTGTCCCGCGCACCTTCTGTCTGCCGCGCGTCGTCGTCACCGTGACCTCGTCCCCCGAGACCTCGACCTGCACGTCGCCGCGCAGGTGGTCGTGCTGGACCCGGTGCTCGATCTCGCGCTTGTCCTTGTCCGACAGCACCGAGGGGTCGATCTCGCCGCGCTTGACCGCGCCGATCACGCGCACGTCGCCGGCGCCAAACACCGCGGTCGTCGTCCCTGGGGCCCCCGAGAGCTCGCGCGGCACGGCGACGAGCTCGAGATCGTGGGCCACCGAGGCGAGGAGCCCCTCGGCGAAGGTGCGGAGGCGGACGTCGAGATCGTGAGGGATCACTTGGGGATGGGTGGCACGTAGATCTTCTTCACGTCCGCGCCGCCCGCGAACGCGTAGGAGCCGGCGCTCCCGTACCCGTACGCGATGATGCCGAAGGGCGCGGTGCCCGAGAGCTGGTGTGCGCCCTCTTTGAGCGGGCAGCGCCGCGACTCGTACGTCTTGCCGCCGAGCGTGCCGATGTTCGTGACGACGCAGTCGGTGGGCACCGTCCCGTCGATCGTCACCTGCGTCGAGGGCTCGGTGGAGATGACGACGTGGTTCGTCGTCCAGGAGGGCGGCGTGAGGAACACGTACTCCGAGCGGTACTGATCCACGGGCGGGAAGACCGTGAGCGACGGATCGCCCGTGTTGGGGCCCTGCACGTAGCCCTGGCTCACGAGGATCTGGCCGATCATGATGGGCGCCGTCGCCGTCACGGTGATGTCGTCCTGCGTCCAGGTGTCCTTGACCTCGCCCGGCTTGAGGGTGAACTTGTCGAAGGGCGCGGGGAGCGACGTCGTCACCTCGGCGGTCTCGGCCGCGCCGACGAAGCGGAGGACGTCGGGCTCCTTGTAGCCGCTGGTCGAGCGGACGGGGCTCCGCGTGATGACGTAGCTCTTCCCGATCGACTCCATCGGGAAGAGCTGGTCCTCGAGGTGGTCGAGGCAGCAGCCGTTGCCCTGGCCGCCGGCGTCCCAGCCGGGATACGTCGGGATCTTCACGTGCCCTGGGGCCGCCGTCGACTCGGTGCCGGAGAAGACCGCGACGGGCGCCGACGCCGTGACGAGCGAGCCCGTGAAGTCTGCGACGTAGGGCTTCTGCTGGGTCTCCTGGAAGGTCGAGTCCGCCGTCTCGAGGTTGAGCACGTCGAAGGGCCCGATCGTCGCTTCGACGATCCCTCCGGCCTGCGTCTCGGCGATGGGCGGGTTGCCCTTCACCTTGTAGGTCGGCGAGAACCGCACCTTCGTGCCGGGCTCGGTGCCGACGATCGTCACGTACGACCGATCGATGATGAGCCCGATGCCGGGGAAGTTCGTGGGCACGGGGTGGCCCGCGGACCAGCCGATGACACGGTAGTATTGCCCGAGCGCGTTGGTCGGGAGGAGCAGCGAGGCGTCGTTGGAGAACGAATTCTTGAAGGTGTTGAACTGGTAGACGACGATGGGCGACGAGGCGACGACGCGGAAGGCTCGTGACGAGAGGCACGTCCCGGGGGATTTGTAGTCGTTCGGCTTCTTGCCGCAGTCGAGCTCGCGCGTGGGCAGCTCGAATTGGACGAGCTTGCCGGGCGCGATCTTCGCTTGTTTGATCTTCTTCAGGGCGAGCGGCTGACCGACGGGCGCGTCGTTCAGCTCGACGTAGACGTCCGCTTCGGACTGCCCCGCGTTCGACAGGACGATGCCCCACGGCGCGCTCGCGGGGTCGTTCCCACCGCCGTCTTGCTGGTCGAGGTCGACGGCCCAGAACTCGCAGCCCACGTTGGACGCGGCGTCGCTCGCGACGACGCAGGTGGGCTTGCACTCGCCGCCCCAGCACTGCATCGCCGCGAAGGTGCTACAATCTTGGACGGTGGCGCCCACGCTGCCGTCGTCGTTGCAGCCGTGGATCTCGTTGCCCACGCAGACCTTGCCGCCGGGCGAGCACGGAGAGCAGCCCTTGCCGTCCGCGCAACCTCCGTCGCAGATCTCGGCCTCGGTGGGGTTGCCCTCTTCGTCGCAGCCGACGTAGCTCTTGTCGAGGCAATAGCCGCACTTGCCTTGCGGACCGAAGCCGCCCTGGCCCGACGCGCCTCCCCCTCCGGGACCTCCGCCGTCGGGAGGATCGCCTCCGGCACCGGCGGCCCCGCAGGCCGCGACCAGCGCAGAGAGGGTGAGCAGACCGAGGGAGATGAGCCTTCGCACGGCGGCGAGCCTAGCGGGTCTCGCGTGGAGCTTCCACCTCCGCGAAGAGAGAAGCGTCGCGGGGCGCGGCGTCCTGCGACGAGGCGTCCCGGCTCCGGTCGACCCCCGGTGAAGCGGGAGAGAAGCGTCGCTGGGCGCGACGTCCTGCGACGATGTTGGTGTGCGGCCCTTCTTCGCAGGCGCGCCCTCGAGGTCGAGCGTCCCCCGGCGCGGCGTCGCGGGACGAGTCAGGCGGGCTCGTCGGGAGCCTCTAGCTTGGCGAGCCTGCCGCGGAGCGTCGCGAGCTCGGCGCGCAGCGACTCGACCTCGCCACCGAGACGCTTCAGCTCGTGATGCTCGTCGCCGGTGAGCGCTCTCAGCGCCTCGCGCATCCGGGTGCGCACGCGCGGCTCACGCTCGGCGACGAGCGCCTCTGCGAGCGCGCCGCGCGCGTCGACGTCGCGGAGCTCGGCGAGGGCGAGGGCCGCGTCCTGCCGGAGAGGCGCCTCACGGTCACGGAGCAGATCGGTGAGCAGGTCCCGTCGCTCCGCCGATGGGCCGAACTTCGCGAGCGCGTGGACGGCCGCGCGTCGCGCGCGCGTCGGGATCCCGTACCGGCTCTGGGCGCGCACGATCGCCTCGCCGACGCGGTTCTTCCCGAGCGCCTCGAGCGCGGCGGCGGCGACCACCTCGGACCAGGTCCGGCGCACGATCGCCCGCTCGGCGATCTCCACGAGGTCCTCGGCGCGCGCCTCGCCGAGCGCGCGGAGGGCCTCGGCTGCGACGAGCTGCGCCCGGTCCTCGGCGAGGCGCCTGAGCGGCTCGAGTCCTGCTCGCCCGAGCTTCCCGAGGGCCTCGGCGACGGCGCGCCGGACGCGCGCGTCCTCGACGCGACCGAGCGCGAGGAGCGCGTCTCGCTCGGGCTCTCCGCGTCGCGTCGCGAGGGCCTGCGCGGCCTCGCTTCGCACGGTCCAGTGCTCGGACGGGCTCTGCAAGGTCTTCGCCAAACGGGCGACGCTGCACGTCTCGTCGCGGTGGGCGAGCGCTCTCGCGGCGAGCCAGCGCCCCCGCGCGGTGGGCGCGCCCTCGAGCTGTCGCTCGGACCAGCGGAGCGGGAGGTCGACCGTGCACTCTCCGAGGATCCGGTGCCGAGGGTCCACGACGACGAACATCGGCTCTCCGTCGACGGCCACGGCGTAGACGGCCTCTTGGTTGGTCAGCTCGAGCGTCACGGTGCGCGCGCCGCTCGCCGTCACGACGGCGAGCTCCAAGGGGAGCACGAAGGGCGTCGTCTCCTGGCGCGTCGTGACGATGAGCTTGCCCTTCTCGTGGGTGAGGCCGACGCGGAGCTTCGCGTGGCCCGGGCGGGCGACCCACTGCGCGAAGAACGCCCCCAGGCTCCGACCGGACGAGTCCTCGAGCGCCCGCTGGAGATCCCGCGTCTCGACGACGCCGTGTGCGTGGCGCGTGAGGTACGCCTGGAGGCCTGCGAAGAACGCGGCGTCCCCGAGCTCCATGCGGAGCAGGTGCACGACGAGCCCTCCCTTCTCGTAGAGGTGGCGATCGAAGACGTCGATGGGGGCCTCGTAGCGATCCTCGACGAGGGCGCGCGTGTAGCGGGACGCGGCCTCGTCCAGGTAGGAGCGCTGATCGCGATCGAGGAAGTGATGGTACTCGTCGAGCCCGAGCCGCACCTCGCGATCGAGGTGCTCCATGTACGTCGCGAAGCCCTCGTTCAGCCACCCGTGCGCGAAATCGCGGCAGGTCACGAGATCTCCGAACCACTGGTGTCCGAGCTCGTGCGCGACGAGATCGTCGCTCGTCACGTCGAGGGCGGCCTCCTCGTCGTAGAGCGCGTGCTCGTAGAGCGTGGTCGCGGTGGTGTTCTCCATCCCGCCGAAGGAGAAGTCCGTGACGACGATCTGCGTGTACGATCGGAAGGGGTAGGGGACGCCGAGCCGGGCCTCGAACGCGTCGATCATCGCCCCCGTCCGCCCGAGCGAGCGCGCGACGTCGCCGGCGCGCCCGCGCGGTACGACGTAGGTGAGCGGGATCTTCGCGGCGCCCGCGGTCCCCCCGGGCACGACCTCGAACTCGCCGGCGACGAGCGTCATGAGATAGCTCGGGTGCGGGACGTCGAGCCGGTAGTGCCACTCGCCCACGCCGTCTCGCTGCGCGTGCGAGACGAGATCGCCGTTGGACAGGAGGTACCACCCCTCGGGGACGCGGGCCGTGAGCTCGGTCGTGTGCTTCATGTGGGGCTTGTCGTGGCAGACGAACCAGTGGCGCGCGTCCTCGTCCTGGCACTGCGTCCACACCTGGACGGGACGATCGGGGACGGCGTCGTCGGGACCCATGAAGAAGAGCCCTCGCTTCGGCGCGACCTCGTACTTTACCTCGATGACGAAGCGCGTGGCGCCCTCGGGGATCTCCACGGTGAGGTGCTCGCCGTCGTACCGGGGCGCGACGGACGCGCCGTCGAGGGTGACCTCGCCGAGCTCGAAGCCGACCGCGTCGAGCGTGAGCTCCCGCGCCGATGCATCTCGGCGTGCGAGCTCGAGGCGCGTCGTGCCGCGGACGCGCCGCTGCAGGACGTCGAGGTCGAGATCGAGCGCGAGGTGCGTGACGTCGAAGGGGCGATCCCGCTCGTGGACGTGGGCGCGTCCATCGAAGGGGGTCGTCGTGGCGGGGGCGCCGCGGGATGCTCCCGCGCAGTCTGCATGGAGACGCTCGGCCTTGCGCATCAGAGGGCGCGAAGGGTAGTCGAGGCCGCCCCGGGGTGGTGGATGTTCTCGCGGCCGGCCGAGCGCCGTCTGCGTCGTCGGACGTGCGACGCTCCGAGCGACGAGGCGCACGATGCGCGTCTGGCTCCAGCCCCTTCACGGCGATCGTGACTCTTGCCTCGCAGGGGGACGAGGGCGCGTGCCCGTGCGGGTGCGAGCGCCTTGCTTCGCGCAGTGGCGCTGCGTGCGGGTGACGCGACCGGAGGCACAGCTTGCACCCTGTCCAGATCGTCCATACACGCTGGCGCCATGCCCGCGCCGGTGACGAGACCCCTGTCGGGTGCGCTGTACTCTGCCGTCGAGCTGTCGGACGACGAGAGATCGGCCTGGGTGCTCGATCAGCGCCGCCTTCCGGGCGAGGAGACGTACCTCGAGGTGCGGTCGGCGCACGAGATGGCCGACGCGATCGCGTCGATGGTGGTGCGCGGCGCGCCGGCGATCGGGATCGCCGCCGCGTACGGCCTCGCGCTGACCGAGGGCTCCCAGGAGCCCTTCCTCGGCGCCGCAGATCGCCTCCGGCGCGCGAGGCCGACGGCGGTGAACCTCGCCTGGGCGGTCGACCGCATGCTCGAGGCGCGCGAGGGCGGCCTCGGCCTCGTCGAGGCGGCGCGCGCGATCCACAGGGAGGATGTCGCCGCGTGCCGCGCGATCGGCGCGCACGGCGCCGCGCTCTTGCCCGAGGGCTGCACGGTGCTCACGCATTGCAACGCGGGCGCGCTCGCGACGGGCGGCTACGGGACCGCGCTCGGCGTCGTGCGCGCGGCGCACGCGATGGGGCGGATCCGAGGCGTCATCGCCGACGAGACGAGGCCCTACCTCCAGGGCGCGCGGCTCACGGCGTGGGAGCTCCAGAAGGACGGCATCCCGGTGACGCTCGCCACGGACGGCATGGCCGCGCACCTGATGAAGCGTGGACTCGTCGACGCCGTCGTCGTCGGGGCCGATCGCGTCGCGAAGAACGGGGACGTCGCCAACAAGATCGGCACCTATGGACTCGCGATCCTCGCGCGCCACCACGGGCTCCCGTTCTACGTCGCGGCGCCGCGCAGCACGCTCGACCCATGGACGGAGGACGGCGCCTGCATCCCGATCGAGGAGCGCTCGAGCGACGAGGTCGTCGTCGTGGGAGGCGCGCGCGTCGCGCCCGAGGGGGTCACGGCGCATCACCCCGCCTTCGACGTCACGCCGGCGGGGCTCGTGACGGCGGTCGTCTGCGAGGACGGCGTCGTCTCCTTCCCGCTGTGCTAACCGAGGCCTTCATGCGAAAGGCCCTCCTCCCGATCGTCGCTGTCGCGCTCGTCGCCGCCTGCAAGCCCCACGACAGCGGGGCGAAGCCGGACGCCGAGCGCGCCGCGTCCGTCGACCTCAAGAACCCGGCGTCGATCGTCGCGACCGCGCCTGCGGTCTTCAAGGTGAAGTTCGTGACGACGAAGGGGGACTTCGAGGTGAAGTGCACGCGCGACTGGGCGCCCAAGGGAGCCGACCGCTTCTACGGGCTCGTGAAGGCGGGCTTCTTCGACGACGTGCGCTTCTTCCGGGTGGTCGACGGGTTCATGGCACAGTTTGGCATCCACGGGGATCCGGCCGTCTCGCGCGCGTGGCAGCAGGCGAACATCCCGGACGATCCCGTGAAGCAGTCGAACAAGCGCGGCTTCTTGTCCTTCGCGACGCGCGGGGCGAACACCCGGACGACGCAGATGTTCATCAACTTCAAGGACAACGCGCGGCTCGACGGGATGGGCTTCGCGCCCTTCGCGGAGGTCGTGAGCGGCATGGACGTGGTCGACAAGATCGACCACGAGTACGGGGAGCGGCCGAACCAGGGGCGGATCCAGGCGGAGGGCAACGCGTATCTCGCGAAGGAGTTCCCCAACCTCGACCACGTGAAGACCGCCCGCGTCGTCGACTGACAGACGATCATCGTCTGCGCCGCGGTGCTCGGGTCGACCCATGCGCGTGGCCCGGCGTGGCGCCGTCCCCTCGCCGTGTCCCCGAGGTCCGTAGGTGCGGCCAGCG
>CAYNEK010000008.1:81198-85200 GCA_964396175.1 uncultured Polyangiaceae bacterium | reverse complement strand
CCGGCGTGGCGCCGTCCCCTCGCCGTGTCCCCGAGGTCCGTAGGTGCGGCCAGCGTGGCCCGGGCGCCGTCCTCTCGCCGTGTCCCCGAGGTCCGTAGGTGCCGCCAGCGACGCCCGGCGTGGCGCCGTCCCCTCGCCGTGTCCCCGAGGTCCGTAGGTGCGGCCAGCGTGGCCCGGGCGCCGTCCCCTCGCCGTGTCTCGTGGCTTCCCGTCCGTTGGAGACGCGCTCGCTCGTCGTCGACGGAGCTGGCGCCCCTGAAATCCTCGTGCAGCCGTGGTTGTGGTAAAGGCATCGGCTTCGCGATGTCTCCTGAACTCCTCGCGGTCGCAAGCAGCCTCGTCACCCTGGCGGCGCTCGAGATCATCCTCGGGGTCGACAACATCATCTTCCTGTCGATCCTCGTCGGGAAGCTCCCGCGCGAGCAGCAGCCGCTCGGTCGGCGCATCGGGCTCGTCCTGGCGCTCGGGACGCGCATCCTCCTCCTGTTCGCCCTGAAGCACTTCTTGGACGCCGGGCGCGCGCTCTTCACGGTCGCGGGCCTCCCCGTGTCGGGCCACACCCTCGTGCTCACGCTGGGCGGCGCGTTCCTCGTCGCGAAGAGCACCTGGGAGATCTTCTCGGGGACCGAGGCCGAGGAGCGGCAGCACGGCGACGACGCGGCGCGCCGCCGCGCGTTCTTCCTCATCGTGGCGCAGATCGCGGTGATGGACCTCGTCTTCTCGCTCGACTCGGTCATCACGGCCGTGGGGCTCGCGAAGGAGCTCTGGATCATGGTCACGGCGATGGGCATCGCGATGCTCGCGATGCTGTTCTTCGCCCGGTTCATCGGGGAGTTCGTCGAGCGGCACCCGTCGACCAAGATCCTCGCGCTCGCGTTCCTCATCCTCATCGGGACGACGCTGGTCGCCGAGGGGCTCGGTCAGCACTTCCCGAAGGGGTACGTCTACGGCGCGATGGCCTTCTCGGTCGCCGTCGAGTTCTTGAACATCTGGCTCCGGAAGCGCGCCGACGACGTGAAGCCGCTCCACGGGACGCGGATCAGCGTCCCGCCCCCCGCGCCCTCGACGTCGCCGATGCCTTCTCCACGCGAGCGCGAGCTCTGCGCCACCATCGAGGAGCAGCGGCGGAAGATCGCCGAGCTCGAGGCTACGCTCGCCGGGGGGAGCGGCCCATGATGGGGCCCGTCTGTCGCGCTCGACGAATGTGAGCGATCACTCGCATTCGGCCTTGCAGGAGCCGACGAGGCAGACGTAGAGGTCGTGGTAGGCGTGGTAGCAACCGCCCGAGGTGCTGTCCGTGATGCACGAGCAGGCGCACTCGAGGTCCCCGCACATGTCGTTGCAGTCGTCGACCTCGTAGCCCCAGCAGACGTCGGAGCTCCCGATGGCCGCGTAGGCGCTCCCGCACTTCTGGGTGAGGCACGCGTCGCAGGTGGCGGTCGAGACGGCCGCGTAGTTCTGGTTGACGTCCACGCAGGCGTCGGGCGCGCCCGTGCAGCCGCAGCCGAGATCCGCGGCGATCCCGACGCAGACGGTGGACCAGCTCGTCGTGCAGCACGCGGCGTTCGTCGCGCACACTTGGTCCGCACAGGCGTCGCACCCGGCCTCGAGCGCCGCGCCTTGCTCGCAGATCGGGTGGGCGCACGTGCCCGCGCCGGCCGATCCGCCCGCCGCACCTGCTCCGCCGCCCTTGCCCGCGCCTCCCGCGCCCGCCGAGCCTCCGGACGTCCCGGAGGAGCCCGCCGCAGCGGAGCTCCCTGCCTTGCCAGCCGCGCCCGCGCCTCCCGCGCCCGCGCTAGCCTTGCCAGCGGCCCCTGCGCCCGGCGTCGTGCCGGCCTTGCCGGCGGAGCCGGAGCCCCCGCCGCCGCTCGCCTTGCCCGCGGATCCGGATCCTCCATACGGGTTGCTCCCTCCCTGTCCGGCCGCCGCGCCCGCGCTGCCTCCGGGATCGTCCGGCTCGCTGGACGTGGAGGCCTGCGCGCACGCGCCGAGGCCGAGGAGGGCGACGAGGAGCAGAGACGATCGGAGCCGCATCGTCGGCGCGCACTAGTCCTCGACGACGCACCGCGCAAGCGGAGATGTGGGGTCGAGCTAGCTCTTCAGGCGGAGCGCGACGCGTCGGTGGAAGCCCGCGGGGACGCTCTCGTGGGTCGTCGGGTCGTCGATGGGGCGGGCGACGTCCTCGGGCTCGATGAGCCAGGGAGGCTCGGCGACGTCGTCCATCTCGTAGAAGCCGCCGCAGAAGGACGCGTGGGGGCAGGCCGCGCACGCGGGCTTCTTCGTGCGCCGCTCGGCGAGGTAGGCGCCGAGGTTCACCGTCTCGTTGTTGACGAACACCATGTGTCGCGAGAGCTTCCCGATGTCGCCTTGGAGGTGCGCTTCGTAGCCGGGCATGAAGCAGTACGGGAGGTTGATGACCTGGAGCTTCATGCGGTCGTGGTAGCGATCGATGCACTCCATCGCGCGCTTCGCCGCGGCCTCGGTGTCCGGGGCCACCCAGCGCGTCGCGCGTCCGAAGGGGGTCAAGAACTGGATGTTGAGCCACCGGAGGCCGAGCGAGAGCGCGAGCTCGGCGACGTCCGGGAGCTCTTCGAGGTTGCTCTTCGTGAGGGTGATGTTCATCCCCAGCTCGACCTCGCTGGGCGCGAGCTCGACCGAGTGGCGGATCCCCTGGAGGGTCTGATCGAACGCCTCGGCCACCCCGACGTTCTGCGCGTGGGTGCGCGCCGTCGCCCCGTGGACGCTGAAGAGCAGGGTGGTGAGCCCCGAGCGGACGAGCTTCTCCGCGAAATCGCGGTAGCTCGACATCCGACCGTTCGTGGTGACGTTGATCCGCTCGTAGCCGATGCGGCGCGCGAAGCGGATGAGGGGCACGAGCTCGGGGTTCAGCGTCGGCTCGCCGCCGTCGAAGTCGACGAGGCGCGACCCTCGCTTCCTCCACTCGAGCAAGAGCTCCTTCTGGCGTGTCGGGTGCCCGTCGAGCTGGGTCCGCGTGCCCACCGCGCAGAAGGTGCAGCGGTTGTTGCACACGTACGTGACGTTCATGACGAGCTTCTGGGGCCCCGTGGAGGACTCGAGCCGCGCGCGGAACGTCTTCAAGAACGGCTCGACGTCGAAGGCAGGATGGACCGCCGGGCGGACGTCCGGGCTGGCACCCGTCTTGTCGAAGAGATCGAGGAGCCTCGCGAGCGTGTCGTTCAGCGCCTCGGGGGTCTGGCCCTCGAGCCCCGCGCTCGCTCGGACGACGCAGGGCTCGCCTCGCCCGGTCGCGTCCGCGGCGAGCCGCTCGATCTCGGCCCACGGGGTGCGGTCTGCGTCGAGCGCTGCGCGGGCTCCGGTCAATGGTAGGTCGCGACCCCGACGAGGGCGAAGGTGCTCGCGTCGAACGAGATGCGCGGCTGGCCTCCGTCGGGATCGTCCAGCGACGCCCGCGTGTAGCGGCCGAGCACCCCGAGCGACCACTGCTCGCTGACGAACCACTCGTGCCCCGCGCCGACCGTGAGCCCGAAGCCTCGGCCGAGCGTGTCGTCCGTCGACCAGCTCCCGTCGCCGCGCCGGCGCCTGCCCCCGCCTTGGCTCACGGTGAGGGACGTGCTCCCCGGCATCGCGAAGACGTGGAACCCCTTCTTGGGGTTCACGTACCAGTCGACGAGGAGCCCGACGTTGGTGAGGGTGATGTCCGTCGAGGCGTAGCCAGAGCCGTCGCTCGCGAGGTCGGTGTGGGTCATGCTGTTCCCGGCGATGCCGAAGGCGAGGACGAGCCCCGCGCCGAGGGTCCCGCCGATCGCGAAGTCGATCGCGAGCCCACCCTCGGATAGCGTGTCTCCGGTCTGAGCGCCGACCGTCGGCGTCAGCCTCGAGTTGCCGATCCCGAGGCCCATCCGGAGGAAGAAGCCATCATGCGTGTGCACTCCCGGACGGGGCGGTGGCGGTGGCGGTGGAGACGACGAAGCAGGGTAGGGCGTCGCGTAGGGATAGTACCCAGGAGGGGGCGGATAGTAC
>CAYNEK010000008.1:21693-81098 GCA_964396175.1 uncultured Polyangiaceae bacterium | reverse complement strand
CCCGGCTGCGCGTACCCCGGCTGCGCGTACCCCGGCTGCGCGTACCCCGGCTGCGCGTACCCCGGCTGCGGGGGAGGCGCGGCGGGAGGCGGAGCGGTCGTCGACGGAGGGGCGGCGGGAGGCGGAGCGGTCGTCGACGGGGGTGCCGGGGGCGCTGGATCTGCCGCGAGGGCTGCGGGAGAGACCAGGAGGAGGCTCAAGAAGACACGCACGCTACGCATGCACCAAGTCTCCGACGGGGCGCCTGCGTCGTCAATGCCTGCCCTTCGCTTCTCGTCACGAGGCGGACGAAAACGGGCGCTCAACTCACGCGCCGCGTCGTCAATGCCTGCGCCTGCGCTTCTCGTCACGAGGACTGTCCGGCGCGCGGGCCGGTGATGCGGTCCACGAGGTCGCGGGTCCGTGCCGCGATGGCCGCCGCAGAAGGCTCTCCGTCGACCAGCGCAGACACGACCGCGACGAGCGCGCCCCTCGCGGCCACGTGCGTGCACGTCGACGCGTCGATGCCTCCGATCCCGACGAGCGGTAGCCTGGTCGCGCCCCGCACGCGCGCGAGTCGCTCGAGGCCGACGACGGGAGAGGCGTCCTGCTTGGTCTTCGTGGGGAAGATGGGCCCGAACGCGATGTAATCGGGGGCGATCTCTGCCGCGCGTGTGGTCTCCTCCTCGGTGTGCGTCGAGAGGCCCACGAGCAGGTGGGGGAAGCGTACGCGCACCTCGACCACGGGCACGTCGCTCTGCCCGACGTGCACGCCGTCGCAGCCGCTCGCGGCGGCGAGATCGGGGCGGTCGTTCGCGAAGAGGAGCGCGCCGGCGGCGCGGGTCGGCTCGCCGAGCCGTCGGAGGAGCGTGATCACGTCGTCGTCAGGGGTGTGCTTGGCGCGAAGCTGGAGGACCCTGGCGCCCCCCTCCAGCACGGCGATCGCGAAGTCGAGCGGCTCGATCGAGCGCGTCGCCAGCGCGTCGACGTCGACGATCGCATAGAGCCCGGCCGTCGGAAACGCCGTCACCCCGACCGGACCTCCGTCGTCCTCGAGATCCGCGCGGTGGGCGTGAGCGAGAGGAGCTCGCCCCGCTCGAGCTCGTCGACGAGGGCGTTGGGCTCGGATCGGTCGCGGTCCAGGCGGGCGATGCGGACGAGCCCCTCGCTGCCGCAGAGGTCGAGCTCGGTCTTCCCCTTCGTGTGCAGGGGGCGCCCGACGAGGCGGTGGGTGCCTGGCACGCGCGCGCCGTCGTTCCGCAGCACGAGGTAGGAGAAGCTGAGCCCCTCGCGGCGGAGCCCTGCCGCCCGCGCGGTCGGGACGAGCCAGGGTGGCAGATCGACGGCGAGATCTTCGTGGCACCAATCCGAGGCTCTCGCGAGCATCGGGCACGGACCCGCGCGCGTACACGGGGCGAACACCCGGTCGGCGAGCGCGTCGCGGACGGCGTGGAGCTGCCGCGACCGAGCGCGGAGCGCGGGCTCGACGACGACGAGGGATCCGTCCTCGGAGACGTCGTCTGCGAGCAGGCCCGCGAGCCGCGCGGTGAGCCACGAGGTGCGCTCCACGCCGGGGGACGAGAGCTCCGAGAGGACCTGGCCGAGGAGCACCAGATCGAAGGGTCCGTGGGGCAGCGCCGCGAAGTCATGGTGGACCCAGCGCATCGCCACCGCGACCCGTGGTGTCCACGCGCCGAGCTCGCGGCCGAGCTCCTCGCCAAGCCTTCGGGCGAGCTCGTCCGGCTCGGCCATCGTCGCGTCGATGGTGCCGGAGCAGCCCGCCGCCGAGAGGGCGCGCGCGACACCCCAGGTCGTCGCGCCGAGCCCTGCTCCGACGTCGAGCACGCGGAGCGGACGGTCGAGGCTCAGCTTGCCCGCCAGCACGAGCTCCGCGACGGCGGCTCCTGCTTTGGGCACGTCCCGCGCAAAGGAGAAGCCGAGCCGTGCGGCGAGGTGCGAGGGCTGGCTGCTCCCCAGGGTGTTGTACGCGGACGAGAGGGACCGCACGAGCGCGCCGAGCCGCTCCGGCGAGGAGGGGCCAGGGAACCCGCGCCGCGCTGCCAGCCGCTCGAACGGCTGTGGCTCTTCGACAGGGGGCGCGAGCGCGACCCGTCGTGCGGTCCAGGTCGGGGTCACGCCGGCGGTTCGGGCGTCTCCCCGCCCTCGCCGCTCGCCTCGCCGAGCCGTCGCGCCTCCTGAGCCTCGCGGAGCCGCTCTCCGATGAGCGTGCGCAGGCGTCCGAGATCGTAGCGCGAGGGTCGGTCGTCCTCGCTCAGCGTCGTCACCTCGAGCGCGATGGCGTCGGCGTGCTCACGGGGGCGTGGCGGGATCCTCAGCGCCTCGCCGAGCCGTCCGAGCGCGGCTCTCTCCTCGGTCGTGACCTCGCCGTCGAGGTGCGTCATCCATGACGCGACGGCGTACACGAAGAGCCGATCTTCCTTGGACATCCCGGAGCGATCGATGATCCCCATGTCGACCGGCGCCTTGGTCGCGGCGTCGATCTCGGCGATCTCGTCGAAGGGGAGGCCCTCCTCGGTCGCGGTGCGGACGATGGCGTCGGCTTCGTCGGGGTCGAGGCGCCCATCCGCCCACCCGACGGCGGCGAGGGCGAGGAACACGTCGCGCCCGAGGGGCGCTCGTTGCGAGGGGATCATGGCGGGGATGGTACCAGCATCGGCGACGACCGTGGAGGGGGCTCGAGGCGAGCGTCTGGGGTGCTCAGGCCGCCTTCCGCCGCTGTCCGCTCGTAAGACGGACCGAGACGCCGCGCACCCCTCGGAGCCACACCCTGGCGGCGCGCTCGCTCGTGCTGCCGCGTGCGGTGGCGGCCAGCGGGCCAGCGGGTCCACGCGAGGTGAGCCCCTCCCCGGTCGCGCGAGGGGCGTGGCGGTGATCGCAAGGTGCCCAAGCGGAGTCTCGCCGTGGCCCGCGTTCGTACGATCTCGCCGGCGTGGGCCGCCAGCGGTCGCGGGGTGTCCAACATGAGCCTCGTCGTCACGGCGCGCGCCCTCGGGCTGCGCGACGGCCGTCGCAGAGGTCGCGAGCCGTGGGCGAGGAGACTCGCCGTGGCCCGCGTTCGTACGATCTCGCCGGCGTGGGCCGCCAGCGGCCGCGGGGTGTCCAAGCAGGAGTCTCGTCGTCACGGAGCGCGCGCCCGAGCTGCGCGACGGGCGTGGCAGAGGTCGCGAGCCGTGGGCGAGCTCCCCGGGCGGGAGACGGAGCGGCACCGGGGCGTCCCCGCCATACCTGGGTGGCGCTCCTTGCCCGAGAACCCGTGGATTTCGCGCGATAGGCACGACAGATGCTATGCTTCGACACCTAGGAAATGAAGCGTGCTTTGGCTTGGGTGCTCGCGTGCCTCTCGCTGCCCGGCGCGAGCGCGGCCTGCGCCGATGGCGGTGGGGACGCGGCGCTCTCTGCGGGATCGGTCGCCGGGCGGGCGGGTGCTGGCTCGGTCGGGGCGGCGGGGGCGTCTGCGGGGGGATCGTCAGCGGCCGGCGGCGGGTCGAGCGCCGCTGGCGCGCCGACGACTCCGGTGAAGCCTCGCGGGTCCTTCGATGTCTCCGTGTCCGGTTTGAAGCAGGCCTTCCCGACGGGGACCGGGAACGTGAAGAGCCCGTCGGAAGGAGCGCTCTTCCGCATCGACATCCCAGAGCCGGCGGCTGCCCAGGCGGGCAAGAGCGGCAAGGGGCAGGCGCCGGTGTGGCGCGCTGTCGTCACGCCTCGCTGGGGCATGCCGTCGCTCTTCGACGTCTCGCAAGGCGACGGGATCCTGACGCTCACCGGATCGGCGACGGTCAAGGCGGGGGGGATCACCGACGTGTGGCAGAGCTTCGTCCTCGACCTCGATACGGGCGGCCTCGCCACGGGCGCCGTGAGCGCTGTCGGCCAGGAGAGCGTGCTCGCCGATGGCGTCGGGGTCAGCGGGAAGCTGACGGGGAGCCTCTCCCTGCGCCGCGACGAGACCCCGCCTGCCGCGAAGCCATCGTCGGCGCTGGGCTTCGCGGGGACGCTCCTCTTGCCGTGGGAGCCCGTCGTTGCGCGCTTCGCGGAGCCGATCTCGAGCGCGGACTTGGCCGCTCATCTCTCGGTCATCGCCGGCGGCAGCCCCATTTCCCCGTCGTGGACGTTCGCGCCCGAGATGGCGCTCGCCGACGGCGCCGCGGGGGCGGTCCAAGCGACGGCCGTGCTCGACGATTGGGGGGGCGTCACCGCTGCCAAGCTCGTGCTGTCGCCCGGCTACGCGGATCCTTCGGGCAACCTCGGCGCGGGCTTCGAGCATGGCCTCGATCTCGTGTCCGTGCCGCTCGCAGATCCCGGGGCGCCGCTCTTGCCCAAGTCCGGGGGCGCGGTCGCCACGTGGGGTCCGGTCGAGCTCGGTGCCCCTTGTGAGCCGGGGGGCTGCACGTCCGTGGGACCGGTCGCCCTCGCGCCCTGCGGGGTCATCCCGGCGGGCGTCGCCGGTCGCGCGGTTCCTCCTGGCGCGACGACGCTGCGGGTGCGCTTCCGCGTCGTCTTCGCGCCGACGGACGCCAAGGGGCTGCCACCCTACCTGGGCGCCATCCCGGTCCTCGCGGTCGTGGTGGCGCGTCCGGGGGCGCTCCCGACGGTGGTCGAGCAGGTGGCGCCCGAGGTCGTCGATCTCGGCACCGCGGCGGGCGAGTATCCGTTCGCGACCCCGTGGACACACCTCGACGTGGATCTCCCTCCAGGCAGCGGCGAGCTGGGCTGGGGGGTGCGCGTCGGCGGGCACGCGACGAGCGCGCCGTGCGACGGCGCCGTGACGTCGGTCCCCACGAAGCTCCTCGTCGAATCCGTCGCGTTTCTCTGAGCGACGACGCGCGCCGAGGCTCGACGCTCGGCGCGCGTGCGCTGCGGCGACCGGCGTCGCGTTCGTGCGGTCCACGCCGAGGTCGCGATCGACGCTGCCCGTGCGCTGTGGCGCCCGGGGTCGCGTTCGTGCGGTCCACGCCGAGGTCGCGCTCGACGCCGCCCGTGCGCGCCGCGGTCTCCGCGTTCGTGCGATCCACGGTTGAGGTCGCGCTCGACGCTGCCCGTGCGCGCCGCGGTCTCCGCGTGGTGCGCCATCGCCCTCTCCGAGCGCACCATCGTCGGCGAGCGACGCGGCGGCGGGATCGCCCGATGGCGCGACCTCCGACGAGCCCGGTGACGGGGCGCCCGAAGGCGCGTCAGCTCACTTGCAGGCCTTGTCGCAGGACTGCCGCGCCTCGGCGCACTTGACCTTGCACTGGACGCGGGCCGCGGCGTCGCTGCCGTGGGTCGCCTCGCAGGTGTCGAGGCACGCCGCGGCGGTCTTGTCGCACTTCCGGCTGCACTCGGCGCCGAGGGGGATGGCCGAGGTCGCGCCGAGGATGCCGACGAGGAGGAGCCCGCGAACCATGTCGGCGCCATCCTAGCAGCGTCCGCCCTCGGAGCGGAAGCCTCATGTCGAATCCATGCCTCGCCGGCTCCAAGGCTCTGTACTCTCCCGGGCGGCATGTCCGACGAGGATTCGAAGACGACTCCCGAGGCGAAGCGGCTCCCGGCGTGGGGAGACGCGCTGGTCAAGCTCGACGCAAAGTGGGTCCGGCTGGAGACGATGCTCGCCGTCGCCATCGTCCTCGTCGAGATGCTCTCGCTCTGCGCGTGGGTCGGGCTGAAGGGGCTCTCGTCCCCCCCCGAGGCGAACGCGGCGGGCCTCGTCTTCCGCGCGGCGCTCACCGGGACCGCGCTCGGGGGCCTCGCGTGGGTGGCGTTGAAGAAGCAGCCGGAGCGCCTGCGGAGCGCGGGGACCACGGTGGCGGTGTGTGTGGGGCTCTTCCTCGGGCGGCTGTGGGTGCGCGTCGGGGTCGGCTACACGGCGGAGCTCGTCGGGTGGTACCAGGAGGCGTCGCTGCTCGCGCTCGTCGGCGGCCTGCGCGCGGTCGGCACGCGCTGCACCATCTGGCTCGCCATGCTCGGCGCGAGCCTCGCGACCTCGAGCGGCAAGCACATCAACATCGACGTGGTCATGCGCTTCCTGTCGCCGCGGCTCCGTGTCCCCGCGGCGGTCGCGGCGTGGCTCGCCGCAGCGCTCGTCTGCATAGCGGCGGCGTGGGGGTTCCTCGATCACATCGCCATCACCGCCTTCGGCGCCGCGCCCAAGGCCCCGATGAGCGCGAAGATCGCGAAGGTGGTCCACGAGTCCGGGGAGCACTGGTTCGTCTTCCGGCGGCAGGCCGAGATCGACAGCCGCGTCGGCTGGCGGGTCCTCGCGGGCACGAAGTACGGTCGCGCGATGCCCGCCGCGGAGTGGAACGAGCTCATCACGAAGGGCGGCTGGGACAAGTACCACGCCCCCGACGAGGTGAAGGGCATGATGGCGACCCCAGGGACAGACTATGTCCGGCCTCTCCTCATCCTGCCGGGCGGGCGCTCGACCAAGGGGCTGCTCGTCGAGGACCTGAACCTCCTCTTCCCCTTCGGCTTCTTCGTCATCGCGCTGAAGTTCGTGCTGCGCGCGCTGCTCGTCGTCTCGGGGCACATCGAGGTCGATCCAGACGCGATGCACAGGGAGGATGGGCACGAGCCCGAGCCCGAGGAGGGCCCGCCGCCCGACGACGCTCCGCCGCCCGCCACGCTCGCCTCCCCCGCGCAGAAGGAGAGCACCTGACGTGGGCACGCTGCTCGTCCTCCTCCTGCTCGCGCTCGCCCTCCTGGGCATGCCGCTCTTCTCGGTCATGGGCGGCCTCGCTTCGCTCGCGTGGCTGTTCCACCGCGATCCTTCCTTCCACGAGCTGCGGTACCTCGCGCCGGACGTGCTCGACGCGCGCTTCGCGGGGAGCCCCATCCTCGTCACGATCCCGCTCTTCACGCTCGTCGGCTACCTCATGGCCGAGAGCAAGACGCCCGATCGCATCGTGCGCGCGTCGCAGGCCTTCTTCGGGTGGATGCCCGGCGGGCTCGCGATCGTGTGCATCGTGGCGAGCGCGTTCTTCACGACGCTGACGGGCGGCTCCGGGGTCACCATCGTCGCGATCGGCGGGCTCCTGTACCCTGCGCTGCGGAAGCAAGGGTACCCCGAGGGTTTCTCCCTCGGCCTCGTGACGACGGGCGGCTCGCTCGGGCTGCTCCTGCCGCCGTCGTTGCCGATCCTCATCTACGCGCTCGTCGCGCAGATCGACTTCAACAAGGCGTTCAAGGCGGGGCTCATCCCCGGCTTCGGCATCATGGTGATGCTCGCCATCTACTCCGCGTACGTCGCCATCAAGCACAAGGTCCCCCGCTCGAAGCCGAACCTCGGCGAGATGGGGCGCGCGCTCTGGCTCATGAAGTGGGAGTTGCTCGTCCCCGTCCTCATCCTCGGCGGGCTCGGCACGGGGCTCACGGGGCTCGACGAGGTCGCGGCGCTGGCGGCCTTCTACACGCTCGTCGTCGAGGTCTTCGTCTACAAGGATCTCGATCTCAAGAAGGATCTCCCGCGCGTCGTGAAGAGCGCGATGAGCCTCTCGGGCGCGATCATCATCATCCTCGCGATGGCGAACGCGCTCATCAACTACGCCATCCAGGAGCAGATCCCGAACCGCGTGCTCGAGGCGATGATCGGCATCGGCCTGCACCAGAAGTGGCAGTTTCTCATCGTCCTCAACGTCTTCTTGCTCGTGCTCGGGATGGTGATGGACGGCTTCTCGGCGATCCTCGTGGCGGTGCCGCTCATCGTGCCCTTCGGCGCGCAGTTCGGGCTGCACCCCTTCCACCTCGCCATGATGTTCCTCTTGAACCTCGAGATCGCCTACTGCGCGCCGCCGCTCGGGCTCAACCTGTACATCGCGAGCTTCCGCTTCAACCGCCCCGTCGTCAGCCTCTACAAGGTCGTGATGCCGGCCTTCGCGATCCTGTCGCTCGGGCTCTTCATCGTCATGTACGTACCGAAGGTCTCGACGGTGCTCGTCGACAAGGACAGCGCGAGGATCCGCGCGGAGGCGGCGGCGAAGGGGGACATCCCTCGCGAGGCCTGGCGGCTCGAGTGCGTCCAGGAGGACAACGCCAACCCCCTGCCGTGCACCGCCGAGGAGAAGGCCAAGTACCCGGGCGGTCACCTCCCCGAGGTCAAGGAGCCGAAGAACGCGAAGGGCACCGCCGCGGGGGATGCGGCGAACGATGACGACGACGAGGAGGACGCCGACGAGCGGCTGCGACGGAAGATGCGCGAAGCGTCCGGCGAGAAGGCGGGGAGCGGTGACGCGAAGCCGTCCGACGACGAGGACGACGACGAAGACCCCGACGAGCGCCTCCGCCGCAAGATGCGAGAGGTGGGCCAGCCCAAGTGAGCGCCACGCAGCGCCCCGAGTCGAGGGCGCTCGGCATGGACGAGGACGGACGCGAGCCCGCGCGACGGGGCGGGATCGCCCAGAGGGCCGCGTCGGGACGAGGCGCGCGGAGGCGTGCGAGCCCGCGACGGGGGGCGCTCCGAGGGCCGCGTCGGGACGGGCGCGCGGAGGGGTGCAAACGGCGTGGCGCGGGCGACGGCGGGCGGGGCAGCCCTCGCGTGGGGACGGCGCCGGCCCGCATCGGAGGGGCGGGACCCCGAAGCGCGCGTGGGCGCGGCGGCCCTGACGCGCGCTCGTTCACTTCGCGCTGCACAGTCAGCGCTCGACGGTGTAGAATGCCGGTGCGAGTGCGCGATCCGCGCACCGAGGCCTTGCCAAGAAAAAAGGAGCTTTCATGAAGCGCGCACTCTTCCTCTCCAGTGGTTTCATCGCGGTCTTGGCCTTCGTCGCTTGCGGCGGCGGGAGCTCGGTGGACGGCGGCTCACCGGGCTCAGCCGGCCCTGGAGGTTCGAGCGGCTCGGCGGGGACCTCTGGCGCGTCGAGCGGCCACGCTGGTTCGTCGGCGGCAGGCTCCGCGGGCAAGGCCACGGGTGGTGGCGGCAGCGCGGCGGGCGAGGGTGGCAAGGCGGGCGCGAGCGGCAGCACGGCGGGCGCGTCCGGCGCCGGGCAGTCCGGTGCGGCGGGGAGCGGCGGCACGAAGGCGGGGAGCGGCGGCTCGACGGGCGGGACCGGCGGCTCGACGGGCGGCAGCGGCGGCTCGGCGGGTGCGCCCGAGGTGGAGTATTGTTCCTCGTCGCCGGAGTGCGCCACGAACCAGGTCAACAAGCTCTGCAACACGAGCACCGGCAAGTGCGTCGGCTGCCTCCCGGCGAACGACACCTGCCCGAAGAACCAGTACTGCTCGCCCCAGGCGCAGCAGTGCGTGGCGGGCTGCAAACTCGACTCCGACTGCGGCGCCCCGACGTCCAAGTGCGACGTCGCGAAGCACGCGTGTGTGGCGTGCCTCGGCGACGGCGATTGCGCCCCAGGGACCATCTGCTCGACCGGCGCCTGCGTCGTCGGGTGCGATCCCGTGACGAAGCCTTGCTCCAACGGCAACACCTGCTGCCAGGCCGGCTGCCACGACACGACCACGGATCTGTCCAACTGCGGGGGCTGTGGCCAAGCCTGTCCCGTCCCGCCCAATTCCACCGCGACCTGCGCGAGCGGTAAGTGCGGCATGGGCGCGTGCGCGCCGGGCTTCTCCGACTGCAACGGCGATCCGAGCGACGGCTGCGAGGTGAACACGCAGCTCCAGGGCGCGTGCGTCTGTCAGCCTGGCTCGGCCAAGAGCTGCTACGATGGCCCCGCGGGGACGCAGGGTAAGGGCATCTGCAAGTTTGGCACACAGACCTGCGCGCCCACCGGGATGGGCTACCTCCCAGGCTGCGTCGGCCAGCTCCTCCCCGAGCCCGAGGTGTGCGGAGACGGCAAGGACCACGACTGCAACGGCGTGGCCAACGACGTCCCAGACGTCGACGGCGACGGCTGGACCGCCTGTCAGGGCGACTGCTGCGAGGACACGACGCAGTGCGCGACGCCGAAGGAGGTCAACCCGGGCGCCTTCGACACCCTCGGCGACGCTGTGGACAACGACTGCAACGGCAAGGTCGACGACTCGCCCGTCTGCACCACGGCGCAGAAGTTCACCGGCGTGACGCCGACCGACGTCGCCAACGCGATCGAGCTCTGCAAGTTCACGAGCCCGAACCCGCCGCTCCCGCAGAAGACGTGGGGCGTGATGTCGTCGAGCTTCCTCCTCGCCAACGGGGCGCCCCCGACGCCGAGCCAGCTCTCCGACATCCAGAATTGGCAGGTCGCCATCCTCAACAACTACGGGACGGGCGGCGTCCTTCCCCGCAAGGGCGCGACGATGGCCGGCATGTCGACCGGGAGGATGCGCGACAAGGGCGATCCTGGCTACGTCAACCCGAACTCCGGCACGACGTTCTCTTCGTCCACGTCGCCGCCGGCGGTGTACCTCAACGCGCACGGCGGAAACCTCGTCGCCTCCGCCGGCTGCAGCGGCAACTGCCCGGCAGGCAGCGGCGCGAACGACTCGGTCCTCGCGCGCTTCCAGATCCGCACCCCGACGAACGCGAAGTCGTTCTCGTACGATCTCCGGTTCTTCTCGTCGGAGTACTGGACCTACCAGTGCACGGCCTTCAACGACTTCTTCCTCGCGCTCCTGACGCAGGGCGGGACGCAGATCCCGAGCGACAGGAACATCTCGTTCGACTCGAAGAACAACCCCATCTCGGTGAACAACGGCTTCTTCGAGAGCTGCGTGAAGAGGGGGTGCAACGTGTGCCCGGACGGGGTCGGGGCGCTCGCGGGCACGGGGATGGACGTGAACAACACGGGCGGCGGCACCAAGTGGCTGACGACCCAGGTCGGGATCGTACCCGGTGAGACGGTGACCCTCGACTACGTCATCTTCGATGTGTCGGACCACATCCTCGACTCGCTCATCTTGCTCGACAACTTCCAGTTCTTGACGACCCCCTCCGGGCCGCCGAGCACGGAGCCCGCGAAGTGAAAAGGACTTATGCCATGAAGCCGATCTCCAACATCCTCGTCTCTGTGTGTGCGATGAGCCTCGTCGTCGCCGCTGCGTGCGGCGGCACCGACTCGGGCGGCGACTTCGCGTCGCCGTCGGGCAACGCTGGCGGGCCGATGGGCGGCAAGGCCGGCAACGGCCCCGGTGGTAGCACGGCCGGGAGCCCAGTCGGGGGCAAGTCCGGAGCGGGCGCGAGCGGCGGCTCCGGCGCAGGTGCAGGCGGAGCTTCGGGTGGCGTGAGCGGGGCGGGCGGCGGCGGCCTGGGGGGCGCTTCGGGAGCCGGCGCCGGCGCGGGCGCAGGCGGGACCGCCGGGACGGGCGGCGCGGGCGGGGCGCTGAGCTGCGACCCCGGGAAGGGCAATTGCGACAACAACGCGGCGAACGGCTGTGAGACCGATCTCACGTCGACCAAGCAGCACTGCGGCGCGTGCAACCACCCGTGTCCGGACGGCATCAACACGGACGGCATCTGTGTCGCGAGCAAGTGCGTCTTCGCCTGCACGGCGCCCTTCGCCGCGTGTGACGGTGACATCAAGAACGGCTGCGAGGTCAACACCGACACCGACGCCAAGAACTGCGGCTACTGCGGGAAGACCTGCCCGTCCGGGCCCGACGGTACGGCGGCCTGCGTCGCCGGGGTCTGTGGGCTCTCGTGCACGAAGGGTCACGGCGACTGCGACAAGGTCGCGTCCAACGGCTGCGAGACGAGCACCGACAACGACCCAAACAACTGCGGCGTCTGCGGGAAGTCGTGCACGGGCAATTGCGTGAACGGCGCCTGCGAGTGCGCGGGCACCAGCCAGAAGGCCGAGAGCGCGCCGCTCGACATGTACGTCATGCTCGACAAGTCGGGCTCGATGCTCGACACGGTGAAGGGCGCGACGACGCGCTGGGACATCGTGACCCAGTCTCTCTCGACCTTCTTCGCGAACGCGGCCGGCATCACGGTGGGGCTCCAGTATTTTCCCCTGCAAGGGCCGGGAGGCACGAGCTGCGACAACAGCTACTACTACAACCCCGCCGTGGCGCTCGCGCTCCTCCCTGGGCCGGGCAACGCGCAGCTGAACGCGCTGACGCAGTCGATGAACGCCCAGACCCCGAAGGGCGGCACGCCGACGAATGTGGCGCTGAAGGCCGCGCTCCAGTACGCGTCGGACTACAAGAAGGCTCTCCCGGCCCGGAAGGTCATCGTCGTGCTCGCGACCGACGGCCTCCCGCAGGACGGCTGCGGCGCCACCATCGCGAACACCGCGGCCGAGGCGAAGACGGGCTTCGACGGGACCCCGTCCATCCCGACCTACGTCGTCGGCGTCGGCAGCTCGCTCGGGAACCTCGATCAGATCGCGACCGCCGGCGGAACCGCGAGCGCGTTCATCGTCAACGACGGCGACACGTCCTCCTTCGTCGCCGCCATGAAGGCGATCCAGACGAAGGCGATCGGCTGCGAGTACGGCATCCCGCAGCCCCAGTCGGGGACGCTCGACTACAACAAGGTGAACGTCAAGTACACCGACGGCACCGCGAAGGAGAGCACGCTCCCGTACGTGGCCGATCTGGGGACGTGCGGCCCTTCGGGCGGATGGACGTACGACAACCCGCAAAAACCGACGAAGATCGTGCTCTGCTCGGCGACCTGCTCGACGGTCCAGGCGGACAGCGGCGCCAAGGTCGACATCATCCTCGGCTGCGACACGAAGAAGAACTGAGCCTGCGTCCTCGGTGGTCCCACGGGCAGGCAGCCGTGGGACTGCCAGATCTCCCCGGGCCTGCTTCTGTGGCGGGGCGTGGACATCGAACGGTGCGCCACCGTCGGGTCCTCGGCCCTGCGAGGGTTCGCGGCCGCCTTGCGGACGGCGAAGGCCATCCTCCGCACTCCAGGGTGGCTTGCCGAGGGCCGCAGGCTAGCCGTGGTCCCGCGGGAGGCGGACGTCGAACTCGGCGCCCCCGAGCGGGCTCCTCCGCACCGAGATGGTGCCGCCGTGCTGCTCCACGACACGGCGTACGATGGCGAGGCCGAGCCCAGAGCCCTTGTCGGGCGATTTGGTGCTGAAGAACGGCTCGAAAATGTGAGGCGCGACCTCCTCTGGGAGCCCGTGGCCCGAATCGCCGACGACGAGGGCCACGTCGCCACCCTCGTCTCGCACCTGGAGACGGACCAGTCCTCCCGAGGGAGGGAGCGCCTGCACGGCGTTCGTCAGGAGGTTGACGATGAGGGCGACGAGATCGTCCGGGTTGGCCAGGAGCTCGCGGAGCCCGTCGGCGACGGTGACCTCGAGCCGTGCGTGGGCCTGGTGAGCAGCGAGCTCGATCGCTCGCAGCGCCTCGTCCGCGACGTCTTGGAGAGACACAGCCGTCCTCGTCCTCGCGGGGCGCCGGAGGAACGCGAGGAAGCTCCGGGACATCCGCTCGGCGCGAGTGGCCGCCGAGACGAGCTTGGTGACGAGCTCGTCGGCCTCGCGCAGCTCGCCGCGTTCGCCGAGCGCCCGTGCGTAGACGGTGACAGCCATGAGCGGCGCGACCAGATCGTGGGCGTAGGTGGCCGCGGCGCGTCCCGCCTCACGCAGCCGGGCGTCCTCGGTCGTACGATCGGCCTGGGCCAGGAGCACGGTGATGAGAGACGACGCCGTCCGCAGCGTGGATTCGTCCAGATCGGACGGCAGCCCGGGTGTGCTCGCCGTGTACGACAGGACCCCGATCCCGCCGAGCGCGACGGCACCCGAGAGCGTCGCCACGTCTCGTCGCACGCCCCGCGTCGCCGCGACGACGTCGCCCGAGAGCCGCGTGACCTCGAAGCTCCAGCCCGGCAGCGCGCCCGAGAGCGCGTCCAACATCGCCGTGACGACGTCGTGCGGGCCCGTCGACAGATCGACGCTTGCGCCCGTGGCCACGAGATCGACGCTCGATGGAGAGACGGTCGTCCGGTCCTCCGATCGGGTCGTGATCTCGGACGGCGGCGGGGCCCGCGACGTCACGCTCGTGGGCGCGGTGCGCTTCGGTCCGGTGGTCACGCCGGCCCTCCCGATGGGGGCGCCTGGGACGGCGGTGTCGACGAGACCGGCGCGGCCGTCTCCTCGACGCTCGCGCGATCGAGATCGAAGATCCGCGCGCCGCCCACGTAGCTCTTCGTCTCGTAGCGGGTGATGGTGCCGACCTTGCGCACGATCTCGGCCATCCGCTCGCCCTCCGAGAGGATGATGTCGAGCGAGCGCCGCGTCTCGGCCTCCTCGGGGAGCTTCCGGAGCGCGAGCTGCGCGTACCCGATGATGCTCGTGAGCGGCTGGTTGAGCTCGTGTGCGGCGGCCCCGGCGAGCTCGGCTACGATCGCGAGCTGCTCCCGCGAGTGGAGCTCGTCCTGAGCGCGGGCGAGGCGAGCCTCCATCTCCAGGCGCTCGCGGAGATCGGTGAAGACCCCCACGGTGCCCACGATCTCGCCGTCCTCCTCGATGGTCGCCGCGGACAGCGACACGGGGATGCGCTGTCCCGACCTCGCGATCACCTCGGTCCGGTGCGCGTTCAGCCTCCCCCCGCCGAGCCGCACGCGCTGCATGATGTCTCGCGCCCCGCCGGCCGGGTACAGGCGCGACACGCTCATCGTGCCGACGACCTCGGCGGCCGAGTATCCATAGCAGCGCTCGGCGGCCTCGTTGAACAGGCGCACGATCCCGGCTCGATCCGCGCTGATGATCGCGTCGGCGCTGGAGCGGATGACGCTCTCGAGGAAGCCCTTCGTCTTCTCGAGCTCGCCCGCGATCTGCCGCTCCTCCGTGACGTCCCGGAAGAGGAGCAGGCGCGCGTCGTCGTCCGGCAGGACGCTCGCGCTCACCGACACGACGATCCTCCGGCCATCCCCGCGCACGATGGCGATGTCGAGGCTCCGGGGCGGCAGGCTGAGGTGATGCTCGCCGAGGAGGTCCCTCGCCCTCGGGGCGTCCTCGGGCGCCACCATCGAGAGCATCGTCGTGCCCTGCGGGATCCCGTCGGGTTGGCCCGAGATCGCGAGCGCGCTCGGGTTGGCGAACAAGAGCCGTCCGACGCGATCGACGACCACGATGCCGTCCGCGGCGCTCTCGAAGAAGGCCGCGTAGCGCCTCGCGGCCACGAGGCGCCGCTCGCTCTCGTCGCGGCTGCGCTGCAGCGTCGAGAGCACGCGCGCGTTGCGGAGCGCGATCGCCGTCGTGTTCGCGATGGTCCTCGCGAGGTTCAGCACCGTCTGCTCGAACGGCTTCGTCTCGCGGCGGCGCAGGAAGAGGACGCCGAGGTGCTCGCCCTCGAAGACGATCGGGACGAGGGCCGCCGCGCCGTAAGGGAGAGGCGTCGCGCCCTCCTTGGCAGGCATGTCGCGTGCGTCTCCGAGCACGACGGGCTCGGCCTGCCGCAGCGCCTGCTGGAGCTCGGGGTACTTCGCGAGATCGAGCGTGAGATCGGTGATGTCCGGGGCATCGCTCGAGGCGACGACGAAGCCGTGGGCGTCCCCATCCTTCGCGAGCACGAGCGAGGCGCGGGTCGCCTCCGTGATCTCGGCCGCGCGCTCGACGACGGTGCGCAAGATCGTGTGCGCGTCCAGGGACGACGACAGCGCCTGGGAGAGCTCGAGCACGATGGCGCGGCTCCGCTCGCGGCGCGCGAGCTCGTCGACGTACTCGCGCTGCCGCAGGCGATCGCGGATGCGCGCGACGAGCTCGAAGGGACGGCACGGCTTGCGGAGGAAATCGTCCGCTCCGGCCGCGAACGCCCGGGAGATCTCCTCCTCGCCCTCGTGCGCCGTCAGCACGATCACGGGCACGTTGGTCGTGGTCGGTCGCCCGCGGATCGCCCGGAGGACCTCGTAGCCGTCGGGCGCAGGCATCACCAGGTCGAGCACCACGACCGACGGGACCTCGCGCTCGATGGCCGCGAGCGCCTCACGGCCGGACGCGGCCACGGTGACCCGGCTCCACACGCCCGTGAGCGCGGTCGTGAGCATCAGGCGGCTCACGGCGTCATCGTCGACGACCAGGACGGGTCCAGGCTGCACGTCGAGTGATGGTAGCACGCCCGGCGCGAGGCCCGCGGAGCGTCGAAGTCCGCGGCTCCTCACCCGGGCCGCGTCGTGGTAGCAGGCCGCCCCGATGCCGAAGGCTCACGATCCCCTCGCGCTGCTCGACAAGATGGAAGCCCTCGCGAAGGAGGGCGGCGGCGAGGCCCGCGTGAAGAAGCAGCACGCCGGCGGAAAGCTCACGGCGCGCGAGCGCGTCGATCTCTTGCTCGATCCGGGCTCGTTCGTCGAGACGGGGGCGTTCGTCACGCACGGGTGCGGGGACTTCGGGATGGAGGAGCACAAGGTGCTCGGCGACGGCGTCGTCACGGGTCACGGCACCGTCGACGGGCGGAGGGTGTGCGTCTTCGCCCAGGATTTCACGGTGTTCGGTGGCTCGCTCTCGGGCGCGTACGCGCAGAAGATCTGCAAGGTGATGGACCTCGCGATGAAGATCGGCGTGCCCGTCGTCGGGCTCAACGACTCGGGCGGCGCGCGCATCCAGGAGGGCGTCGTGAGCCTCGCCGGCTATGCGGACATCTTCTTGCGGAACACGCTCGCGTCGGGGGTCGTCCCGCAGGTGAGCGCGATCATGGGGCCCTGCGCGGGCGGCGCGGTCTACTCGCCGTCCATCACGGACTTCGTGTTCATGGTCGAGGGCAGCTCGTACATGTTCATCACGGGGCCGGACGTCATCAAGGCGGTCACGCACGAGGACGTGACCAAGGAAGAGCTCGGTGGCGCCGCGGCGCACGCGTCGAAGAGCGGCGTCTGTCACAAGACGGCGGAGGACGACAAGGCGTGCATCGCGCAGATCCGGGAGCTCTTGTCCTTCTTGCCGCAGAACAACGCCGAGGATCCGCCGCGCACCCCGTGCGACGATCCGGTCGATCGCGAGATCCCCGAGCTCGACACGCTCGTGCCGCTCGACTCCAACAAGCCGTATGACATCCGCGACGTGGTCCGGCTCGCCGTCGACCGGGGAGATCTCTTCGAGATCCACGAGCGCTGGGCGCAGAACATCGTCGTCGGCTTTGCTCGCATCGGGGGGCGCCCCGTCGGGATCGTGGCGAACCAGCCGATGTTCCTCGCGGGCTGCCTCGACATCGACGCGAGCATCAAGGCAGCGCGCTTCGTGCGCTTCTGCGACTGCTTCCACATCCCCCTCGTCACCTTCGTCGACGTCCCGGGCTTCCTCCCGGGGGTCCAGCAAGAGTACGGCGGGATCATCACCCATGGCGCGAAGCTCCTCTTCGCTTTCGCCGAGGCGACGGTCCCGAAGATCACGGTGATCACCCGCAAGGCGTACGGCGGCGCGTACGACGTCATGGCGTCGAAGCACATCCGCGCGGACGCGAACTTCGCGTTCCCGACGGCGGAGATAGCCGTGATGGGTCCCGATGGCGCCGTCAACATCATCTACAAAGGCGAGATCGAGAAGGCCGCCGATCCGGCCGCCGCGAAGGCCGAGTTCGTCACCGACTACCGCGAGAAATTCGCCAACCCTTACAAGGCTGCGGAGCTCGGCTTCGTGGACGAGGTGCTGCGCCCGCGGCTCCTCCGCAAGCGCGTGGCCCAGACGCTGGAGCTCCTGAAGGACAAGCGAGACTCGAACCCCAAGAAGAAGCACGGCAACATCCCGCTGTGAGCGCCGTGATGTCCCGATCTCCCCGAGCCTTCCCGTGCGTCGTGTCCGCCTCGCCGGTGCGCACCTCTCTCGCCGCGGAGCGGGGCTCGCGATGACGAAGCTGCTGCGTGCCTACGGTGATCGCTCCGGGGACGGCATGGTCCAGCTGACGTTCACGCTGCCGGTCGGACCGGGCGCTCGCGCCCGCGAGGCGGCCAAGCGCTTCGCCGAAGCGCACGGGCTGTCCGAGCCGCTCGTCGCCGCGATGGAGGAGGCGGCGCCCGGCTTCGCGTACTTCGTCGTGTACGGCGCGTCGAAGCACGCGGTCGACTTCGACGCCATCGAGGTCGCCGAGGTGACGAGCGGCCGACTCTCCCGCGACGAGATCGAGCGGCGGATCCTCGGAGGTCTCGGGAGGCCGCTCGTCGTCGTGGGCGCGTGCACCGGGAGCGATGCGCACACCGTCGGCATCGACGCGATCCTCAACTACAAAGGCTACGCCGGGGACAAGGGCCTCGAGAGCTACAAATGCTTCGCCGCGCACAACCTCGGCGCCCAGGTCGAGAACATGGAGCTCGTCGCGCGGGCGGGCGCCCTCGGCGCCGACGCGATCCTCGTCTCCCAGGTCATCACCCAGCGAAATTGCCACAAGGAGAACGCGCGCGCGCTCGTCGAGCTGCTCGAGGAGCGGGGGGAGCGCGCGCGCTTCACGCTCCTGCTCGGAGGGCCTCGCATCGATCACAAGCTCGCGCTCGAGCTGGGCTTCGACGGCGGCTTCGGGCCCGGCACGACCCCCGCGGACGTCGCGACCTTCCTGGCGGAGCGGACGGCTCGGCGAAGCGCCCCCTGACGAGGCGCCGGGGCGGCTCCCGCGGACGCCGCGACCTTCCTCACGGAGCGGACGGCTCCGCGAAGCGATCTGTGAACGAGCGCCGAGGCGGTTCCGGCGGACGCGGTGGCTCTCGCGCGGCGGACGGCTCGGTGAAGCGGTTCCTGAAGAAGCGCCGAGGCAGCTTGCGGCCGCTTCGGCACGCGATAGGGATCCATCGTCGCCATGGCGTCCGCCCCGATCGCGCCCGATCCTGCTCGAGGGACGCGTCCCTCCCTGCGCCGCTGGGCCCCCCATCTCACCGCGCTCTCCGTGTTGCTCGTGGGGGCCGTCTACGGGGTGGACGTCGCGACCGGGGCGGACGTGGCGTGCACCCTGCTCTACCTCGGCCCGGTCGGGCTCGCCGCGTGGGCCGTGGGGCGGCGCGCGGGTCTCGCGGTCGCCCTGCTGTCCGCCTCGCTGAGCGCCGTCGTCCGGATGGGCGGCCACGCGCCGCGACGGCCCGGCGTCTTCGCGTGGAACTCGATCACCGAGCTCGCCGTCTTCGTCGGGGTCGGCCTCCTGCTCGATGCGCTCCGCGCGCAGTTCGACAAGCAGGTCCAGCTCGCCGAGTCGGATCCGCTCACCGGGCTCCTGAACCGTCGCGCCTTCGAGCTCGTCCTCGGGGACGCCCTTCGCGATGGGAGCCCGCTGACGATGGTGTTCGTGGACGTCGACGACTTCAAGGCTCACAATGACAAGTTTGGGCACGCTCACGGTGACACCGTGCTCGCCGAGGTGGGCGGGGCGCTGCGGCGATCCGTGCGCCGTGGGGACGCCGTCGTGAGGCTCGGCGGGGACGAGTTTGGGCTCCTGATGGTGGGCGCGGGGAGCGCCGCGGCGAAGGGGCGCCTCGCGGATCTCGACCGCGCGCTCGAGGCGCTGCACGCGGGCGTCTCGGTCAGCGTCGGGGCGGTGACCTTCGAGTCGCCGCCACGTCGCGCTCGCGATGTCATCGAGGGGGCGGATCGCGCCATGTACCGGGCCAAGCGCGAGCGCGCGGGCTCGGTGCACACGGTCGTGGACGAGGTCGACTCCTGAAGTCCACGGCGACGATCTCCCGTGCGCTCGCCGTGGTAGAGGCTCGGGGCGTGCGGCGTGGCCTCCCTCTGCTCTCCGTGGTCCCCGTCCTGGCGGGGTGCGCCGCGGGGCGCGTCCCGGACCCCAAGCCTGCGCTCGACGCCTACGAGGCCGCGGCCCGCGCCGGCGACGCGGACGCCCTCTATGGACTCATGACGACGCGGAGCCAGGAGCGGCTGGGCCGAGAGGGGACGCGCCGCGCCGTCTCGGACGCGAAGGACGAGCTCCGCGATCTCGCCGCCGGGGCCGCCGCGAAGGACGCCTCGCGCAAGACCGAGGCGAAGATCGCCTTCGACGACGGGGACACGGTGACCCTGTCGCTCGAGGGAGGGCGCTTCACGGTGACGCGGGTGGACGGCCTCCCACCGGCCGCGGCGTCACCGCGGCAGGCGCTCGCCGCGCTCCGTCGGGCCCTGCTCCGCGCGGAGCTCGAGCCGCTCGCGGGGGTCCTCACGCGCGAGACCCGCGAGGCCGCGCGGCGAGATCTGTCCGGGCTCCTCCGCGATCTCGCGGTGCCGTCGCAGCTCGACGTGCGCGTCGAGGGAGATCGCGCGCTCGTCGTCACGCCGAGCGGTCACTCGGTGCGGCTCCGGCGCGCGCAGGGCGTCTGGAGCGTGGAGGAGCTCGATTGAGCCCGTCCCGTCGCGCCGTGCTGTCGGGCCTCGCCGCGCTCGCCGCCGCCCCTGCGGCTCGCGCGTTCGGTGACGAGGGCGCGTTCCACCCGCGCATCTTGCTCACCGGCAGCGCGAAGTGGGATGGTCCTCGGCAGCGCGCGCCCGCGGCGTGGAGCCGTGAGCTCCGCGAGCGCACGAACGCGCCGTCCCGCGCGGTCCCGAGGACCGTCCCCGCCGAGGCGTCGAGCGTCCTCGCCGAGCCGTTCTTGGTGTGGTCCGGGGCCGGCGCGATCGCGCCGCTCTCCACGCGTGAGATCGCGACGCTCCGCAAATTCTTGCTCATCGGGGGCGTTTTGTTCGTCGATGATCGAGAGCCTGGCAGCGGCGCCTTCGGCAAGGACGCGCGCCGCGAGGTGGCGCGTGTCCTGCCCGAGTCGGGGGTCGTCGCGCTCCCCGAGACGCACGTGCTCTATCACTCGTTCTATCTGGTGAAGCGGCCCGTGGGGCGGGTCGAAGGGCCGGACAAGCTCGACGCGATCCTGCGCGCGGGGAGCGCGAGCGTCCTCTTCTCGTCTCACGATGTGCTCGGCGCCATCGCCCGCGACGCGAGCGGGACCCACGTCTTCGACATCGACTCCGCCCTGCGAGAGCAGGCGACGCGCCTGCTCGTGAACCTCGCGATGGTCGTGCTCTGCTCCAACTACAAGGACGATCAGGTCCACGCGGAGGCGCTGATGAAGCGCCGCGGTCTCCGCTAGGCTCCCGCGGGCCGGTCCTTCGTCGTGGCTCCGCGCGCTGGGGCCCAGCCGTCGACCGCCGGGGGGATCGGCTGCGCACGCCCGCATTTTGGTGGGGCCCTGCGCGGCGTCTCCGCGTAAACTCTCGAGCATGGTGCGCCGCTCGGTCCTCGCCTTCGCCCTCACCTCGCTCGCCGCCACCACGGCCTTCGCGCTGACGCAGCCCGATGGATCGCCCATCCCGTCGAACGGCAACCTCAAATCGTACCTCGACGGCGAGGGGGAGGCGATCGATCCGGCGAGCGCCGTGGCCATCACGCCGCAGACCTTCGATCCGACGTGCAGCCTGACCTTCAAGGTGATCGCGCGCGGGGGAGGGCAGATCAACAGCTTCGGCTGGTACAACGTCACCGGCCAGAAGCCCGCGTCGTCCGATCTCCACGAGTTCCTGGGCTGCAAGGATGGAGTCGGGACGACCAAGACGCTGAACATCAAGACGGACCCCGCGTACAAGGGCGGGAAGATCGGCTTCTTCATGGCGACGACCCAGGACAAGATCCCTCCCAACTGCGTCTCCTTTGGCCCCAACGGCCCCGATCCGGCGACGCTCGGGTATCTCTACTACTCCGAGCCCCAGTACAATGACGACAACCAGGGGGCGAACAGCTACATCCACCTCGTCGTCCTCGACTCGAAGAAGTACCCCAAGGCCTTCTACTTCGGCTGGGAGGATCTCCACGGGGGCGGCGACAACGACTTCGAGGACCTGCTCACGCGGGTCGAGGGGATCTCGTGCTCCGGTGGGGGTGAGTCATGCGACACGGGACAGAAGGGCGTCTGCGCGCAGGGCGTCACCCAGTGTCAGAACGGCAAGCTCGCGTGCCTCCCGCTCGGGCAGAAGGGCCCCGAGAAGTGCAACGCGATCGACGACGACTGCAACGGCGTCGTGGACGACGGTGAGGGGCTGTGCCCGAAGAACTTCGTCTGCTTCCAGGGGAACTGTGTCGGCGGGTGCTCGACGGGCGAATTCAAGTGCCCAGACGGCTTCGGCTGCGACGACAAGTCGGGCTTGTGCGTCGACGAAAAATGCATCGGCAAGACGTGTCCGACCGGCAGTGTGTGTAAGGTGGGGGTGTGCAAGACCCCGTGCCAGGGGGTCACCTGTCCGGCGGGGCAATCGTGCCGTGACGATCTGTGCGTCGACCCGTGCGAAGGCGTGAAGTGCGACGCGCAGTCGGTCTGCGAGGGCGGCGTCTGCAAGGACAAGTGCGGCTGCGGCAATTGCCCGAACGGGAAGGCCTGCGCCGCCTCCGGGAAGTGTGTGGACGCCGGGTGCGAGGCGATGACGTGCTCGGGCAACACGGTCTGCGTCGCGGGGAAGTGCCAGGATCCGTGCGTGGGCGCCAAGTGCCCCGAGGGGCAGGCCTGCAGCGAGGGCAAGTGCGTGACGAAGACGGGGCAGGGCGGCGCGGGCGGCGGGGCCGGCGTGGGCGGCTCACCGCTCGGGGGCGGGACGGGCGGCTCGGGCGTCGCTGGCGCTGGGCTGGGCGGGGCGACCCCATCGGCCGGGAAGGCCGGTGGAGGTGGGAAGGGCGGCTCTCATGCGCCGCAGGCACAGGACGTCCCCGAGGACGCGTCGAGCGGCGGCTGTGGCTGCGCGACCTCGTCGAGCGACGACGGGGTCGGCGTCGTGGGGCTCCTCGCCTTGATCGGCCTCGCGGCGCGTCGGGCCCGCAAGAGGTCCGCGTGATCGACGTGGGTGCGCTGGCGCGGCGCGCCAAGGCCGCGTCGCGAGAGGTCGCGCGCTCGTCGCCCGCGGTGCGCAGAGCCGCCCTGCTGCGGATCGCGGACGAGGTGGAGCGGCGCGCGCCCGAGATCCTCCGGGCGAACGAAGAGGACGTCGCGCGAGCCCGCGCCGCCGGCGCCGAGGAGCCGCTCGTCGACAGGCTCCGGCTCGATCCGAGCCGGATCGCGGCGCTCGCCGGGGCCGTGCGCGAGATCGTGGCGCAGCCCGATCCGCTCGGGGAGGTGCTCGGGATGCGCCGGCTTCCGAACGACCTCCTCGCGGGGCAGGTGCGCATCCCGCTGGGGCTCGTCGCGATGATCTACGAGGCGCGCCCCAACGTCACGGTGGACGCGGCCGCCCTCGCGCTGAAGAGCGGCAACGCCGTGCTCCTCCGTGGAGGATCGGACGCGCGGGCGTCCAACGCGATCCTCGGCGAGGTGGTGCAGGGGGCGATCGCTGCGGTGGGGCTGCCCGAGGACGCCGTCGTCGTCGTGCCGCCGCTCGATCGAGACGAGACGCGCGCGCTCCTCTCGCTGACCGGGACGATCGATCTCGTCATCCCGCGCGGCGGCGTGGGGCTCATCCGCTTCGTCACGGAGCACGCGCGCGTCCCGGTGATCCAGCACTTCCAGGGCGTTTGTCACCTCTATGTCGACGAGGGCTGCGATCGCGACATGGCCGAGCGCCTCCTCTTGAATGGTAAGACCCAGCGCCCTGGTACGTGCAACGCCACCGAGTGCTGCCTCGTCCACGAGGCGGAGGCCGCGGCGTGGATCCCTGGGATCGTGGCGACGTTGAGGGCCCACGGGGTCGAGGTCCGCGGCTGTCCCCGCACGGCCGCGCTCGCGCCCGGCGTCACCCCGGCGGGCGACGCGGACTTCGGCCGAGAGCACCTCGGCCTCGTGCTCACCATGAAGGTGGTCGGGGCCTTCGACGAGGCGCTCGACTTCATCGCCTCGCATGGCTCCGCGCACACCGAGGCGATCGTGACGCGCGACCACGAGCGGGCGCAGCGCTTCGTCCGCGAGGTCGACGCGAGCTGCGTCCTCGTGAACGCCTCGACGCGCTTCAACGACGGAGGGGAGCTCGGGCTCGGCGCGGAGATCGGCATCTCGACCTCGAAGCTCCACGCCTTTGGGCCGATGGGCGCGGTCCACCTGACGAGCGCGAAGTGGATCGTGTATGGGAGCGGCCAGACGAGAGGCTGATCTGGATCCCGATGGCCACCAAGAAGACGCCCCCCCCCGCCCAGAAGACGATGCTGTCGTCGTCCCACAGGAGCCCGCACCCCTCGAAGCCGAGCGCGAAGAAGCCCGCGTCGCGCCCCGCCAAGCTCGAGCGCGAAGCTCAGGCGACGAGGGCGCCTCGGGTCGTGGCGCCCCCCAAGGCGCGACCGACGGAGTCCACGCCGCCGAGCGCGCGCTCCTCGCGCCACCTGCCCGGGCGCGAGGAGTCGAAGGCGGTCGCCGCGGCGCGCCGGCTCGCGCTCGACGCGGCGACGGCGGGGCTCGAGAAGAAGGCGCTCGACGTCAACATCGTCGACGTGCAGGGGCGCGTCGACTACGCGGACTACCTCGTGCTGATGAGCGGCACCTCGGATCGCCACGTCGCGGCCCTCGTCCAGGGCATCGAGGCCGAGCTCAAGCAGAAGGGCGAGCGCCCGCAGAGCGTCGAGGGGATGGCCCACGCGCAGTGGGTGCTCATGGACTACGGTGACGTGGTCGTCCACGTGTTCCAGGGCGAGGCGCGCGCTCTCTACGACATGGACGGGCTCTGGATGGACGCGACGCGGCTGCCGGTCCCCTCTGGGAAGCAAGGCGCGACCAGCCCGTCGCCGCCTTGATCTCCGCGGTGTCGCCGGGGCCCGCGTGGATGCGATGGCCTGACGAGCGCGACCAGCCCGTCGCCGCCTCGATCGCCGCGGTGTCACCGGGGCCCGCGTGGATGCGGTGGTCTGACGAGCGCTACCAGCCCGTCGCCGCCTTGATCGCCGCGGTGAGCTCCTGCCCCCACCTCGCGTGGGTCGCCGCGGAGGGGTGTTGACAGGAGATCCCCTCGCCAGCGTGGATCGCGAACTCCACGTAGCGGCGGGTCGGGAGACCGTATCCTTGCATCACCCCCTTCACGGCCTGCGTGTGCGCCTTCCCGACGAGGGCGTTGCCGACGCCGAACACGATGACGCCGGGATACCTCGCAGCGATCTCGTCGACGAGCGAGGCGTACGCCTTCGCGAAGGCGCTGGGCTCGACGGGGGGCGAGGCGTTCCAGTCGTTGGTCCCGAGGTTGATGACGACGACCTCCGCGCGCCACGAGGAGAAGTCCCACGCGGGGGACGCCGCGGGCGCCAGGGTGCGCTCCCAGAGCTCGGGCATGCGGGGGGAGGTGTCCTTGCCATAATTTTTGATGAGCCCCTTCCCGGACCAGGCGATGTAGTGTCCGTCCGCGCCGACGGCCCGCGCCGCGATGGCCCCGTAGGTCAGGTAGTGGTTCTCCGTCTGGGTGGAGAAGGGCTCGTTCGCCGAGGTGCACTCGGCCCCGTAGCCAGCGGTGATCGAGTCACCGATGAACTCGATCCGGTGAGCGAACGGAGACGGCGTCGGGACGAGGGCGCCGCCCGTCACGGTGAAGCCCCCGAAGGTCGTCGCCCCGTAGCTCCCCTCGGTGCGGCGGTGGATGGTGGCCGTGTGTGTGCCCTGCGCGAGGCCCGTGACCACGGGGTAGCTGTGCTTGCCTGCGATGAGCTCGATCTTGTTCTGCGCGAGCCGCGTGCCGTCCACCACGACCTCGAAGTCGGTCGTGCTCGACGTGTCCTCGAGCGTGACGGTGAGCCCGCTGCCGTGGAACGTGGTCGTCACGGATACCCCCGACCAGGCGAATTGGGGCCCGCCGGGGGATGCCAGCGTCCGACCGGAGAGGTGCCAGTCGGAGAGCACGGGTCCGGGGCCCGCGCCCCCGGCGCCGGCGCTTCCCGCGCCCGCGCCGCTCGCGCCCGCGCCTGCGCCCGCAGCCCCTCCCGTCCCTGCGCTCGCGGCACCGCCGGCGCTCGCGGCACCGCCGGCGCCCGCGGCCGCGCCCGCCGCGCCTCCACCGGACGTCGCCCCAGCGAAGCCAGCGCCCCCGGCGCCGCCGCCGTTCGCGCCGCCTTGGTGCTGCCCCGCGGCGCCGGACGAGCTGCCCCCGCGACCTCCTCCGGCGCCTCCGCCTTCGTGGACGACCTCGATCTTCACGCGGCTCGGGCCGTCGTCCTCTGCGCCAGAGCAGGCGAGCGTGATGAGCGGAAGGAGACCGAGGGCCCAGCGACGCATGTCCCATGATACCCGCCCGCGCGGGCCCATGGCGACGTCGCGTGGGCGGTGGCCGCGACGACGAGCCGTGGGAGGGCGGTGAACTCGACCCCGACGAGAGGACGTCGTCCCGTCGCTCGCCGCGCTGGGCTCTCGCTCGCGCTGGGATGATGCGCGCGGCGCCGCTCGGTGGGCGGGCCTCGCCCTGCGCGGTTCGGGCCCGTCGCGGGCTCGCGCGCCGTGGTATGGGACGAACCTGCCATGACCGCACGTCGCCAGCTCGCGCCCGAGAAGTGCTCTCCCGAGGCGCTCGAGGCCACCGCGCAGCTCCACCCGAGCGTCGTCGACGAGGTCGAGCGCGCGGTCGAAAAGGACCACGTCGTCGTCGTCGGCATGGCCCAGAACCCCTTCGTGAAGAAGGCGCGCCGCGCGCTCGTGCAGGCGGACATCGCCCACACCTACCTCGAGTACGGGAGCTACCTCTCGGGGTGGAAGGCGCGGCTCGCCATCAAGCTGTGGGCGGGCTTCCCGACCTTCCCGATGGTCTTCGTCGACGGGACCTTGATCGGTGGCGCGCGCGAGACCGTGGCGAGCGTCGAGGCCGGACGCCTCAAGTGACGTGGCGCTCGCGTGGTGTCGCGACAGCGCTCCTCGCGCTCGTGACCGCGGGGGTCGTCGGAGGCTGCAGCTCCGCGAGGAAGGGCGCGAGCAGCGTCGCAGCGCCGTCCCCTCCCACGCCGCGCGAGGACTGCCGGATCGACGGCGTGAAGGAGCCGCTCGTCGCGGAGGACGACGCGTCGATCGGTCCCGCGGATGCGCCCCTGCTCGTCGTCGAGTTCACCGATCTCGAGTGTCCCCACTGCGCACGCCATACGGCGACGCTCCGGAGGATGCTCGACACGTACGGACGGCGCATGCGGCTCGTCGTCAAGCACCACCCCCTCGCGAACCATCGGTTCGCGCGCGTCGCGGCCGAGGCGGCCGTCATGGTGCAGAAGCGCGCAGGGCCGACGGCGTTCTTCCTCTTCCAGGACGCGATCTTTCGCGATCAAGGCGCGCTCTCGGAGCCCATGCTCATCGAGTGGGCGAAGCTGGCGGGGGTCTCCGACACGGCGGCGTTTCGGGACGAGCTCGACCAGCGCGTCGACGCGGGGCGCGTCCGAGAGCATCTCGCGCTCGCCGCGAGGCTCCCGCTCGGCGGGACCCCATCCACGATCGTCAATGGGACGATCCTCGTCGGTGCGCGGCGGTTCGAGGAGTTCCGCGCGGTGGCCGACGCGTCGCTCGCGCAGGCGATGGGGACGGGCTGCGACGCGACGCGCCGGACGCTCCGGATCGAGCCTCCTCCGCCCACGCGAGAGCGCTGGGCGGTCGTCGATGGTAGCGCTCCGGCGCGCGGACCGGCCGACGCGGCCGTCACCCTCGTCGTCTTCACGGAGCACGAGTGCAAGGCCTGTTCGTCGCTCCACGCGACGCTCGGCCGGCTGGAGCGCCGCTACGGGCCCAAGGTCCGCGTGGTGACCCACCTCGTCCCGGGCGAGCAGCACGAGGCCGGGAAGAAGGCCGCCACCCTCGCGCGCCTCGCGCGCCGACGCGGAGGAGACGCGGCCTTCGAGAGGGCCGTGGGGCTCTTGTTCCAGCGAGGGCCCGATCTCGACGATCTCGCGCTCCTCGCCGTCTCGAAGGAGGTCGACGTGGATCCTGGCGAAGTGCCGCGTGCCGTCGAGGGCCGATGGTTCGCCCTGGAAGAGGAGCGAGCGCTCGATCTCGCCGACGATGTCGGCGTGGGAGGGCTGCCCCAGGTGTTCGTCAACGGCGTCCGCGTCGCCGGGGCGAAGCTGCTGGACGACTACATCGACGTCATCGACGAGGAGCTGGCCTCGCCGATCCCCCGATCGATCCTGGCCGAGAGCGGCAAGCGGACGATGCCCCCCGAGAAGAAGCTCGACGCGCCGCCCGCACGGGAGGGCGCGCCCAGCTGGGGCCCCGCTCGGGCCAAGGTGACGATCGAGCTCTTCTCGGATTTCGAGTGCCCATACTGTCGTCGCGTCTCCGGGACGCTCGCGCGGATCCGCGCGCATTTTGGCGACGACGTCCGCGTCGTGTGGCACGATCGTCCTCTGTCGAACCACGCGAACGCGATGCTCGCCGCGGAGGCCGCGCGGGAGGCGTTCGCGCAGGCAGGGCCCCGCGGCTTCTTCGCGATGCACGACGCTCTCTTCGCCCACCAGGCGGAGAAGGATGGGCTCTCGCGGGCTCGCCTCGAGGAGTACGCGCGGGACGCCGGGCTCGATATCCCCCGCTTCCGCGCAGCGCTCGACGACCGGCGTCATCGATCCGGTGTCGAGGCCGAGGACAGCGCCGCCGAGGCGGCTGGGATCAACGCGACGCCAACGATGATCGTGAACGGCTATCTCCTCAGAGGGTCGGAGAGCTTCCGCCACATCCGCAGGGTCGTCGAGCTCGCTCGCGCCGAGCCGTAGCCGACGCCTGACGCAGGGTGAGCGGCGTGCCGTCCCGAGCCGCCGTGCTGGGGCGGTGGAGCCTCGCGCCGAGCGGACCTGCGGCGTGCCGAAGCCGCGCTCCACCGAGCCTATCATGGGAGTCTTGGCAGGGGCTCGTGAGGGGCATCGAGCCCGCGCAGGAGGACATCGGCGAGCGCGTTGCCGAGCGACGCGTAGCCCCTCGCCGTCAGGTGCACGCCGTCTCGGGCGGCGCGGGGCGGTGATTCTCGCGACCACGCGTCCATCGAGCCTGGCCCCCCCATGGCGGTGGTCGCGCTCCAGACGGCGCAGCCAGCTCCCCTCGCGGCGGTCGCCATCCCGAGCGAGATGATCTCGAGCCGCGGCGCGTACTCTCGTCCGCCGCGGTCCATCGGCGTGATGACCAGGCAGTCGGCGTCGCTCGCCGCCGCCTTCACGCGCGCGAGGAGCCTCCGCATCCCGGCCTCGTACCGCTCGGACTTGGGCGCGACATCCGACGACTCATTCGTCCCGAAGGCGAGGACGACGAGGTTGGGCTCTCTCCGAGCCAGCTCGGACACCCAGCTCGCCTCGTCTCTCGCGAGGAAGGTGCCCACGCGCGCGCCGTTCAGCCCCACCGTGTCGAGCACGAGCCCCGGGGTCTTCCCCTCCACGACGACGCCCATCAGCTGGACGACGCCCGTCTTCGCGCCGACCGTGAGCTTTCCTTGGCTCCCACGCGAGACGAAGCGGTGGTGACGGACACCACCAGCCTTCGCCTCGTCGTCTCGCGCGTGGACGATCTGGTCCGCGCCGTCGACGGTGGCCGCGAGGGCGAGCGCGGCCTCTCCCGCCTCGCGGTACGCGAGATCCCAGGTGAGCGAGTCCCCGCGGCCGCCGTCGCGCACCTCGACGGTCGCGCGCGCGTCCGGATCGACCTGGACGAGTCGCACGCCGCCCAGCCCGAAGACGCCGTCCGAGACCTTCTCCATCGTCGGATACTTGGGTGGGATCACCTGCCACTTGAGCGTCGTCTCGACGCGGACGCCCTCGTGGCGGTACTTGTTGTCCCCCCAGCCGATGTGGACGAAGCCGGGCCCACCCGAGCCGAGGCGCTCGACCAGCCGGCGTCGCACGGTGTTCGTCCAGAGATCGGCGGCCGTGTGTGAGTCGCCCAGCCACACGACGCGCACGTGGTCGTCGCGGCGTCCGGCGAGGAGCGCGTTCGCCGCCGCACGAAAGCGGGGGAGAGGCAGGGCGCCGGGCGCGGCCGCGGACGCGACGGGCTCGACGGACGGATCGCTCGCCGGCGTGGGGCGCGTCGCCGACGCGGACGCCGACGCGGACGCGGGGATCGCCGCCGACGCGGGCGCGGACGCGGCGGTGAGGGTCGAGGGATCGGGGGCTTCGACCGATGCGACCGGCACCGAGCGTGGCGCGGGAGGGCTCGTCGCGGTGCACGTGAGGACGACGAGCCCCGAGAGCGCGATCGCGAGCACCGAGGCGAGCGCGTCGCGCGACGGCCGCTTCACGACAGCGGGTCCTCCACGTCCGAGTCGGCGTCGTGGCGCTTCTTCTCGCGCTCGTCCTCGACGCGGGCCTTCACGTAGTGCACGAGCCTCTCGACGTAGGAGTCGAAGGGCGGGCACTGGATGCGGGTCCCTGCGAGGAGCCGCTCGGTGTTCGTCCGATCGTAGCGCACGTCGGTGACGAGCTGCTCGACGAAGGTCCTCGGGCTCTTCAGGAGCCGGTCGAGGCCGGGCGTGTGCAGGAGGGTGCGCGTCAGGTTCGCCGGGAGGAAGGCCCTCGGCCCGCGTCGACCCCCGGCGCGCGCGACGAGCCCGAACGCTTCCATCGCCGTGAGCGGCTCGGGATCGACGACGTGGTAGGTGCGCCCGCTCGAGGCGCCGTCTCGGCCGACGAGGTGCGCGACGGCGGCGACATGATCGACGGGCACGAGGTGGAGCGGGACGTCGCCGCGACCCGGGAGAGGCAGCGCCAAGTCCGCCGGAGAAGACAGGATCAGCAGCACCAGCAGGTACGGGCCGTCGAGCCGATCGATCTCGCCGCTCGTCGAGTCTCCGACGACGAGCGAAGGGCGGACGACGGCGATCGGGAGCCGCGCGCGCGCCTCCACGACGAGCTTCTCGGCGCGCGCGCGGGTCTCCTCGATGACGTTCCGGAAGCCCTGCCCGACGGCGAGCTCGTCTTCGCGGACGAGCCCACGGCGATCGCCCGAGACGAACGCCGTCGAGTGGTGGACGAGCACGCGGAGCCCCGAGCAGAGCCCGGCGACCTCGAGGATCTCGCGGGTCCCGCCCACGTTGACGCTCTCGGCGAGCTTTCGATCGGCGCCGAGGTAGGTGATCGCGGCTGCGTGGTGGATGCGATCGACCTCACCCGAGACCTCCCGGAGCTCCTTCCCGGACAGGCCGAGGTCCATGTGGGCCGCGTCGCCGTCGAGCAGCACGAGGCGGTTGGTCTCCTCCCGTGAGAGCGCCTCGCGCGCCGTGCGAGCCTCGTCGGCCAGCGCTCCCTTGACGACGGCGTAGACGAGGGTCGAGGGCTCGTCCCGGAGGATGCGCTCGACGAGCGCGCGCGCCTGGAAGGTCGGATACCCCGTGACGAGGACGACGCTCGCGAAGCCCCGCCGCGCCACTAGAACGCCCCGCGGATGTTCATGAGCTCCTGGACGGCGCGGGTGGCGGCGTCGATGCGCAGGTAGCCGTCTTCCTTCGAGCGCCCGAGGACGAGGAGCATCGGCGCCGCCTCGGCGCGCTGTGGAGGCGCCTTCTTGAGGAGGAGCGATTGGAGGAGCCGCATCGGCAGGACCATGAAGGCGACCGAGGCGTCCTTGTCGGCGTCGACCAGCTCGAGGGCTCGGCGGACCTCGGGATCGGTCCGCAGGCCCGCGTCCTTGCCCTTCGTGAGCTCGGTCGAGAGCTCCTTCGCCGAGGCGCCGAGCACGTACGAGAGCCCGGCCTTGTCGAACCACCAGCCGAGCTCGAGCGTGCTCTTCGCGTCCTTCGTGGCCTTGTCGCTCGGCTTCTTCTTGTCGACCTCCCTGGGCGGCGTCCTGTCGATCTTGACGAAGGTCCCCTTCGGGTCGGCGAGAGGCGCTGGGGGCGAGACCTTGACGTCGCCGAAATGGGACGTGATCATGTTGCCGAACGTGGGGACCTTCGGGAGCCCGAGCACGCCGCGGAGGGCCTTGTCGAGCTGGGCTTCGTCGGCGACGGCCGCCTGGCCGTACACGACGCCGACGCCGCCGCGGAAGCCGCCGCCGACGCTGAGCCAGTCGCCGCGCCCCTTCGACCACTGATCGTAGAGATCTCGGACGGTGCTCCGGTCCTTGTCGGAGAGCTTCCCAGCGAAGATGCGGTCGACGTTCTGCATCTGCTGCACCTTGTTCTTCTCGCGTGCGGCTTGGTTCTCGCGGAAGAGCGCGGCGAAGGACACGTCGGCGGGGAGATCGTACAACGGGCCGAGATCGCCGACGGTCAGCGCGGCGAGCTCGGTGGCGGCGGGGCCGTCCTTCGCGAGCGGCTTGACGACGGCGCGGACGTGCAGCCCCCACTCGTCGATCTGGAGGACCGTCCGCGCCTCCGCGAGATCCGAGAGGAGCACGTCGAGGCTCTGGAACTGCTGGTCCATCTGCGCGACGACGGCCTCCGGGCTCCCGAAGTCGGGCTCCCCCTTCTGCGCGCGCGCGTCCTTGGCGTCCTTCTCGAGGCTCGCCTTGGTGTCCGCCCAGAACCTCTTCACGCGGTCGCGGAGCGGCCCCGCGAGCGCGTCGTGGGAGGACGTGACCGTCGCGTCCTCCGCGGGCATGGCTCGCGCCGGCAGGGTGCGCGCCGCGTAGGGGCCGGCCTGGAGGAGCGCGTCGGGGGCGTAGGCGATGAGCAGGCGATCGCCCAGCACGCCGAGCGAAGGCCCGAGCGCGGACTGGCCCGCCTTCGGGGTGAGCACCGTGACGTGGGTCGCGGGATCGTCCTTCGCCACGTAGCGGGCCTCCGGGGTTCCCGAGACCGCCGCGATGAAGCGTGGTGGATCCTTCAGCTTGAGCGTGACGACGGGCATATCCATCTCCGCCTGCATCACGGAGGCTCCCGTCATGGGCGCTTCTGCGTCGACTTGCTCCGCCGCAGCGGCGGGCAAGCCGAGAAAGAGCCCGAGGGCACCCGGAAGCGACGCGGGCGCGAGGCTCAGCTTTTGGCCTCCGAGCGCGCGGAGCTTGACCCAGAGCGCTCCGGGCTTGGGAGCCAACAGCTCGGCGACGAGCCCCGCGGGCGCGGGGACGGGCGTCGCCGCGATCTGGGCGGGCGCGGCGCCGCCGGGACCGGCCGAATCCTTGCTGCACGCAGGGAGCATGGCGAACGCGAGGGCGAGGCTGGCGAGCCGAGCGAAGCGCTTCATGGGTCCGCAGATCGCCCGTTTCGTGCGTGCGCGCAACAGGTCTTCGGCTCCGCCTCGTGCGTGCGCGCAACAGGTCTTCGGCTCCGCGTCGTCTCGGCGGCACCGACAAGACGAGATCTCAGCTCCGCGCCTGGGCGTTCGCTCGCGAGCCGACTCCGGGACGATGTCGTTGGGTCGAGGCCCAGGAGCTCTTCCGAGGTGCGGGTCCCCGTCGAGCGTGGTCGTCGCTCGAGAGGGGCTGGCCTGTTGGAGAGAGCGTGGTCGGGTGTGTGAGCGCCGGCGCGCTGGCGGACGACGATGGCGCCGCGCGTCTCGACGTCAGCGGCCCGGTGCGCGCTGGCCGACGACGATAGCGCCACGCGTCTCGACGTCAGTGGCTCGATGCGCGCTGGCGGACGACGATGGCGCCGCGCGTCTCGACGTCAGCGGCCTGATGCGCGCCCGCCGGCCGCCGTGGCCCCTGCCGCCGCGCGGCCACACTGCGCCCCCGTGGGGAACCCAGCCGGCGGCGCCTTTCGAAGGCGTGCCTCGGTCGCGGCGTCGTAGCTGCCGGTCTCCGCGATGGGATCTTCGGGGTGGTTGCGGTTCCACAGGCGCTGGAAGGCGAGGACGTCGATCCGGTTGTGCGCCGTGCCTGCCTTGTAGTCGAAGTGCACGGGGTCGTTGCGCCCGAGCCACTTGAAGCCCTTGCTCTCGAGCGCCGTGCGCCAGAGTCCGGGCTCGGAGATGTCGAGGGCGAGTCCCGACTCGTGGTTGCTCTCTCCGGGGGGCGTGGCGAGCTGGATCCCACAGCGCTTGGTCTTCGACCAGCGATGGAGCAGGTACTGCTGCGCGACCGTACGGAGGGCGCTGTGCACGTGCATCGTGCGGCCCTTGTTGGCGTCGAGCACCTCGAGCAAGCGATCCTTCGCGGTCGCGTCGAGGTGCAAAAAGACGTTGTCGTCGACGACCAGATTCGCCCTCCGCGGGACGGCGACGAAGGCGGTCGCGTCGATGCACCGAGCCTGCGCGATGATCTGGCGGCTGAGGCCGTCCACGATCGACGTCGAGCAGGTCCGCGCCGACGCGTCCTCGACCGAGGCCGCCGCGCGCTTGGGGTCGCGGGGTGGGCCGGGCTTCCGCGGCTTCGGCTGCGCGGGCTCGTCCTCGGACCAGTCGAGCGGATCGTCCTCGGTTCGGGCCGCCAGGGGTGGGGCGGTGCTCGTGTCGTCCTGTCCCGGGTCGGCGCTGGGGACCGCGACGGCGGCGGCCTGGGAGGGCTCGGGTGTGGGCTCGGGCTGCACGCTGCCGCTGCTCGACAACGACCGCGCGATGACCGTGACGTCGACCGCGATGACGGCGAGCGGGATCGCGAGGAGCACGCCACCCAGGACCACCCTCTTTGGGGTCCACCAGCCGCCGCTCTGCTCGTCGTCGAACCCCGCCGAGGGCTCCTCGTCCTCGGGGCACTCGGGGTCGAACGAGGGGGAAGGCGCCACTTCGGAACTCCGAGTGCGGGGCTACCTCGGAGCGGCCGTCCCGACAAGCCCGTGAAGCTGCGCGCACGAACAGCGAGCGCGAGGACGCCCCAAGCGTTCGAAGCTGCGCGCCCGAACAGCGAGCGCGAGGACGCCCGGACGTTCGGCGAGCGCGTCGAGCGCGCTCGCGCCATGGAGACGGCGGTCGACGTCGTTGTGCGTCCCCTGGGACGCTGGTGTCTGCCATCGCAGCGGCGCCTTCGCGGAGAGCCGCCGTCGCCGTCGCTCCTCGCGCCCCGCGGGGTCCCCGCGCCTCACCGTCGGGATTCTACGCGCACGCGGGGCCGAGCCTCCCCGTGTCGACGATCGCTGCTATGAGGCGGCTCGTGGCGCGCACCTTCGATCTCGTGCTGTTTGGGGCAACCGGCTTCACCGGGCGGCTGGTCGCCGAGTACCTCGCCGCGCACGCGCCCGAGGGGCTCCGCTGGGCGCTCGCGGGTCGCAGCCGCGCGAAGCTCGAGGCTGTCCGCACCGCGCTGGCGAAGTCGGCGCCTGCGCTGGCGAGCCTCCCGGTCCTCGAGGCCGACGCGTCGGACGCGTCGAGCGTCCGGGAGGTCGCGGAGGCGACCGGGCTCGTGGTCACGACGGTCGGCCCCTACGTGAAGCACGGCTTCCTTCTGGCGAGCGCGTGCGCCGAGGCGGGCACGGACTGCTGCGACCTCACCGGGGAGGTCCCGTTCGTGCGGAGGCTCATCGACGAGTGCTCTGCGAGCGCGGCGCGGACGGGCGCGCGCCTCGTCCCCTGCTGTGGGTTTGACTCGATCCCCTCCGATCTGGGCGTCTTCTTGCTGTCCGCGCACCTCGGCGAGCAGGGCAGGCGCCTCTCTCGTGCGCGCCTCGTGGTGCGGCGACTGAGCGGTGGCGTGAGCGGCGGCACGGTGGCGTCCATGATCGGGCTCGCGGAGCTCACCGGCAGCGAGCCTGGCCTGAGGGGGCTCCTCCTCGATCCCTACGCTCTCATCCCCGATCGCGCCGTCGACCGCGGCCTCGACGCGGGAGATCCGTGGGGCGTCGGGCGAGACCGAGACCTCGGCACCTGGACCGCGCCCTTCCTCATGGCGGCGATCAACACGCGCGTCGTCCGACGAACCAATGCCCTGCTCGGTCATCCGTACGGCAAGGGCTTCCGCTACGAGGAGGTGATGGGCACTGGGGGAGGCCCCGCGGGGTTCGCGCGAGCCGTCGGCGTGACCCTCGGGTTCGGCGCGGCGGTTGGGCTCGCGCTGACCCGCCCCACGCGGGCGCTCCTGGCGAAGGCGCTCCCAGCGCCAGGACAGGGCCCGGACCGCGCGACGCGCGAAGCCGGCTTCTTCGAGATCGACGTGCTCGGGTGGACCGAGGGCGCCGAGCGCCCGTCGGCCGTGTGCCATATCCGAGGGAGCTCCGATCCTGGCTACGGCGAGACGGCGAAGATGCTGAGCGAGTCCGCCCTCCTGCTCGTCGCGACCCGCGGCTCCAAGCCGGGCGGTGTCCTGACGCCGGCGGTGGCGTTCGGGGCCACGCTCGCGGAGCGGCTGCGCGCGGCGGGTATGCGCTGGGACGTGGCGGACCGCTGACCGCCACCTCGGCGGACCTACGGGCGCTCCCTCGGTGGGGGAGCACGGCCCGCCATCGATGCGCCGATCGCCGCGCCTGGACGCTGGGGCTCGGCGTACACTGGGCGGGTGAGCCGGAACCTCGCCACGTTGCATCGCAAGCGCTCCTCGGGAGCGGAGACCCCGAGCGTGATCGATCGCCTGCGTGAGGCGATGGAGCGAGACCGCGTGCTCGAGCCCGCGTCGATCGCTCGCGCCGCGAGGGAGAGCGGGATCCCCGAGGCCGCAGCCTACGGGGTGGCGACCTACTACGGAGATTTCTCGCTCTCGCGTCGCGGGAAGACCCGCGTCCGCGTGTGCGTGGGGACCGCGTGCATGGCGAGTCGCGGGGACGGGCACGTGCGCGACCTCGAGGCTGCGCTCGGGGTTCGGCTCGGCGAGACGCGGGCGGACGGGGAGGTCTCGCTCGAGCCCGTCTACTGCCTCGGCCTCTGTCACGCCGCGCCCGCCGCCATGCTCGAGCGAGGCGGCGGCGCAGAGGCGTGCGTTCGGACGCTCGCCGCCGGCATCGACGGGGCGACGTCGAGGCGGATTGCGGAGCTCGACGCCCAGCTGCTCGCGGAGCCGGAGCCGCGACCCCGCTTCGAGAGCCGTGGTGGTGTGCCCATCGTCCTTCGCAACCTGGTCGGCGGAGCCGACGCCTCGACGCTCCGACGCGCGCGAGAGCGCGGCGCATACGAGGCCCTCCGCGTCGCCCGCGCGACGCGCTCGCCGTCGTCGGTGCTCGACGAGCTCGCGACCTCGATGCTCCGGGGTCGTGGAGGCGCGGGCTTCTCGACGGCGCAGAAGTGGCGGACGGCGGCCGCGGCGCCCGGCGCCGACCGGTGGGTCGTGTGCAACGCGGACGAGGGCGATCCGGGGAGCTACATCGACAAGTGGCTGCTCGAGCTGGATCCCCACGCGGTCCTCGAGGGCATGGCGCTCGCGGCCTTCGCGATCGGTGCATCCCGCGGGGCGATCTTCGTGCGGAGCGAGTACCCGCGCGCCGTCGAGGCCGTGCGGCGCGCGGTCGACGAGGCGAGGGCGCTCCTCGGGGGCTTCGCGGTGCGGGTCGTCGAGGGGGCGGGCTCGTACGTGTCGGGCGAAGAGACGTCGCTGCTCCGGGGGATCGAGGGCCTCCGCGGCATGGTGAGCGCCCGCCCGCCGTACCCCGCCGAGCGGGGAGTCTTCGAGGCGCCGACCGTCGTCCACAACGTGGAGACCCTCGTCAACCTGCCCTGGATCGCGGGCCACGGCGGGGACGCGTACGCGCGGGTCGGCGTCGGGAGGAGCCGCGGTACGAAGGCGCTGTCGCTGAATTCGCTCTTCACGCGGCCGGGGCTCTACGAGGTCCCGCTCGGGACGCCGCTGCGTGAGGTCTTCGAGGATCTCGCGGGGGGGCTCGCGTCGGGCTTGCCCATCAAGGCGGCCCAGATCGGCGGCCCTTTGGGAGGGGTCCTCCCGGCGTCGCTCTTCGACACGCCGCTCGGGTTCGAGGAGCTCGACGCGGTCGGCGGGCTGCTCGGCCACGGCGGCATCGTGGCCTTCCCCGAGGGGACCGACATGCGCGCGCTCGCCCGGCACCTCTTCGCCTTCGGCGACGACGAGTCGTGCGGCAAATGCTTCCCCTGTCGCCTCGGCATGCGGCGCGGGCGCGAGATGTTCGACGGCGCGCTCGATCTCCCGCTGATGGACGAGCTCCTCGAGACGATGCGATACGGCAGCTTGTGCGCGCACGGGAGCGGCCTCCCCCTCGCGATCTCGTCGATCGTGCGTCATTGGCCCGAGGAGCTCGCGCGATGATCGAGCTCACGCTGGACGGGCGCGTCGTGTCGGCCGAAGAGGGCGAGTCCGTCCTCGACGTCGCGCGGCGTGAGGGCGTCTACGTCCCGACGCTCTGCGACGACGAGCGCCTCGAGCCGTTCGGCGCGTGCCGGGTGTGCATGGTCGGCGTCGAGGGGGCGAGAGGTCCGGTCGCCGCGTGCACGACCCTCGTCCGCCCTGGGATGAAGGTCGACACGCGGGACGAGCGCGCCGTCCGGGTCGCCAAGGGCGTCGTCGAGCTGGTGCTCTCCGACTACCCTGCCGAGCGCCTCACGCGCCCCGATCCGCGCAACGAGCTCTCGTCCGTGGCCGCGCACTTCGGCCTCTCGACGTCGCGGTACCGCGGGGAGGTCCACGCGCACCCGCCGGACGAGCGGCACCCGTACATCAAGCTGCACCTCGACGAGTGCATCGTGTGCGGCCGGTGCGTGCGCGCGTGTGACGAGCTCCAGGGCGCGTTCGCGCTCGCGTTCGCGGGCCGCGGCTTCGAGACGAAGATCGTCGCGGGGCTCGACGCGGCGCTCGCCTCGTCGTCGTGCGTCTCGTGTGGCGCCTGCGTGTCCGCGTGCCCGACCGGCGCCCTCGACGAGGCCGTGTTTCGGCTCGACGCGCGCGTGGACCGGACGGTCACGACGACCTGCGCGTACTGTGGGGTCGGCTGTCGCCTCGAGGCGCACGTGCGCGATGGCGCGGTCATCGCGGTGGACCCAGCGCTCGACGGGCCGAGCAACCTGGGGCACACCTGCGTGAAGGGGCGCTTCGCCCACCAGTTCGCCCTCAGCGAGGAGCGGCTGAGGGCCCCGCTCGTCCGGACGTCCACGGGGCTCCGCGAGGTGTCGTGGGACGAGGCGCTCGACCTCGTGGCCACGACCTTCCTTCGCATCAAGGCCGAGCACGGCCCGGACGCGCTCGCGGGGATCTCGTCGTCGCGCTGCACGAACGAGGAGAACTACGTCCTCCAGAAGCTCATGCGCGCGGCCATCGGCACCCACAACGTCGACAACTGCTCGCGCGTCTGTCACTCGCCATCGTCCTTTGGGCTCATCGCCTCGCTCGGGCAGAGCGGAGGGAGCAATGGCTTCGATGACATCGAGCGGGCGGAGGTGCTCTTCGTCACGGGGGCGAACCCGACCGAGGCGCACCCCGTCGTGGGCGCGCGCATGAAGCAGGCGACGCTCCGGGGCGCGCGGCTCGTCGTGGCCGACCCTCGCAGGATCGAGCTCGCGCGGTACGCCGACGTGTTCCTCCAGATGAAGCCCGGATCGAACGTCGCGCTCTTCAACGCGCTCGCCGCCGTCCTGATCGAGGAGGATCTCGTAGACCACGCGTTCCTCTCCCAGTGGACCGAGGGCGCGGAGCCGTTCTTTGCCTTCGTCGAGCGGTACGCTCCCGAGAGGGTCGAGCCGACGACGGGGGTCCCGGCGGCGCTCGTGCGCGAGGCGGCGCGGGTCTACGGGAGGTCGCGCGCGTCGGCGATCTTCTACGGCCTCGGCATCACGGAGCAGACCCAGGGCTCGCCGGGCGTCCAGGCGCTCGTGAACCTCGCCATCCTGACGGGCAACCTCGGGAAGCCCGGCGCGGGGATCAACCCGCTCCGCGGGCAGAACAACGTGCAGGGAGGGAGCGACTCGGGCGCGCTCCCGACGTCCTTCACCATGTACCAATCGGTCACCGACGACGCGATCGCCTCGCGCTTCGAGGCGGCGTGGGGGGTCCGGATGCGGCGCGAGCGTGGCCTGATGACGCCCGAGATGTTCGACGCGGCGCTCGCCGGGAAGCTCCGCGGGCTCTACGTCTTCGGCGAGGACATCGCGCAGACGGACCCGAACCTCCACCACGTCGAGGCGGCGCTCCGCTCGCTCGAGCTGCTCGTGTGCCACGAGATCTTCCTCTCCGAGACGGCGAAGCTCGCGCACGTGGTCCTGCCCGGCTCGACCTTCCTCGAGAAGACGGGGACCTTCACCAACGCGGAGCGCCGTATCCAGCTCGTGCAAGAGGCGGTCGAGCCGCCGGGCGAGGCGCGGGCCGATCTAGACATCCTCCTCGAGCTCTCGCGGCGCCTCGGCTACGAGATGCCGGCGCGGACACCCGCCGAGGTGATGGACGAGATGGCGAGCCTCACGCCGGATCTCGCGGGTGTGTCGCACGCGCGGCTCGGGCGGAGCGGTCTCCAGTGGCCGGTGCCTCACCCGGGGCACCCGGGCACACCCATCCTCTTCGTCGACCGCGAGGCCGACGGCAGGCGCTTTCGTACCGCGAGCGGCAAGGCGCGGCTCGCCGCCATCGAGTGGGCGCCCCCGGGCGAGGAGATCGATCGAGACTACCCCTTCGTGCTCGTCACGGGGCGGCAGCTCGCGCACTACAACGCGGGGACGATGACGCGCCGGACGGCGAACCTCGAGCTCCACCCGAGCGATCTCGCCGAGATCCACCCCGAGGACGCGCTGCGGCTCGGGATCGAGGACGGCGACGAGGTCGAGGTCGCGTCGCGTCGAGGGGCCGTGCGGACCTTCGCGAGGCTGACCGCCCGCGTCGCGCCAGGCAACCTGTTCCTCTCCTTCCATTTCCCCGAGGTGAAGGTGAACCTCCTCACCTCGTCGTGCACCGACGCCGCGACCAAGTGCCCCGAGTACAAGGTCTCTGCGGTGCGCGTCGTGAAGGTCGCCGACGGCGGTGGGCGCGCGGTGCGGGGTGCGGTCGGCATGCACCACCTCGAGTGATGGCGAGGAAGACCGCGCTGAGGGCGGTCGTCCGCCCGGGCGAGGAGGCGTCCTTCGATCACGTCGTGGTCGAGGAGCCGCTCGAGATCCGCGTGGGTGGAGAGCCGCTCGCCGTGACGATGCGCACGCCGGGAGACGACCGCGCGCTCGCCGTCGGCTTCTTGCTCACCGAGGGCGTGCTGCGCTCCGGGCGCGACGTGAAGGCCATCGACGCCAGCCCGAACGTCATCGACCTCACGCTGGACGGCGCGCTGGATCCACGCCGTGCCGCGCGGACGTCGGCCTCGACCGCGTCGTGCGGCGTGTGCGGCAAGGCGACGATCTCGTCGATTGCGGTGGATGTACGATCGGTTCCGGAGGGGCTGCGGGTCTCGACCTCCGTGCTGCTCGCGATGCCGGACGCGATGCGTGCGGCGCAGGACGTCTTCGACCGCACGGGGGGGCTGCACGCGGCGGCGCTCTTCGGCGCGGACGGGGCGCTCTCGGTGCTCCACGAGGACATCGGGCGGCACAACGCGACGGACAAGGTCATCGGCGCGAGGACGCTCTCGGGCGCGTCGCTGGGGGATCGCGTGCTCCTCGTCTCGGGGCGGGCGGGCTTCGAGATCGTGCAGAAGGCCGCGGTCGCGCGCATCCCCGTCGTCGCGGCGCTCTCGGCGCCGTCGTCGCTGGCCGTCGATCTCGCGGACCGGCTCGGCGTGACGCTCGTCGCCTTCCTCCGGCCGCCGCGGGCGAGCGTGTACACGCACCCCGAGCGGCTCGTGTAACCTTCGTCGGGCGACGAGGAACTCGAGCCGAAAGCGGGTCGATCGGAACCCGACGACGAGCGGCTTGTGCCACCTTCGTCGAGCCGCGAGCGGCGCCCGCACACGAGCGGAGGCGCGCCCGCGGCGCGGCGCGTGGGGGGCGCGTGCCGAGCGGCTGTGGGGGGCGCCGCGCGTGAGCCTGGGCGCGCGACGTCGAGCGTGTCCCACGAGGGACGGGCCGCGGCGAGGCGATGGAATCCCCCTTCTCGCGGTCTTATGCTATCCGGCGCCCCCCCCGATGGATGTCTTCCGCAGCAAGGGCATAAAGGGCGTCGTCTACAGCTTCTTGGTCGGCGCGATCGGCGTCGTCTTCGTGCTCCAGTTCAACCCGGCGAAGACGGACGGTGGGGCGAAGGCGCGCGCCCACTGCGCCGCCGAGGTCAAGGGGCGCTGCGCGTCGATCCGAGACTTCGGGACGGCGTATGGGCTCGCGGTCGGTCGCTCGGACGACGATGACAGCAAGCGTCACCGGATGCGCAAGGTCATCGTGGACGGCCTCGTCGAGCGGGAGCTGCTCCTCTTGGACGCCGAGCGCCTCGGGATCCGCCTCTCGGACGACGAGGTCTCCCGCTCGCTCCGCGAGGGCAGCGCGCTCATCTCGCTCGGGGTCGAGACGCCCGACGCCACGTACGTCGCCTTCCAGCTCAACCCCGATCGCCCGATGCGCACCCTCCCCACGAAGAAGGACGGGCGGTTCGACGAGAAGGAGTACAACAAGGCGCTCCGCATCGTGGCGCGCACGCAGCAGGAGTGGCGCGAGATGCAGACCGCGGAGCTCACCGCCGCCGAGGTGCGAGATCTCGTCCGGCTCCGCGTCCGCGTGGGCGACGCGGCGCTGTTCGACGCCTTCCAGCAGGAGAAGGAGACGGTCTCCTTCAAGTATACGACGATCGACCGCGCGGCCTTCGCGAGCTCGGTCGAGATCACCGACGCGGCGATCGACAAGCACCTCGACGACCCCAAGGTGAAGGCCGAGCTCGACAAGGACTGGGAGAAGGCCAAATTCACCGAGTGCAGGAGGGCGCGGCACATCCTCGTGAAGGCCGATCACAGCGCCAAGCCCGAGGAGCGCGACGCCGCCCGGAAGAAGATCGAGGCCGCGCGCGAGCGCATCGAGAAGGGGGCGAAGTTCTCCGAGGTCGCGCGCGAGGTGAGCGAGGACCCGGGCAGCGCGAGCCGGGGAGGGGAGCTCGGCTGCTTCGCGAAGGGCATGATGGTCAAGCCGTTCGAGGACGCGGCCTTCTCGATGAAGCCAGGGGAGCTCTCGGCCGTGATCGAGACCGAGTACGGGTTCCACGTCCTCAAGCTCGACGCGATCGCGAAGGACGCGGACGCCGAGCGCGAGTGGCGTCGGGAGCGGGCGCGGAACACGCTCCTCTCCATCGAGCTCGAGAGCCGCGCCTCGGCGGCCGCGAAGGATCTCCTCGCGGACGTCGCGGCGGGCAAGACGCTCGAAGAGGCGACATCCGCGCTCTCCGAGAAGCTGAAGCCCAAGGGGGCGACGAAGAAGGGCGAGGACCCGAAGAAGAAGGGCGACGCCGACGCCCGGGCCAAGGGGGCCACCGACGAGGCCGCGGAGCCCGCGCTCGTCGTGAAGACGGCGACGGGCGTGACCCGCACGGGCAGCGCGTTCCCAGGGGCTCGGGGCGAGGCCAACGCGGCGCTCTTCGCGCTCGACAAGCCAGGCGCCGTCCCGCCCAACGTGCTCGCCACCGACGCGGGCTACGCCGTGGTCCAGCTCGTCGAGAAGAAGCCGGCCACGCGCGAGGACTTCGCGAAGGAGCGCGACAAGATGAGCCGAATCCTCCTCGCCAAGAAGCGCCACGACGCCGTGACAGAGTATGTCCTTCGCCTCCGTGACGCCGCGAAGAACGAGATCAAGCTCCTGCCCGACGTGCTCCGAGACGACAAGAGCACGACCCCGGACGAGTGATCGCCGGGCGGAGGACCGTGGGCGCTCGCGCGCGCGCACAGCGCCCAGGCCGCCGTAAGCTTCCGCGCTTCCCGTACGAGCGGCACGTGCTCTCGGCGGGGATCCCGGTGGTCCTCGCGTATCGCCCAGGGGCGATACGGGTCTCCGTCGCGCTCTTCATCCGCGTGGGCTCGCGCTTCGAGGCGCTCGCGGACAACGGGCTCTCGCATTTTCTCGAGCACATGATCTACCGGGGCAACCGGCTGCACGAGACGGCGCACGAACAGGCGCTCGCCTTCGAGCGGCTGGGCTCTTCGCTCTACGCCGCGACGGCCACGGACCACGGCGTGATGACCCTGTCGCTCCCGCGGGAGACCTGGGCCGAGGGGACGCGGCTCCTCGCCGAGGTGGTGCAGCGGCCGAGGTTCTCGGCGATCGACGTCGAGCGCCGCATCGTCCACGAGGAGATCCTGGAGGGACTGGACGACGACCTGCGCGACGTGGATCCCGACAACCTCGTGCGCGCGCTCGCCTTCGGAGGTCATCCGCTGGGGCAGCCAATCACGGGGACGCTCGATCACCTCGCCGGGTTCGACGTGGACCGCCTCCGCGCGCACCATCGCAGGCACTACACGGCGGCGAACTTCGCGCTCTCCCTCGCGGGGCCCGTGCGCCCCGCCGAGGCGCTGGCGACGCTCGACCACGCCTTCCGCGGGGTCCGGCCAGGGCGCCGGCAGGTGCCGCCCGCCGCGATCCCGCCCCGAGGCGATGCGCGTCCCCGGTTCCAGTACGTCGAGAGCGACGCGAGCCAGACCGATCTGCGGCTCCTCTTCCGCGCGCCGAGCGAGCACGACGCGCGCGAGCCCGCCGTCGAGATGCTGCTGCGGATCATCGATGACGGCATGTCGACGCGCCTCTACGAGCGCGTCTGCGACCTGAAGGGGCTCTGCTACGCGGTCAGCGCGGGCTACGAGACCTTCTCCGACGACGGCGCCTTCGACTTCGCCGCCGAGACGCGGCACGACCGGTCGGTGCTCGTCGTCCAGGAGATCCTCGAGCTGCTGCACGGGCTCCGCGACGAGGGCCCCTCGGTGGCGGAGCTCGACAAGGCTCGTGACCGTACGGTGTGGTCGTTCTCCGGGATGCTCGACTCTCCCGATGATCTCGCGGCGTTCCATGGGCTCGCGGAGCTCGCGGACATCACGCGGACACCAGCGGATCGGATCGACGAGCTCCTCTCCGTCACGCGGGACGAGGTGCGCGCGGCGACGGCGCAGGTGTTCCGAGGCGCTGGGCTCTCGTCGGTGGCGGTGGGCCTGCTGCCGCGCGAGACCGAGCGCGCGCTCCGCAAGATCGTTCGGTCCTTCGACTGAGCGCGCGCCGGGTGGTGCCGGCCGCTTAGCGATGTGCTTCGTGAGGCGTCGGCGCGACGACGGTCCGCTTGACACTTCAGGGCGAGAGACGTGTATCGTACGCGCCGGCCGGAGCCAGTACGCCTCCCGGCCCCACGAGGCCACTTGCCGTTCACCGTCATCATCGCCGAAAAGGGCGGCGCCGAGCGCCGCGAGGTCTTCGATCGATCGGAGATCAGCGTCGGTCGGGTCCAGGGAAACGAGCTCGTCCTCCCAAAGGGCAACGTCTCGAAGAAGCACGTCCGCATCACGTACCGAGACGGCCGCTTCGTCGTCACCGATCTCAAGAGCACGAACGGCACCTACGTGAACGGCCGGAAGATCGCCCAGGCGACCATCGTGCGCGACGGCGACAAGGTGTATATTGGGGACTTCGTGCTGCGGTTCGAGGGCGACGGCGCACCCTCGGAGATGGGCTCGTCGTCCGTCGCGTCCCCGGGGCCGAGCCACTACCCGCTCGAGCAAGATCCCGACGACGCCGCCCACGCCCCCCACCCGAACGGGCTGGCGCCCCAGGGGCATCCGCTCGCAGCCGCGCCTCCAGCTCCGCGTCCCGCGGGCGCCTTCGGCCCGAAGGGGACGGCGATGCTCGGGGCCTCGCCGTTCGCGCCCGTCGCGCCTCCCCTCGCGCCCGTCCCGCACCTGAAGCCGGTCACGCCTCCTCCGGCGCCGGCGCAGCCTCATCCGGGCATGTCGCCGCCTGCGGCTCCCTCGCTGCCGCCAGCCGCCGCGGTGCGCAACCCCACGCCGCCGCCGCGCCGCGAGAGCCTCTCGACCTCCGCGCATCGGCTCGCGCTCGCGACGCTCGTCGACCGTGTGTCCGAGATGATCGACCTCGGGGTGCTCGCGACGGGGGCTCCGGCCGAAGAGGCGCTCGCCACGCGCGTCGAGCGCGCCATCCGTGAGCAGGTGGTCTCGCTGCGGTCCGACGCGGAGATCCCGCCGGACGTGGACGCGGAGGCGCTCGCGCTCGACGCGCGCCGTGAGCTGCTCGAGCTGGGGCCCTTGGGCCCGCTCCTCGCGGACGGAGACGTCTCCGAGATCCACGTCGCCCGCGAGGCGGTGTGGGTCACACGAGGTGGCGTGACCGCCGCCGTGGAGCCGGGCCTGACGAGCGATGACTCGGTCGCGCGGCTCGTGGCGAGGCTCGCGGTCTCCGCGCGGCAGCCGCTCACGGCGGGGGAGGCCGTCGTCGAGCGCCCGCTGAGCGGTGGAGCGGCGCTCTCTGCGCTGCTCCCGCCGTGCGCGTCGTCCCCGGTGCTCCTCGTGCGGCGCGCCCGTCGGGCCGAGGGAGCGCTCGAGGATCCCGTGCGCTCCGGCGTGGTGTCCCGGGCGATGTGGACGTTCCTCTCCCAGTGCGTGTCGGCGCGGCTCAACCTGCTCGTCGTCGCGGCGCCCTCGGTGTCGGTCTCGCCGCTCGTCGGGGCGCTCATCCATGCGGGCGACGAGCCCGACCGCGTCGTCGCCGTCCACCCAGCTGGGGACCCCATCACGCCGGCGACGCTGGGGGTCAGCGTCCCGCTCCTGGACGACGGACCCTCCGGCGCCGCGCTCCTCGCCCACGCCGCGAAGGTGGGCGGAGGCTGGCTGGTCGTGGGCCCGCTCTCGGGAGAGCTCGTCCCGGCGGCGCTCGACATCGCGTCGGACGCGCACCGCGGCCTCCTCGCGGTCGTGCGAGGTGGCTCGATCCGTCGCGCGCTGGCGAGGCTGGGCTCGGAGCTCCTGATCCGGCGGTCGGGGCTCCTCGCGGACGCCGCGCGGGAGCGGCTCGGCGCGTCGTTCGACGTCGCGCTCGAGCTTGCCCGGCTCGGCGACGGTCGGCTACGTGTGCTGCGGATCTCGGAGCTCGGGCCGGTGGAGTCCGGGGCGTTGACGGTCCGGGATCTGTTCCACTTCTCGGTGGAGCGCGCGACCGCGGGAGTCGTCGAGGGGTCGTTCGCGCCGACGGGGGTCGTCCCGCGCTTCGTCGAGGATCTTCGCAAGCTCGGCGTCGCCGTCGACCCGTCGCTCTTCGACCGAGCGAGCGTCCGGGCGTCGGGCTGAGCCAAATTGGGTTTTCTGGGGTGACAGGGCGCCCAGCCGTGCTTACTAGGCGGCCCCATGGCCAGCCCGCTCGTCGAAAGCATCCAGAAGGACCTCGAAGCCATCGACAACCTCTACGCCGAGCACTTCGCCGGCCAGTCGCGCGCGACGCGCGACCTCGCTCGCATCGACGAGCTGATCACGAAGTCGAAGGCGCTGCTCCAGCGCATCCAGGCGATCCCTGCGGCCGCGATGGGGCAGGATCTGCAAGAGCTCCGCGCCCAGGTCGATGAGCAGGTGAAGCTCTACGTCGCCGAGCGCGATCTCATCCAGCGCGCGAAGACGCCGGTGCCGGGCGCCGATCAATTTGCGCCCTTCGCGACGGTGGCCAACCTGACCTTCGCGAAGTACCGCCGCCACTTCGCCGGGAAGAACCGCTCGACCCGCGATCTTCGCCTCATCGAGGAGATGGTCGACGACCTCAAGAAGATCGAGATCGGCATGAAGGCGATCATCGGCCGCACGCCGAACAAGACCTTCTCGGACGACCTCGACATCGTCCGGCAGAACCTCACGATGTACGAGGGTGAGGCCAAGGAGGTGAAGCGCGCCCACACGATGGGGACGACGGAAGAGCGCGCCGGCGGCCTCGCTCAGCGGGCGAACGACCAGTTCGCGCTCTATCGCGAGCATTTCGCGGGCAAGAGCCGCGCCTCCCGCCGCCCGCAGCTCCTCGCCCGCGTCATCGCGAACCTCGAGGAGATCGACGAGCAGATGCGCGTGGTGTCCAAGCTCGAGGGCGTGCCCGACTTCAACGAGAACAACATCAAGATCGTCGGGGAGAACCTCAACATGTACCGGCTCGAGCTCATCGAGGTCCGCAACGCCCGCGAGACGACGAAGATGGAGGACCTGATGGGCCTGCTCGGCGACGCGGCGAACAACGCGTTCGCCGACTACCGCGAGAAGTTCGCCGGGAAGAGCCGCGCGTCGGTGAACCGCGACGATCTCGTCGTCATCTGCGACCAGCTCGACGAGATCCACCGGCAGATGCGCGATCTCGGCCGCGTGAACAAGAACGAGACGAACGCGAACAACCTGACCATCGTCCAGGAGCAGCTCGTCACCTTCAACCAAGAGTACGACGAGATCTCGAAGGCGCAGAACCTCTCCTGATCGAGCCCTGGGGCCACGCACGGACGTCGGGCTCCTCGAAGCTGTGCAGAGGCCGCGGGGCCTCGTGAGCGAGCCCTCGGGCAGGCCCCGTCGTCGAGAGGCGCCGCGCGCGGGCCGCCTTGGGCTCGGGAGCGCGCGCGAGCCTCCTCGGGTGACCCGCGTCGCTGAGGGGTGCCGTGCCCGCGCGTCCTCCCGCTGCCGCTCGGACGACGCGCGAAGCTCCGGGGAAGTCCCAGCGCGCGGCGCCGTACGATCCAATAGACCCCGAGGCCCGACGCAATCGCCCCGAGGTACCCCCCCAAGAAAGGAAGATCGCCCATGATCCGCAAGCTCCTGTCGACCCTGTGCCTCTCGGCCCTCGTCCTCTCCCTCCCTGCCGTCGCGGCCGCCGACCCCGCGAAGGACCACCCAGCCGCAGAGGGCAAGGGGAAGGACAAGGGGAAGTTCCCCATGGCGGGCGCCGACTTCCGCAAGGACGTGAACGGTCGCATCGAGAAGCTGAAGGCCCGGGTCGAGAAGCGGATCTCCGAGAAGAAGGTCCCGGAGGATCGGGCGAAGGTGCTGCGCGACAAGCTCGCGAAGAGCATCGAGAAGGTGAACAAGGTGACCGACGAGGTCGTCGAGGACGGCACGGTCACGAAGGCCGAGGCGAAGCGCGTGAAGGACGCGTTCCGCTCGCGCGGCAAGGGTCGTCACGCGAAGAAGGAGCACAAGAAGAGCGCGGGCTGACGGCGGCGGACCTCGGGGCGTCCTCGCGACGCCTTCGGGGTGAAGCTCCGAGCAGCAGCGGACAGCGAGGCGTACGGCACGAGCCGGGGGCGCCTCGCTGCGTCTCTCGAGACGGACGACGAGTCGAGATGGGCGTCCGTCTTCGCGCGGATCGCCTGACCCACATCCGATCGGACTCGAGACGGACGACGAGTCGAGATGGGCGTCCGTCTTCGCGCGGATCGCCTGACCCACATCCGATCGGACTCGAGACGGACGACGAGTCGAGATGGGCGATCCGTCCCCGGGTCGAGCCTCTCGTGTCGGCGCCGAGCTCCGAGGAGGCCTGCCGGAGCCCCGGCAGCGCCCAGTCGTCCGGGGCCGCGCCTCCCGTGTCGGCGCCGAGCTCCGACGCGCTCGGGGGCTCGCGAAGGCGTGGCCGGACTGTGATAAGAGGCGAGGCTCCGATGTCCGCTACCTCACGGATGGGCCCCAAGAACTTCGCGATGACCGGCGTCGGCGGCTACATCGCGCCGCGACACCTCCGCGCGATCCGCGACACGAAGAGCCGCCTCGTCGCCGCCGTCGACCCCAAGGACTCGGTCGGTATCCTCGACTCGTACGACTTCGACGTGCGCTTCTTCACCGAGGTCGAGCGCTTCGATCGGCACATCGAGAAGCTGCGGCGCGGCCCCGAGGCGCACCGCATCGACTACCTCACCGTCTGCTCGCCGAACTACCTGCACGACGCGCACTGCCGGATGGGGCTGCGCGCGGGCGCCGACGTCATCTGCGAGAAGCCGCTCGTCATCGCGCCGTGGAACCTCGACCAGCTCACCGCCATCGAGGCGGAGACGCAGCGCCGCGTCTACACCGTCCTCCAGCTCCGCGTGCACGACAAGCTCGTCGCCTTGCGCGAGCGGCTCCTCGCCGAGGCCGCGGACCGGCGGCACGAGGTCGTGCTCACCTACATCACCTCGCGGGGGCCTTGGTACGACGTCTCGTGGAAGGGCGACGTCGGGAAGTCCGGCGGCATCCCGACGAACATCGGGATCCACTTCTTCGACTTGCTCGTGTGGCTCTTCGGGCCGCTCGAGGAGGCGCGCGTGCACCTCGCCGAGGCCCGCAAGATGTCCGGCTTCTTGGCGCTCGAGCGCGCGAAGGTGCGGTGGTTCCTCTCGATCGATCATCGCGATCTGCCCTTCGAGCCCGAGCCCGGGAAGAAGACCACCTTCCGCTCGATCACCATCGACGGCGAGGAGATCGAGTTCTCCGAGGGCTTCACGGATCTGCACACGCGTGTCTACGAGGAGATCCTCGCCGGGCGCGGCCACGGCATCGACGCGGCGCGGACGTCGATCGAGCTCGTGCACCAGCTCCGCACGGCGCCGCTCGCGCGCCGCGACGACACCTGCCACCCGAGGCTCCGATGAGCGGCGTCTTCATCCACGCGAGCGCGTACGTCGACGAGCCCTGCACCGTCGGCGAGGGCACGAAGATCTGGCACTTCTGCCACGTGATGCGCGACGCCGTCCTCGGGCGGCGCGTCTCGCTGGGGCAGAACGTCTTCGTCGCCTCTGGCGTCACCATCGGCGACGACGTGAAGATCCAGAACAACGTCTCGCTCTACGCCGGCGTCGTCATCGAGGCCGAGGTCTTCCTCGGTCCGTCCTGCGTCTTCACCAACGTCATCAACCCGCGGGGCGCGATCGAGCGCAAGAGCGAGTACCAGCGCACCCTCGTCCGGCGCGGCGCGACCATCGGAGCGAACGCGACCATCGTCTGTGGCTCCACCATCGGCCGCTACGCCTTCGTCGCGGCGGGCGCGGTCGTGACGCGCGGCGACGTCCCTGACTACGCGCTCATGGCTGGCGTCCCCGCCGTCCGCAAGGGTTGGATGAGCCGCCACGGGCACAGGCTGCCCGCGCCCGATGCCGACGGTGTCGCGCGCTGTCCCGAGTCTTCCTTCCGGTATCGCATCGACGGCGAGCGCTGTGTGTGCCTCGACGGTCAGGAGCCCGACACTACGCCATGACCCCATCCATCCCGCTCCTCGATCTCGTGGCGCAGTATCGGTCCATCCAAGCCGACGTCGACGCCGCGGTCGCGCGCGTGCTCGCGTCGCAGCACTTCATCCTCGGCCCCGAGGTCGAGGCGTGCGAGCGCGAGATCGCCGCGTACTCGGGGTGCGAGCACGGCGTGGGCGTGTCGAGCGGCACCGACGCCATCCTGGTCGCTCTGATGGCGCTCGGCGTGGGCCCAGGAGACGAGGTCGTGACGACGCCGTACACCTTCGTCGCGACGGCGATGTGCGTCGCGCGGCTCGGTGCGACGGCGCGGTTCGTCGACATCGAGCCGCGCACCTACAACATCGATCCCGCCGCGCTCGAGGCCGCGATCGGCCCACGAACGAAGGTGATCCTGCCCGTCCATCTCTACGGGCAGATGGCCGAGCTCGGGCCGATCCTCGCGCTCGCGTCGCGCCGCGGGCTCCCCGTGATCGAGGACGGCGCGCAGGCGATCGGGGCAGAGCTGGACGGGCGGCGTTGCGGCGCTCTCGGCGCGTTTGGCTGCATGTCCTTCTTTCCGTCCAAGAACCTCGGCGGCGCGGGCGACGGCGGCATGCTCGTCACGAACGACGCGGCCCTCGCCGTGACGGCGCGGCTCGTGCGAAACCAGGGGCAGCGCCCCAAGTACTTCTCACGAGCGATCGGCGGCAACTTCCGCCTCGACGCGCTCCAGGCGGCGATCGTCCGCGCGAAGCTGCCTCACCTCGACGGCTGGACGCGCCGCCGTCAGGAGCACGCGGCCCTCTACCGCGAGCGCTTCCGCGACGCTGGGTTCGACGTCGACGCGCTCCGCCCCACCGACGAGAGCCCGGTCGCGCTCCCTCAGGTCGGGCCGGCCCGGCGCCACGTGTACAACCAGTTCGTGATCCGGGTCCGCGACCGTGACGGGCTCCGCGCTCACCTCACGCAGCACGGCATCGGCCACGAGATCTACTACCCGCAGCCGATGCATCTGCAGGAGGCGTTCGCGTCGTGGGGTGGTCGCGAGGGGCAGTTCCCCGAGGCGGAGGCGGCCGCCAAGGAGACCCTCGCGATCCCCATCGATCCGATGCTCTCGGGAGACGCGCTCGCGCGGGTGGCCGACGTCGTGGTCGCCTACCATCGTCGCTGATACGCTCCGGGCGTGAAGCGCCTCGCCGCCGTCGCCGCCTCGTTCTCCTTCGTCGCGGGCTGCGGAGGCGAGATCGACGTCTGGGGGGACGTCGACTCGTCCGCGCCGCTCGCGATCTTCACGACCCCCGACACGAAGGCCGTCGTCGACGCATACATCGCGCCGCTCGAGCGCGACGACGTCGGCGTCGGGACGTCGGACGATCCCGTTCGCCTGATGAGGCGCGGCGGGACGAACGTCCGCGTCGCCCTGGTCCGCGATCTCGACTGCGGCGAGTGCTACCGGGTCGACGGCGCGGGGGCGGGCAGGGCCGTCGTGCACGCCGGCGGCACGCTCGGGCTCCAGTATGGCCTCTCGGAGCTCCTCGAGGGCATGGGGTTCCGCTTCTTCCACCCGCAGAAGATCCACGCGCCCTCGGCGCTCTCCCTGGGCAGCCTCCCGTCCGAGGGCAGGCTCGTCGTCCCGACGCAGACGACCCGCGGGCTGCAGCTCCACACGCTGCACCCCATCGAGGCGATGTACGACTTCTGGATGCCCGGGGAGGATCACCTCGCCCGCGCGAAGCGCACCATCGACTGGCTCGTCAAGAACCGAGGCAACTTCGTCCACTGGCTGACCCTCGACGACATCGACGACCCCGAGCAGTACGCGGCGTGGTCACGTCACACCAAGGCCATCAACGACTACGCGCACCTGCGCGGTGTTCGCACGAGCATCGGGCTCCAGCTCTTCGGCACCGCGAGCCTGCAACGGAGCTGGATCCTCGCGCGCACGCCGAGCCCCGGCTTCGAAGAGGATCTCGAGCCCTCGCTCGCCCCGATCGTGCGTGGGATGGGCTTCGATCACCTGGGGCTGTCGTTCGGGGAGTTCTCGAGCGCGCCGCCAGAGGCCTTCATCCGAGGGGTCGACGAGACGTACGCCGCGCTCCAGCGGCTCGCGCCCGGGATGACGATGAGCGGCACCATCCACGTCGGCGGCGACCTCACCGTCGAGTACCAAGGCAAGGAGGTCCTCTACTACTTCCTCGTGCAGTACGCGCGCCCCGAGGTCCTCCCGTGGGTGCACACGGTCTTCTACTACAACCTCTTCGAGGACGCGGGCGGCGCGTACCAATGCGACGACTTCTCGACGCACCGTGAGTTCTTGCTGGGCAGGCTCGCGGAGCACAAGCCCGTCAACTACCACCCCGAGTCGGCGTACTGGATCTCGTTCGACAACACGATCCCGATGTATCTGCCGCTCTATGGGCGATCCCGCTGGCTCGATCTCCATCGCATCGACGAGGAGCGCAAGGCCTTCGGCGGCGCGCCGCTCGTCGATCACGTGCTCTTCTCGTCGGGCTGGGAGTGGGGCTACTGGCTGACCGACGTCATGACGCTCCGCATGGGCGTCGAGCTCCCCGGCTCGTTCGGCGACGCGGTCGCCGCGCAGTTCTCTCCGTATGGAATCTCTGGACTCTCCGACAAGATCGTCGGTCTCGCCGAGCTCCAGCACGACGCGCTCATCGTCCACAGGCTCGCCCCGTACCTCGCCGGCCGCGACGAGATCATGGACCTCGGCAAGAAGCTCGGCAAGATCAGTCAGCCCGATCGTCCATCGTGGGACGAGCTCCTCGCGCTGCCCGAGGCCGACTTCGCGGAGCACGAGGACACCATCGCGCGGCTCGTCGCCTTCGCGGACGCGAACGCGGCGCTCGCCGACGAGCTCGAGGCGCTCGCGCTCCCGACCGATCCCTTCCTCGACGAGCTCCGCGACGGCTTCGCGATCGACGTGGCGCGGTCGCGCTTCGTGGCGGAGCTGCACCTCGCGCTCGCCTCGTTCCGGGCCACGGGCGAGGACGGCGGTCACCTGGCGCTCGCGGACGAGGCCGAGGCGAAGGGGCGCGCGATCGTGAAGCGCAGGCACGGGGCGCTGCACGATGGGCGCACGGCCGAGCTGACGACCCGGCAGGAGCTGCCGACGATCTACCAGTTTGGCTACTTGTACCAGCCCGACTCCCTGTGCCTCTGGGCGCGCGAGCGGATCTTGCTGCGCCACGCGCTCTTCCAGGAGAAGGGCACCGTCCCCGGCTGCGCGCTCTAGCTTGGGCGGCTTGGGCCAACCCGGCTCGCCGTGCCTCTGGACACGCTGGCGGATCACGGTGCGTCACGTGTCTTCCCAGGGGAAGGGCGCCGTCCCGGCAGTGTGCTGGAGCGCGCCTCAGAGCGGGAGCGTGCCCTGGCCGCCGTCCGAGCCGGGCCCCGTGCGCGGCTCGAGGCCGAGGTGCTCGTAGGCCTTCTTCGTCGCGATGCGCCCCCTCGGGGTTCGACCGAGGAAGCCCTGCTGCAAGAGGTACGGCTCGATGACGTCCTCGAGCGTGTCGCGCGGCTCGGACAGGCTCGCGGCGATGGTCTCGATGCCGACGGGGCCGCCGTCGTAGGTGTCGATGATGACGCGGAGCATCCGGCGATCGAGCTCGTCGAGGCCCGCCGCGTCGATCTCGAGGCGCTCGCAGGTGGTCGTGGCGATGGCCTCGTCGATGCGCCCCGTGCCGCGCACCTCGGCGAAGTCGCGGACCCGGCGGAGGATGCGGTTCGCGATGCGAGGGGTGCCGCGCGAGCGTCGCGCCACGGCCCGCGCGCCCGGCTCGTCGATGGGCACCGACAGCAGCCGCGCCGACCGCGTGATGATGCGCGTCAGATCGGCGATCGAGTAGTAATCGAGCCGCATCAGGTAGCCGAAGCGGCTGATGAGCGGCGCGGTGAGCAGCCCCGTCCGCGTCGTGGCGCCCACGAGGGTGAAGGGCTTCAGCGGGAGCTGCAGCGTCGTCGCGTACGGGCCGTCGCCCGTCATGATCTCGATCTGGTAGTCCTCGATCGCGGGGTACAGGCTCTCTTCGACGGCGGGCGTGAGCCGGTGGATCTCGTCGATGAAGAGGACGTCGTTCGCCTCGAGCTTCGTGAGGAGGCCAGCGAGTGCGCCCTTGTGCTCTACGGCGGGGCCGCTCGTGAGGTGGAGGTTCACGCCCATCTCGCGCGCGAGGATGTGCGCGAGCGTCGTCTTCCCGAGCCCGGGCGGCCCGCAGAGCAGCACGTGATCGAGCGGCTCGCGACGGCGCCTCGCAGCCTCGACGAAGACGCGCAGGTTCTCCCGGTGCTGATCTTGACCGACGTACTCGTCGAGGCTCGTCGGACGAAACAGCCGATCGTAGCGCTCCTCGTCACCGGAGGCGATCTCGGGGGACGTCACGCGATCGTCGTCGACGGGCTCTGGCGCGCGCTTCTTGGCCACGGACCCCCCTCGTAGCGGCTCCTCCGCGCGAGCGGTAGCGGCTCCTCCGCGCGAGCGGTAGCGGCTCCTCCGCGCGGGCGGCTGAGGCCACGGTCCTACGCTCGACGAGGCGCCGCGCGGCGGGGCGTGCGCGGCGCCTCGTGGGGCGGCCGGATCACGGGGACCAAGCGCCGAGCCCGCGGTACGTCGGCAGATCGCGCTCCTCGCCGACGCCGAAGGCAAAATACCGGTCGAATCGCTCCGCGAGCTCGCCTGCCTTCGCCGGTCGAAAGAACATCGGTGCGCCGAGGGGGACCCGGACGCCACGAGGGAGACGCACGGGCGTCTGCACCTCGCCGGCGCCTTCCATCGACGTCAGCGAACACCCCTCGGGGAGGAAGGGCCGGGGGAGCTTGTCGACGCCCGTGCTGCCTGACGCGACGTAGCCTCCGCCCGCGCAGGTCACGACCCTGGGCCCGGGTCGCCGCACGACCTCGAGCGCGAACGCGAGGGCCGGGACGAGCGCGAGCCCTCGATAGCCGTCGAAGAGGTGCGAGTCGACGAAGCCAGAGCCTGCGGTGACCTCGGTGAGTGACGGATCGTCACACGAGCCGTCGAGGCTGCCCGTCCCCCCGCCGTTCACGAGCGTCGGCGGGAGGCCCGCGGCCCGGAGCGCCTCGACGAGCTCGCCGCGCAGCGCCCGGACGTAGGGCCCCGACGACACACGAACGGCGCGTCGAGCGAGGTTCTTCACGAGCCCGTCGGGCTGATCGTCGGGGAGCCCCGCGATCTGTGCCTCGTAGCCCATGAGCCCGTGGAACCGCACCCCGCGTCGTGACGCGATGGCCCGCGCGAGCGCGACGACGTCCCTCGCCGCTCGGAGCGGGCTCCGCAGGACGCCGAGGTGAACGCCTCTGCCGAGGGGTCGGAGCGACATGTCGACGTCGATGACGAGCGGGATGGGGACGCCTGCGTCGCGGCCCGCGAGATCGGCGGCGTCGAGCTGCGCGAGATCGTCGACGGCGATCGAGAGGGTCGCCGCGCGGTTCTTCTGCGCGATGAGCGCGAGGGCGTCTGGCCGGAGCGTCGGGTACGCGAGGAAGACGTCGCGCTCGCCGCGATCCACCCAGAAGGCGGCCTCGCGCGCGTCGTACGCCATGAGCCCGCGGAAGACGTCGGGCGCCTCGGCGCGGACGGCGTCCACGAGCTCGGGGCAGCGCAGCGACTTGGTCGCGAGGCGGAGGCGCTTGTTCGCGCGTCGGACCGGGGTGACGAGCCTCCGGGTGTTCTCGCGCACCGCGGCGAGATCGACGAGCGCTCGCGGCCAGGCGCCACCCGCGCGCTCGAGGGCCGAGGTCCAGCGAGCGTACGCCGTCGACATGATCCCTCTATACTCCCTTCGATGACCGCTCGTGCGAAGCTCGCGCTCCTGTCGATCCTCGCGCCGCTCGCGTGCACCCAGGAGCAGAGCGATCCGCCGGTCGATCGCCCGGAGGGCGTCTTCGCGTTCGCCGACTACACGGACCACGCGCGCTTCTGGGCGACCGCATTCCCCGACGACGGGCGGCGCGACGCGTCCGGGGAGCTCTCGTTCTCGGCGTTCGGGAACCCCACCGAGGCGGCGCTCGTCCCGAAGGTCTTGGCGCTCCTCCCCACGAAGGGGGGCGCCTCGATCACCGCCGGGATCTTCTTTCCCCTCTCCGGCCCCCTGTCGAAGACAGCCGAGCTCCCATCGCCCGAGACGTCCCTGTCGGCCGCGTCGCGCGTCTTCCTGGTCGAGACGACGAAGGGCTCCGTCGGGTTTGGGCGTCGTGTCCCGGTGGACGTCTCCTTTCGGGAGGACGGCGGCCCGTGGGGGGCGCCGAACCTGCTCGCGCTCTTGCCCTACCAGGGCACGCCGCTTCGACCCGGCGCACAGTACGCCGCGGTGGTGCTCCGGTCGATTGGCGGTGGGGACGGCCGCTCCCTCGCGCCCTCGCCCGCGCTCTGGGCGATGACGCGCGGCGTCCGCCCCGCCGGGATGTCCGATGCGGCCTACTCCGCCTACGGAGCCGCGCTCACATCCCTCGCCGCGCTCGGCGTCCCCGCCTCCAGCATCGCGGCGCTCTCGGTGTTCGAGACGGGCGATCCCGCGGACGAGCTCAGGCGCTTCCGCGCCCACATGCTCTCGCTCCCCACGCCCAAGCCCAAGGAGCCGTGGACTGCGAAGGAGGTCTTCCCCGGATACTGTGTGTTCCAGACGACGCTCGATCTCCCCGTCTATCAGTCGGGCAACCCACCGTACGATCCGGACGGGGGCGGCTTCGAGGTCGACCCCTCGGGGACCCCGATCGTGCAGCGCACCGAGACGGCGAACGTGGTCGTCACCATCCCGAGGAAGCCGATGCCGCCCTCGGGGTTCCCGACGGTGGTCTTCAGCCGGACGGGCGGGGGAGGGGACCGGCCGCTCGTCGACCGTGGCGTGCGTGCGACGCCCGGAGGGCCCGCGGTGACGCCGGGCAGCGGCCCCGCGCGCGAGTTCGCGGACGAAGGCTGGGCAGGGATCAGCGTGGACGGTCCGCACGGCGGCCTCCGCAACGTGACGAAGGGGGACGAGCAGTTCCTCATGTTCAACGTGACCAACCCCGTCGCGCTGCGGGACAACGTGCGCCAGTCGGCCCTCGAGCTGTCGCTGACGACCGAGGTTCTTGCATCCATGATCATCGACGCATCATCGTGCGACGGGGCGCCGTCGTCCGCTCGCTTCGATCCAGGGATGCTGGCGCTCATGGGGCACTCGATGGGGGCGACGATCGCGCCCGTCGCGGCCGCCTTCGAGCCTCGGTTTCGGGCGCTGCTCCTGTCGGGGGAGGGCGGCAGCTACATCCACAACGTGCTCGACAAGAAGAAGCCCATCCCACCGCTCGGCGTCGCCGAGGTGCTGCTGCGCCTGGTCGGCGAGGGCTACCACCTGCACCGACACGACCCGCTCCTGTCCTTCTTCCAATGGTCGGTCGAGGCCGCCGATCCTCCCACGTACGGGCGCTTGCTCATCGAGGCCCCGCCACCAGGCGCCGCGCCCAAACACGTCCTGATGATGCAAGGGATCGTGGATCACTACATCCTCCCATCCATCGCGAACGCGTCGACCCTATCCTTTGGCCTCGATCTCGGGGGGACGCCGCTCGACGCCTCTGCGCCCGAGCTCGCCTCCTTCGATCCCATCCAGTCGCTCTTGCCTTGGGTGGGGCGCGAGACCCGCCCGCTCCCGGTGCAAGGCAACTTGAAGGACGGCGCGGTGACCGCGGTCGTGACCCAGCACCTCGAGGACGGGATCGAGGATGGCCACGAGGTCGTCTTCCAGACCGAACCTCCGAAGGCCGAGTACCGATGCTTCCTCCGCACCCTAGCGCAGGGGGTGCCCGTCGTGACGCCTGGCGCGTGCCCTTGAAGACCACGGCGTCGAGGGCGCGCTGCGGGGGGCGTTGGTTTGCAGCCGAGGACGGCGCTCGGCGTGGTCGTCGTGGGGGGCGAAGCTCGTCCGCTCCACGTCGGGGCGGCGGGGAGGACGGTGCCGTGCGCAGCGTCGAGAGAGCCTGGCGTGCTCGCCGCGATCTGCGCGCTCGGCGCAGGTGGAGCCGCCGCCGGCGACGATCACGAGGGGCTCGGTGACCCTCCGGGCTGCGCCTCATCCCGCCGACGTGCCCCGGCGTCCCCTGCGCAGATCGAGCCAGGCTCCGAGCACGACGAGCCCCGTCCCCACCCCAGTGAGCTGCCAGTACCGGGTCCTATGCGCCGCCTCCTCCGCTGCGAGCCGCGCCCGCTCCGCAGCGTACGTGGCCGCGTCCTCCCGCGCCTCCTGCGCTCGCTCCTCCTCTGTCATGCAGGCCCGGCCGTGGGCCGGTTCGCCGTCGCGCGTGCACGTTCGAAAGGACCCAAGCCCGAGCTCCTGCTCGATCGCGTCCCGATCGATCCTCTCTGGCTCGCCCGCGCGCGTCGTGTACGCTTGGAAGAGCAGATAGCCGCCGAAGCTGCCGAGGATCAGCCCGACCAAGAGGCACGCCGCGCCGAGGATGCCGAGCGCGCTCGTCCTGCTCTGCACTGTCGCTGCGCGAGGTGGCCCGAGCACCGCGCGGCGCGCGCCGAGCGCCGCGACGAGCGCGACCGCCAAGACGTACTTGAGCGGCCGGGCGCTGCTGGAGACGCCCAGCGCGGCCGAGATCGCGAAGCCGGCGCAGAGCGTGGCGTAGCCGAGGATGACGTCGAGCGCGTCGACCGCGACGGGACGGCGGGGCGGCGGCTGTCCTGGCATCTGCGTGCAGCATGGCGTGACCTGGCCTCACGCGGCAACAGGGCTGTGCGACGATGGTTCAGTCGGCGTGGATCGGGCGTGAGACCGCAGAGTTTCCGGAATTCAGGCCGCAGAGTTTCCGGACCGCACAGGCGGCGGGGATCGGGCGTGAGGACGCGCCTGCTCGCGCGCTCCGCGAGGCGTTCGCGAGGCGTTCGCGAGGCGTTCGCGAGGCGTTCGCGAGGCGTTCGCGAGGCGTT
>CAYNEK010000008.1:0-21593 GCA_964396175.1 uncultured Polyangiaceae bacterium | reverse complement strand
CGCGAGGCGCTCGCGAGGCGCTCGCGAGGCGTTCGCGAGGCGTTCGCGAGGCGCTCGCAAGGCGTTCGCGCTCGTGTGGGTCGCGCCGTCCGGCCGTCGGGCGAGCAAGCGCGAGCTTCCGGCATCTTACCAGGGGACTCGATCTGCGCGCGCCGGCGCGCGGATGACCAAAGAAGGGCGCCCGGCCCGTCCCCAGGAGGGGAAGGCGCCGGGTGCATGAGCTCGGAGAGCGGCGCTCAGTCCGCGACGAGACACTTCCCGGGCTTGTCGGGGGCGAAGCACTTCGAGCCGCACGCACACACCTCGGCACCCATGCACTTCTCCTTCGGGCCCTTGCAGTCGCTGTCCATCCAGCAGGTGTCCGCCTGGGGGAGCTCTTTGCACACGCCGGTCTTCGTGTTCTTCCCAGGAACACACTCGGACTTGTCGTTGCAGTCGGCGTTCGACGCGCAGCAGTTGCCGTCGGCGCAGATGCCGGCGAGGATCTTCCCGCATAGCGTGGGCGAGCCGGGATCACACTTGCAGACGTTCTCCCCGATGCAGTGTTGACCTTTGTTGCACTCGAGGTCGCGGTAGCACTTGGGGGGCGTCGGGATGTCCGGGGTGCAGGTGCCGTTCACGCAGACTCCGCCCTTGCAGTCCTTGTCGATCTTGCAGCAGGCGGTCGCGGTGTTCGGTACGCACTTGCCGGGCGAGTCGGGGAGGAGGCAGTTCACGCCGCAGGGGCACACGTTGGCCCCGATGCAGATCTCCCCCTTGCCACAGCCAGTGTCGAACCAGCAGGCCGGCGGATCGACGTGCTTCTCGCAGGTCCCTTGGACGCAGTCGAAGTTGGCCGGATCGCCGCAATCCGAGCTGATCTTGCAGCAGAGCGAGCTGCCACCGCCCGCGCCACCATTGCCCGCGCCACCTTGGGCTGATCCGCCGTCACCCGCGGAGCCGCCATTGCCAGCGCCGGGAGTGGAGCCGCCGTCGCCCGCCGCGCCGCCGTTGCCAGCGCCGGGAGTGGAGCCGCCGTCGCCCGCTGCGCCGCCGTTGCCAGCGCCAGGAGTGGAGCCGCCGTCGCCCGCCGCGCCGCCGGTGCCAGCGCCAGGAGTGGAGCCGCCGTCGCCCGCCGCGCCGCCGTAGCCAGCGCCGGGGGTGGAGCCGCCGTCGCCCGCCGCGCCACCGGTGCCAGCCGTCGGGGAGCCGCCCGTCGCGCCGCTGTGGCCGGCCGAGGGCGCCCCGGCGGAGGCGCCCTTGCCTCCCGCGCCCGCCGCGCTCGTGCCCGCGGAGCTGCCGCCCGGGGTGCTGTCAGATTCGTCGGAGGAGCCGCCGCACGCGAAGGCGAGGGAGGTCGCGAGGACCGCGAAGAGCGAAGGGAGGACGGGGGGACGCTTCATCGTCATAGTATCGCCCTCGGCGGGCATGAGAGTCAACGGCAGAGCGGAGCCGGCGCCGCCCGCTGCGTGCCCGGGGCACTTGGTCGAAGCCCGTGCCTGCACCCGACGAGGTCGTCTCGCCGAGGAGCCCGCGACCAAGAGCTCGGGGAGGGCGGGATCGGGGCGGTGCCTGCACCCGACGAGGTCGTCTCGGCGAGGAGCGCTGCCGCGGGCGAGGTCATGGCAGCGCTCTGCGACCGAGCGCTGCGTCCCGCGCCCTGCGACGCGTCCTTGCGGCTCGCCGGCGCGTTCGCGGCGGGGACTCGGACCGAGCGCTGCGTCCCGCGCCTTGCGACGCTCGTCGCGCGGGCTACGACTGGTGGGGGCGCCAGACCGTGCGAGGCACCGTCCCGATCAGGTGGCGAGCGCCGCGCTTCTCCGCCATCTTCTTCTGGAGGAGGAGGATCTGCGAGCGCGAGAGCCGAAGGTCGCACGGCGTCGTCGTCGGCGTGTCGTAGAGGTAGCTCATCAAGTTGATGGCGTTCTTCTCGCCCGATCGGCGCGGGAGGAAGGCGAGACCTCCGAGCGCCTTCGGCGTGTCCGCGAGCGAGAACCGGAGCCTCTCTCCGTGCCCTCCGGTGGGGTGGATCTCGACGTTGCACGCCGTGCCCCGGAGCACCTTTGCGTCCTCGTCGAGCGGTCGCAAGAACGGCTTGGCTCGAGCGGCCGTGGCGCGATCCTCGAAGGTCGCGATCCCTCCGGTGGCGACGGGAGCGTACACGAGATCCCACGAGTCCTCGAAGGTCTCGTCCGCCACGGCGGCGGCGGCCTGGTTCGTGACGTCGAAGGTGTGGTTCAACCCCCCCAAATAGTGACCAAACTCGTGCGGGAGCGTGGCGAGGAGCCTGCCCGGGCGATCTCCGCTCGGCTGACAGAGGATCATGCGGGATCGATCGGTCGCCCACGCGGGACCGCGAGGAGGCTCGCGCGACGACAGCCCGTCGTTGTGTGGGTACGCGGACGCGCAGGCCGAGCCCGAGGAGACGCCCTTCGAGCCCCAGAAGGGCACCACGAGCACGTGGACCATGTCGGGCTCGAGCCGCGCAAAGGACTGCATGAGCCACTCGTGCAGCGAAGCGGACTCGTCTGCGCGGTACCCCGCCTGGGCCATCGCGGGCGCGAGGCGGATCGCGTCCTCGGCCACCTCGGCCCACGTGGCGAAGACCTGGTCGTCGCTGCGATGGAGGCGCTTCACCGGCAGGCGACGGACGTCATGGACGAAGAACTGGACGTACGCGTCCGCGAACACCTGGTTCGACAGCGTGATCGCCGTGAGCACGTCGTCGTCGGTCGCGCGGTTCCGGTCCGCCTCGGTCGGTCCCTCGAGCAGGTAGAGGACGACAGGCACCGTGCGCGGGCTGCCCGCGAGGGGCCCGACGGCCTCGGCGCTGCGCGCGCCGCGCCCGCGACCGCAGCCGAGGAGAAGCCCCATGACGACGAGGACCAGCGAGCAGAGGAGGCGATCACGCCAGGACATGCGCGGCGAGCCTAATCGCATCGCCCGGCGAGCGCACGGCGCGGGGCTCGAGCGAGCCGCCGCGCCCCAGGCGAGCCTAGGCTAGGGCGTGCCTCGCACCCCGAGCGCGTACGGCGCGGTCCACGGGGGCGCCGCTCGTCGCGCGATGGGGCGCAGGTCGAGCGTGTGCGCGCGCGGAGCCCGCGGGCGCGGAGCGCCGCGCCCCCCGCGTCATGGGAGGCGGCGCTCGCAGCCCGCGGCGTTCGAGGGTATGATGCGCGCTCGTATGGCGGTCGATCGCGCGAGGTACCTCCGGCAGATCTTGCTCCCCGGCGTGGGCGAGGCGGGCCAGGCGCGGGTGGGCTGCGGCGCCTGCGTCGTCCCCGCGGGCGAGGCCGGGCAGATCGCCGCGCGCTACGCCCTCCGCGCGGGCTTCGGTGAGATCGTCTCGGGCGATCCGCCGCGTCATGAGCTGTCCTGCGCGAATCCCGTCGCGAGCGTCGCGCTCGAAGGCGCGTGGGCCGCGCTCGTGGGCTTCCGCCTGACGGCGAGGCGATGACCGCCCGCGCACGTCGCGCCATGCGGCACTCGGAGGCGCTCATGCGCTTGACGGTGGCGGCGAGGCGATGATCGCCCGCGCACGTCGCGGCGGCCGATCTGCCCCGTCGAAGACCCCGGAGACGTCACCTGGCGCCGGGGCCCTCACTTCTTCGTCAGCGTGGCGACGAGGGCTGGGCGGCGCTCCATCCAGCGAGGCACGACGTCCTCGCGGAAGGCGTGGTCCTCCGCGGCCGTGAGATCGAGCACGCCTGCGCGGAGCGACGCCTTCGTGGCGGCGTACGCGTCCCGAGGGTGCGCCGCGAGGCGGGCGAGCGAGGCGCGCGCCACCGACTCCGCGTCCTCTTCGACGCGGTCGACGAGCCCGAGCGCCAGCGCCTCTCGCGGAGCGTGCAACGCGCCCTCGAGGAGCACCCGATCGAGCGTGTGACGCGGCAGCCGCGCCGCCGTGAGCCTCGCGATGCGCGGCGGCAAGACGAGCCCGAGCGCGGTCTCGTTCAGCCCGACGCGCGTCTTCGGATCCGCCGTGACGATCCGGAGATCGGCGGTCAGCGCGAGCACACACCCCCCCGCGATCGCGTGCCCGTTCACCCAGGCGACGACGGGCCCCGGGTGCGTGAAGAGCGCGACGACCAGCGCGTCGAGCGCCTCGAGGAACCGCGCGAGCCCTGCGTCGTCGAGCCGCGCGAGCTCCTTCAGATCGAGCCCCGCCGAGAACGCGTCCCCCGCGCCCGTGAGCAGGATGGGCCCGCCCTCCGCCGCCGCGACGGTGTCCCGCGCGCGCTGCATCGTGGCGATCGAGAGGGCGTTCTTCCCTGGGCCTTCGAGGACGACGTCGACCATGAGCGTCGCGTATCCTCGCCCGACGCGCCCCGCACTCCAAGAAAATCGACCCGCCGACGAAAGAATCTTCTTGCGCAGCCGGAGCGCGCGCTGCTAAGAGGCCGCTCCCACAAAAAAGCTCTCGTAACGGCCCCGAATCCACGGACCGCCGCCGACGGGCAGCCCACCGCGCACCCCCGCCTGCTCACCAGGTGGATCGAGGGCAGCGCAGCGGGCCCCCCGCAGGACCCACGGCACCGCAGGACCACGAGGTACGACGAGCGCCCCTCCGTACGGGCTCCACCCGACGGAAAGGACCCTTCCGCTCCCATGATCGCCACCGCCAGTGCTCGATTCGCGCGCATCTCGCCCCGCAAGGCTCGGATGATCGCCAACCTCGTCCGCGGCAAGGACGCAGCCGACGCGCTCCAGCTCCTGCAGTTCACGCAGAAGGCTGCGTCGCCGATCGTGCTGAAGCTCCTCGAGAGCGCCGTCGACAACGCCAAGCAGAGGGACGCCTCCGTCAACGTGGACGCGCTCTTTATCTCGACGATCACCGTCGACAAGGGACCCAACAAGGGGATGCGCCGCTGGCGCCCCCGCTCGATGGGCCGCGCCACGCGCATCCAGAAGGGCATCTCTCACATCGTCATCGAGCTCGACGCTCGCTGATCCGGCGGCACCACCCGACTCCCCACAACCCACCCCTCCAGCACGAACCCCATGGGACAGAAGACCCACCCGTATGGCTTCCGGCTCGGCGTCATCAAGACGTGGACGAGCAAGTGGTACGAAGACAAGCAGTACACCACGTGGCTGCACGAGGACATCCGCATCAAGCGCGCCGTCAAGGACTTCCTCTTCAACGCCAACATCGCGGGCGTCGAGGTCGAGCGCGCCGCGAACAAGGCGAAGGTCATCGTCTTCACCGCGCGCCCCGGCATGGTGATCGGCAAGGGCGGCAAGGGCATCGAGACCCTGAAGATCGGGAACCTGACCACCGCCCAGAAGGGCGAGAGCAAGTTCGCCGGCGTCCAGTCGTTCACCAAGAACGAGGTCTTCATCGACGTGCAGGAGGTCCGCAAGGCCGAGACCAACGCGCAGCTCGTCGCCGAGAACGTCGCGACCCAGCTCGAGCGCCGGATCGCCTTCCGCCGCGCGATGAAGAAGGCGCTCCAGACTTCGATGAAGTTCGGCGCCAAGGGCATCCGCATCCGCTGCTCGGGTCGCCTCGGCGGCGCCGAGATGAGCCGCGTCGAGACGTATCGCGAGGGGCGCGTGCCGCTCCACACGCTCCGCGCCGACATCGAGTTCGGCGTGGCCGAGGCCCACACCAACTACGGCGCGATCGGCGTCAAGGTCTGGATCTTCAAGGGCGAGGTCCTCCAGCGCAAGGCGCGTCGCCCCGCGACGGTCTGAGTCGACACGAAGGAGAACGACGATGCTGAGCCCCAAGCGAACCAAGTACCGCAAGATGCAGAAGGGAAACGATCGTGGCGTCGCGCGCCGCGGATCGGACGTCTCCTTCGGCGACTTCGGCCTCCAGGCCGGAGAGTGCGGCCGCGTCACCGCCCGCCAGATCGAGGCCGCGCGTATGGCCATCACCCGCCACGTGAAGCGCGCCGGGAAGCTCTGGATCCGCGTCTTCCCGCACCGCCCCGTCACCAAGAAGCCGCTCGAGGTCCGCATGGGCGGAGGCAAGGGTGGCGTCGAGTTCTGGGCCGCCGAGGTGCAGCCCGGGCTGATGATGTACGAGATCTCGGGCGTGCCCGAGGCCGTCGCGCGTGAGGCGTTCCGCCTCGCGTCGCACAAGCTCCCCATCCGCACGAAGTTCCTCGTGCGCTCGGAGCTCTGAAGGAGATCGACATGAAGGCGAAAGACCTCCGCGAAAAGTCCGTCGAAGACCTCGAGGCGCTCGAGAAGCAGCTCCGGGGCACCCTGTTCGAGAACAGGCTCAAGAATTTCACCAACCGGCTCGACGACACGAGCCTCATCCCAAGAACGAAGAAGGATCTCGCCCGCGTGAAGACCATCCTCTCGGCGAAGGCGAAGGAGCAGAGGTCGTGATGGCAGAGGCAACGAAGGCCGCGGCGCCCGCCGTGGCGAAGACGAACCACTCGTTCCGCCGGAAGCTCGTCGGCCGGGTGACCAGCGACAAGATGGACAAGACCGTCGTGGTCGAGGTCGTCCGCTACGCCCGTGACACGGTCTACAAGAAGTACGTGAAGACCCGGAAGAAGTACAAGGCCCACGACGAGCACAACGAGTACAAGAAGGGCGATCGCGTCGAGATCCAGGAGCACCGGCCGCTGTCGCGCGAGAAGCGCTTCGAGGTCGTCCGGCTCATCTCCCGCCCGCTCCTGGAGGAATAGCCCATGATCCAGATGCGTACGACCCTCGAGGTCGCAGACAACTCCGGCGCGAAGCTGGTGCAGTGCGTGAAGGTGCTCGGCGGTTCGCGGCGCCGCTACGCCTCGCTCGGCGACGTGATCGTGGTCTCCATCAAGGAGACGATCGCGGGCTCGAAGGTGAAGAAGGGCGACACGGCGCGCGCCGTCGTGGTCCGCATCTCGCAGCAGGCGCACCGCCCCGACGGCACGCAGATCCGCTTCGACCAGAACAGCGCCGTCCTCGTCGACGCGAAGAACGAGCCCATCGGCACGCGCATCTTTGGGCCGGTCGCGCGCGAGCTCCGCGCGAAGAAGTTCATGAAGATCGTCTCGCTCGCGCCGGAGGTGGTGTGATGCTCCGCCTCCGCGTGGGAGACCGCGTCCGCGTGATCTCCGGCAAGGACAAGGGCAAGGACGGCCGGGTGCTGCGTGTCCTCCTCGACGAGGACAAGGTCGTCGTCGAGGGGCTGAACGTCGTCACCAAGCACGAGAAGCCCAACCAGAAGAACCCCCAGGGTGGCATCAAGAAGAAGGAAGCCCCCATCGCCGCGTGCAAGGTGATGCCGATCGATCCCGAGACCGGCAAGCCGACCCGCGTGCGGTTCCAGAAGAAGGACGACAAGAAGGTGCGCGTCGCCAAGAGCGGCGCGGTGATCACCGCGGAGTGACCCCATGTCAGAATCGAACGTCCCCCGCCTGAAGCAGAAGTACCTCGACGAGGTCCGCGCGCGGCTCGAGAAGGAGCTCGGCCTCGAGAACCCGATGCAGGTCCCGCGGCTCAGCAAGATCGTGGTCAACATGGGCCTCGGCGCCGCCGTCGGGAACCCCAAGATCATCGACTCGGCCGTCGAAGAGATGCGCGCGATCACCGGGCAGAAGCCCATCGTCACCCGCTCGAAGAAGGCGATCGCCGGCTTCAAGCTCCGCGCTGGGCTGCCCATCGGCGTGATGGTGACGCTCCGCCAGGACCGCATGTGGGAGTTCTTCGACCGGCTCGTCACGCTCGCGCTCCCGCGCGTCCGCGACTTCAAGGGCGTCTCGCCCCGAGGCTTCGACGGTCGCGGCAACTACACGCTCGGCCTGAAGGAGCAGATCATCTATCCAGAGATCGAGTACGACCGCGTCGAGACCGTGAAGGGGATGAACGTCTCCATCGCGACCACGGCGGGGACCGACGAGCGCGGGCGCGCGCTCTTGAAGCACCTGGGGATGCCCTTCCGGGCGTTACAGGATCGCGCAAGGACAGAGAAGGACCATGGCTCGCGCTACTCAAATCGCAAAGCTCTCCACCACGCCGAAGTTCTCTACTCGGCACAAGAACCGCTGCAAGGTGTGCGGCCGCTCGCGCGGCTACTACCGCGACTTTCAGCTCTGCCGCATCTGTGTGCGGGTGCTCGGGCTGAAGGGCGAGATCCCCGGCCTCACGAAGTCGAGCTGGTGAAACCATGATGACGGACCCCATCGCCGACATGCTGACGCGCATCCGCAACGCCGGGCTCGCGCGCCACGACAAGACCCTCGTCCCCGCCTCTTCGTTGAAGAAGAACATCGCGGAGATCCTGAAGAGTGAGGGTTTCATCTCCGAGATCCGCGAGCTCCCCGAGCAGCGGGCGCTCGAGATCACGCTGAAGTACGGGCGCAACCGCGAGAGCGTGATCGACGGCATCCGGCGCGTCTCTCGGCCGGGCCGCCGGGTGTACGTGTCCCACGACGACATCCCCCGCGTCCTCTCCGGGCTCGGCGTCTCCATCCTGTCCACGTCGCGCGGCGTCATGAGCGACAAGGACGCCCGTCGGCAGAAGGTCGGCGGCGAGCTCCTCTGCGAGGTGTGGTGATGGCGACCCAAGAGACTCAGCCGGTCGAGCGCGAGTCGCGAGTCGGCAAGCGCCCCGTCGCGCTCCCGAAGGGCGTCACCGTCACGGTGTCGGGCGGGAAGCTGGACGTCAAGGGCCCCAAGGGGGCGCTCTCGCGGGCCATCCCCGCCGAGGTCGAGGTCAAGATCGACGGCGCCGCGGTGGCCGTCAAGGCGATCGCGCGTGGGGCGGACGGTCCGCGCCTCCAGGGCATGGTGCGCGCCCACCTCGCGAACATGGTCGTCGGCGTGTCCGAGGGCTACACGAAGACGCTCGAGCTGGTCGGAACCGGGTACCGCTGCGAGCAGAAGGGGAGCGTGCTCCACTTCGCGCTCGGGCTGTCGCACCCCGTGATCTTCCCGCTCCCGGGCGACATCAAGGCGCAGATCCCGGCGGACTCCAAGGGGACGCTCGTCATCCTGACAGGCTCCGACAAGGATCTCATGGGGCAGACGGCGGCGAAGATCCGCAGCTTCCGTCCCCCAGAGCCGTACGGCGGGAAGGGCGTCCGCTACAAGGGTGAGAACGTGCGCCGCAAGGCTGGCAAGGCCGGCAAGGGCGCCAAGGGCGGCGGCGGCAAGAAGTGAGAGTGAGATAGACCCATGGCAAAGATCGACGGCCGGGAGCGCCGCAAGCTCCGCATCCGCAAGAAGATCTCCGGCACCACCGAGCGGCCGCGCCTCTCGGTGTTCCGGTCGGCGAAGCACATCTACGCGCAGGTCATCGACGACACGACCGGCAAGACGCTGGCGCACGTCTCGACCCTCTCCAAGGAGCTCGGGGCCCACGAGGGCACGAAGAGCGACGAGGCGAAGAAGGTCGGTGAGCTCCTCGCGAAGCTCTGCAAGGCGAAGAACGTGACCAAGGTCGTCTTCGACCGCAACGGCTACCTCTACCACGGACGCATCGTTCGCCTCGCCGAGGGCGCGCGCGAAGGCGGCCTCGACTTCTGAGATCACAGGACATGAGCAACCAACCGCAGGGCGGTCCGCACCATCACCACGGCGAGCAGAGCGTCGACGACGAGAAGCTCCGTGAGCGTGTCATCTTCATCAACCGCGTCGCGAAGGTCGTGAAGGGCGGCCGGCGCTTCAGCTTCTCGGCGCTCGTCGTCGTCGGCGACGAGTCGGGCCACGTCGGCGTCGGGCTCGGGAAGGCGAACGAGGTCCCCGAGGCGATCCGCAAGGGCAACGATCAGGCGCGGAAGAACATGTTCCGCGTGCCGCTCGACGGCGTCACGATCCCGCACGAGATCTTCGGGCACTTCGGATCGGGGAAGGTGCTCCTGAAGCCCGCGTCACCCGGCACGGGCGTCATCGCGGGCGGGGCGGTGCGGGCGGTGGTCGAGTCCGCGGGCATCCACGACATCCTGTCGAAGAGCCTCGGCTCGTCGAATCCGCACAACGTCGTGCGCGCCACGCTCGTCGCGCTCCAGAAGCTGCGGTCGGCGCAGGATCTCGCGGCGAAGCGTGGGATGGACGAGGGCCAGATCCGTCGCGGGAAGTCGCGGGCCGGCCTCCAGTCGGTGGGAGGGTTAGCCGATGTCCGTCGCGAAAGAGCTCGTCGTGAAGCAGGTCCGGTCGACGATCGGCACGGATCACCACCAGCGCAAGGTCGTGAAGGGGCTCGGGCTCCGGGGGATCGGCTCCGAGGTGACGGTGGCGAACACGCCGTCGTTTCGCGGGATGATCAAGAAGGTCCTCCACCTCGTCTCGGTCCAGGAGAAGAAGGCGTTACGTCATGGCAGACATCCTCTCGAAGCTCGTCGCTCCGGCGGGCGCGAACACCAAGGAGAAGCGCATCGGTCGCGGCGTCGGCTCCGGGCTCGGCAAGACCTCGGGTCGCGGGCAAAAGGGCCAGAAGGCCCGCTCGAAGGGCAACATCAACAAGCTGCACTTCCAGGGCGGCCAGACGCCGATGCAGCGTCGCCTCCCGAAGCGCGGCTTCCGTGTGCCGGACCCGTACGTGACCCTCGTCGTGAACGTCGGCGATCTGGAGATCTTCGACGCGGGCGCGACGGTGGACGAGGCGGCGCTGCGTGCGGCGCGGCTCGTGCGTGGCCACGCCGATCGGATCAAGATCCTCGGCGATGGTGAGCTCACGAAGAAGCTCTTCGTGACCGCGCACCAGTTCTCGGCCGTCGCCAAGGAGAAGATCACGAAGATCGGTGGCAGCGTCACCGAGCTGCCCGCGACGATCGAGCCGAAGGCCTCGACCGGCGCCTTAGCGATCCAAGCTCGAGATGGCCCTCCCCAGCCTCGCGAACGTCGTGCGCGTCCCGGAGCTCCGGAAGCGCATCGTGTTCACGCTGGTCATGCTCGCCATCTTCCGGGTCGGCGTGTTCATCACGACGCCGGGCGTGAACCGCAACATCATCAAGGGCGCCTCCATGGGGAAGAGCGGCCTGATGAGCTTCTTGAACCTCTTCTCTGGAGGAGCGCTCGAGAAGGCGTCGATCTTCGCGCTCGGCATCATGCCGTACGTGTCCGCCAGCATCATCATGCAGCTGATGGGCATGGTGTACCGCCCCATCGAGGAGCTGCGGAAGGAAGGCGAGGCGGGGAGGCGGAAGATCGATCAGTACACGCGCTATGCGACGATCCTCATCTCGGCGGCGCAGGCCGTGCCGCTCATCTCGCAGTTCGAGAGCAGCGCGACGGAGGCAGGTCAGGCGGTGGCGCACCCTGGGCTTGCCTTCCGGTTGATGACGGTGCTCACGCTGACGACGGGCACGGCCTTCCTCATGTGGGTGGGTGAGCAGATCACCGAGCGGGGCATCGGCAACGGCACCTCGATGCTCATCTTCGCGGGGATCGTGACCGACGTCCCCGACACCATCGGGGGGTACTTCTCGACGAACAAGGGGAACATCCAGCCGCTCACGATCGGCGCGGTGGCCGGGGTGATGCTCGTCACGATCGCGGCGATCGCGTTCTTCGAGCGGGCGCAGCGCCGGATCCCCATTCAGTACTCTCGCCGGCAGGTGGGGCGGCGCATCTATGGCGGCGCCGAGGCGCACCTCCCGCTCAAGGTGAACACCTCGGGCACGATCCCGCCCATCTTCGCGAGCTCGCTCCTCTCCTTCCCGGCGACCCTCGCGGGCTTTGGGATCTGGGGCATGGCGACCTTGAACGAGGTCGTGATGTCGCGCGGGATCTGGATCTACAACACGATCTACGCGGCCCTCATCATCTTCTTCTGCTTCTTCTACACAGCCGTCACCTTCCAGCCGGCCGATCTGGCCGACAACCTGAAGAAGCAGCAGGCGAACATCCCGGGCATCCGACCAGGGAAGCAGACGGCCGACTACATCGATCGTGTCCTCACGCGGATCACCTTCGGTGGCGCGATCTACGTCGCGGTGGTGTGCGTGGTGCCGATGATCGTGCTCGACACCTTCCACATGCAGTCGTTCGCGCGCTTCGGCGGGACGTCGATCATGATCGTCGTCCAGGTCGCGCTCGACACGGTGGCTCAGGTCGAGGCGCACCTCGTGTCGCACAACTACCAGACGGCGGGCGGTGTCGCGCGTCGCCTCCGGGGTCGGAAGGAGACGGCCTGATGCGCGTCGTCCTCGTGGGCCCGCCCGGGGCAGGGAAGGGCACGCAAGCGAAGGTCCTCTGCGATCAGGCGGGGGTCCCGCAGCTGTCGACGGGGGACATGCTCCGCGCCGCGAAGGCCGCGGGGACGCTCGATCCGGCGCTGGTCGAGGCGATGGGCAAGGGCGCGCTCGTGCCGGACGAGGTGGTGGTCGGCCTCATCGCCGCGCGGACGCTGGCCGACGACTGCGCGAAGGGGTTTCTCCTCGACGGGTTCCCGCGGACGGTCCCGCAGGCCGAGGCGCTGGACGCGCTCCTCCGGACCCGAGGACAGACGCTCGATGCGGTCGTCCAGCTCGACGTCGCGCGCGAGCTCCTCGAGGAGCGCCTCGTGCAGCGGCGCAGCGACAAAAGGACTGGACAGATCTACCACCTCAAGTATAACCCGCCCCCCCCGGACGCCGAGCTCGAGCATCGCACCGATGATCGACCGGAGGCGGTCAAGAAGCGCCTCGACACCTACGAGGAGATGACCGCCGCGCTCCTGCCCTACTACGAGAGGGCGGGGCTCCTCCGACGGGTGGATGGCGTCGGCAGCCCGACCGAAGTCACGACCCGAATGAAGAAGGCGCTCGGCCTCTGAGCCGAGCCGAGACCACCCGCCCCGGGCGCGACGGTACCCCAGCAGATGTCAGCGCGTCCCCGCCCTCCCGAGCGACCAGCCCCCCGAGCAAACCCAGGAGACACTCCCACCGACCGACCCCACACACAGAGCGAAGAGATCGACGGCACCGTGGTCGAGCTCTTGCCCAACGACCAGTACGGCGTACAGCTCCGCGACGGTCGGAGGGTTCGCGCGATGGTGGCCCGCGAGGTGCGAGCCTCCTTCGTCAAGGTGGTGCCCGGCGACCTCGTAACCCTGAAGCTCTTCCCGTACGATCCCACGCGCGGCGCCATCCTCGAGCGAGCGCGACCGCTCCATGGTGGGAGGGGGTCGGCTCCCTGAAGCGACCGCAGCAAGCCCCACGCAAGTTCTAGAGTCCTCAGCAAGAATATCTCCGAAGTAGCTGGAATTACAAGGAATCCTATGAAGGTCAGGCCGTCCGTCAAGAAGATCTGCGAGAAGTGCAAGGTGATCAAGCGCCGCGGCGTCGTGCGCGTCATCTGCGAGAACCCCCGTCACAAGCAGCGGCAGGGGGCCTGAGCGATGGCACGCATCGCAGGCGTCGATCTTCCCCGTCGCAAGCACGTCCTCTACGCGCTCCCGTACCTCTACGGGATCGGGCGCTCGCTCGCCCGCGAGATCTGCGAGAAGGCGAAGATCCCGGTCGACAAGCGGCTCGAGGAGCTGTCCGAGCAAGAGGTCCGCGCGATCCGCGAGATCCTGGAGGCGGAGTACAAGGTCGAGGGTGATCTGCGCCGCGAGGTGCAGGTGAACATCAAGCGCCTCATGGACCTCGGCTGCTACCGCGGGCTCCGACACCGCAAGGGTCTGCCCGTGAACGGGCAGCGCACGCACACGAACGCGCGCACCCGCAAGGGGCCGCGCAAGGGCGCGCAGCCCCGGCAGGGCTCCGCGGCGCCGCAGAAGAAGTGAACGGCTAAAGGCGAGAAGACACCACGATGAGCACTCAGCAGGCGTCGGCGAAGGCCGCGAAGGGTCAGAAGAAGAAGGTCAAGAAGAACGTCGCGACCGGCATCGCGCACGTCTACAGCACCTTCAACAACACGATCATCACGATCGCGGACATCAACGGGAACACGATCTCGTGGGCGAGCGCCGGATCGCGTGGGTTCAAGGGGTCGCGCAAGTCGACGCCCTTCGCCGCGCAGCTCGCGGCCGAGGAGGCTGGGCGCCGCGCGATGGAGCACGGCATGAAGACCGTCGCCGTCTTCGTGAAGGGTCCGGGCTCCGGGCGTGAGAGCGCGCTCCGGGCGCTCCAGTCGGTCGGCTTCCGCGTCACGGTCGTCCGCGACGTGACCCCCATCCCCCACAACGGCTGCCGTCCCCCCAAGCGCCGCCGCGTCTTACCCGAAGAAGAACCCAAGATCATGGCTCGTTACATCGGTCCCGTCTGCAAGCTCTGCCGTCGCGAGGGCGTCAAGCTCTACCTGAAGGGTGAGCGCTGCTACTCCGAGAAGTGCGCGGTCACGCGCCGCCCGTACCCGCCCGGCCAGCACGGCCAGCGCCGCATCAAGCTGTCGGAGTACGGTCTCCGCCTCCGCGAGAAGCAGAAGGTGCGCCGGATCTACGGCGTGCTCGAGCGGCAGTTCGAGAAGTACTTCGATCACGCGACGCGCATGAAGGGCTCGACCGGCGAGAACATGATCTCGCTGCTCGAGCGCCGCCTCGACAGCGTCGTGCATCGCCTCGGCTTCACGAACACGCGCGCCGAGGCTCGTCAGCTCGTCAAGCACGGCCATTTCCTCATCAACGGATCGCGGCTCGACATCCCGAGCTACATCGTCAAGGTCGGCGACAAGATCGAGCTCCGCGAGTCGAGCCGCCAGATCGCGAGCGTCGTCGCGGCGCTCGCGGCGAGCGAGCGTCGTCCGCAGGTGTCTTGGCTCGAGCTCGACAAGGGCAACTTCGTCGGCACCGTGAAGGGCCTCCCGCTCCGCGAGGAGCTCAACGAGCCGGTCATCAAGGAGCAGTACGTCGTCGAGTATTATTCGCGCTGACGCGCGGCGAGGGCCGGCGCCCTCGCGAGCTGTCGAAACACCCCAACCCAGTCGAGTCGCACGCGGGCAGGGGGCGGGGGCCTCGGACGGCGTGGTGCCGACGGGGCCCCGAGACCCCCGCGCGAACCCAGGCGCAGCGATGCGCACACGAGCACCGTAGAGGAACCCAAGCATGTCGAGCTACAACTTCAACTCCCGAAACTGGCGCGATCTCATCCGTCCGAAGGGGATCCAGATCGACCACGAGACCGAGTTCTACGGCAAGTTCGTGTGTGAGCCGCTGGAGCGCGGGTACGGCACGACGCTGGGCAATAGCCTTCGTCGGGTGCTCCTCTCGTCGCTGCAGGGCGCGGCCATCACGGCCGTCAAGCTGGAGAACGCGCTCCACGAGTTCACGAGCGTCCCGGACGTGGTCGAGGACGTCGCCGAGCTGATCCTCAACCTGAAGCAGGTGGTCTTCAAGGCGAATGCGGCGAAGACCTACACGGTGCGCCTCGACAAGGAGGGGCCGGGCCTGGTCTACGCGAAGGACATTCAGGTCACAGAGAGCCTCCAGGTGCTAAACCCCGAGCTCGTCATCGCGACGCTCGACAAGAAGGGGCCGCTGCAGATGGAGCTGACGGTGAACGTGGGACGCGGCTATGTCCCCGCCGAGCGCAACAAGACCCCGACGATGAGCCTCGGGACCATCCCGATCGACGGCCTCTTCTCGCCCGTCCGCAAGGTCAACTACACCGTCCAGAACGCGCGCGTCGGACAGATGACCGACTACGACAAGCTCATCCTGGAGGTCTGGACGAACGGCGCCGTGAAGCCACAGGACGCGGTCGCGTTCGCCGCGAAGATCATCCGCGAGCAGCTGGCGATCTGGGTGAACTTCGAGGAGGTCGACGAGACGGCGGTCATCGTGGCCACCGGCGAGGACGAGCCGCTCAACGAGAACCTCTTCCGCTCGGTGGACGAGCTCGAGCTCTCGGTCCGCTCGGCGAACTGCCTCCAGAACGCGAACATCACCCTCATCGGGGAGCTGGTGCAGCGGACCGAGCAGGATATGCTGAAGACGAAGAACTTCGGCCGCAAGTCGCTGAAGGAGATCAAGGAGATCCTCTCGCACATGGGGCTCTCGCTCGGCATGAAGATCGACAACTGGCCGGTGCTGAAGGAGCGCTGGCTCGCGCAGCAGCAGGCCGGCTTAGGCCCATCCCAAGAAGAAGCAGGAAGCCCTATCATGCGTCACCACAACCTTGGTCGCAAGTTCGACCGCAACACCAGCCACCGCCGCGCCATGTTCAAGAACCTCGCGGCGAACCTCGTCACCCACGAGCGCATCGAGACCACGGACGCGAAGGCGAAGGAGCTCCGTCGGGTCGTGGAGCGGCTCATCACGAAGGCGGTGCGCATCGGTGACGTCGCGTACCGCCCTTCGGCCGATCTGTCTGCGCAGGAGAAGGCGCGGCGGCTCGCGGTCTCTCGCCTCATCGGCGGGGACATCCCGCGCTTTGGCACGCGCCTCGAGGCGGGTGCGCCGAAGAAGGTCGATCTCGTCGAGAAGATCCTCTGCGAGCTCGCGAAGCGGTACAAAGAGCGCCCGGGTGGGTACACGCGCATCGTGAAGCTGGGCCCGCGTCGCGGCGACGGCGCGCAGATGGTCTTCATCGAGCTCGTCGATCGGCCGGCCGCAGCGGCGTTACGGGCACGGCGTCCGATGGTTCCAGGGGCGTCGGACGCGAGAGTCCGGCGCCCTTCGTGCGTCTCGGGGGATGTAGCGCCCGTCGCGACGCAGAGCGCGTCTCGTCCACGGTCCGCTGCTCGAGCGCCGCCGCGGGCGTCCGCGGGCAGGGTGGTCTCGGCGCGGCTCTGCAGGAGGGCGACGACGACGTTCGGCAGCCGCCGCGGGCGTCCGCGGGCAGGGTGGTCTCGGCGCGGCTCTGCAGGAGGGCGACGACGACGTTCGGCAGCCGCCGCGGGCGTCCGCGGGCAGGGTGGTCTCGGCTGGCAGCCGGAGGCTGGCGGCGGGGCGTGGCTACCCGAGCTCGAGCGTGACGGGCGCGTGGTCGCTCGCGTCCTTGCCCTTGCGCTCGTCCCGATCGACGTACACCTGCTTCGTGCGCGAGAGGACGTCGTGGGAGACCATCCAGTGGTCGATGCGGAGCCCACGGTTCTTCGGGAAGCCGAGCATGCGGTAGTCCCACCACGAGAACGCTTGGATCCCAGGGTTCTTCTCCCGGAAGGCGTCGACGAGCCGCTCACCCCGCGCGGCGAGGAGCGCCGCCTTCTCCTCCCGCGTGAAGAGGACGCCCCCCGCCCACGCCGCGGGATCGTGGCAGTCGATGTCCTCGGGCGCGACGTTGTAGTCCCCGCCGATGGCGAGGGGCTCGCTCGGGGATCGAGCCGCGATCCAGTCGCGGAGCCGGCCGAGGAAGCGGAGCTTGTACGCGAACTTGTCGCTCCCTACGGCCTCCCCGTTGGGCACATACACGCTGGCGACGCGGATGCCATCGACGAGCGCCGAGACGAACCGGGCCTGAGGATCGTCCTCTCCCGGGAGCCCACGGGTGACGTCGGTCGGGGGCTCGAGCGAGAGGATCGCGACTCCATTGTACGCCCTCTGCCCGTGCGTCTCGACGTGGTAGCCGAGGGCCTCGAGCCGCGCGCGGGGGAACGCGGCGTCCACGCTCTTCACCTCCTGGAGGCACAGGACGTCAGGGCGCTCACGCTCGAGGTACGCGGTGAGCCGCTCGAGCCGGGCCTTGATGCCGTTGATGTTGTGGGTGGTGAGCTTCATCTCGGGGTCGTGAGAGGGCTACTCGTGCGAGCGCTCTGTCTCGATCACGACGTCGCGCAGCGTGTCGGTGGACTCCTCGGGGACAGCGGCGTCCACCTCGAGGTGGAGCCCCGCGCGCGGCGCGAGCACGAGCCCCTCGGCGAGCACGACGCGAGAGAGCGGGGCCGCCTCGGCGTCCGCCGCCGTCGTCGTGACCAGCGTCACGCGCAGCGGCCCACGCAGTGTGTCGGCGGAGTTCGCGATGCACGCGCTCGTGCGGCTGCCCTTCACCCGGAGATCGCAGGCGAGGACGGGCTCCGTCGCGCGCGAGATGGAGGTGAGGCGCGGATCTTCACCCTCCTCTCGCAGCTTGTCGACGGCGCCCTTCGCCCGATCGTCCCGTGCTCGCGCGAGCATCGCCGCGCCGTAGATGCGCACGCTCCTCGTCCTCGCCGTGAGGAGCGCCGCGAAGGCGTCCGAGGACGCGAGCTCGTCCGGCGCGAGCGTCGTCTCGTCGGTCGTCGCGGCGCGGAAGCCGAGCCCTCTCCCGCTGATCCGCCACTTCACCGCCGCGCCAGGCGCGAGGGGCCCCTCGTAGAAGAAGCCTCGATCGCGGATGACGCGGTCGGGCTCCCCGGGGCGCCGCCCGGACGCGAGGAAGGTGACCGCGCCCGCGATCCGCCGAGCGGGCTCCTTGCCGTTGTTCACCGCGGCGACCTCGACGACGAGGCTAGGGCGCTTGGGATCGGAGGTGCGGCGTACGACGCTCGAGAGCAGCGAGACGCGCGGGACACCCTGCGGGATCGCGCCGGCGAAGGGGACCTCGCAGACGCACGGATCGCCCGGCGTGGGCGTGAGGGTGTGCTCGGTGGGCGTCGGCGCGCGCTCGGCCACCACGGCGGCGGCGGGTGCGGTGGGCGGGGGGACCGGCGGCGGCGACGAGCGGAACCTGGAGGCGACCGAGAGCGCCAGCATCCCGAGGACGGCCGCGACGAGCGCGCCGCCCATCGCGGGCGTCAGCTCGCCAAACGGCCAGCGCAGGCGGTCCGAACGAGGGCGCGGCGGATCGCCAGGCGTCGGCTCCGGTGAGGCCGCAGCATGTGGAGAGGCAGACGGTGCAGCGAGCGGGGCGGGTCTCCAAGCGATCGCGTCCGGCTCGCGTGGGGCTCGATGCCGCTGGATCTCCTCGAGGAGGTACCGCCGCTCGAGCGCGTGCGTGGGACCTCCGAGGATGGCGCGGCGCGAGACCGCCTGGCCGTGGACGAGGGCCGCCGTGATCGCGGAGAACGTGGTCAGCGCGGCGACGGCCGCCGCCGTCACACCCGAGAGGGCACCCACGAGTGGGGTGACGACGCCGACGGCGAGCGCCGCGCCAGCGGCGACGAGGAGCTCACCCCGGACGCGGCGCCGCGCGACCGACGTGTGGTCGAACCCCCGGTCCCGGGAGAGGTGCGTCAGGATGAGCCTGTGGTGGGGCACCGCCCGCGAGTCGATGCGGATGCGCAGCGCCTCCCCGTCGTCCGAGGCCTCGGTGATCTCGGCCCACGGCACGACGATCGCGCGGCGCACCATGGGCGGGGTCGGCGCGTAGGCGGCCGCGAAGCCGCTCGCCCGCACGAAGGTCAACCCGAGCCCCGCCGGGGTCGGCGCGAGCTCGACCGTGCCGATCACGTGGCTCGTCTCCGTGGCGAGGGCGATGGCGCGGATCACTTCGGCACGCGGACCCTATCACGGCGTCGGGACGAGGGCCCAAGTCCACGGGCTAGCCAGCGTGGGCTCGCAGCGTGTACAATGGATGGGCCATGATCTGCGCTCGCTCGGCCGCCCTCACGCTCCTCGCCTTCGCGCTCGCCGCTTGCGGCGGAGGGACGGGCGCGTCCGAGGACGAGGCGACCAACACGCACCCCGGAGGCCACCCGAGCGGCGGGCAAGGCACGAGCGGCGCCGCGGGGGGCCCGTCGGCCGGGAAGGCGGGGACCGGAGGCGCGACGGCGGGCGGCGTGAGCGCCGGACAGGGCGGGGGCTTCGTCCCAGAGGGCGGGGCGGGCGGGGGCGCCGGCGAGGCGGCGTGCGCGAAGTCTCAGGCGGCGGCGAAGAAGGTCCCCATCGACGTCATCGTCAGCGTCGACCAGTCTGGCTCGATGAGCGACGACATCGCCAACGTCAAGGCGAACATCAACAAGCTCTCCGACTTCTTGAACATGACGAAGCTCGACCACCGCGTGATCATGGTGGGGACGGTGGGGACGGGGAAGTACCAGATCTGCGTCCCACCTCCCCTCGGTGGCGCCAACTGCGCGGCAAAGCCGCCCCTCTTCAACACCGTCAACCAGAACGTCCAGTCCAAGAACACGCTGTCGCTCCTCCTCTCGACCTACGACCTGACGTCCGGTGACAAGGCGTGGAAGCCCGTCCTCCGCAAGGACGCGCTGAAGGTCTTCGTCCCGATCACCGACGACAATTCGACCCTCACGGGGGTCGAGTTCGACAAGCAGCTCCTCGCGAAGCCTGGAGGCCAATTCGGCGACGCGAAGAAGCGCAACTACGTCGTCTTCCCCATCATGGGCGCGCCGGACTTCCCCAAGGAGACCCCCAAGTGCGGGAGCAACGCGGTCAACACCGGGAGCGAGTACATCTCGCTCGTCAAGCTCACGAAGGGGAAGTGGTTCCCGATCTGTCTCACGAACTTCGGTCCGGTCTTCGAAGAGATCGCGAAGACCGCGGCGTCGAAGGTGGCGTGCGAGCTCGGGATCCCCGAGCCACCCAAGGGTGAGACCCTCGATCCGACGAAGGTGAACGTGACGTACACGCCCGGCGGGACCGGCAAGGACGAGGCGATCCTCCAGGACACGTCCAAGCCCTGCGACGCCGGCGCGAACGGCTGGCAGTACAACGCGGACAAGTCCAAGATCCTGCTCTGCGGTACGGCCTGCGCCAAGGTGCAGGCGGATCCAGCCGCCAAGGTGAACGTCGAATTCGGCTGTGAGACGCAGATCGTCGTCCCGCAGTAGCGCCTCCTCGGGCGTGGGAGATCGTGCTCCGCGGATCTGGGCTCCGCGGATGCCATCTCGCCCGTGATCCCTCCGAGCGCAGCCCCGTCGGGTCCAGGGGCACCTCCCCCGGCGGACACGGACGTCGACGCGCTGGGCCCGATCATCGGTGCGTCGGTGAAAGAAGCCTCATCGTCGGCGCGGACGCGCCCGGCCGGGTCGCTCGAAGCGACGCTCGAGGTGGCCCCGATCGGCGCTCGACGGCGGGCGTGAGGGACAAACGTGTCGAGCGGAGCGGCTTCGAGGACGTCCACGAGCTTGATTGCGGCACGATTGGTGGCGCCGCGCGCACCTCTCCCGACGCTCCGAGACGGGCTCCCTCTGGCTGCGCCTCCGCGTCGCGGTCGCCGGCCTTCCGGCGCAGGACGGTGCTCTTCCAGGACGGAGGGCCTCGGCCCGGCGTGCGCGCCGGGACGTCGACCTTCTCGCCCAGCGGGGATCCATCTCGACCGCGAGGGTACGGTCGGCGCAGGAGCGCTTCCGCGCGATGCGCACGGGGCCTCCGTCGCGGAGCTCGACGCGGTCCTGGACGAGCGGCGGCCGGAGGACGTAGCGCAGAAGCGCTTCGCGGCCCTCCGCGTCGAAGGCGCCGGCGCGCGTGGCGGCGTGGAGCGTGAAGCCCTCGAGCGAGGCGCGCAGGCGCTTGTGGAACGCGAGCGCGCTCGGCGACAGCAGCAGCAAGGCAAGTGACGAGCGGCGCCAGCCGGAAGAGTGGGGATAGGGGATCCTTCGCGGTGGGAGGGGCGCCTCCCAACAGCGTAGGCACGGCGCGCGCGCAAGGGCCGAGGGGGGGCCGACGTCCTGCACGAACTCGAGGTGCAGGCGCGGCGCGCGCGCAAGGGCCGAGGGGGGGCCGACGTCCTGCACGAACTCGAGGTGCAGGCGCGGCGCGCGCGCAAGGGCCGAGGACTCGATGGGTCGCTTCTCCCGGGCCGGGAGGTGTCGGCGTGGGACGCGCGCCGAGTGACGACGCCGGGCGGTGCGGTTGCGAAGCGAAGCGCGTCGCCTCCTCGAGATGGCGCTGGGCCAGGCGGGCACGCCGGACGCGCTCGCCCTGC
>CAYNEK010000007.1:4108-110626 GCA_964396175.1 uncultured Polyangiaceae bacterium | reverse complement strand
CGCCGAAGTAGCGCTGGTGACCCTTCGCGACGGCGAGGATCACCTCCTCGGGCAGATCGCGGAACCGGTCCTCGAACGAGCCGACGATGACGTGCGGCTCCTCGACCAGCGAGAGGTTCTCCTCCACGAGGAACGCGTCCTCGACGAGGGTCCCGCCGAGCTCCTCCGCGGCGGCCCGCAGCCGCCCGAGCATCGCCTGGCGTCGCGCGTCGGGATCGACGACGACGTGCGCTGCGCGGAGCGTCTCTTCGTATGCCGCCGGTGTGCCGATCTCGATCGGCGACGGCGCGAGGAAGCGATGTCCGAACGTGGTCCTCCCGGACGGCAGCTCGGCGAAGGTGACCGGCACGACGTCCGCGCCGTAGAGCGCCACCAGCCAGCGCACGGGCCGCCCGAACGCCTCGTCGTAGCTCGCCCAGCGCATCGACTTGCGGAAGGGGATCGCGCGGAGGAGCCCGAGGAGCAGGTCCGGCAAGAGCTCTCGGGTCGCCCGCCCCTCCTCTCGGCGCGTCGCGGCGAGGTAGGTGCCCTTCGCGGTCTCGCGGTGCTCGAGCTCGGCCACCGTGAGCCCGCACTTCCGCGCGAACGCCTCCGCGGCCTTCGTGGGTGCGCCGTCCTTGAAGGCCGCCGAGACCGGCGGCCCGACGAGCTCCTCGGCGAGATCGGGCTGTGTGTCGGCGAGATCGGAGACGAGGAGCGCGAGCCTCCGCGGCGTCCCGACCGCCCGAACCGCGCCGTGCGCGAGGCGGAGCGCGGCCGCCCTGGCCTCGAAGAGCGAGGGCAGCGCCTTCGTGCCGGCCTGGACGAACGACGCGGGGAGCTCTTCGGTGCCGATCTCGAAGAGGAGGTCAGAGCGGGGCATGAGCGGCGCGCGAACCTAGTCGACCCCGCCCTCGCGAACGCAGGAAAACGCCGCGGGGCCCGTCCGTGGATAGAGAGAACAAACGTTCCGTGGGAGAACCTCTGCCGCGCGCTTGACCCCTCGCGCTGCCACCCGTACAACGTCCGCCCCGCGAGGAGCCCCGATCCGACCGGGCCGGCTCCAAGGGACGAACCGTTTGGCGATCGATCGCGACAAGCTCGTGCAAGCGGCGATGAAGTTCGCCGAGAAGAAGCGCTACGACAAGGCGATCGTGGAGCTCCAGAAGATCGTCCAGGAGGATCCGAGCGACATGCGGACCCTCCTCAAGGTCGGGGACTTCCAGATCAAGATGGGGGCCTTCCCGGCGGCGGTGGAGACGTACGAGCGCGTCGCCAAGACCTACGCCCAGCAGGGCTTCGCGCTGAAGTCGATCGCGGTCTACAAGCAGGTGCGCGAGATCATCGCCAAGCACGCGCCCGAGCTCGACGAGCGGTACGCGCACATCGTGCCTCGGATGGCGGAGCTCTTCCAGCAGCTCGGCCTGAAGAGCGACGCGCTCGCCGCCTTCGACGAGGTGGCGACGCGGCTCCTCAAGGCCGGACGTGACAAGGACGCCGTCGAGGTCTTCCGCAAGATCGTCGGCTTGGACGAGCACAATCCGCTCGCCCAGCTCCGCCTCGCCGAGGCCCTCGCGCGGACCAAGGACGTCGACGGCGCGATCCGCTGCTTCGAGACGGCGTTCGAGCTCCTGCGTCAGCTCGGTCGCCGCGACGACGCGCTCAAGGTGGTCGATCGGCTCCTGCAGATCCGCCCGAGCGTCGAGCTGGCGAAGCGGGCCGCGACGCTCTACCTCGAGCGCGGCCAGCCGTCCGACGGGCTGCTCGCCCTCGCGAAGCTGAAGGCCGCCTTCGACACCGACAAGCGCGACCTCGACACGCTGAACCTCCTGGCCCGCACCTTCGATCAGATCGGTCAGCGCGAGAAGGCGATCGCCGTGTGGAAGGAGCTCGCGAAGATCGCCCACGAGGAGGGCAAGCACGACATCTACCAGGAGACGGTCGCGTACCTGCACGGCGTCGCTCCGGACGACGACGGCGTCGTCCAGATGTACCAGAAGCTCCAGCCGAGCGTCCGGCCGATGCACGACTCCTCGTCCCCCGAGTCTGTGTCGGACTCGGAGCTCTCGGTCGAGGAGATCGAGCTGGAGGCGCTCGAGAGCGAGGCGGTCGAGCTCGCCGTGGACAGCGAGGCCCCCTTCCGCCTCGAGCGGCAGAGCCGCGCGCCCGCCGCCCCCCACGGCTTCGACGACGATCGCCACTCGATCGGCATGGTCGAGGTCCCCGAGCTCGTCGAGGCCGCCGAGGACCTGCAGGAGGTCGGCGCGGTCGATCCGGACGAGTACGTCGCGCAGGCGATTGGGGACTCGCGGCAATACCGCGCGAGGCGTCTCTTCAAGCAGGCTACCGATACGCTCCGCGTCGCGCTCGAGGTGCTGCCCGGCTCGATCGATCTGCGGGTCGAGCTCCGAGACGTCCTCCTCGAGGTGAACGACGGCGAGGGCGCGGTCGGTGAGATGATCTCGATCGCCGCGATCGCCACCGAGCTCCACGACGTCGAGACCGCCGCGGCGAACCTCCGGCACGCGCTCATCGTCGTCCCGGGCCACCGCCGCGCCGAGGAGCTCTTGCGTGAGCTCGAGGCGTCGTACGGCGCGCTCCCGGGCGCCGCCGAGGACGACTACGCCTCTCAGGCCGTCGAGGCGCAGCTCGACAGCTTCCGGCAGGGACAGCCGCTGCCATCGTACGATCTCGAGGAGGTCGGCGCGGGCGGGCTCCTGTCCACGGACGCGGGCATGAGCCTCGACATGGACGACCCCTTCGACGCGGGCGCTCAGCCGGCGGCGTTTGGCGTCGACGACCCCTTCGCGGGGGGGATCCCGCGCGTCGACGTGCCACCGTCGCTGCCGTCCTTCCACCTCGACGAGGACGGGCTCGCGGATGCTCCTCCCTTGGATCCGTCGGGCGCGTTGGTCGGTCGTGCGCCGAGCAAGGTGCAGGATCTACGAGGCTTCACCGGTGGCGACAGCATCGAGGACGTGCTCGAGGAGATCGACTTCTTCGCGAGCCGCGGCATGCTCGAGGACGCGCGCTCGGCGCTCGAGGACGCGCTCCTCCGCGCGCCGAACCACCCGCTCCTGCTCGACAAGCGCCACGAGCTCGACGAGGCGGCGCACGCGGTCGAGCCTGGGTCGTCCGGGATCGAGTTCGCCCCTGCGTCGGCGCTTCAGGGGGACATCGGCGACGCACTCGACGCTCTGGACGAGGCGTTCGAGCCCGTGCAGGAGGCGCGCCCGCAGATCAGCGAGGCCGACGATCAGGTGGACGTCGAGGCCGTCTTCGCGAAGTTCAAGGAGGGCGTGAAGGCGCAGGTCGACGACGGCGACGCCGCGACGCACTACGATCTCGGCGTCGCATACAAGGAGATGGGGCTCGTCGCGGACGCGATCGGTGAGTTTCGGATGGCGGCGCGCGATCCATCGCGGGCGTGCGTGTGTCTCTCGATGGTCGGGGTCATCGAGCTCGAGCAGGGCAACACGAAGGCGGCGACGGCGGCGTTCCTCGAGGCGCTCGCGGCGGGGCAGCGCACCGTCGAGCAAGAGCTGGCCCTCTACTACGAGCTCGGGAACATCTACGAGGCCGAAGGTCAGCCGAAGGATGCGCTCTACTACTTCCGCAAGATCGCGGCGAAGGACCCCACCTTCCGAGACGTGGGCGAGCGCATCGTGGCGCTCGGCGGGGCCCCGGCGGCGCCTGCGCGGGCCGGAGACGCGCTCGGCGACGACTTCGACGCGGTCTTCGACGAGGTCGTGGGCCACGGCCGCGTGCCTGCGGCCGCCGCGCCCGCGGCCGCCGCGCCCCGCGCGATCCCGCGTCCGCCGCCCGTGCCTCGCTTGAAGCCCCGCTAAGCGGGCGAACCTCGGACATGAAGAAGACGAAGGGCGTTCATATCGTCAGCCTCGGCTGCCCAAAGAACCGCGTCGACAGCGAGGTCATGCTGGGAGTCGCCGAGCGCGAGGGCTGGGTGCTCGTCGACGATCCGGCCGCCGCGGAGGTCATCGTCGTCAACACCTGCGGCTTCATCGGCAACGCGAAGACCGAGTCGATCGAGACCATCTTCGCGATGGCGGAGCAGAAGGAGCGCGGCCGGTGCAAGAAGCTCATCGTCGCGGGCTGCCTCTCGCAGCGGCACCCGCACGAGCTCGCCGAGGAGATGCCCGAGGTCGACCATTTCCTCGGCTCGAGCGACATGCTGCGCCTCGGCGATCTGCTCACGGGCAAGACAGAGGAGCGCATGCTGGTCGGGAACCCAGCGAGCTGGGTCGTGCGCGCGAGCGATCCGCGCACCGTCTCGACGGGGCAAGCGAGCGCGTACGTGAAGCTCGGGGAGGGCTGCAATCGGACCTGCTCGTTCTGCGTCATCCCCGCCTTGCGGGGGAAGCAGCGCTCACGGACGGCCGACGACATCGTCGGCGAGGTCGAGGCGCTCGCGGCCGCCGGTGTCTTCGAGGTGAACCTCGTCTCACAGGACACCGTGTCGTACGGCAGAGATCTCCCGAGGGCCGAGCGCACGTCGCTCGCGACCCTCGTCGAGCGCATCGCGGAGGTGCGAGGGATCCGCTGGGTGCGGCTGCACTACCTCTACCCCGAGTCGCTCGGGGACGAGCTCCTCGCTCTGCTCGCCGGGCACCCGCGGGTGCTCCCGTACGTCGACATGCCGCTCCAGCACGCCGCGGACGCGATGCTGCGGAGGATGCGGCGCGGTCACGGGGGCGACCGCGTGAGGCGCGCGGTCGAGCGCCTCCGCGAGCGGGTGCCGGGCCTCGTGTTCCGCACGGCGTTCATCGTGGGCCACCCGGGAGAGACGGACGCCGAGTTCCAGGAGCTCATGGACTTCGTCGCGTGGGCTCGGTTCGATCGGGTGGGGGTCTTCCGCTACTCGGACGAAGAGTCGAGCCGATCGTATGCGCTCGACGGGAAGGTGTCCGCCCGGATCGCGGCGGCGCGGCACCGGAAGCTCATGGCGCTCCAGCGCAAGATCTCGCTCGAGAAGAACCAGGAGCTCGTCGGCGAGACCCTCGAGGTGCTGGTCGAGGGTGTGAGCGACGAGCACGAGTACGTGCTGATGGGCCGCCACCCCGGCCAAGCGCCCGAGATCGACGGACAAGTGTACCTCTCCGGCGGGGAGGCGCGCGCGGGAGAGCTGGTCCGCGTGCGCATCTCGCAGGCATCTCACTACGATCTCGTGGGTGAGCTCTCGGGCGAGCCGCCGCTCGTGGCGCGGACTGGGCGACCGCGCCGAGTCTCGCTGTCGGTCGTCCGCTGACGGCGCGGCGAGGTCGACGCGACCGCTGCGCTCGCGTCGTGGTTGCGAACGAGGACGTGGCGGCGTCCTTCGCTGCAAGACGGCGCAAGGCACGCTCGCCGAGCAAGCGCGTCGCGGTCGGGTGCGCCCGCGAGGCGCGGAGATCGCGAGGCGGTGCTCGGCACGCTCGCCGAGGAAGTGCCTCGCGGTCGGGTGCGCCGGCAAGGCGCGGAGATCGCGAGGCGGTGCTCGGCGCGCTCGTCGAGGAGGCGCCTCGCCGTCGGGTGAGCCGGCAAAGCGCGGAGATCGCGAGGCGGTGCTCGGCACGCTCGCCGAGGAAGTGCCTCGCGGTCGGGTGCGCCGGCAAGGCGCGGAGATCGCGAGGCGGTGCTCGGCGCGCTCGGGGGAGGGGCCGCGGCGGCGGTGGGACGTCGCGGCCGCGTCGTGTGGACCCTCGGCCCAGGAGACGCGGGTCTCGATCGCTCGCGAGCCTTGAGTTCGCCCATCGCGCACCGTACCCTGGGAGACGCTGGAACCGTGCCCCTTCCCGTGTCTGGAGTCTTGCGCGCGTGAGCGACGAGATCCTTCGCTCGACCCATGGAAGGAGCCTCTCCTCCAGGACGCCTGCGGGTGGGCGCGCTGATGTTCTTCTACGAGGACGTGCTCCGCGGGCTAGCCGACGCCCGGATCGACTACGTGCTCGTCGGTGGGACCGCCGTGATCCTCCAGGGGGTGCCGCGCACGACGGCCGACCTCGACATCGTCCCGTCCCTCGACCCCGACAACCTGACGCGGCTGGTCGGCAAGCTCACCGAGCTCGGCTACAAGGCTCGCGCTCCCGTCGATCCGCTGGCGCTCGCCGACCCCGAACAGCGCCGCGTGTGGCTCGAGGAGAAGGGCATGCTCGCGTTCTCCTTCTGGCGTCCCGATCGACCCCTCGATGCGGTCGACGTGCTGTACGCAGGCCGCGTGGGGTACCCGGAGCTGCGCGCCGCGGCGCTGCCGATGGACATCGCGGGGCTCCGGCTGCTCGTCGCGTCCCCGCGTGATCTCATCGAGATGAAGCGAGGGACCGGGCGGGCGCAAGACGCGTTCGACATCAACGCCCTCGAGAGGTTGATCCATGCCCAACGAAGATGAGCCCATTCGCGGCGTCCAGCACTTCAAGACGACCGAGGAGCTGCTCGAGTTCGCGAAGATCGACCCGCTCGAGAAGCTCCGCTGGCTCGAGTCGGTTCGCGCGATGGTGTCGCTGCTCCCCCGCGAGACGCAGGAGATCATGCAGAGGTTTCGCCGCGGCGAGATCTGAGCACCTCGAGCGGCGCGAGACGCGCATGGGGCCGATCGTCACGGCCTCGAAGGAAGCGAGCCGAGGCGTCGCGCCGGGCGGATCGTGCCGCGCGCCTTCGCGACCCCGCGAGGGTGCCGCCAAGGCGCGCCGCGAGCGCGGCCGCGCCGACGTCGTCGACGACATCGTCATCGATGGGCGCAAGGAGCGCGGCCATCGTCGCGCGACCGCCACGCCGCGGCGTCCGGGCGCGGTGAGATGGCGGGGGCTCCTTCCTTGGGCGCGATCAGCTCGCCACGCGCGCTCGACCGAGGACGAGGCGTCGCAGGGCCCCGGTGAGCGGCCAGGCGTAGCGCCGATCGACGCGCCACTCGCCCTCGGGGGGCTCCCCCTGCGCGAGGAAGATCGCGGTCTCGTCCGCGAGCTTCGCGCCGAGCGCGGCCCACGCGGGGGGCGGCAGCGTCGCGCGGGACATCGCGAGATCGAAGCGGGTGGCGAGGTCTTCGCCCTTGCCGCGCACGACCGTGACGCTCGTGAGCCGCTCGGCTCCGACCACCGTGCGAAGCAGCGCCACGCGCTTCGCGAGCGGCTCGACGAGCGTGACGCGGAGATCGGGCCGGAGGAGCGCGAGCGGGAGCCCGGGCGCGCCGGCGCCGGTGCCGACGTCCACCACCGCCCTCCGCTCATCGACGAGCGTCGCGAGGATCGCGGCGTCGGCGACCAGAAGATCCACGAGCTCCTCGTCGCTCCGCGCGGCGGTGAGATCGATGCGCTCGTTCCACCGCGCGACGGTGTCGATCCACCGCGCGAGCGGCGCGACGGCGGGGCTGCTCTCTCCCGACAGATCGGTGAGAGCCTTCTTGACGAGCGTGCGGAGGCGGGATGGATCGGACACGACGGGCTGCGAGGGAGCGTGGTGCGGATCGTCGCCCGCGACCAGCGAGAGCGCACCCCTTCGCACGAACCTCGCGGCGCCGGGCCGTGCCTCACGCCGCGCCGCCGACGGTCGCGCGAGGAGCGACGCTGGGTCGTCCCGGTCGGAAGTCGACCGCAGGTGGCGTGAGCCTGCTCGAGCGCTCCACCTGGCGCGGAGGCGTCGCACGCAGGGGTCTGGTGACCGGGTCGTGGGCTCGGTGACGCGTGGTCCACGGCGATGCCGGCGCGCGGCCCCAGAGGGTCGCTCGAATCTCCCGTCCGCCCTCGCGCGGTTGTTGGTAGAGAGCCTGCCGTGACCCAGCCGCCCCTCGAGGAGCTCCTCGCCGCGCTCGCGGGCCGCGGCCTCCCGCCCGTGTCCGTCACGCCGATGCCCGGGGGCGCCTCCACGCGCAAGTTCTTCCGCCTCTCGGCGGGGCCCGAGCGATACGTCGCGTTCTTCGTCCCGGACGCGACGCGCTCGGACGAGATCGACAAGACCGATGGCGCGCGCGAGAAGTGGCCCTTCGTCGAGGTGCAGGAGCTGCTCCAGAGCCGCGGCGTGCGGGTCCCCGCGATCGTGCACGACACGACGCACCTCGGCTGGCTCGTCGTCGAAGATCTCGGCGACGACACGCTCGCGAACCGTCTGCTCTCCCACCCGGACGAGAAGGAGCCGCTCTACGAGAAGGCCGTCCGCGATCTCGCGCGGGCGCAGGCGTCGATGGACGAGCTGCCGGCAGGGAGCGTCGTCGGGCGCCGCGCCTTCGATGAGGACCTCCTGCTCTGGGAGATCCACCACTTCCGCGAGTGGGCGCTCGAGGCGCGCGGTCGGACGCTCTCGCCCGACGATCGGTCGCGCTTCGACGGGATCGCCGAGCGCCTCGCGCGGAGGATCGCGTCGTGGCCGAGGGGCTTCGTGCATCGCGACTACCAGAGCCGCAACCTCATGGTGAAGGACGGTGAGCTCGTGTGGATCGACTTCCAGGACGCCCTGCTCGGCCCGCGGGTCTACGATCTGGTCGCCCTCCTCAACGACAGCTACCAGACCTTCGAGCGCGCGTTCGTCGAGGAGCGGCTGCGGTCGTTCCGCGAGGCGCGCGGCCTCCCAGCCTCCGAGGATCCCGGCCTCCTCGAGGAGTTCGATCTCGTGACCGCGCAGCGGAAGCTCAAGGACGCCGGGCGCTTCGTCTTCATCGATCGCGAGAAGGGGAACCCGTCGTTCTTGTCCTTCGTCGAGCCGACGATCGAGAAGGTGCGATCGAGCCTCGCGCGGCTCCGCGGTGACGAGGACATGCGGGCGCTCGCCGAGCTCCTCGATCGCGTGCTCGCCTGAGGGCGGCTCACGTCGTCGGTGGCAGGCCCTCGCCGCGAGGGCGGCGTGGCGTATCGAGCGCGCGGGCGAGGAATTCCTCGTACCGAGGGCGGCGTGGCGTATCGAGCGCGCGGGCGAGGAATTCCTCGTATCGAGGGCGGCGTGGCGTGTCGAGCGTGCTAGCGTGCGCGCCCCCATGGTCTCGACCCTCGATGACCGTCCCCTCGCGCGTGACGAGGATCTCCTCGAGATCTTCCACGCCGCCGAGAAGCCCGCCACGTCGCACCGCGTCGGCGCAGAGGCCGAGAAGTTCGGCGTGTTCCGCGGGACCGGCGCGCCCCTCCACTACGACGATCCGAGCGGTCGGTCGGTGCTCGCCTTCCTCCACGGGCTCGTCGCCGAGCACGGCTGGACCCCCGAGCCCGAGTCGCCCGGTGGCCCGCTCATCGCGCTGCGGCGCGGGCGCGCGGCCGTCACGCTCGAGCCCGGCGGTCAGCTCGAGCTGTCCGGCTCCCCGTGCGAGGACATCCACCAGATCGCCGCCGAGCTGCGCGGTCACCTCGCCGAGATCCGCGCGACGTCGGAGCGTCTCGGGATCGCGTGGCTCGGCGTGGGCTTCCACCCGTTCGCCCGGCAACAGGACCTCGATTGGGTGCCGAAGGCTCGCTACGGGATCATGCAGCGGTACCTCCCGACGAGGGGCCGCTACGGCCTCGACATGATGCGCCGCACCGCCACGGTGCAGGCGAACTTCGACTTCGCCGACGAGGCCGACGCGCTCCGCAAGCTCCGCGTGGGCCTCCGCCTCGCGCCGCTCACGGTCGCGATGTTCGCCAACTCGCCCTTCTTCGAGGGGAAGGCGTCGTCCACCAAGAGCCACCGCGCGCGCGTCTGGACGAGCGTCGACGAGGATCGCTCGGGGCTCGTCCCAGGCGTGTGGCACGAGGCGGCAGGTTACCACGACTACGTCGCGTGGGCGCTCACGGTCCCGATGTTCCTCCTGAAGCGCCACGGCGAGGTCGTCGCGAACACGGGGCAGACCTTCGGGGACTTCCTGAAGAACGGCTTCGGCGAGCACCGCGCGACCTACGGCGACTGGGAGATGCACCTGAACACGCTCTTCCCCGAGGTGCGGCTCAAGCGCACGCTCGAGATCCGCGGGGCCGACTCGCTCCCGCTCTCGCTGGCCTGCGCGCTCCCCGCGCTGTTCACGGGGCTCTTCTACGACGCGCGCGCGCTCGACGCGATCGAGGCGCTGACGGCCGATCTCTCGTACGATGAGGTCGCGGCCCTCCGCGCGCAGGTGCCGGATCGCGCGCTCCTCGCGACCTTCCGGGGAGCGCCGCTCGCGACCTTCGCGGAGCGCGTGCTCGACATCGCCTCGGGCGGGCTCGCGCGGCGCGCGCGGCGGGACGGCGGCGCCGAGGACGAGCGCGTCCACCTCGCCGGGCTCGTCGAGCTCGTGTCACGCGGGCTGTCCCCCGCCGACGTCCTGCTCCAGGATCTCCCCGCGGACGCGGCGCCCGACGAGATCATTCGCCGCGCGTCGGTCGCTTGATCGAGCACGAGCCGCCCTCCGAGCGCTTCCCCGATCCGGGGCCGCCGTCCATCGTTCCACCCCGAGGGCAGCGGTCGCTCATCGCGGTAGGAGGCGGCCGCGGTGGGGTCGGAAAGTCGCTCGTCACCGTCAACCTCGGCGTCTATTTGGCGCAGCTCGGACGATCCGTCGCCATCATCGACGCGGATCTCGGAGGAGCGAACCTGCACACCGGCCTCGGGCTCGCCGCGCCCCCGGTTCCCTCGCCGGACGAGTGGGACCTCGGGATCGCGCGCACCGTGCCGACCATCGTCCCGGGGCTGTCGCTCGTCGGCGCGAGCGTCGATCCGACCTCGAGCGCCTGGATGCGCCCGGGCCGCCGCTCTCGCTGGGCGTCGATGCTGAAGCAGGTGGAGGCCGATTTCGTCGTCGTGAACCTCGGGGCCGGGACCTCCCCCGGGACGCTCGATCTCTTCGCCGCGGCGGACGTCGCCGTGACGGTGACGGTGCCGGAGCCTCCGGCGATCGAGGCGACGTACGCCTTCCTGAGAGCGCTCTTCTTGCGTCGGATGCGCCGCGCCATCGCCAAGGAGCGGTTCAAGCTGCGGCTCGTCGAGCGCGCGCTCGCGGAGCTCCCGCCCTTCCCGGCACCACCGCGGGTGATCGAGGCGCTCGAGCGCACGGACCTCGGCCTGGCGGAGACCGCCCAGGTGGAGCTCGATCGCCTGACCCCTCGTCTCGTGGTCAACGGCACCCGCGTCCGCGCGGACATCGAATTTGGGCCGCAAATGCAGGGGATCGCGTCGCGCTTCCTCGGGATGTCGCTCGAGTACCTGGGGCACATCGAGCAGGATGACGCCGTGTGGCTCGCGGTGCGCCGTCGCAAGCCGCTGCTCGCCGACAGCCCGACGTCGAAGAGCGCGCGTCTCATCGAGCGGATCGCGCGGCGCGTCGTCGCCTCGACGGCCACGCGGCGCGAGGGGCGAGAGCCGCAAGGCGCGATCGAGCTCGCGCATCGGCGGCGCTTCCTCCACTATGATCGCCTGGGGGTGCCCCGAGGCGCGACGGACGAAGAGGTCCGCCGCGCGTCGAAGCGCCAGCGCGAGCTCTTCTCGGCGGGCAGCCTCCCGCTCGTGTCCATCCTCGACGATGCGGGGCTGCGCGAGGAGCAGGCGCGGCTCGACGAGGCGCACGACACCCTCCTCGATCCGAACCGTCGCCGCGCCTACGACGCGTCGGTCTTCCCCGAGGTCGAGGAGGACGACGCGCGGAGGCGACCACGTCGCACCCTGACGGACGCGGACGCGCTGCTCCTCGTCGAGCTCGAGCGCGAGATCCAGGTCGCGACCGAGTTCTCCGGGGCCTTCCTCCGGCGCATCCGCGAGGTGCAGGGGCTCGAGCTCGCGGACATCGCGCAGACGACCAAGATCTCCCTCACGCACCTCACGGCCCTCGAGGAGGAGCGCTGGGAGGATCTGCCCGCGATGGTGTACGCGCGCGGCTTCGTGCGGGAGCTCGCGAAGGTCCTCAAGCTGGACACCCAGCGCGTCGATCGGACGTACCATCGCCGTCTCCGAGAGGGGTTTCGCTCGATCGGCCGCGCGGTCGACCGAGCCCGCTCAGCGGAGCGCGCGGTCGTGGAAGAGCAGCATCTCGAGGGTGCTGAGCGCGTCGATCGGACGCGCCATCGCCGTCTCCGAGGGGGGGTTCGCTCGATCGGCCGCGCGGTCGACCGAGCCCGCTCAGCGGAGCGCGCGGTCGTGGAAGAGCAGCATCTCGAGGGTGCCCACGTCGCGCAAGAACGGCTGATCGTGGGGGCCAGGACACACGCGCAGCGTGTGGGTGACGTCGGCCGCGGTGAGCTTGGACGAGAGCGCCTTGGTCGCGCGAAGGTACGGATCGTGGCTGCTCGTCTCGAGGTGCACCGCGAGACGCGGGCGCTTCGCGCGGGCCGCTTCGACCACGCCTGCCCACTTCGTGGCCGCCCCCTCGCCGATGGCTGGCTGCACGACCCCGAAGGACGTCCAGCGCTCTCGCTCGCGCGCGAGCAGCTCGAGCGCGACGTAGCCGCCGAGCGAGCAGCCGTCGAGCCCGACGCGGGTCGTGTCGGCCTCGGGGATCTCGGCCTTCACCCGATCGAGGAGCGGCCCCACGACGAAGGCCCCGAGCGCGTCGAGTGTGGCGCCGATGTCCTTGTAGCTCCACACGTTGGGCGTGAAGGGACACACGACGACCATCCCGCCGAAGGGGCGCGCGTCGAGCTCGGCGTTGAGCTCCTTCGCGCGGGCGTCGGTGAGGTCCTTTCGCTTCGAGATGGATGCGACGGGTGGGCTCCTGAGACGCGTGTAGGCACCTCCGAGCCCATACCGATCGAGCCACGCGAACACCCCCGACTCGGGGCCCTCCTTCGCCTCACCGAGCCCGTGGAGGAGCACGAGCACGGGCGCCCTCTCGCCCTCCGGGAGGTGGGTCGGTGTGAGGACCAGCGCCCGGTGGACGAAGGGGCGGCGCTCGTCGAAGGTCCAGTCGACGAGGCGGAGATCCTTGGGTGGGGTGCGCGACGCGCGCGCGGGGAGGGCGAGGAGCGCGAGCGGGAGCCCGAGCGCGGCGCGCCGCTTCACTTCACTTCACCGCCGTGCACGGCGCGAGGCCGGGCGTCGAGGGAAACGAGTCGAACGCGCGCGGCGTCAAGGCGTGAGCGTCTTCGTCGGGTGCATGGGATCCGTGTCGACGATCTTCACCACGGGCGCGCCTTTGTCGAGGGTGACGTGGTGGAGCGCGCCGGCCGCGCGGCACTGGACCTGGATCGTCCCGGCCCCGGGGAGCTCCACCGACACGACCTGGTCCGGCCCCGTCGCCGCGAAGCCCACCACGATCCACTCGCTCGCGCCGTCCAGCCTGCGGGCGACGACGCGCGCCGTCCGATCGCAGACCGTGGCCCCAGCCTTCGTCTTCTCGTGACAGTTGAGCTCGTTCGCGGGGATCTGGCTCGCCTGCGGCAGGCCCGCCGTGAAGCGGTGGATCCCTGGCCCCGCGAGGAGCGATCCCTCACGGAGGAACTGCTCGAAGTGCGAGAAGAGCGCGTGCACCTCGCCGAGCGCGACCATCTGCGCGAAGCCTGGCTGCAGCGCGGCCGCCTCGGGGAGGGCCGCGTTGGGGCTGCAGGTCCACTTCCCCGCTTTGTCCTGCGCGAGCCCTGGGGACCAGAAGCTCGCGACGGCGCCGAGGTTCCCGGCGGCGTAGAGGAGCTTCAGGTACCCCATGTACCGATCGATCTCCGAGACGCTCGGATCCGCGGCCGTCGGCCAGCCGCCCGACACGGCATTGTAGGAGAGGGGCGCGCCGTTCGCGATCTGGAAGGCGATGCTCGCCAAGCTGCCCGTGACCATGTCGGTCTTGGGATCCCACGAAGAGTCGCCCCAATGAGGGTGAGGCCCCTCATCCCCACCGTAGGCCGCGGTCATGTTGGGGAGCATCGAGGTGCCCTGGATGTCCTCGTACCACGGCGCCCAGTTCCACCAGTCGCTGGCGCGCTCGCGGTTCATGTTCCCCTCGGTGCGGAAGCGCACGTAGATCGCTCCGGGCGGCAAGGATGCCTCGATCTTGTCCGTGACGCGCTGGACGGACCGGCCGATGCGGTGGGAAGCGTAGACGGCCCAGTCCTTCGAGCTGCAAGGGGGGGCGCTCGGCTTCCCGAGGAAGGCCTTGATGTCGGCGAGGACAGCCGGATCCTTGTCCCAGTGTCCATTGAAGCACGAGCCGGCGCTCACGTCGATCCCCGTCTCGGCGAGATCGTAGACGACGGAGAGCGGGATCCCGCGCGCCTTGTAGACGGCGAGCCCCTCGGCGGCGTCGTCCCCGACGAGGTCGTACCAATGAGGATCTGCCGCGGGGCTGAAGGTGGCGCTCGCCGGGGGGCTCGAGTCCGAGGTGAGGAGGCCGGGCGCGCAGCCGGGGCACCGACTGGGGAGGTCCTTCGTGAGGTAGTCTTTGTAGACCGCGCTGGAGGGCCAATCCCAGACATAGAGGGGGCGGCGGGCGGTCGTCCAGAGCTTGTAGCGCGAGGGATCTTGCTTGTTCTTCGCGACCTTCTTCGCCATGTCGCTCGCGGGGTTGTCGAGCTGGTCGTTCCAGACCTTCGTGGCCTCGTGGAGCGAGTAGCCGTACCCATACTTCTCGACGAGCGCGGTCTCGAAGGGGAGATCCTCTGGATTGGACCAGAGACAGTATTGCCAGCTCAGCGGGGGGAGCGTGTTCCCGGGCTTGAAGACTGGGGCGGGGAGCGCCTGGATCTGCCCGAGGAGCGTCGTCGGAAGTGTGGGCGCTCCGCCGCCGCCCGCGGCGCCCGCGCCAGCGATCCCGGCGGCTCCGGCGCCCCCCGACGAGCCCGCGGCGCCCGCGCTGGCCTTGCCAGCGCTCCCCGAAGCGCCAGCGGCTCCGGCGCCCCCCGACGAGCCCGCGGCGCCCGCGCCCCCCGACGAGCCCGCGGCGCCCGCGCTGACCTTGCCAGCGCTCCCCGAAGCGCCGGCGGCTCCGGCGCTCCCGGACGAGCCCGCGGCGCCCGCGCTGGGCTTGCCCGCCGTGCCGGCGGCTCCTGCGGCCCCCGCGGCGCCCGCCGTGCCCGCGGACGGTTGGCTCGCGGGGGGCGGCTCGGTCGAGCCTCCGCCTCCGCACGCCAGGAAGCCGACGGGGCCGAAGGCCAGCGTGAGGAGCAGGGTGCGAGGGTGGCCGAGGTTCTTCATGGGGAGCCCTTTCGTGCGACGAGATGGCAGGGGGGCCATCGTGAGGCTACATGGGCGCCGCGAGCCGCGTCAATCGCCTCCGCCGCGCGCCGCCCTTGCCGCCCCGCCAGCCCACCGTGTCTTTGGGCGGCGTCGCGGTGGCTCTCATGGGGCGTCGTCGGTGCCTCTGGGTGGGTGTGAGGCGCGGGGCGTGGCTCGCCGCCGCTTCGCGTCGATCAGGCCCGGAGCGCGGTGAGCGCGGCCTGGATCGCCGCTCGCAGCGCGACCCCATGCGCTCGCGCGAGCCGCGCACGGACGGTATGAGGCGCGGGGCGTGGCTCGCCGCCGCTTCGCGTCGATCAGGCCCGGAGCGCGGTGAGCGCGGCCTGGATCACCTCTCGCAGCGCGACCCCATGTGTTCGCGCGAGCCGCGCACAGACGTCGTGCTCCGGCTTGACCGTGTCGGGGCCGAACCCTTCGCCCACCTTCACGGGGATCGCGCCGAAGCGCGTCTCGACCTCGACGACGCGCCGCGCGCGCTCGACCCGCGACACCGCCGAGCGCCGCACGCCGAGCGTCGGCAGCTCCCGAAGCATCGCGAGGACGACGTCCTCCTCGCGGCCCTCGGGCATGAGCGCCGCGACGGTGACGCCGGGGCGCCCCTTCTTCATCACGATGGGCGTGGCCCACGCGTCGAGCGCGCCGGACTCCAGCATCACGGCGAGCGCGTGCGCCACGAGCTCTCCGGTCACGTCGTCCACGTTCGTCTCGACGAGGACGTGCGTCGTCGTGGGCGCGTCGGGCTCGCCGAGCACGGCGCGGAGCAGGTTCGGGCGATCGGGGAGCTCGCGCGTGCCGGCTCCCCACCCGATCGCGAGGGGGCGCATCGCGGGCCAGCGCGAGAACCGCGCCGCGACCGTGCCCGCGATGGCGGCGCCGGTGGGCGTCACCAGCTCGACGTCGAGCGGATCTTCGACCGTGGGCACGCCGCGGAGGCAGAGGAGCGTCGCGGGAGCCGGCAGCGGCAGGACGCCGTGCGCGGCGCGGATCCGGCCTCGCCCCATCGGGAGCGGAGAGACGACGATCTCCGCGCCGAGGTACCGGAGGAGCGCGGCGCTGCCGACCACGTCGACGATGGCGTCGACCGCGCCCACCTCGTGGAAGTGGACGTCGTCGAGCGCCGTGCCGTGCACCTCGGCCTCGGCCTCGCCGAGGCGCCGGAAGATCGCGAGCGCGAGCTCCTTCACGTCGGCGTCGAGCGCCGAGCGCTCGATCAGGCCCACGATGTCCCGGTACGCGCGCTCGCGCTGTCCCGCGTCCACGTGCACGTCGAAGTGGAGCGCGGCGATGCCGCTCGGCGCGCGCTCGGTGAGGTGGAGATGGTAGCCACCCAGATCGAGCGCGCCGAGCGCCGCGTCGAGGGCGGCGCGCGGGGCTCCGAGCGAGAGGAGCGCGGCGATGGTCATGTCGCCGGCGATGCCGCTCGGCGCGTCGAGGAAGACGATCTTCCCGATCCCGGCGCCGCGCGGGAGGTCGCGCCGGGTCATTCCACGAGGCGCCGCGTGCGCGTGCCCGTCGTCGTGGGCGTGGTGGTGATGATCCTCGCCGCGGGCGTGGTGGTCCTCGCCGTGGGCATGGTGGTGATGGTCCTCGCCGCGGGCGTGGTGGTGATGGTCCTCGCCGTGGGCGTGGCGGTCCTCGGTGTGGGCGTGGTGGCTGTCGCCGTGGGCGTGGTGGTCTTTGCCGTCCGCGTGATGGTCGTCATCGTGCGCCATGTCGTGCTCCCAAGATCCTCCGCGCGGCGATGGCCGCGCCAAAGCCGTTGTCGATGTTGACGATCGTGACGCCCGCCGCACAGCTCGTCGCCATCGCGAGCAGGGTCGTCAGGCCGCCGAGGTTCGCTCCGTAGCCGACGCTCGTGGGGACCGCGATGACGGGGCAGGCGACGAGCCCCCCGACGACGCTCGGCAGCGCTCCCTCCATCCCTGCGACGCACACGATGCAGTCCGCGGTGCGGAGCTCACCCTCGAGCGCGAGGAGCCGATGGAGCCCCGCGACCCCCGCGTCGTGCAGCTCGAGCGCGTCCACGCGGCACGCCCGCAGCGTCACCATCGCCTCGCGCGCGACCGGCAGATCGCTCGTGCCCGCGGACAGCACGACGACGCGGCCCGGGACCTCGACGCGGGCCGCGCCGAGCCCGAGCAGCGTGCGCGCCTGCGGATCGTGCTCGAGCCCGGGGATCGCCCGGAGGACGTCGCGCGCCTTCGCCTCGTCGACCCGCGTGACGAGGAGCGTGTCCTCGCGAGACAGGATCGCCCGGCCGATGCCGACGATCTGGTCCGCCGTCTTCCCCTCGCCGAAGACGACCTCGGGGATGCCTTGGCGGATCGCACGGTGGTGGTCCACCCGCGCGAACCCGAGATCCGTGAAGGGGAGCTCGACGAGGCGCGCCGCGGCGTCGTCGGGCGCGGTCTCTCCCGCGCGGACGGCTTCGAGCAGCGCGCGGAGCGAGGCAGGGTCCATGCGCCCTTCGTAGCTCGGTTCTTCGCCTGCGTGGTAGAAGCCGCGCGTGCCCGTCTTCACGGCGCCGCTCGTCGGGTTTGCGCTGGGGGCGCTCTTCGCGCTCGCGGCGCGCCGCGCGGCGTCGAGGGAGGTCGAGCACGAGCTGCCGCCGCGCGCGGTCGCGACGGTGACGGCCTTCGCGCTCCTCGTGTTCGGGCCTGGGGTCGGCTACTTCACGGCCTTCGCGACGGACTGGTCGCTCGGCTACCTGCTCGACGCGCGCCGCGTCCCGTCGGCGGTGCTCTTGCTCGCCGTCCTCGTGGAGATCGCGTCGGTGCCGCTCGGCTTCTCGCTCGCTGCGCGCGTCACGCGGGGCAAGGACGCGCGCGCGCTCGTCGGCTTCGTGGCCGTCCCCGCGGCGCTCGCCCTCGCCGTCCTCGTGGCCGCTGGGTCCCGCCTGCTCGTCGCGGGCACCCATGCCCAGGTGACCCGCGGCGCCGGCGGGCTCCCGCTCAGCGACTCGCCGCTCGGCAAGGCGCTCCTCTTCGCGAACCTCTGCGTCCTCGCTGGCGCCGCATGGACCTTCGTGCGCGTCCGCGACGCCTAGCGCACGTCGTCTCGTGACAGCGGCTCGCCCAGCTCCCACCTGACGCCGCCAGAGCGACTGACGCGCGCGCCGCCGCGGACACCCGTCGACGTCGCGGGCACGTCGTCGACGTCGCGGGGCGTCCCCCCGCGTACGCGGTCCGGCCGCACGACGCGCTGGGCGGCGGACCGAAGCGCGCTTGGCGCGGCGAGTAGAGATGACCCTGGCCTTGGTCCCCGTCGCGAAGAGCCCTTGACAAGCACCCTGGCGTCTGCTCGCATCGAGGGTGGTTCTCCAACCCCAGCGAGGTCAGACCATGGCACGTTCCCTGCTCGTTCGTTCGTTCGTTCGTTCGTTCGTTCTCGTTCCTTAGCTCTCTGGGCGTGTTGCTCACGGCGCGCGCGGCGATGGCAGAATGCACGTTGAGTCGGCCGCTGGTGATCCCGGCCCACATCGACGCGGCGCTGCGCTGCCAGAGCGACGAGGACAACAACGGGCTCGACGACGGGGTCGAGCGAGAGATCGCCGAGTGTCTCGCGCCGCTCCACCATTTCCACTCTGGCTACGTCGAGCCTGCGCAGACGGTGCTCTACAACACCCGCGTCCTCCAGGTGGACGGCACGACGCTCACCGGGATCGTGAAGTTCATGCACCTCTGGCCCAGGGACGACGGCTTCGTGTTGTCGACGACCTCCTGGGACGCCCCTGGTGTCCCAGCGGCCGGCGCGTGCCAGCACAATGACCACGTCGGCGACTCGCAGAACATCACCGTCCGCTTCCGCGTGCAGATGGCGGGGATCTCCTGGACGGTGGAGCAAGCCGGCGTGGTGTCGGGGATGGAAAAGAAGCAGTGCATGAACCCGAACGACCCACTCGGCCCGCGGATAGCCTGCCCGGGACAGGACGAGACGTTCACGCTCGACCACGTGAACGTCTACCCGTCCCCCGGGAAGCACCACTTCTACTGGAACGTGGATCCCGACGACACGTATGCGACGGACATGTGGGCGTGGGACGAGGATTGCGCCGATCCGCACGACGGACAAGGCGGCGACCTGGCGATGGTTGGCGAACGGTTGAAGCACATGCCCGAACAAGCGAGCTGCGGCGATCTCGTGGGAGCCACACCCCTCCCCTTTGGGATGCCCCCGTTCGACGGTCTCTTCCCGAACCTCTGTGAGAGAGACTTCTTGCATCTCCCCAACCCGACGATCAACACGCACTTCGCCGCGAATCATCTGATGGACACCGACGGGACCCTCTGCAGCTACTGTCAGGAGTCCTTCTGCACCAGCTCCTTCGCCGGGAGCGCCAACATCTCTGACGGCGCGCCGACGAAGGGCGACCTCGACGACGACGGGATCCCCAATTCTGCGGATCATTGCCCCCTCACGAAGGACCACGGCGCGCCGAAGGACGGCTGCGGCCTCGGCGGCCTCGACTGCGACTTCGACGGCATCCCGGACGGCTGCGACCCCGATCCGACGGGGCGCAACCAGTACGTCGCTGGCGGCGGCGTCGATGCGTTTGGCGAGCTGGTGCACCCGCCGACCAGCGCGAAGATCCTCGGGGCCAACGTGGGAGCCCTGCGCGGCGGGTACGCGGACTTCGACGGCGACAACGTCGCCGACGGCGTCGACGGGTGCCCCAGCCAGGCGGATCATCCCCTCTACGTGAGCTCCGCGCCGAACTGGAACGGCTGGGCCGAGACGATGAACTTCACCGACAAGGTCCTGGTGCCGGACCCGTCGCGCACCCCGTGGCGGACGGACGCGGGGCTGCTGCTCCGCTCCAACGCGTGCGATCCGTACCCGGTCACGGAGACGAAGTTCTGGCCCGACGTGGACAAGGTGAGCGGGCCGCAGATCTCGGCGTGCAAGGTGCAGCTCTCCGATCAGGTGGGCGCCGACGTCGCCCCCATCGACGTGCGCTACACGACCGGGATCTCGGCGAACGATCCCAATCAGAGCCAGGCCACCCGCCTCGTCGCCCTCCAGGCCCGCCGCTGCCAGTGCGCGTACGACGACAGCGCGTGCACGAGCGATAAAGCCTCCGCCTGCCACGCCGGCAAGAACCGCGAACAAGGTGGTGCGCCCTGGCGAGGGTGGCGGCCGGTGGCGCGGGAGCCGGGGTTGTCCCTCGAGGGGTTGACCCTCGACGCGAAGCTCGTCAGCTCCCCGATCCTCGTCCAGGCGACGACCCTCGAGGAGAGCGGGCCGGTGTCGATGGCGTGGGATTGGATGACGGAGCGTGAGCTCATCCCCGGGGCCTTCGCCGAAGACAGCTTCTCGACCGAGGGGACGGGCGCCTTCGGCTTCGTGAAGAGCCACCATGTGTTCGCCGTCCAGGGGCTCTTCGAGGAGAACGCGGCCGGCCCCAACGACTACCTCACGCAGACCCCCGGCAGCCGCTATCCCAAGCTCCCGACGAGCAAGTTCCCCGAGCCCGACGTCGGCGACATCGGCGCGGCCCTCGAGATCGACGACGTCGCCTCGATGCAGAACCGTCGGCTCCGGGCGAGCCACGGCGGATCCTTCTACCTCGAGTCGCGCCACACGACGATGGTGAGCGCGCCGGCGTGCGTCCATTGGCTCGGCGCGCTCGCGAAGCTGTGGCTCCCCGACCCCCCGTACGAGCTGCGCGGCCCGCGCCTCTGGGGGGACGGAGGCCCACGGATCCGGGACAAAGTGTGGATCGCCCCCACCGAAGGCTGGAGAAAGACGATGGGCCTCGTCGCGGGCGCCCCGGCGTGGATGGAGGGCGCGACGGCGAGCGCGCCGTGGACGGCGGTCGCGGAGCACCAGGTGGGTCGGCTCTTCGTCGTCGAGATCGGGCAGACGTGGTCTCGCTTCGCCGTCCTCGACCCCGCGACGGATGGGCCGCTCACCGTCGAGATGCGCGTCTCGGTCGAGGGAGCCCTGCCGCGCGCGCTGTCGGCGTCGGCGCAGGTGATCGCGGACGAGGCCAGCGGGCTCGTCGCCGTGGTCGACGCGGCCCATGGCGTGGTGCTCGGCTACGATCCGGCGCTCGACCGGTGGTCGGAGCACGAGCTGCCTCGGGCGATGGACGCGAGCTACGCCCTCGTGGGACAATCGCTCGTCGGGGCCTCGACGACGGGGGTCTGGGCGATGGATATCCTCGACGGACGCGCGCAGGCCATCGCTGGCGTCCCTCTGCGGGCGAGGCCCATCGTGACGGCGGTCGCCGGCTCGAACGCGGTCCTCATCGCGGGCGGGCTCGACGCGGCGGGCGCGGCACACGACGACATCTGGCGCATCACGCCCTCGGCGTCGGGGCCTGTCGTCCAGAGGCTGTGGAAGGACACCCTGGGCGGGCGGCTCGTGGCGGGTGAGGCGGTCTTGGCCGCGGGTGCTGGGAGGTCGATCGTCGCGTACCGCCGGTCGACCAGCGTCGAGGGCTTCGCGATCGAGCAGCGCCGGACCGACGACGGCTGGACGGGGCGCGAGCCTGGGCAACCCGCGGCGTGCGCGGCGACGGACGCGATGGGGGCCCGGCTCTGCCCCACGGGGAGCGGCCCCTGGGACGCGGTCGGGCGGCTGTCGTGCGGGACCGACAGCCCGCCGCTCACCTGCCAGGGCGCCTCGGCGCTGCTCGTCGGCGAGCGGGCGCTCCCCGGTGCGGCGAAGCAGGCGAAGGCCGGGGTGGGGGGTGTATGGAATCTCCGGCCCGATCGGCTCGAGTGGCGGGGGCTCACGGCGAGCCTGGGCGACGCGAGCGTGAAGACGGCTGGGCTGACCACGCCGTACCACTTCGACGCGGGGCCCGAGGGGGCCTTGGTGGCGACGCGGGGCGGGCTGCGGTGGGTGCAGGAGGCGCCGACGTCCCTGGTCGTGTCGGCGGCGGTGCCGGTGTGTGGGGTGCCGCTGAAGGTGGCGCGGCTCGGCGCGTCGTCCTGGGCGGTCCTGACGCACACGGCGATCTCCCTGGTGTCGACGGCGTCTGGGACGCCCGAGGTGCGCCGACAGGGGCTCTTGCGGGCGAGGCCCGGCGCGGCGGACGACTGGGTGCTCGAGGCGATTGGGCCGACGCCGCCGGCCGTGTGTCAGACGGCGCCGAGCGCGCTCGCGCTGCAGCTCCTGGCGGCGCGGTCCTTCGTGAGCCCCGCGGGGCGCGACCTGTTCCTCTCGCGCGGGCCGTTCGTGGCGAGGATCGCGCTCGGGGAGACGGCCCTCGAGATCGAGCGGCTGCACCTGGTGCTCGATCCCCTGACGGCGATCCGGTACGACGCGGACGGGGGGCGATTGTATGGTGTGGGGGTGTTTGGGACGCACGTCTTCGATTTTCGTGCTGGCGGCCTGGGGCACCAGGTGGGGCACTCCGTGGGGACGTGGGTGAAGCGGACGGACGAGGGCACGCTGTCGGCGCGCGTGACGCCGCTCGGACAGGTGATCGTGGCGAGGACGGAGCGATGACCACGGCGCGCCTCTGGATCGCCGCGGGCCTCAGCCTCTTGGGGGTGGCCGGGGTGCGGCTGCTGGGCTTGGGGGGTGGCAACGGGGGGGTCGGGGCCGCGGGGGCGGGGGGCGCGTCGGGCGGGGCCGGGGTTGGGGGGAGGGGCGGTCGCGCAGGTGCGGGGGGGAAGGCAGGGAAGGCGGGGAGCGCCGGCCAGGCTGGCGGCGGGTCATGGGGTGGTGCCGCAGGGCAGGGAGGGTTGGCCTCCGTGGGCAAGGACGGCTGGGGGATCGCCAATTGGTCGACGGCAGGCTACATGACGATCTCCGTCGGAGACATCCCGCCGGTGAACTGCGGTCCGGGTTGTAAGCCCATCATGGCGTCGGGGCACACCAATTCTCTCATCGACGACTTTATCCTGCATGGCGACGACCTCGCCGTGGCGGGGCGAGGGAGGCGCTCGATCTTGGTCGTGCCGCGCACGGGCGGCGAGACGCGGGTGTACGGGAACTATCCCGGGATCGGGGCGTACCCCATCGTCGCAGCGGTGGCGCTGTCGGACACGAAGATCTCGTACATCCTGTACTTTCAGCCGGAGGGTGAGGAGCAGCGAGCGGAGCTGTGGGTGATGGATCGGGAGACGGGGGCCGCGCACCAGGTGGTGACGGACAAGCAGGAGGGGTGGCAGTATCGGGGGTGGGGGGGTAACGCGATGACGGAGACGCACGTGTACATGACGCTGAGCTCCGGGCTGTGGTCGGTGGAGCTGGAGACGGGGAAGCTGGAGAACATTGGGGGACACGACGGCTGCTGGTACACGATGATCCGGCACGGGAAGTTCTGGTGCCTGGACCAGGATGGAGGGAAGCCGTGGGTGTACGATCTCGCGACGCAGCAGACGTCGTTCTTGTTCCCGTCGCCGTCGAAGGCGTTCCAGGCGTTTGCGAGCTGCACGCTGGACGGGAAGACGTGCGCGTGGACCGACTACCGCGACCCGCCGGGCCCCGGGTCGTCGCACAGCTGGTACCGTGGGGGAGAAGTGTACGTGAGGGACATGCCGAGCGGCACCGAGGAGCGGCTGACCTTCGACTCGCCCGACGCGCCGCTGACGAAGGCCTTTGCAGCGGGGAACGAGGATCTCGCGGTGTGGGACCAGGCGGAGGTGGTGTCGATGACGGGGGACTCGAGCGTGCACATCAAGAACCTGGTGAAGCTCGACCGGAAGACCGGGAAGAAGTGTATCTACAAGGGCTTTTTGGCGGGGCACGGGTACCTCGACGGGCATAAGCTCATCACGTCGAAGGCGCTTCAGTCTGGGGCGAACTGGATGGTGGAGCTGGATCTGGACGATCCGGGGATCCCGTGGGAGTGCTGGTGAGGGGCGCGCGCGGGAGGAGTTGGGCGTCTCTCGGGCGATCACCGTGAGCGCCTCGCTGGGTCGACCGCGCGCGCGGCCCGGCGTGGAAGCTCGCGCGCGCCGCGCGTCGATCGTGGCAGACTTACGCCGCGATGCCGATCTCGACGAGGCGCACGTCATGAACCCAGAAGAGAAGGCGAAGAAGCTCGCCCGGATGAACGAGGCGTTCATGGGGCTCATCCCCCACAACGGGGCGCTCGGCCTGCGCTTCGTCGACTTCGGTCCGGCCGCCGCGGTCGTCGAGATGCCGTGGGCGCCGCACCTCGTCGGCTACCCCGAGACGCTCACGGTGCATGGCGGGGCCGTCTCGTCGCTGCTCGACACGACGGGCGGTGGAGCGGTCTTCCTGCGGATGAAGGCGCCGGTGCCCATCGCGACGCTCGACATGCGCGTCGACTACATGAAGCCCGCGATCGCCCGGCAGCCCATCCGCGCGCGCTGCGAGTGCTACAAGTTGACGAGTCAGGTCGCGTTCGTGCGTGGGATCGCCTTCCACGAAGACGAGGACGATCCGATCGCGTCGATGGCTGCGACGTACATGCTGAGCACGCACGGCGAGCAGTCCGTGTGGGGGCGAGGGTCGCGATGACCTCCTGGTTGGAGGCGCTCACCGCGGCCAGAGAGACACGCGACCCGAGCCTGCTCGCGAGGGCCGTCCCGTACCTCGGCTTCCTCGGGATCGACGCCCACCTCGAAGACGGCGCGGTCGTCTGCGCGATGAAGGCGCACGCCGCGCTCACGGGAAACCCGTCCCTCCCTGCGCTCCATGGCGGCACCCTCGCGGCGCTCCTCGAGTGCGCGGCGCTCTTCCAGGTGCTCTGGGAGATGGACCAGGTGACGCTGCCCAAGACAATCAACCTGACGGTCGACTACGTGCGCTCGGGGCGCGTCGAGGACACGCAGGCGATCGCGCGGATCGTGAAGCGGGGGCGCCGGGTCGTCTCGGTGCAGGCGGAGGCCTTCCAGGGCGGAGATCGCGCGCGACCGTGCACGACGGCGCTCGTTCACCTCCTCGTCGCGGCGCGGTGAGCTTCGCCGGGCGCGAGTCCGCGTCGCGAGGCGCGGCGGGCAGCGCTCCGCGCTCGTCGCGGCGCGGTGAGCTTCGCCGGGCGCGAGCCCGCGTCGCGATCCGCGGCGGGCCGCGCTCCGCGCTCGTCGCGAGGCGCGGCGCAGTGAGGCTCTTGGGGATGGAGCGAACTTCATGTGCACGTAGAGCTGGCCCAGGGCATCGTGGCGTCATGCGGTCGCGCTCCGCCGTCCCTTGGCTTCCGTACGCGGCGCCCCCCGTCGGGCTCCTGCCCGCGCTGCGCCGTATGACCAGCGAGGCGCTCGCCTCGCGCCTCGAGCGCCTGTCCACCGAGCGCCGTCGCGTCGCGCGGACGGCCGTGCCGTTCCCGGTCTTCGATCCGGGGCGGACGCGGGCGCAGATGGATGAGCTGGAGGCAGAGGAGGCGCTCATTCGGCGCCTGCTCGCCGACCGGTGACGACGCCTCGCGAGCAACCGAGCCGTCGATCCGGCGGGGGCGTCTGCGCGCAGCCCGTGATCCACCGTGGAGGCCAGGCGAGAGTGTTCGTCTGTCGTGTCGGGCGATGAGAGGGGACCCGGCGGTCCTTCCGTGGCCCTGGAGGCTGCGGCCGACTTCGCGTCCGTCCCCGAGACCTTCGACGTGAGGGCTCGACCGTGATCGAGGGCTGGAGGCTGCGGCCGACTTCGCGTCCGTCCCCGAGACCTTCGACGTGAGGGCTCGACCGTGATCGAGGCATGGAGGCTGCCGCCGACTTCGCGTCCGTCCGAGAGGGCGCCGATCACGCGCGCGTCGCGACGAGCGCGACGGCGAGCCGTTTCTCGTGGGCGAGAGACACGAAGCCCGCGCGGGCCGAGGCGATCGTCGGAGGCAGGTCGATCCCGCCGGCGACGTCGAACGACGCACCGCCGAACACGAGCGAGCCGGCCTCCCGCGCCGCGCATCGTGTCGCGATCGAGGCAGGGCGGCCGCGTGCGGCGGCGCGCTCGGTCGGCGAGAGCCGCTCCTCGTCGGCCTCGCCCACCGCCCGGAGCGCCCACGCCACCCGAACGTCCTCGGGCGCACCGAGGCCCGCCGCGACGCAGCTCACGAGGGTGTGATCCTCGTCGAGCGCGAGGAGCGCGAGGCGGACCTCGGCGACGCCCCGCCCGGCCATGATCGCCTGGTAGCGAGGCCCCGGGTCGAGCCGGAGCCGGCCGTCGTCCCACGCGATGCACATCTCGCGGAGCGGCGCGCCGAGCACCCCCGGGCCCCCCACGGCCTTCAGCACCGCCTCGCGTCCCGCGAAGGGCACCTCACGACGCCCGGAGAAGGCCTCGCGCTCCGTCGCCGTGAAGATCCGCGCCGCGACCCGCGCGCTGACGCGCCCGTTCTCGACGATGTCCACCCCGACGCCGACGAGCGGCCCGGAGAGCGAGAGCGTCGCCATCTCCGCCGTCACGGGGCGACGAGCACCACCGAGGACCGCGGCTTCACCGTGACGCTGCCCGACGCCGCCGCGCCCGAGAGCGCGTCGACGAGCGCGCCCTGCACGGAGAGTGTCTCGGGCGCGTCGCCGCGGTTGATCGCGACGAGCACCTCGTCCCCCTGGTACGACATCGCGTAGGCGAGGAGGTTCTGTGTGGCGGCGACGGGCTTTCGGTTCCCCTTGCGGAGCGCGGGGTGCTTGGCCCGGACCTGGGTCAGCTTCTTGAGGTGGGCGAGGAGCATCGATTGCCCCGCGCTGTAGCCCGACCACTGCATCATCCGGCGGTTGTCGGGATCCCCCGCGCCGGGGAGGCCGATCTCGTCTCCATAGTAGATGAGCGGGACGCCCCTCGTCGTGAAGAGGAGCGTGAACGCATTGCCCAGCCGCTCGAACGCGCTCGTGCCGCCCGGCAGCCCCGGCGTCCCCGACCACGCCTTGTCCTTCCCGTCGGCCCAGGGATCGCCAAAGAGCGGCGTATCCTCGGCGAAGTGGATGGGCCGCGGGAGATCGTGGTTCCCGATGAAGGTGCTCATGACGCCGGCGCCGTAGAAGCCGTCATTGGACGCGAGGAAGGCCTCGAGATCTCCCATCGAGCCCTTGCGCATGAGGAGGATCTCGGCGAGCTTCATCCGGAGCGGGAAGTCGAATTGTCCGTCGAGCTGGGTCGAGGGCTCGACGTACTGCTTGATGACCTGCCGATCGCCCGTGAAGGTCTCGCCGACGAGGTAGAAGTGCTCCTTCGTGGTCGGCTCGATCTCCGCGGTGAGCCGCGCGCGGAGCTCCTTCAGCCATGAGTCCTCGATGTGCTTCACGGCGTCGAGCCGGAAGCCGTCCGCGCCCGTCGACTTCGCCCAGGAGATGGCGTTCGACACCGAGAACTCGCGGGCCGCGGGCTTCGTGAAGTCGAAATCGGGCAAATAGTCGCGGAACCAGCAGCGCCGCGCCTCGTACGGATCGTCCCAGCTGCAGCCCTCGCCGCACACACAGGTCTTCCCGTTGTAGGTGATCGGCCAGAACCAGTCCGGGTGGTCCTTGTACGTCGGGGACGAGGCGTGGACGTGGTTCATCGCGTAGTCGAAGATCACCTTGAGCTGCCTGTCGTGCGCCTTCTGGACCAGCGACGAGAGGGTCTCCAAGGTCCCGAAGCGGGCCTCGGGCTTCGAGAGATCGCGCGGCCAGTAACCGTGGTAGGCGCTGTAGAGCTTGCCGTCGGCGCCGAGCCCGGCGTCGCCCGTGTTGTCGACGGGGACGGTGATCCACAGCGCGTTCACGCCGAGCTCGTCGAAGTACCCCTCGTCGATCTTCTGGATGACCCCGGCCCAATCGCCCCCTTGGTAATTGGCCGCGTCGGGGACGCCGGGCGCCTTCGCGCCGTCGTTCGATGGATCGCCGTTCGCGAAGCGATCGACGAAGACGAAGTAGAGCATGGCGTCGCGCCAGTCGAAGGTCCCGGGCGGGACGTCGCAGCTCCACTCGGCGCAGGTCGTCGCGGCGAGGAGCGAATTCTTGCCGCCATTGCCGTCGTCGATCTGCTGTGGGTTCTTCGGATCATTCACCCACGTCGTGCCGTCGACGAAGAATTTGTACGCGACCGGCTGGTCCCAGGGGACGCCCACCGTGACGCGCCACACGTCTCCTTGGCGCACCATCGGGGCGCCGGTCACCCACGCGCCCGCGGCGAAGTCTCCCCGCAGCTCCACGCTCTTCTCGGTGCCCGCCGGGTACTCGAAGAGGTGATCGCAGCGCTTCAGCGCGTCGGCGCACGAGGGTGGGGGCGGCTTGCCTCCCGAGCCGGCGCTCCCGCCGACGGGCGCGCCCCCGCACTCGCCGAGCCCGCCTTGACCCATGCCGCCCTGACCCATGCCGCCCGACGGACAGCCGCCGCCCGAGCCGTGAGGCGGCGCGCCGCCGAGCCCGGTGCCCTGGCCCGGATCGGGGGAGGACAGCGCCCCGCCGTCGCCGCCGCAGCCGGCCGCGACGACGAACGCCGTGACGAGAGAGAGCGCGCTGCGACGAGCGTCGAGGGGGGTCATCCGCGCTTCGGGAGGGCCTCGGCGTAGTCTCGCGCGACGAGGTGGGCGACGAGGCCCTTCGGGGCCAGCTTGGCCGCGACCGCCGCGACCTTGTTGAGCGCGCCGGGCACGTACAGCTTCTCGCGCGCGACGAACGCGCCGAGGGCGAGGCGTGCGCAGGGCTCGACGGCCATGACCATGGGGTGATCCTTGCCGTACTTGACGTCGATCCCCGCGTTCGAGATCATCTCGGTCGCGATACCGCCGGGGCAGAAGGTCGTGATCGACAGGGGGGCGTCGCGGAGCTCCTCCGCGAGGGCGAGCCCATAGTGGGTCACGAAGGCCTTCGAGCCGCCGTAGACGGCCTGGTACGGCATGGGCTGGAAGCCTGCCATCGACGAGACGAGCAAGATCCCCGCGTCCGCCCCGCGACCAACGAAGTAGGGGACGAGCCGCTGGGTGAGATCGACGAGGCTCGTCACGTTGGTCGCCACGATCCGCGCGGCGTCGGCCGGAGGCTGGGTCTCGGCGCGACCGAAGAAGGTGACGCCCGCGTTCAAGACGGCCGCGGCGAGCGGCTGCCGCGTCGCCTCCGCGAAGGTGCGCTCGACGTCGTCCGCGCGCGTGAGATCGGCGGGGACGATCTCGGGCCTCCTCCCGAGCTTCTCGAGCTCCGTGGCGAGCTCCTCGAGGCGATCCTTGCGGCGGGCGACGAGGACCGGGTGCGCCCCGAAGTCGCGGGCGAGCTGCCGCGCGATCTCGAGCCCGAGGCCGGACGACGCGCCGGTGACGAGGACCCGTTGATCCCGGAGAGAGAGCTTCGACATGCTCTCCACCCGTACCACGGACGGCGCGCGCCGGCAGCGCCGCGGAGGCGTCGCCGCCTCGCCATGGCGAGCGCCACGCCGTCGCGCTCCGGGCGGGCCTCGGGGCGCGGCACGGTCGCTGCAATGCCGCCCCTCGACGTGGCGATGACCCCCGATCTCCGCGAGCGCGCGGTGCTCTATGGAATGGACGTCCTCGGTGACGACGAGCTCGTCGCGCTCTTGCTCGGCACGGGCCTTCGCGGCGCGAGCGTCACGGAGCTCTCGAGCGCCGTGCTCGCCGCGTCGGGCGGGCTCCTCGGCCTGGCGCGCGGCGGGGTCCCCCGCGCCCTCGGGATCGGCGCCGTCAAGCGCGCGCGGCTCGGCGCTGCGCTCGAGCTCGGCAGGCGGGTGCGGGTGCGCCAGGCGCTCGAGGCGCGGCGCGACGCGTCGACCCCGGAGCTCGTCGTGGAGTGGGCGCGCGCGGAGCTCGGGGACAGGATGCACGAGGAGCTCTGGGTGCTCGCGCTCGACGCGAAGAACCACGTGGTCGCGGCGCGTCGCGCGGCGACAGGGGGCGTGTCGTCCTGTCCCGTGCACGTGCGGGACGTCCTCCGGGTGGTGCTCCGCGCGGGGGCCGCGTCCTTTCTCGTCGTGCACAACCACCCGACGGGCGATCCGACGCCGTCGCCGGAGGACGTCGCCGCGACCCGCGCGCTCGCGAGGGCGGGCGAGGCGTGCGGGGTCCCGCTCGTCGATCACGTCGTCGTCGGCGGAGCGCGCTACACGTCGCTCTTCGCGGCGGGGTTGCTCGGGTGAGCGGGGCCCTCCCAGCGACGGGTCGGCGGAGGATCGGCGCGCCGCGGCCCTCCGAGGTCGTCTTCGCCACTACGACCGACGAGGGCACCCACGGGTCGGCGGAGGACCGGCGCGCCGCGGCCCTCCGAGGTCGTCTTCGCCACTACGACCGACGAGGGCACCCACGGGTCGGCGGAGGACCGGCGCGCCGCGGCCCTCCGGGGGCGACGCCGCGCGCCGGGGCGGACCGAGGCGTGGCGAGGTCCATGGTGCGCCCTAGACAAAGATCCGTGAAGCTCCGTGACGCGGGCTTGCTCGCCCCGAGGGCTGGGGCTAGGCCGCGCGCATGGCCGCAAGGAGGTTCTCGCAGCTTGGCTGCCTGCTCTTGGTGCCTCTCGCCCTCTCCGCGTGCAAGACCGAGGCGTCGAGGCCTGGGGCGCGCCCGGTCCCCGTCGTCGTCGCGCCGGTCGCGAAGCGGGACGTGGCCATCGAGGTCCGCGCGGTCGGTCAGGCCGAGGCCATCCTTTCCGTCGAGATCCTCCCGCAGGTCGGGGGGCTGCTCCAGGGTGTACACTTCAAAGAGGGACAGTCGGTCCACAAGGGCGATCTCCTCTTCAGCATCGACACGCGCCCCTACCGCGCGAGCCTGTCCGCCGCGCGCGCCGATCTCGAGAAGAGCCGCGCGCTCGCCGAGCAAGCCAAGGGCGAGCTCGCGCGCTACGAGAGGCTCCGGAGCGAGGGCCTCGCGACCGATCAGGAGCTCGCGCAGGTGCGCGCCAACGCCGCCGCGCTCGCCGCGACGCTGGACGTCGGGCGCGCCGCCGTCACCAGCAACAGCATCAACGTCCAATTCGCCAGCATCCGGGCGCCCATCGACGGGCGGACCGGCGCGCTGCTCGTCAAGCAGGGCAACGTCGTCCGCGCGAACGACACCCGCCCCCTCGTCACCATCCGCAGCATCGCGCCCATCTTCGTGCGCTTCTCGGTCCCCGAGCAGTACCTTGGCGCCGTGCGCGCCGCGTTCAAGGCGGGGGAGGTCTCGGTCGTCGCCTGGGCGCGAGGCGACGAGCGACATCGCGCGGCGGGCAAGCTGACCTTCATCGAGAACACCGTCGACACGACGACGGGCAAGATCGACATGAAGGCCGAGTTCTCCAACGAGGGCGACGTGCTCTGGCCGGGCCAGTACCTGGACGTCGTGCTGCGCATCGGGACGGAGGCGGGCGCCCTCGTCGTGCCGGACGCCGCCGTCCAGACCGGGCAGGATGGATCGTACGTGTACGTCGTCGCGGACGGCCGCGTGAAGCTCCGACGCGTGGTGGTCGGGCGCGGAGAGGGCGGCGCGGTCGTGATCCGGGGCGGCCTCACCGAGGGCGAGGTGGTCGTGACCGACGGCCAGATCCGCCTGCGCGACGGCGCCGCGGTCGAGCTGAAGCCCGCGTCCGCGTCGCCGTCCGCCTCGGCCGGCACTCCGCCCGGCACGAGCGCGAGCGGCAAGCCCGGGGGAGACGCCGCGAGGTGAGCATCTCGGAGCCCTTCATCCGTCGCCCGGTCGCGACGACGCTCATCATGCTGGCGATCATGGCGTTTGGGCTCCTCGCCTTCCGCGGGCTGCCCGTGAGCCAGCTACCGAACGTCGACTTCCCGACCATCCAGGTGACGGCCGCGCTCCCGGGCGCCAACGCCGAGACCATCGCCGCGTCGGTCGCGACGCCGCTCGAGCGCGAGTTCTCGACGATCGACGGGCTCGACTCGATGACCTCGACGAACTCCCTCGGCTTCGTCAACGTCACCCTCCAGTTCGATCTCGCGAAGAACCTCGACGCCGCGGCGCTCGACGTGCAGGCGGCCATCAGCCGCGCGGCCCCCCGGCTCCCGCGCGACATGCCGTCGCCGCCCAGCTTCCGCAAGGTCAACCCGGCCGATCAGCCGATCCTCTTTCTGTCCCTCAGCTCGGCGACCTTGCCGCTCTACGTCGTCAACGAGTTCGCCGAGACGCGGCTCGCTCAGACCATCTCGACGATCCGCGGCGTCGCGCAGGTGCAGATCTACGGCGCGCAGAAGTACGCCGTGCGGGTCCAGATCGATCCCGACAAGCTCGCGAGCCGGAACCTCGGGATGGACGACGTCGCCGCCGCCATCCGAGGCGCGAACGTCAACCTCCCGACAGGGATCCTGTACGGGCCCGACAAGGCCTACACCCTCATGGCCGACGGGCAGCTCACGCGCGCGCGCGACTACGAGCCCGTGATCGTCGCCTACCGCAACGGGCAGCCCATCCGGATCTCGGACGTCGGCCGCGCCATCGACGACGTCGAGAACAACAAGACCGCGGGCTGGTCGCTCGACCAGCGGTCCATCGTCCTCGCGATCCAGAAGCAGCCCGGCGCCAACACGGTCGCCGTGTCCGAGCAGGTGAAGGAGCTCCTGCCTCGCTTCCGCGAGGATCTGCCCGCCGCGGTCGACATGGGTATCCTCTTCGATCGCTCCGAGACCGTGAAGGACTCGGTCGCGGACGTCGAGTTCACGCTGCTCCTCACGCTCGGTCTCGTGGTCCTCGTGATCTTCCTGTTCTTGCGCAGGATGACCGCGACCGTGATCCCGAGCCTGGCGATGCCGCTCGCGATCCTCGGGACCTTCGCGGTCATGGCGCAGCTCGGCTACAGCCTGGACAACCTCTCACTGATGGCGCTCACCCTGAGCGTGGGCTTCGTCGTCGACGACGCCATCGTCGTGCTCGAGAACATCGTGCGGCACATCGAGGAGGGGAAGGAGCCCTTCCAGGCCGCGCTCGATGGCGCCCGCGAGATCGGCTTCACCATCGTCAGCATGACGATCTCGCTCGTCGCGGTCTTCTTGCCGTTCTTGTTCATGGGTGGGATCTTGGGCCGGCTCTTCCGGTCGTTCGCCGTCACGATCGCGGTCTCGATCCTCGTCTCGGCCTTCGTGTCGCTGACGCTGACACCCATGCTGAGCGCGCGCTTCTTGCGCCCGGAGGGCCACGGCGCGCGTGGGCGCTTCTACGACGCGACCGAGCGCGTCTTCGAGTGGATGGTCGGGATCTACGGGCGCAGCCTGAGCCGCGTCCTCGGCTGGCCCAAGTCGACGCTCCTCTTCTCGGCCGTCGTGCTCCTCCTCACGGGGGTGATGTTCCAGCGCATCCCGAAGGGCTTCTTGCCCACGGAGGACAACGATCAAATCTTCGCGATGACCGAGGCCGTCGAGGGGATCTCCTTCGAGGCGATCCGTGACCGTCAGCTCCAGGTCGCCGCCATCCTGCGCCAGCAACCCGAGGTCGTGAACTTCTCGTCGAGCGTCGGCGCGCGTGGCGCGATCGGCGGGGCGAACAACGGGACCTTCTTCATCCGGCTCACGCCGCGGAAGGAGCGCGCGCTCTCGGCGCAGCAGTTCATCCAGAAGATGATGCCCCTCGTCAACAAGGTCCCCGGGATGCGGACCTTCATGCAGGTGCCGCCGCCCATCCGCATCGGCGGCACCATGACGAAGAGCGAGTACCAGCTGCTCCTCCAAGGGTCCGACACGGCCGAGATCTATCGGTACACGCCGCTCCTCGTCGAGGAGATGTCGAGGTCTCCGCTGCTCCGGGACGTGACCTCCGATCTCCTCATCAAGAACCCGGAGCTCGACATCGCGATCGATCGCGATCGCGCCTCGGCCCTCGGCGTCACGGTCAATCAGATCGAGGACGCGCTCTACAGCTCGTACAGCTCACGCCAGGTCTCGACCATCTTCGCGCCGACCAACACCTACCAGGTCATCCTCGAGCTCGACCCCGCCGTCCAGCGCGAGCCGTCGGCGCTCCGACGCCTCTTCGTGCGCTCGACCACGGGCGCGCTCGTGCCGATGGAGACGCTCGCCGACGTGAAGACGGGCGTCGGCCCGCTGTCGGTGAACCACGCGGGACAGCTCCCCGCCGTGACCGTGAGCTTCAACGTCACGCCCGGGCACGGGCTCAGCGAGGCGGTCGCCGCGGCCAACGAGGCGAGCCGCAAGGTGCTCCCCGCGACGATCACGACGCGCTTCCAGGGCGCGGCCGAGGCGTTCTCGTCGTCCTTCGCGGGGCTGGGGCTCCTGCTCGGCGTCGCGATCTTCGTCATCTACCTCGTGCTCGGGATCCTCTACGAGAGCTTCATCCACCCGCTCACCATCCTGTCGGCGCTGCCGTTCGCGGGGTTCGGCGCGCTCGCGACGCTCATCCTCTTCCGCGTCGACCTGAACGTGTACGCCTTCGTCGGGATGATCCTGCTCGTCGGGCTCGTGAAGAAGAACGGCATCATGATGGTGGACGTCGCCGTCGAGGAGCAGAAATCGGGCAAGATGACGGCGAGAGAGGCGATCCACCACGCGTGCATGGTGCGGTTCCGCCCGATCACGATGACGACGATGGCGGCGCTCTTCGGGACCCTGCCCATCGCGATCGGCTTCGGCGCTGGCGCCGAGTCGCGCCAGCCGCTCGGCCTCGCGGTCGTCGGGGGCCTCCTCTTCTCGCAGCTCCTCACGCTCTACGTGACGCCGGTCTTCTACATCGTCTTCGAGCACCTCCGGCACCCCCGCGGGGCGCGCCGCGCCTAGAGCGCCATCCACCTCGCGGGATCGTCCTGTCGCCGGCCCCGGCCTGGCCGTCGCGCCTAGAGCGCCATCCACCTCGCGGGATCGTCCTGTCGCCGGCCCCGGCCTGGCCGTCGCGCCTAGAGCGCCATCACCCAGAGATCGTAGAGCGCGTGGGTCCAGACCGCCGGCGCGAAGCCTCGGAACTGGTAGATCACCGTGAAGATCAGCCCGCACACCGTCCGAAACACGAACGCGTGCAGCTCGAAGGGCTCGCCGGTCGGGCCGAGGTGGTGCCACAGAGAGAAGCCCGTGGCGCACGCGATAGCCCAGAGCGGTAGGACGGCCCACTTGGGCCAGTCGTCGAGCTGGAGCAAGAACTTCGCCCCGACGCCGAAGGCGAGGACGCGGAAGGTGAGCTCCTCGTAGAAGCCCGCGCCGAGCGACATGACGACGCCCGTGAGGCGCCCCTCGTCCCCCGCGCCGGCGGCGAGCGGCAGGGCGTTCGCCGTGAGCCCGGCGAGGTACCGCATCGTGACCGCGTACACGACGCCCTCCACGAGGACGAGCCCGAAGGTCGAGAGCTTGAGCTTGTCGCGGTGGCCGGACGCGAAGAGGGCGAGCACGACGACGAGGCCGAGGGCGCCCGTGAGCCCCATGTAGAGGAGGCGCGAGTGATCGGCGAGGGCGGCGAGGCGGGAGGTGACGACGTCGGCGGCGTTCCGCACCGGGAGGAAGGCGACGCCGATGTGGTACGCGACGAAGATCGGCATCGTCAGGGCGATGTCCGTCACCGCGTCGGTGCGGTGGGTGCCGGGCGTCGGGGTGCGCTTCTGGTCCGTGGCCCGCGTCGCCATGGGCTAGCTCACGCTGGGCCTGAGCGCGTAGACGATGACGATGACGACGACGACCCACGCGACGAGGTTCAGCACGAACGGCACGTCGCGGAGCATCTCCTGCGTCGGGCTCTCGGACTTCGGGCGGCTCGTCACGAGCTGGAGGAAGCGCCCCATGCCAAACGCGACGCTGACCGTCGTCAGCCACAGCCAGTCGCTCTTGAAGAAGGCGCGGGTCTGCGGGTCGAGGGCGTAGGCGACGTACGAGGCGAGCGTCGCCACGGCGGTCACCGAGAGCGCGATCGTGAGGGCGCGCGGGGTGTAGGCCTCGAGCGCGGCGCGCTGCTTCTTCGCGTTCCCGCGGGCCTGCGCGAGCTCGTGGCGGCGCTTGCCGAAGCCGAGGAACAGCGCGAGGAGCGCGGTGCACGCCAGCAGGTACACGCTCACCTTGAGGTGCGTCGCGAGCCCGCCGGCGACGACGCGCAAGACGAAGCCTGCGGCGATGCACGCGACGTCGACGTACGCGATCTTCTTCAACTTGAAGGAGTACGCGACGTTGACGACGAGGTAGGCGGCGGCGACGGCGGCGAAGGCCGGCGAGACGAGGACGCCGCCGCCGAGGGACACGACGACGAGCACCACGGCGAGCGCCTTTGCGACGCCGAGGGGCACCCGCCCCGAGGGGATGGGGCGGAGGCGCTTCACGGGGTGCGCGCGATCGCCCTCGACGTCGACGATGTCGTTCATCGTGTAGACGGCCCCGGCGAGCAGGCAGAAGACCGAGAAGGCCGCGATCGCCGAGGCGAGCAGCCTGGGCTCGAACATGTCCTTCGCGAAGACGACCGGCGCGAGGACGAAGGTGTTCTTCGCCCACTGGTGCGGGCGGAGCGTCTTCACGATCCCGCCGATGCGCCAGAAGACGGAGCCCTCCCGCGGCTCGGGGAGCAGGGGGACGGGCAGCTCGTCGCCGGGTGAGAGCGGGGCGCCGCGGTCGGCCGAGGTGGCTTCGTCGCGGGGCGCGGGCGCGGTCTGGGCGCCGCGGTCGGCCGAGGTGGCTTCGTCGCGGGGCGCGGGCGCGGTCCGGGCGCCGCGGTCGGCCGAGGTGGCTTCGTCGCGGGGCGGCGCGATCACGATCAGAACGCGATCTGCGCGCGCAGGCCGACTTCGTGCAGGCTGTGGGCGCCGTCGTGACACTGGGTCGCGGGGACCTTCTCGGTCCGCCAGCGGGCGCAGCCGAGGTTCCCTGGCGCGAGCGCGTCGTTGCCCCAGCGGTACGAGCCAGGGAACATGTTGTAGCCGTAGTTGAGCGACACCTTCGCGTGTCGAGACGCGTAGTAATTGACGCCGACGCCGAGGACGTCGACCTTGATGTCCTGGTCGGGGTACGGCACGACGTCGACGCTCGCGCGGTCTCCAGGCGAGTACGTGGCGCGGAGCGACTCGCCGCGGACGATGAGCTCGAGCGCGCGGTCGCGCAGGTGGGACGGCCCGCGGGGGAAGTGGAGCTTCGTCGGCCGAGACTCGCCGGGCTTGCCCGTGATCGCGGGCGAGCCGAGGAGGAAGTAGCTCACCTGCGCGTAGAAGGCGCTGCCCGAGAGGTGACCGAAGCGCTCGGTGCTCGTCGCCTGGACGCCGTCCAGGGCCTCGCGCATGTCCTTGCGGACCGCGACGAATTCGAAGCGGAAGTCGAGCCTCGACACCGGGACGCGGACCTCGCCCGCGAGGGCGGTCTGCCGACCCGAGGGGATGATGTGGAGGCGCCGCCCAGCGCCGTCGAAGTACTGCGTGTCCCAGAATTTGTAGCCCCCGTCGGTCTCGAGCGGGGTCATGTCGTAGCTCACCATGGTGGGGCGCCGCATCCCGAAGAGGCCCGACGCCCCGATCTGGATGTCCTTCGCGATGGAGTCCGTCCAGGCGAGCGGCTTGGTGACGACGCGGGCGACGTAGTCGACGCGGTTGTCCACGTTTGGTCGGTTGAGGCCGTCGCCGGCGAAGACGCCCGCCTGGTACGAGACGAGCCCGCGGCGCAACGAGCCGTAGGCCATCACGCCCGAGTCGAGGAACGACTGGTTCGCGAGCTTGGTGACGAGCGGCCGCTCCATCCAGGTGATCGAGGCGGCTGCGGTGCGGTTCTCCATCGTGAGCGGGACGAAGAGCTGCCCCACCTGGAGGCTCAAGAAGCGCGCGAGCTCGACGTCGACGAAGGTGTGATCGAGGCGCGCCGTGCCGCGGCCGAGCTCGGTCGTCACGAGCCACGACCACCGGCCGAGCACCTGCCCGGCGAAGGTCGGCTGTGCGCGTCGAACGAACATGCGATCGTGCACCGCCTCGCCCGCCGCGGCGCCGAGCTCGTCCACGCCGCGACCCATCGCGGCCCTCGTGTCGATCTGGAGGAGCATCCCCGGGTAGAAGCGAAAGACGTCCTCGTCGTCGCGGAGGTAGAACTTCCCGGCGTGGTACCCCGCGAGGGGGAACCTGTCGGGCGCGGCGCCGTGGGGGGCGCGCGCGACCTCGCTCTCCTCGGCCGCGCGCGGGCCTCGCCGTCGTGGCTCGCCCCGGTGAGCCCCCTTGGACTGCTTGCCGACGACCGGCATGGTGACGGGTGGAGCGGGCTCGTCGGCCATGGCGCCGGTCGGGACGGCCAGAGCTCCGAGCGTGAGCGCGGTCACGAGCAGGCGTCGTGTCATGGGGCCCTCCTAGCCCAGATCGGTCACGATGCGACAATTCTGGGCACCATCGCCGGCCGACCCTCACCGGCGCGTCCTCGTGTCGGGCGAGCCTCGGAGCCGAGGGACACGAGCGACACGAAGGCCGTCGTTCCCGGCGGAGGGGTTCTCGCGTAGCGTGGGGGCGCTTGCCATCGCCCGCCCTGGTTCGTCGCGCCGTCGAGGTGACCGACACCGCCGTCCTCCTCGCCGTGACCGGCCCGCGGAACGTCCACCTCCGCGCCCTCTCCGAGGCGTGCGACATCGACGTGAGCCAGCGAGGTACGGCCATCCTGCTCGCCGGCGCCGACGCGAGGGTGGCGCTCGCCGAGCGCTTCCTCGTCGAGACCGCAGGGCTCCTCCGAGAGGGCATGCGCCCCGACGAAGTCGACGTGCCGCGCGGCATCGCGAACCTCCGCGACGGCGCCGCGAGCCCCCGCGCGCTCGCGGACGAGGCCGTCAGCCTCGCCACGACCGGCCGCAAGATCGTGCCCAAGGGGGCGACCCAGCGCGCCTACCTCCGGGCCATCCGCGCGAACGACCTCGTCTTCGGCATCGGCCCCGCCGGCACCGGGAAGACCTACCTCGCGATGGCGATGGCGGTGACGGCCCTGCTCGAGCGCAAGGTGCGGCGCATCGTGCTCACGCGCCCTGCCGTCGAGGCGGGCGAGAAGCTCGGCTTCTTGCCCGGCGATCTCGCCGAGAAGGTGAACCCTTACCTCCGCCCGCTCTTCGACGCGCTCGAGGACCTGCTCGACTTCGACCGCGCCGACTCGTTGATCGCGCGCGGGCAGATCGAGGTCGCGCCGCTCGCCTTCATGCGCGGCCGGACGTGATCCTCGACGAGGCGCAGAACACGACGAGCGAGCAGATGCGGATGTTCTTGACGCGCATCGGCCACGGCACCCGGGCGGTCGTGACGGGCGACGTCACGCAGGTCGACCTCCCCGCGGGCGCGCGCAGCGGGCTCGCCGAGGCGCGCGCCCTGCTCCGCGATGTGGAGGGGATCTCGATCGTCTCCTTCTCCGACGTCGACGTGGTACGTCACCCGCTCGTGCAGCGCATCGTCCTCGCGTACGAGAAGAGCGACGAGGCCCGCCGATCGCGTCGGAGCGCCGAGCCCGAGGCGGCGCCGGAGGGCGAGCCGTGAGCGGAGACGGCCTGCGCGACGTCGGCGGCTCGCGGTCGGACATCGCGCGCGTCGCGGCCGTCCTGACGACCGATCCGCGCTTCTCGAGCCACCTCGTGACGCGCCCGCACCCGCTGGTCCTCATGGCTCGCAAGGACGAGCGCGCCGTCGTCGTCACCGAGTCCTCGGTGTGGGATCAGGGGCGGGAGCTCTTGCGCCCCTGGGCCGCGAAGATCGCCGCGGGCGAGGCCGTGCTGCTCCTCCTCGGCTGCCCGACCGATCCCGATCTCGAGAGCGCGACCCGCCGCGGCGTCGTCGGCGTCCTCGGTGACGACGTGCGCCCGGAGGAGCTCGTGGTCGCGCTGTCGTCGGCCTTCGAGCTGATGGAGGCCCGCGCGCGCGCCGAGAGCCGCGGCAAGTGGGTCACCCGCTACCGCTACGAGCTCGGCGAGCTCATCGAGATCTCGCGGGCGCTGACGACCGAGCGCGAGATCGACAAGCTGCTCGATCTCATCCTCGCGAAGGCGCGCTTCATCACGGGCGCCGACGCGGGGAGCCTCTACGTCGTCGAGGGCGAAGACCCGGATCCGGCGCGCCGGTCCCTCCGCTTCAAGCTCACGCAGAACGACTCGAAGGAGCTCTCCTTCACCGAGTTCACGGTCCCCGTGTCGCCGCGGAGCATCTCAGGCTCGGTCGCGCTCTCGAAGGAGCTCATCAACATCGCGGATGTGTACGATCTGCCCCCCGAGAGCCCCTTCGGCTTCGATCACCGCTTCGACGAGCGCATCGGCTACCGCACTCGATCCCTCCTCACCGCGCCGCTCATCGACAAGCAGGGCGAGGTCATCGGCGTCCTCCAGCTCATCAACAAGAAGCGTGACGCGAAGGCGAAGCTCGCCACCCTGGACGAGGTGGACGCGCAGGTGATCCCCTTCGACGAGCGGAGCGAAGAGCTCGTCTCGACGCTCGCGTCGAACGCGGGGATCGCCCTCGAGAACGCGCTCCTCTACGACGACATCCGCAAGCTCTTCGAGGGCTTCGTGACCGCGAGCGTCTCGGCGATCGAGCAGCGCGATCCGACGACGAGCGGCCACTCGCGGCGCGTCGCGGATCTCACCGTGGGGCTCGCTCACGCGGTCGAGCGCACGGGCTCCGGCCCCTACAAGGAGGTCACCTTCTCGAGCGCCGCCCTCCGCGAGCTCGAGTTCGCCTCGCTGCTCCACGACTTTGGCAAGATTGGGGTCCGCGAGGAGGTGCTCGTCAAGGCGAAGAAGCTCTACCCTTGGCAGTTCGAGCAGATCCGGCAGCGCTTCGATTTCGCGATCCGCTCGCTCGAGCTCGAGACCTCCCAGAAGAAGCTCCGCGCGATGGAGCGCGGCACGAAATATGAGGAGCTCCGCCCGTACGACGTCGTCCTCGGGGCGCGCACGGCCGAGCTCGAGGCGGCCTGGGCGACGATCCTGGCGGCGAACGAGCCCACGGTGCTGCGCGGCGGCGACTTCGCGCGGCTCGAGGAGCTCGCGCGGGAGACCTACGTCGATCTCGCGGGGGTCGAGCGACCGCTGCTCACGCGAGAGGAGCAGGAGAGCCTCTCGGTGGCGAAGGGCTCGCTCACCGATCGCGAGGTCGACCAGATCCGCTCGCACGTCGTGCACACCGAGAGCTTCCTCCGCACGATCCCGTGGTCGTCCGATCTGGCGAGGGTCCCGCGCATCGCGGGCGCGCACCACGAGCGCCTCGACGGCACGGGCTACCCAGGTCACCTCCGCGCCGAAGAAATCCCCGTCCAATCGAAGCTGATGAGCATCAGCGACATCTTCGACGCCCTGACGGCGAGCGATCGTCCGTACAAGCGCGCGGTGCCGGTCGAGCGCGCGCTCGACATCCTCGGCTTCGAGGTGAAGGACAACCACGTCGACGGCGAGCTCGTGCGCATCTTCCGCGAGGCGCGCATCTGGGAGCGCGTCGGGCTGACGCAGGGGTAGCCGCCCGCGGCGAGCCCGCAGGCGCGCCGCGGGTCGCGCCAGCGCGCCGTGGCCGAAGGAGCGGGTCGCGGCGTTCTCCCCGTCGTCTTCGCGCGGATCTGCCTGTTTGCTCGGTCGACGCGCGCGGAGGGCCCCAGCGAGAGGATGGTATCGTGGCGGTCCGGAAGCCGGCGCCATCGCGCGGTCGACGCGAGCGCGGAGGGTCCCAGCGAGAGAGACGCGTTGGGGCCGGCGGTCGATGACCATCGACGACCGACGGCTTGTCGACCGTGGAGGTTCGAGGATAATAGCGCCCCATGCGGCTCGTCACACCCCTCTGCCTCGCTGCGTGCCTGTCGTCCCTTGCGCTCCTCGTCGCCTGCGGAGGCAGCACCGACAGCGACGGTGGCGGCAACGCCGCGGGCGCCGGCCCTGCGGGCGCGGGCACGGGGGGCGGCGGCGCGACCGGGGGCGGCAGCGGCGGCGCGACGAGCGGCAGTGGCGGCGCGACGAGCGGTGGCGCGGGCACCGGGGGCGGCGGGCCATCCTCCGCGATTTGCGACAAGATCTGCCCCAAGGACGCGGCGCTCACCCAGGATCTCGGCTGCGCTCCCTCCCCGTGCGAGACCCAATGCCCGGCGCAGATGAGCCAGCTCCCGGCGAAGTGCGCCGGCGCCTACGAGGCCTTGATCGACTGCGCGCTCGAGGAGCCCTCGAGCTCCTTCGCGTGCGTCTCCAGCGGCGGCACGAAGCTCAAGGATGGCTTCTGCGCTCAGGAGTCCGAGGCGATGAAGTCCTGCGTGCTCGCGCCCTGACGGCGAGCACGCCGCGACGGCGACGACGGTTCTTGGTCCCAAGCGGGGCGCGGTAGGCGGTAGACTCTCCTCGATGGAACCGCGTCCCTTCCGTGTCCTCGGGGTCCAGCAGATCGCGATCGGCGGCCTCGACAAGGCCAGGCTCTCGGCCTTCTGGGTCGAGACGCTCGGTATCCCCCGCACCTCGGCCTACGTGAGCGAGCGCGAGAACGTCGACGAGGACATCCTCACGCTCGGCCGCGGGCCCTTCGCCGTCGAGATCGATCTGATGCAGCCCATCGACCCCGGGCGATCCCCGAAGGTCCACGTCCCCACGCTGAACCATGTGGGCCTCTGGGTCGACGATCTCGCGCGCGCGGTCGAGTGGCTCGGCGCACGGGGCGTGCGCTTCGCGCCGGGGGGGATCCGCAAGGGCGCGGCAGGGTACGATGTCGCCTTCGTCCACCCGAAGGGCTCGCCCGAGCTGCCGCTCTCGGGCGAGGGGGTGCTCGTCGAGCTGGTGCAGGCGCCGCCCGACGTCGTCGCGGCGCTCGGCGCTTTACAAGCGCGCGCGGGGCGCTCATACTCGGCGCTCCCATGGCGCTCATCGAGACAGAAGACGCCGCTCGGCGGCTCGCGCGCGCGATCGCGAGCGACCTCTCCCTCTACAACGACGCGAAGATCGCGCAGGGGATCCAAGAGGACACGCTCTTCACGCTCATCGCCGAGGAGATCGAGGAGGGCCGCGCGCTCTACAAGAGCCGCGTCGCGCCGGCGCTCCTCGCGCGCAACTTCTACGATCGCGCGCTCGTCGACATCCTCATCAAGCCGAAGGGCCACCTGAAGTCGAAGCTCTGGTGAGCGGCCGCGCGATCGTGCGGATCGGCCCGTGGTCGAGGAGAGCGAGGAGGGCCGCTCGCTCCACGAGCGCGCGCGTCGCGCCGGCGCTCCTCGCGCGCAGCTTCTAGGATCGCGCGCTCGTCGACATACGATCGCGCCACTCAGGTGCGCAACAACGCGAAGCGCGCGCAGCTTCTACGATCGTGCGCTCGTCGACATCCTCATCGAGCCGAAGGACCACCTGAGGTCGAAGCTCTGGTGAGCGGTCGCGTGCTCGCGCGGATCGGTCGGCGAGGACGGCCGGATGCGCCGGCGCGCTCGTGCGGGCGGTGTCGACGCGACGTCAGTTGACGACGGGATCGGGCGAGCTGCCGGTCTTCGCGGCCTCCTCGGCGGCGGCGATGGCGCTCTCCTCGCGGAGCACCCGGTCGACCTCGGCGTCCATCTTGCCGGCCACCGTCATCGCCCACATCTTCAGATCGCCGCGGAGCGACCAGCCGGGGTAGTCGAAGGTGGCCGGCCGGTTCTTCTCGAACACGAAGTGCCCGACCCACGCGAAGCCGTAGCCTGCGACCGGCGCGGCGAGCAGCAGCGATCTCCGGCCCGTGACGAGGCCCGCCGCCGCGAGCCCGAGCGCGAGCGACGTGCCGACGAAATGCAGCTGACGGTTGGTCCTGTTGGCGTGCTCGTGGACGTAATAGGGCCAGAACTCCTCGAACGAGCCGAATTCCTGCTTCATGGCCGCGACGATAGCCGATGAACGCCCGCCGCGCAGCCACCTCGCGACGACGAGGTCGACGCGGGGGCACGCCGGCCTGTTGCCGGGGCGAGCAGCGCGACGATCGACGCGGTGACGAGGGCCGAGGACGGAGCGGCGGCTACTTCGTGGGAGCTGCGAGCGTGAAGGTCACCGTGCGCCCAGGGCCCAGATCGGCGTGGCGGAGCGTCGCGTCGGCGATCTTCGCGCCGTCCAGCGCGACCGAGATCGGCACGAAGGCGTCGGGCCCCGCACCGTCGCCGACGATCGTGAGCACGCCGCCCGGGACGTCGAGCTCCATGCGCGGGAAGAGCGGCGCGGACAGGATGTAGCGATCGCTGCCCGGCAAGGGGTAGATCCCCATCGCGGCGAAGATCCACCACGCGCTCATCGTGCCGCCGTCGTCGTTGCCCGGGAGCCCGTCGGGGGTCGGCGCGTAGTACGTCCGCATCGCCCAGCGCGCCCACCGCCCCGCGAGCTCGGGGCGACCGAGCTGCGCGAAGAGGAAGGGGACGTGGATGACCGGCTCGTTCGCCGCTGCGTAATACGGGCGGAGCGTGTGCTTCTGGATGTCGTTCGGGCCGAGATCGTCCCAGTCTTCCTTCGACTTCGCGAAGAAGTCCTCGAGCGCGCTGACGGCTGCCTCGCGCCCGCCGAAGAGCGCCGCGAGCCCGTCGGGATCGTGCGGGACCATCCACACCATCTGCAAGCCGTTCGACTCGGCGTACTCGTCGGTGAACTGGATCGGCGGATCGTCCGGGTGCGCGAGGACGCCCGCGGCGCTCTTCGCGCGGAAGGCGCGTGAGCCGGGATCCCAGAGCTTCTCGTAGCCCTTCCGTCGTGCGTCGAACATCGCGGCGTCGTCGCCCCGCCCGAGCGCCCGCGCGAATTCGCCGAGCGCGAAGTCGTCGTGCGCGTACTCGAGCGTCTGGGACACGCTCCGGCCGCGATCCGAGGTGACGTATCCATAGTCCATATAGGGTTCGACGTCGCCTCGCCCGCCCCGCCCGCCGGGCGGCGCGATCGGGTCGGCGGCGGCGGCGCGGGCGCGCGCGTAGGCGTCCGCGCCGTCCCAGCCGCGGATCCCCTTCACCCACGCGTCGGCGAGCACGATCTCCGCGCTCGCGCCGAGCATCGTCCCGCTGTCGCCCTGCGCGACGCTCCACTTCGGGTAATAGCCCGCGATCGTCGCAAACGTATGGAGGCTCCGGACAATGTCCAGGGAGACCTCCGGCGCGATGAGATCGAGCATCGGGTTGAGGGTCCGGTACGTGTCCCAGAGCGACAGATCGGTCATCATGCGGAAGCCGTCGGCCTGATGGATCTTCCCGTCGGGCCCGGTGAAGCGTCCGTCCACGTCGCTCACGGCCGAGGGCATCATGAAGAGGTGGTAGACGGCGGTCTTCGTCGTCGTGCGGTCGGCCTCGGTCCCGCCCATGGGCCGCACGCGGTCGGTGAGCCTCTGCCAGGCGAGGGCCGCGTCCGCGCGGTCGCGCTCGAAATCGAACGACGGGTGCTCGGCGGCGAGGTTCTTCCGCGCGCCGTCGAGATCGACGAGCGAGAGCCCCACGGCGAGCTCCACCGTGTCGGCGTCGAAGGTGAGCCACGCGCCCGCGGCGTCACCCTGGACCTCGGGCGCGGGGCTCGGCGCCTCGTCGCCTCCCCAGGCGAGGTGCGAGAAGCCTCCCCTCGACTCGATGACGAAGAAGAGGTCGTAGCCGCCGAAGCCGCCGCTCATGCCGCCCACGCTGTGGAGCTTGCCCTCGAGCCGGCGCGCGCCGGGCTCGATCGTGAGCTCGATCCCCGACACCTTTCCCCCCGCCAGGTGGTGTGAGAGATCGAGGAGCACGCCGCGCGTGGACCCCGGCGGGAAGGTGTAGCGGTGCACGCCGACGTGTGGGGTCGCGGTGAGCTCGGCGCGCACGCCGTCGAGGAAGGTGAGCCCGTAGAAGCCGGGCGCGGCCACCTCGGACGTCTTGTCGAAGGGCGCGAGGTTCGCCGTCCCGGTGCGCTTCGCGGGGTCGAAGCCCGTCAGCGGGAGGACGCCGACGAGGCCGTAGTCGGTCGCCCCCGTCCCGTGCAGGTGCATGTGCGAGAAGGCCTTCACCTTGTCGTCGGGGAAGTAGTAGCCGCTGTAGTGGTGGAAGTTGATGTCGCCGTCGGGGCCGGAGGTGTCGGGCCCGAGCTTGGCCATCCCGTTCGGTCTCGTCGCGCCGACGAAGCACGCGCCATGGTCGAACGCCTTGCCACCCGTCCCGACGAAGGGATCGATCTTCGCGCTCGTGTCGAGCGGGGCGGGGGTCGCGGGGGGTGCGCGGGTGACGTCGGTCTCGCCGCCGCCGCACGCAGGGGCGAGCGCGAGGGCGACGACGAGCGCGACGAGCGGGGCGGAGCTGCGCATGACCCGCTCAGGATAGCGGGTCGCGTCGTCGTCGGCGTGCCTCACGCAGCGCATGGGCGTGCGCGCGACGAGCTTCACGATCGACCACGAGCCCGCCGCCTCGCCGGCGCCGTCCCACGCGCCGGGCGCCCACCGCGGCGCTGGGAAAGCTCACACCTGCGCGCCGCCCTCTTCCACGGTGGCCCCCAGGCGTGGAGCACGGGCTCGAGGCGCCACGACCCGCGGCGCGCCGCTCGCACCGAGGGCCGTGGTTTGCTAGCTCATCGCGAGAGATGTCCTCGCCGTGCTCGAGCTGCTCGACCGCCTCCCGACCGGACGCGACGAGGCGCCGTTCGTGAAGCGGGTGCTCCTCATCGGCGCCGGGGGCGTGGGCCACCTGCTCGCCTGGACGCTCGCGCGGGCGGGCGGGCTCGAGCTGCACCTGCTCGACGACGATCTCGTCGAGCTGTCGAACCTCCACCGCCAGGTGCTCTTCGAGGTCGAGGATCTCGGTCAGAAGAAGGCGACGGCGCTCGCGCGACGCCTCGCGGAGAGGGTGCCGGGCGCGCGGATCGAGGCGCACGACGGGCGCTTCGTGCCCGCCACCGCGGCGCGCTGGGTGCATGACGTGGACCTCGTCATCGACGGCTCGGACAATTTCGCGACGCGGTTCCTCGCGGCGGACGCGTGCTTCCTCGCTGGGCGCCCCGTCGTGCACGCCGCCGCTGTCGCGTGGCGTGGCGTCGTGATGAGCGCGACCGGCGGAGGCGCGCCGTGCTATCGTTGTGTGTTCGAGGATCTGCCGGAGGGCGAGGCGCCCAATTGTGCGTCCGCTGGCGTCGCCGGCCCGCTCGTCGGCGTCGTGGGCGCGATCGGGGCCGAGCTCGGGCTGCGCCTCCTGGCAGGCGGCGGCCCGGCGCTCGTCACGGTGGACGGCGATGCGCTCCGGCTGCGCGAGATCGTGCCGCACGCCCGCGCCTCGTGCCCGCTCTGCGGGACGCGCACGCTTCGCGAGCTCGAGCTCGCACGCTACCTCGGCGCCGCTTGCGCGTCGTCGTGAGCCGCGCGTCCCGCCGGGCTAGGGCGCGTCGGTGTGGGAGGTCTTCTCCCAGGCGTCCTCGTCGTGCTCGTGCTCGACGCGCGTGGTCGTGGGCGGCGCCTCGGCGCTGGCAGGCGGCTCGGCGGGCGAGCGCGGTGGCTCGGTGCTCGCCGGCGTCTCGAGGGGTCGCCTCGGTGGCGGCCACGAGGCGACGTACCGCGGCGTCTCCCCTGGCCCGGACGCGTCGATCCACGCGACGTGGCCCGTGCCCTTGGGGCGGACGTCGACGTGGACGAACGAGCTGTTCGGATAGTAGCCGCACCCGGTGTCGTCGAGCCCCTTGCAGAAGGCGACGAGCTCCTCGTTGCGGACGCCCTCGACGCGCACGTCCGACGCGCGCGCCAGCTGATGCATGCTCCCCTGGCTGAGCGGCCGGAAGCCCGAGACGACGTGGATCGGGCGATAATCGAACCTCGTCGCGATCGCGTCGAGCCGGACGAGCAGCCCCTCGTCGACGCGGCGGATGCCAGGCGCGACGAGCGGGGCGTCCGGGTTCGGGTCCGTCGCCGCGGGGCGTCCGACGGAGTGGGGTCGGAGCAAGACGCTGAGCCGCGCGCGCGCGTCCGGGAGCGGCGTCCCGTCACAGCGGACGAGGGAGAAGGTCTCCCGCTCGTCCGCCGACAGGACCACCGTCACTGGGCGCCGGAGGCAGGCTTCTTTTTTTTTGCGGAGTGCTTCTTGGCGGGCTTGCTCTGCTTCCCCGTCGGCTTCGACTGCTTCTTGTCGGCCTTCTTGTCCGTGTGCTCGTCGTCCTGGTCGTCGTCGAAGTCCGAGCCGGCGTCGCGCCCCTTGGACAGCGCGGGCGCCTTCTTGTCGGCCTTCTCCGATTTCTCGGCCTTCTTGTCGGCCTTCTTCTCGGTCTTCGCGCCATGCTTCTTGTCGGCGCTCTTCGGCCCCTTCGACGCGGTCTTCTTGCGCCTCTTGCCCTTGTCGGTGGCCTTCTTCTTGTGCGCCACGGGCTTCTCGGGCTTCTCGTCGGCGGCGGCGGGCGTGTCGGGCGCGCTGTCTTCGGCGAAGGCGGTCGCAGGGAGCGCGAAGAGGAGGGCGGCGCCGGTGACCGTCGTCAGGACCGCGCGACGAGCCCAGCGGGGCAGCCGGAGCGACGAGGAGAATGTGGGCAGAGGGTCGGACATGGTGGGGTGCCTCCAGAGGGTGGCGCGAGGGGATCGCGGCGACCCGTGGTGGCGCGTTTGTTCTCACGCGAGGTGCAGCGGCGTCCAATTTCGTGCACAAGTCGCGCGGCGGCGCGCCCTTCTCCCGCGCCCGACCGAGGATGATGAACCGAGCAGAATTCGAAGCGCGATACGAGGAGCTGCTCCGCGGCCTCGCGGGGCAGACGGACAACGTCGGGTGCGTCGCGTGCGAGCGGTGCGAGGGCTGCCGAGACTCGACCTTCTGCGCCGACACGAAGCGCGCCGAGCGGTCTCACTACTGCGTGCGGTGCGAGGACGTCTCCGAGTGCTCACACTGCCGCGACACGAGGCAGTGCTCGTCCTGCGTCCATTGCCGCGCGTGTGAGCGCTGCACCGGGAGCGCCTACCTCGTCCGGTGCAGCGGCTGCGTCTCGTGCACATACTGCTTCGGCTGCGTGGGGCTGCAGCGAAAGGACTTCCACATCCTCAACGAGCCGTACGACCGGAAGACCTACTTCGCGAAGGTGCGGGAGCTGGAGCGTGCCCTCGGACTTCGCTGACCAGCCCGAGCGAGGGGAGCTCGATCGCGCCTTCGCGCTCGTCCGTGAGCGCTGGGACGACGAGCGGGCGCACGGGGCCTTCTTCGCACTCGTCGAGGCGCGCCGCGCCTTCGGCGAGGCCGCGAGGCTGTACCGCGAGGCGAAGGAGGGCGATCCCTCTCGCGGGCCCCTCGCCGACAAGAAGCTCGCGCAGATCGCGCTCGTCGCGATGGCGAGCCTCGACGGCGCGCACACGGCGCCGCGACGCGGGCTGCCCGCGTGGGCGAAGTGGATCACGGCCGCGCTCGCGGCGCTCTTCATGGCCTGGCTCGCCCGCCGGATGATGGGGCGATGAGCGCTCGGAGGCGTGGTCCAGGCTTCGTCGCGGCGCTGCGCGCGCGGCTCGCGCGAGAGGCGCGGCTCGGGCGGGCGCTCTCGTGGCTCGTGTGGCTCACGATGGCCCTCGGGATGGCGCTGCTCGCCGCGGCGGCGGGGCCGCGTGAGCTCTTGGAGGCCGCCCTCGCGCGTGGACTCTCGGCGCACCTCCTCCTCGCGTCCGTGCCGCTCGCCCTCGCGGTCGCCCGGCTGCTCGGGCCCGAGCGCGCCGATCTCGCCCGCTTCGCGGCGCAGGCTGGGGTCCCGGAGCCGCTCGCGCGGCGGGCGCTCGCGTGGGAGGCGGCGCGGCTCGGGTCTGCGCGGATCGTCGTCCCCGTCCTCGCGCTCTCGGCGCTCTCCGCGTCGCTCTCGGCGTCTCTCGGCCTCGCCGCCCGACGGCTCGCGGCAGGCGTCCTCCTGCTCGCGCTGGGCGCGGTCATGACCTCGCTGCTCGTCGTCCTCGCGGCGGCGCTCACGCGCGTCTCGCGGCGCCCTCGCCTCGCGCTGACCCTGGCGCTGATCGCCCCGCAGATCCTCGCCTCGGCGGTGGGTTTGCCTCGTTGGGTCGGTCCGGTGGGGGCGTACGCGTCGGGGAGGGACGTCATCCTCGACGGCGCCGCCCGCGCCGCCGTCCGCGAGCGCTAGGCTCTGCTGGGTCCGTGCCGTGGCGGGCTCGAGCGTGGCCGCGTGTCCTGGTCGCCACAACAGACCGACGCGGAACGCGCCATCGTGGCGGAGCGCGCTCGAGCGTGGCCGCGTGTCTTGGTCGCGGCGGGTGCGGGGAGGTCACGAGGAGCCTTCGACGAGCGCGCTCGACGGGGGCGTCGTTTCGCGGCAGACCAGGGGCGCGTGCGCACCATCCAGGGATCCGACGAGTGACCGCGCGGTCCGACGCGCAGATCGCGTGGCGAGCGCTCGGCGTCGTCGGGGTGCTCGTCGGGGGCGGCCTGGTCCTCGCGGCGAACCCACCGCCCTCGTGGCGCGCCGAGATCCCCGCCGCGTCCGCGGCGCCCCGCGCGTCCCGGCGCCCGATCGCCAACAGCCCCGCAGCGCCCACCCGCGAGCCGCTCGAGCTCACCGCCGAGGAGCGTGAGCGAGGCCACTGGGAATGCGCCACCCCCGATCCGGGGGACGGCCGCTACGCGCCTGTCGAGCGCCTCCCGAGGGGCGGCCTCGTCCAGATCCCGCGGAGCCCACCTCGCGAGGATGGGACCTTCGACGTCGTCCTCCACTTCCACGGCTTTGCCCCCGTGCGGAAGGCGGTGGTCCTCGCGGACGCGGGGATCGTCTTCGCGGGCTGGGACTTTGGCAACGGAACGGACGCCTACGTGGCCGCGCTCCGCGAGTCGGGCGTCGTCGATAGGATGATGTCCGATGTCGGGGAGGCCCTCGCGCGGCTCCACGGCCCGAGCGCGCGCGTCCGCCACTGGGGGTTGTCCGCGTGGAGCGCGGGGTACGCCGCGGTGGGGCTCACGCTCCGCGCTCGCGCCGACCGCTTCGACGCGGTCGTGCTGCTCGATGGGCTCCATGCGGGCTTTCGTGGCGGGGACAAGCGCGCGCGCGCGATCGACGAGGCGAGCCTCGAGACCTTCGTACGCTTCGCCGAGCGCGCGAAGCAGGGCGGCGCGGTGATGGTCGTCACGCACTCGAAGATCGCGACCGAGGACTATGCGTCCACGACCGAGACCGCGCGGGTGCTCTTGTCGCACCTCGGCGAGAAGCTCGTCGCGGCCGAGCCGACGACGGATCCGCTGGGGCTCCGCTCCTTCGTCGACGCGGGGGGCTTCCACCTGCGCGCGTACGGGGGCACGGACAAGCGCGCCCACTGCGATCACACGCGTCACATGACCTGGGCGCTCCGGGACGTCGTGCGGCCCGCGTGGGGCGACTGAGGGCGGCGTCAGGGCTCTTCGAGGGCGAGCGCGCCGCGCGCGTGGGGCGACCGAGGGCGGCGTCAGGGCTCTTCGAGGGCGAGCGCGCCGCGCGCGTGGGCGACCGAGGGCGGCGTCAGGGCGCTTCGAGGGCGAGCGCGCCGCGCGCGTGGGGCGACCGAGGGCGGCGTCAGGGCTCTTCGAGGGCGAGCGCGTCGCCCGCCTCGCGCATCGACGAGGCGAGGCTCGCGGGGTCCGTGCGATCTCCCTCTCGCTGCACGACGACCCAGAGCGCCCCAAAGGGGGTCTCCCGATCGGGAGCGGACGGCGCCTTCGACCAGGAGTCCGGCTTCGTGGGGAGCGCGTCCCCCGCGAGCTTGCCGTACGCCACGTCCAATCGCCCGAAGCCGGCCAGGACCGCCGTGTCGAGCGCCCGTCCCCGCGCCGAGTCCCCGAGCCACGGCCGAAACGCCGCGTAGAGGGTCTCACCTCCCTCGACGTTTGCTCGCATGTCCGCCAGCGTAAACTGAGCGTAGCGAGACTCTTCGGCTCCGAGCGAGGCGCGGTTCATCTTCTCGACCTGCTCGGTCATGGAGCCCATGACCCCATAGAGCGCCGCGGCCAGATCGAGCTCGAGCGGCGCGAAGTCGTCACGCATCTTGGTGACGTCCGAGACGAGCCGGCCGAGCAGGTCGTCCCGGAAGCCGCGCGCCTCCGCCTCGGTCTTGGGGAACCGCGCCTGCACATAGCCGGCCAGCTTGCTCTCGAAGGCGATCACCTGGGGCGGGGTCACGTCGGAGAACAGGATGCGCTCGACCGCGTGCACCCCGGTGACCCCTTCGCCGTCGAACAGGTCGGTGTCCGTGCCCTCTCCGAGGAAGGCGTCGTAGCGCTCGTCCGTGTACCGATCGATCTCGGGGAAGAGGACCGCGATTGCCCCCTCGATCCGCTCGTAGGCGAGGCGCGCCTGCTTCCACGAGCTGCGCATCGCGGCGACGGCCGCCGCGTCGTCCACGGCGTTCCACCCATCGGCGTCGGGGATGGGGGCGTGTGCGCGCAGATCCACGGTCGCCGAGACCAGCTCGTCCAGGTTGCTCGAGACGTACGCCTTGACGGCCCTCGCGGCCTCCGCGGCGCGGGCCCCCCGGGCCACGTCCCGTGGTGCCCCGTCGGACGAGCCGCACCCAACCGCGGACGCGCACGCGAGGGCGACGCACCATGAGGAGAGCTTCATGCGTGGGATTCTAGCACCCATGGAAGCGGAAATTCTTGCGCTGCGGGGATGGTTGGTGCGAGGCTCGAATGCCAATGGCCCGTCCAAAGAGCAAGCTCACCCTGTTCATCGAGTCGACCCCCCTGTCCACGCCCACGGCCGAGGTCGTGGCTCGGGCGAAGGCGGAGGGCTACCAGACCTCGGAGAGCAACGTCCAGCGTGTGCGCCAGGTGATGCGCAAGTCCAGCGCAGCACCGTCGATCTCGAAGCCGGCGGCGAAGTCCGCGAAGGCGAAGCCCGCGCCCACGCGCAAAGCGAAGGCGAAGAAGTCCAAGAGGGCGAAGCCCATGGCCACGAAGCCCGTCGTGGCCCCGCGGAGCCCCGCAGCGCCTGCCGCGCCCGCTCCCGCGCCTGCGGCGAATGTGGCGGCCTTGCGTAAGCTCGTCCTCGAGCTGGGGCTCCGCACGTCGGAGGCCGTCCTCAAGGACCTCCGCGCGCGGCTCGCGTCGCTCTGAGCGGAGCTCGATCCACTCCCCGGACGGCGCGTGGCTCGGCGCACCGTCCGCGTGTGTCGCGAGGCAGGGCGCCCGCCCTGTCACGACCGAGCCGCCGTGCCCTCCGCGTCCCCGGCGGCGGCGAGCAACCCATGCAGTAGCAGCCGGCCTACCCGCGGGCCCGCCGCGGTGCCCTCCGCGTCGCCGGGCGGCGGCGAGCCCCGCGCACACACACGATGGCGCTCGCCACGGCTCGTCCGAGGGCGCGGCGGATCGATGCGGCCCCACGCGGGGCCAAGCCTACCCCGACGCGCTCCTCGTCGAGGGCGCGGCGGTCGACACCGGTCGACGATCGGTGTGGGCAAGCTCTCGGCGGAGCGCGCGGAGAGCCCAACGATCGTCGCTCGGCGGCGCTGTGCCTCTGGCTTCGCGGCGAGAGGCCCGATGCGCGCAGGGCACACCGAAGGGTCGGCGGTGAGCGGGGCGGCACCATCCGCCCCGCGCCGGGGGGCTCCGAAGAAACGCACGTGGCGCGTCGAGGGTCGTCGCTCGGCGGAGCCGTGTCCTTCGCGCCGCAACAAAACGCCGAACCAGCGAGCACGCGGCGACGAGGACCGCGATCAGAGATCCTCGTAGTCTGGATCCTCGAAGGTGACGTCGCCCGTCCCTCGCCGCTCGGCGCGTGCCTTCAGCTGATCGACGACGATCTCGATCACCTCGAGTCGCGTCGAGAGCCGGTAGAACTCGTCCTCGGGGACCTCCGCGCCCCGCAGGTGATCGGCGATCTCGTCGAGCTCGGCCTCGTCGATGGCGAGGCCGACGGCGTCGCGCTCGGGGTCGCCGGGGCCGCCGAGCGCCGCAGCGGCGAGCGCGTACGGGGAGACCGACAAGAACACCGGGCGGAACCGCACCGTGTACGTCGTGATGTCGTCGCCCTCCCGGTGCCAGAAGCAGTCGAAGCGTCGGAGCAGGACCTCCCCGAAGTACGCCGCCGCCGCGCGAAGGACGAGCTCTTGCGCGGCCGGTCGCTCCTTCTCGCGGCCCGCCTCGACGAGCCAGTGATCGACCACCGCGAGCGACTCGGCAGAGCCGTCGAGGGTCGTGCCGAGCGCGCGCTCGACGTAGTCGAGGCACGCGGCGTAGAGGTCGAGCACGTCCTCGGGGGAGGTGTCCGCGGGGGGCGTCGGCTGGCTCACGAGAGGGCTCTTACGTGACCGCCCCGGAGGCCGCCACACCGGCTTCTCTTTCGCCTTGTGGTGGAGCCGCGAGGATGGTGTTAGCGTCCAGATCCCCACCCGATGCGCCTCGGCATCTTCTCGGACACCCACGCGAATTACGAAGCGCTCTCCGCGGTGCTCGAGGCCTACAAGCGCGAGGACGTCGACCTCTACCTCTGCCTCGGCGACACCGTGGGCTACGGCGGCTCACCGAACGAGTGCTCCGACATCGTCCGCAAGCTCGCGAAGGTGACCATCCTCGGGAACCACGACGCCGCGGTGTCGGGGCGTATGGATTACTCATACTACTACGAGGCGGCGCGCCAGGCGCTCGACACCCACGCGAAGCTCCTCACCGAGGAGAACATGACGTGGCTCCGCGGGCTCCCGTACTCGCACCGGCTCGAGGAGCACGACGTGCTCCTCTGCCACGGCTCGCCGGTGCGGCTCGAAGAGTTCGAATACATCTTCGCGCCCGAACAAGCGCGCGAGTGCCTCCCCATCTGGGACGAGCTCGGCCACATCACGCTCATCGGGCACTCACACCTCTGCAAGGTCTTCGCGCTCACGAAGACGAGCGTGACCGAGCTCGACGACGTCGACTTCACGCTCGAGCCCGACAAGAAGTACATCGTGTCGGTGGGCTCGGTCGGGCAGCCCCGCGACTACGACAACCGCGCGAGCTTCACCGTGTACGACACCGAGGCGAAGCGCTTCGAGTTCAAGCGCGTGGAGTACGACGTCGAGGCCGCGGCCGAGAAGGTCCTCCGCATCAAGCTCGAGCGCAACTTCGCGCATCGCCTCTTCATCGGCGTCTGAGCGCCGCGGCGGCGCTGGGTGGACCGGACCGAGCCGCGGCGTGAGGACGGCGCTTCGCCGAGGGTGAGCCCACGGGCGCCGTGCGCCGTGACGCGCCACGATCGTGACGGGCCGTCGGGACAGTATGCCACTTCCCCGGTGCGGGGCGGGGGCGATCCGCGGTAGACACGCGCGCGTGAAGAGCCTCTCCGGCTTCGAGGCGAAGATCGTCGCGGCCGCGGCGGACGCCATGTTCCCCCCGGGCGGCGCCATCGCGATCTCGGGCACGGACGCGGGCGTCGTCCCGTACTTCGACGAGATGCTCGCCGAGCTCGGGTCGAAGCAGCGGCTCCTCATCCGCCTGCTCCTCGTCTTCGTCGAGCTCGTCCCCGTCTTCTTCCTCCAGCGCGCGCGCTTCTCGCGGCAGCCGCTCGCGACCCGGATCTCGACCCTCGCCGCGCTCGCGGACAGCCCGCTCTTCTTCTTGCGCACGACCTTCCAGAGCCTCCGCACGCTCGTCGGCATCGGGTACCTCGCGTCCGAGGAGGTCGCGGCCGCGACCGGCGCCCTGCCCGATCTCGATCCCTTCGCGCGGAGGGACGCGTGACCGCCTTCGTCCCGCGCGCCGAGGGCGTGCACGCCGGCGTGCGCGTGTTCTCGGACTACACGGGGCCCGTCCAGGAGCGCTGCGAGGTCGTCGTCGTGGGCTCGGGGCCGGGCGGCGGCGTCGCGGCGAAGGAGCTCGCCCTGCGCGGCTTCGACGTCCTCCTGGTCGAGGAGGGCCCTCCCTTCGGGCCGGGGGACTTCCAGGTCGAGGCGGGCGCCACGCTGCGTCGGCTCTTCCGCGAGTCCGGGATGCGCGTCATGCGAGGCAGCGCCTTCTACCCGACGATGCAGGCCAACTGCCTCGGCGGCGGCTCGGTCGTCAACTCGGCGATCAGCATCCGCGCGCCCGGCTTCGCGCTCGATAAGTGGGCGAACGACCACGACGCGCCGCTCCTCCACGCAGGCGCGCTCGACGAGGACTACGCGGCGATCGAGGCGGACTTCGGCATCGGTCCGACGCCCACCGAGGTGCTCGGCGAGCGGAACCTCCTCTTCAAGCGCGGCTGCGACGCGCTCGGCTACTCGAGCGAGCCAACACCCCGGAACGCGCGCGGCTGCAAGGGCTCGGCCGAGTGCTTCACGGGGTGCCGCAACGGCGCGAAGCAGTCGACGGACGTCGTGTGCGTGCCGCGGCTCGTGGCGAGCGGGAGCCGCGTCTTCTCGTCGATCCGTGTCGAGGCGCTCGGCGCCTCGGGCGGTCGCGCGACGAAGGTGGTCGGTCACGTCGTCGAGCCGATCACGGGCAAGCGCGTCCACCCCGTCGAGATCCACGCCGAGCACGTCGTCCTCGCGGCGGGCTGCATGGCGACCCCGCTCATCCTGATGAAGAGCGGCCTCGCGAACGAGAACGGCCACCTCGGCAAGCACCTCCGCGGCCACCCGGGGCTCGCGGTCTGCGCGGTGTTCGATCACGAGGTCGAGCCCTGGCGGGGCGCGACGCAGGGCTACCACTCGCTCCACTTCTTGAAGGAGGGGATGAAGCTCGAGGTGCTCTGGGCGCCGCCGGCGATCTTGTCGGTGCGGCTGCCTGGCTTGGGGCACGAGCTGAAGCAGCGGCTCGCGGACTTCCGGCGCATCGCGCCCTTCGATGTGTTCGTGACGGCGGAGCACTCGCGGGGCGAGGTGCGGGCGCCCGTGTTCGGCGACGAGCCGGACATTCGGTTCGAGGTCGATCCGCGCGATCTCGCGACCTTGCGGCGGGGGCTCGTGATCCTGTCCGAGATCGGCTTCGCGGCGGGGGCGAAGGCGATCTTGCCCGGCGTGCGCGGCGTGCCCGATCCGATGACGAGGGATCAGCTACCGCTCCTCGCGGGCGCGCGCCTCACGGCGAAGGACGCGATCTTCGGGACGACGCACGTCTTCGGCTCGACGCGAATGGGGCAGAACCCACGGAGCTCGGTCGTCGATCAGCACGGCAAGGTCCACACCCTGAAGAACGTGTGGATCGCCGACACGGGCGTCTTCGCCGGGAGCCCCAGCGTGAACCCGATGCTGACGGTGATGGCGCTCGCGCGGCGGACGGCGCGACGGATGGCGGAGCTCCGCGGCTGATCGGACCGGCTGGGTGGCCCTGCGCTCCCCGTGGGGCCCGGGCGCCCGTCCCACCGAGGACAGCGCGGCCACGGATCGCCGCCGGGCGGCGCTGGCGCATGGACCGCAAGGGCTGCTCGTGACGAAGCACGGCTCCCTCCGCCCAGAGGGGCACGAGGTGGGGCCGCGATCGAGCGCGCCGCGGGGGCGCCGAGGTGAGGCTCCTGGGCCTCTAGCCGCCGTGGGCGCGCAGGTACTTCTCGACCCCTGCGCTCGCCTCGAGGAGGTTCGGCTTGATCTTGCCGGCGAGGAAGTCCTCGATGAGCTTGCCCACCTTGCCCGAGAGGAGCGACGGTACGCCCTTGATCTTCTTCGCGTCGATCTCGATCTTCCCCCGGATCTGGAAGAGCGTCTCGGCTCCGGCGTCGACGAAGGTGTTGGTGCCGCCGCAGCTCACCGCCTCGCTGAAGGCGTGCGTCTCGATGCGCCACTCGCAGGTGAAATCGGCCGCGTTCCACCGCGCGTGATCGGTCCACGAGAGCATCTTCTCGGAGAGGAAGGCCCGCGCCGCCGCCGGGATCTCGCCGCCGCCGTGCCACACGTTGACGAACGCGACGACGTCGCCGTCGTCCTTGCGGGACTTCACCTCGATGTCGCGCACGTTGGACATGTACTCGCGAAGCTCCGCGAGCTTGTCGCGGTAGGTCGCGAAGACGAGCGCGCGCGGGAACGGGATCGTGGCGTCGGCCTGGAGGAGCATGCCCCCGGCTAGCACGAAAACGCGCGGCCCGGCGAGGCGGCATCGAGGGAGCGCGGGGTCCGGCCTCCGCCGTCCGCCGCGCGCCGCAACCTGCGGGGACGTCGCGCGCGCATCGGCTCCGCTTCGTGCGAGGCCTCGCCGCGCGCGTCCGGCTCGCGAGGGTCGTCGGTCGCCGCTTGACCGCCTCGGGAAGTCGGAGGACCATCGACGTCGTTCATGGCCGACTCTCCGCACATCCTCCGCGCGCGCGAGTTCCTCGCGGCCCGCAAGATCCCCGAGCTGCCGCGCCCCGAGGCGCTCGGGGGTGACGTCGGCGCGCACGCGGACGCCCTCCTCGAGGCGGCCTTCTTGGTCGCGTCGGCCGACGGCGCGCTGTCCAAGGAGGAGGCCGGCTCGCTCATCGATCTCGTCGCGCAGATGGGCGAGGGGCTCACGCCGGGCGAGCTCGCGGGGCACGTCTACGAGTTCTCGACGGCGCTCGAGGCCGAGGGGAGGCAGGCGCGCATCGACGCGATCGCCGCGCACGTCCCCGAGCCCGGGGCGCGGCGGGAGATCGTCGGCTTCGCGGCGCTCGTCGCGCTGGCCGATCACGAGCTCGCGCCGAGCGAGCTCTTCGTCTTGCACTCTCTCGGCAAGGGCTTCGGCCTCGACACCGCGACCGTGAACGCCGTCGTGAAGAGCGTGGCCGACGGGCTCGGCGTCTCCGGGCTCGGCCGGTGAGGCGCGCCGCGCCGCTCGCCGTAGCGCTCTCGGTCGCCGCGCTCGCGGCGTGCGGCGGCGGGGGCGAGGCCAGGGACGAAGGCGCCGCCGGCGCCGCGGGGCAGGGACCGATCCCCGAGCCGTTCATCGCCCTCGAGCGCGACTTCCAGGGGTTCTCGGGCTGGAAGAGCTACGAGCTCGGCCACCAGGAGGGGAACGTCGATCTCGGCGAGCCGGCCGGCACGCGCACGACGTACGTGAGCCGCGTCCCCGACGCAGACGCGACGAGCTTCCCGGTGGGGACGATCCTCGTGAAGAAGATCGTGGGCGACGTCGCCGAGGACGATCGGGTCTTCGCGATGGCGAAGCGGGGCGCCGGCTTCAACGCCATCGGCGCCGTCGGGTGGGAGTGGTTCGAGCTGTCGGTCGAGTCGAGCGGGCACGTGGGCATCGTGTGGCGCGGCGTCGCGCCCCCGCCGGGCAATGGCTACGGCACCTCGCTCGGCGGGAGCTGCAACCTGTGCCACGTCGAGGCCGCGAAGGACGACTACGTCCTCACGCCCGCGCTCTCCCTCGCGAAGTGATCCCGCGGGTCGCGCGGCTCGACGCTCGACTCTCCTGCTCTCCTGCTGGCCCCAGGCCACGCGGATCGTGGTACGAAGCGAGCCCTCCCTCTGGAGGAGTGGCCGAGTGGTCGAAGGCAGCGGTTTTGAAATCGGTGCCGGGTGGGACTGGGCGACGAGACCCGCGGAATTCTGCTGGTTTTTTGGGGCTAGCCGAAGGCCGCAACCGTAGCGGCGCCGATGATTCCCCCAAGGTGCCGACGATTCCGGCGCCACCTGCCGACGCTTCCGGAGAACCGGCCCCCCTACTCGCCGCGGTTGCTGAGGTGATCGAAGTCGAGGGCATCGCTCTCCACGTACTCCTCGGCCGTCATGTCCTTCAGCGTGGCTACGAGACCCGCAACGACGCGGACCCTGCTGTACACACGCACGAGGCGCTTCCAGGAACCGCGGTATCATTTCGGCTTGCTGAGCTTGATGGGCACGGCCGCGATGAGCTTGCCCTTCTGAACGTGAACTCGCTCCGACCTCGCCCCGACGAGGCTCTCCGGACTCTGGGGAACGCGGGCCGCCTTCGCGGTCGCCGAAAGAGGGCGGGGCCGCGGGGAGGCAGCCGCCTCGGTCGTCATCGTCGGGATCATGCTCGGCGACGTTCGTTCGCGGCCGAAACCTCCGAGCTTCGAGCCCGACTGCGCCAACCACGCGGCGATCTCCTTGGGGGGTCTTTCTTCCGCACCCGTGGACAGCAAGAAGCCGCTCGGCGGAGTCATCGGCCTCGAAGTCCGTGATGCCCGACACCACGATCGCGTCGCGTGCCCGGATGGACATCTCCGGCGGGAAGATCCTCGTGGAGGGCAAGCGCGAGACGATAGCCGACCCGTGGTACGAGACGCCCATGAAGACGCCGAAGACGTTCCGCGGGATGTGGCGGATCATCGAGACCGAGATGTGGGAGCAGGACGCTCTCGACCTCGTGGTGCCCGCCCACGTCACCTTCGACAAGGAGGGCTTGGGCGGATTCCAACTCGTCGCCGTGAACGCCGAGATCGACTGTCGCTTCGAGCAGCACCGCGTCGAGTTCTCCTGGAAGGGCGACGATGACGGCGAGGACGCCACCGGCCGCGGGTGGGCGGAGGTCAAGAGCGACGGGACGCTCGCGGGCATGATCTTCTTCCACCTGGGGGACGAGTCGTCGTTCCTGGCGAAGCGGGTGAAGTGAAGAGCCGGGCGGACCTGGCGAAGCGGGAAGGGTCACGCGATCGGACAGCAAGTGGAGAACCGCATGGCGATCGTTTCGAAGCTCCCGTTGCCGAACCGCGTCCAGCTTCAGGGCACGATCATCGAGTGGCCCAAGGAGGGAGACGTGGCGCCGGTCATCAAGGTGAACTTCGGCCGTGGGTGACCAAAGAGAAGAGCCGGAACCGGCCCGGTGGTATGCGACTCGGATGAAGTTCTTTCACCTGGCGAACATCAAGTACGAAGGGGCCATCCCTCCGACCGTCGGGCCGACGAGACACGATGCCGAAGACCCTCGTGCGGTCGGCAAGGCCGTCGTCTGGCTGTCAGACGCGCCGATGGTCCGTTCTGATGCTCCGATGTATCAGTACGAGGTGGAACTCGACCCCGCCGACCCGAACCTCTGTGAGGATGAACCGTTCAAACAGAGCAAGGCGGGCTTCGAGGGCGTGTTCTCCTCCGAGTTCACGCTCGGCTGGTACTTCTACTTCGGCGACGTGCCGATTGTCACCAGACGGACGTGGGATGCGAAGGCCCAGAAGTACGTGATCTAGAGAGGATGTTGCCGAACAAACTGGATCGCGTTGTCGTACTTCTGCCCGTTGCCCCCGGAGTTCGCCTTCCCCCTCTCTAGCCCATCGATGGCATCCTGGGGCAGCATGTAGTGGTGCCAGGTCACGGCACGTTCGAGCTTTAGCCCGCCCTTCGTTGGCACGTCATAAGGGATGACGCCCTCAACACCCCCGAGGCCGCGAACCGCCGTCGGGTGCAGAGCCAAACCTACCCATTCTTGATCCGTCTCCGCCAGGTAGGCGTCAACGATCGGCTGGCCGAGGAACGTGTTCGTTGATGGGTCGATGATGGTCTCCCCGAAGGCAACCGCCCCGCGAAGAAACATCCCCCGGCGAACCGAGTCGGCGACCAGCCCACCGCACACGGCGATGAAGCTCTCCACATCGCCGTCCGCATCACACCACAGCAGGAGCGTGTCGCTCAGAAGCACGTACGGCGCCTGCTTGGTAACGCCGACAGTCTGGTTGAACAGCGTTCCCAGCACGGTGAACTTCGTTCCCAACCCCTTCAAGTGTACCTGCAACGCACCGTAGTCGGCGAAGACTCCCGAGAGTCCCTGGTTGGCGAGACGATTCTTGAAGCCGAGTACGTCAAGGCTCGCGAGGTAGCGGGGAACAATGGCGGTTCCGTTGGGCGTCCAGAATTTCTCGAACATGCTGACATGCTCGCCCCAGTGGCCTCGTGTAACAAGACCGTTCGTCAAGCACTTCGTTCTTCAGCACTTTCGCGGGGTTCGTCGGACAACGGACGTTCTTGATGAAAGTCCCCGTCGAGGCCAAGTATGCGAACTTGCTGGCCTACGATTCTCGGCCGCTCGACAATCGCCGACCAACCGCGGGATGGCCCGCCGTGATCTCGCGGAGAACCTGCCCCAAAGCGCTCCGTCGCCCTCCCAGCTTCTCCGGACGCATGTTACAGGACGTAACAAATCGGGCTGCGGTGTCGGCAGATGTAACAAGGCGGGGTCACGCGCGGCCGGTCTCCACGACCCCGAGCCACCCGCCGTCCTCCGACTCCCACCATGCGAAGGTGGTCGAGTCCTCGCAGACGACGACGTGAAGCTCCAGGGCGAGCCCAAGCGGCGTGATCCTCGGGTCGAACTCAAGGACGCCGTGAGCGGGAGCAACGTCGAACCAGATCGGCAGGTCGGTCGTGACCAGATATCGACCGCTCCCGGATCCAGTTGCGCGAAATCGTCGAGGAAGCGCAACTTCCTTCCCTGAGGGCCGGATCCTTAGTGACTTTTGCGGTCGGGCTCGCCGTGGCGACTCAGCCCCGGCTCCCCTGGGCCAGGGGCACCGAGGTGCTCGACCTGCTTCACCTCGACCACGAGGTCTTGAACCTCGGCACGGCTCACATGGCTTCCGGCGGCACGGTGATCACGGAGCGGAGGGCCCGTGAGCCACTCGGGCTCGAACGGGTCGAGCAGGTGAAGGCGGCCGAGAGGATGGTCGGGCAGGTCCGAGGTGGCTGCTCAACGCGTCGAGCAGCTACACGAAACGACCTTGGAGGCTGGCGTCCATGAACCATGGTTCCCTTCCAGAACAACATCCTGTCCGGTGGGGTGGGCCCCGCGGCACCTTGTGCAGTACCGCCTCCCTTGGGCAAGGTACTCCCGGCAGGGTCGTGCGCCCCCGACCTTCATCGCTCGGTCACTGCGAACCCACGCGAAGCTTTCGATTTTGTCAGCGTGGTCGATCGATAGTCGTCGATACGCAGCTACATTTTCCTGGTCGGCGGCACCATGGTGTGGAGCCGTTACGATCATTCCTCGGTCCGCGGGCAAGAGACCCGAGAAGTGAAAGTCAGAGTCCGCCGAGAACAGGACGCCCGGCGCGGATTGCGCGGGTGGCATATAGAGAACGAGACTGTCGCGATTTACTTGGGTCAAACGAAGAACGCCTGGAAGGTTTCGGTTGGACCTCCGAATGGACCGCACCTCAGCAGCGCTTACAACGTTTAGCGTCTGGGTGAGACTGCCTGCCGGTCTCGTCTCGGGGTCGAACCAACGGATGGGAATTTGACGACGAGTGGCCGCGATCGCTATTTCCAAAATTCGTTCCGCATGAACTAGGAGGTTTGCTTGAGCGACGCCCATTGTACGAATTCGCCAAAGAAGCCCGTTCAGAAGCGACGGGGTCTGAAAGGGCCAGCTAAGACCATCGAATTTTGGGTCCAGATCAGCCTTCTGCTCCAAAGCTCGTTCGACACGTTCGACCGAGATTTCCTCGCCTCGTCGCTCGGGCGTCTCTGGCGCCGACTCGGTTTCGGTGTCGGAGCCAGTCAGCAGTTCCAACAAGACGACCTCATGGTCGTCCTCAAGAAGAATGGCCAGGGCCTCCAGCCAAAACGCAGGCAGCCAGCACTCTTTCGCCGACAGACCACTGTTAAGAAAGGAGAGGATGCCCGTCGTGTGATCGGAGTCGTTGTGCGTACAAACAAGCACGTCCACCCCGCGGCAGCCGGTCGTTGTAGCGAAGACCTGATCGAATCCCTTCGCCAGGCCCCCGTCCACGAGCGCCGAGAAATCTCCTCGTCGAGCGTAGAACGCGTCGCCAGTTCCTACATTAATCGCAATGAATCGGTCGATCATCAATCTTTCCTTGCGCAGCTAAGGTCAGTTCCGGTTGCGGAGACAAGTCAAGCTCAGCAAGAGCAGCGCCTTCCGGCTCTTTACTGAGTCAGAAACCTGCAACGAACATCGGCCATCTCAGGCGCTTCAACTATCGAAGTCATGCGCTCTAGGTGGTAGATCTCGATGGTCGGAGACACATCCCGGATGATGGAGGAGCAGGCCTTCTGTATCAATTTCTTTCGTTCTGCCACTCGAAGGTACTGGTTGGTCAGAAACACGAATCCAGGTCTGCCGTGAATTCGAAGTCCCTGGATGTCGTGAACGATTTTGCGGACCGCAGAACCAAGTGACCTCATCTGGTTTCGCGCGAACCAGACGGCTGCCACGCATGGCACGCCGTGCTTGCTGCACAGCATGTCCGCCCGGCGATCAGGACCGCCGTCGAAGTGCTGTGGATCTATATCAAGGTAGCCGTCCGCACGAAGGACCTGCGCAGCGAGTTGATGGGCAAGGCGATCTCCCCCCGTCCACTCGTTGAGTTGCCGCCAAGTCTGATCGTGGCTCGGCCCCCTGGCGGCCTGAAGGCGTTGAAGGTTCGCGGCGAGCCTGCGGACGGAATTCTGCGCCTTGGCAATTTCAATCGCATGGTTGCGGTCAGCCCAAGCGACCGCCTTGCGAAACTCATCTCCACCATGACTTTCCCATTCGTAATTGCGCTTTGGTCCGCGTTCGTGGAGCTTGCCGAGGAACGCTTCAGCGTTCTCCAGTTGGCAAGCCAGAATTCCGAGATCGCTCGAATTGTCCTGTGGCATCGATTCGGAGAAACGGACCAGCGCCCGCGCTAGCTCTGCCGTGAGATCGACCAATCCCGACCAGTGCCCCAACTTACGGCTGACTTGTTCTGGCAACTTCATGCAGGGGGTCTCCCTCGTCCACTCGACCCGCCTCGCATGAGCGGCCTCCGAACCCTCCCTCGGGATCCACTCGTAGGAGGAGGTGACCGTGCCAAGGATGTAGCGACGGCGATCGGGATCCCAGGTCGCCACGTCGTCCCCGATCTTCACCTCGTTGATCAGCCGGGCGATCTGGCTCGCCCAGGACGCTCGGCTCCCTTCCTTCGCCTCCGGGTAGTGCTCGGCGTACAGCTTCAGAAGGTCCTCCTTGGTGATGCCCGTCGAGAGCTTGCCGAGCTTCTTGTCGCTGAAGTACACGATCCCGAGCGACACGAAGTCGTCGAGGTTTTCGCCGCCGCGACCAGCACGAACGAGCCACATGACTTGGGATGCTAACTCCATCCGGGCCGAGACCGAGTGGGTCCGTTCGGCGACGTTGTGGTCACGGACGGTCGGGCCGCCCAAGGGCAGTTCAGTCGTCGTCTTGGTTTTCGAGGTAGAGGATCGTGTCAGGGTCCACAGCATTGCGCCAGTCCCACTGGGCCGCCCAAATGGAACTGATAAGCCGCTGCCTGGCTTCCTCGGAAGTCCTCCCCCGCTCCGTGATCCCTCCCTCGACCTTGGTCGTAGCCGTCCACATCCCCGGCGGCCCCTCCAAGACCTCAATGCCGTAGCTCTCGATCTCCTGCTCCCGCTCCCTCGCCATGCGACGTTCCAGGTCTTCCGCGATGGGTTCCGGAAGGTTGGCACGCGGACCGTCTCCCACCAAATGCCTGTGGGCGGTCGTGTAGGACTCCCCCGTCTTGTCCATCCGCTGACGAACGAGTTTCTTGAAGTCCTTCTTGGTGGTCATTGGGATCTCCTCACGCGACCCGGCCAGCCCCCACCTGAGCGAGCCACGGTTCCGAGATCCAGACCGACGGTTCGAGGATGCGCTCCCCTTTGCCCCGCGTTGAAGCCCTGTGGGGGTGGGCTGTGCGGAGTGAGGCGGTGAACCAGCGCCGAGGAAGAGGATAGATCCGCCGACCCGAACTCGCAAGCAGCTAAGCAAGCCCGACCTCCACGTGCCCGAGCCACGTCCCGTTCTCGGCCTCCCACCAGGCGAGCGTCCCGTGCTCGTCTGAGCCGACGACGACATGAAGCTCCAAGGCGAGCCCCGGCGGCGTCAGGGCCTCGTGGACCTCCAGGACCCCGTAGCCGAGATCCATGTCACCAGCGGATCGCGTCTTCCATCGCTCTTCCTTCGGCCAGTGCCCCGGCCAGTTGCGAAGATTCGACCGGCCCCGCGTAGATTCCCGCGGAGCCCCTTGCCACCCCGGGTTGCCTTCGGTTGTACTTCGCGGGTGCGACGCCCCCTTGGTCTTGCCGGAACCCTTCTGTTCCTTGCGGGCTGCGGTGCCTCTCCAGGTCGGCCCCCGGATCCCGGGCCGCCTCCACCACCGAGCGTCGCGGCATCCTCGACCGGGCTGGCCGCTGGACGGGCGCCTCCCCCGCCGCCGCCCGACGGTCCAGCGTTCCTGGGCTGCCCGTCCCGCGGGGACGAACGCGGCGACCAGGACCTCAACGCCTTGAAGAACCGGACCGCGGATCCAGAGCACCCCCGGCACCTCACGTTCGACCAGATCCTCCAGCTTCCGATGCCGGACGGCCTGACGAGGAGGAAGCGAGCAACGTGGCCCGAGGACGCGAAGGCGGCGATCGAGACCCACGAGCGACGAGCCGTCTCCCTCGACGGCTTCCTCTTCGACGCGAAGAAGGAGGGGCCGGAATCGCCCAACTGCCACGACGACGACGACCGACAGAAGGATTTCCACCTCTGGCTCGTGGAGCACGAGGGCGACGACCGAACGAAGGCGGTCGTGGTCGAGATCACCCCTCGGCTCCGGGACAAGCACGATGACTGGACCCTCGCCATGTTCAGGAGGCTCGCGAAGGACAAGGTCCGGGTGAGGATCACGGGGTGGCTCATGTTCGACCAGGAGCACCCGGAGCAACTCCACGCCTCGGGGAGCCACGGAGCTACACGCGGAACGCTCTGGGAGATCCACCCGATCACCAAGGTCGAGACCCGGTAGCAATGTCCGCACCTGCAACCGCTACGATTTGATCTTTGGCCCCAGAAGGGCGCCGGAGGTGGAGACGATCGCCGGTGGGCGCGGGAATTCGGTGAAGTTCACCGGTGAAGACCCGTCTGGGTGACGGTGAACTTCACCGGCCATTGGCCCGGTGCTTCTTTCTTCGCGTGCCAGCCAGATGGGCGGCAGTGCGATCAGCCGGGATGGGACGACGCGCTCACGGCCGGCCGAGGCAGCGATGCCTCCGCTCTGTCAGCCCGCTCCCGCGGCCTTGATGCGCTCACCCACGTCCTCAAGGACCGCACGCGCCGCAATCAGTCCGTACTCGACCGCGTAGGCAGACACGGCGGCCCGGAAAGCAGCCTCCGACGAGTGACCGCCCGACGCAGCTTTCGGTGCCGCCTTGGGGGCCGCTGCCGCCTTCCGCGGACGACCAGGGCCACGCTTCTTCGGCGCGGCCGGGGCGGCGTTCGCTGCGGAGGGCACAGGCGTCTCGGTCTTCAACGCCGCCTTGGTACCCTTCTTCGGCGTCTTGGCCTTCTTCGACGCCTTGACCGATTTGGTCACCTTCGAGTCTTTGGTATGCGCCTTCGCGTGCGACCGGCGGACCTGGTAAACGTTCCCTTTCGAGGTCGGAAGGCCAGCTGCCTCGGCCTTCGCGACGACTTCGGCGACAGGCAGATCGCTGGGCAACGACAAGATGAACTTCGTGGTGGGCGAGAGCGGTCGAGCCATGTGCCGCGAAAGGTAGCCCGAGGATCTCGCTCTTGGGAAGGGCGACATCACCCCTGGAGGGTGACCTCAGGACCCCGATGTCGTCTCGGTCTGCGACTGCCCGGCGCTGGAGTCTGTCCAGTCGACCAACGCGTCGCAGGGACCTTCGTGATCCCGTGCTTGAACTGCTGCGCGAAGACCGCCGGGTAGTGCGACCGTCGCCTCATCCTCGGCCATCGGGACGTACTTTTTCTGCTTCTCATGAAGCCCAACGAAAAATCGTGCCCCCCAGGCGGTTCACCATCGCGGCCACGTCTTTGGCGATCTCGAACGGGATCTTGGGAGGTTCGTAGCGGTGCTTCGCGTCGAAGGTGTCCTTCTCCCGGCCCGAGCAGTCAGAGGGCGGAAGGTCATCTGGCGTCTGGATGGACCGGTAGGAAGCCATTAGTCTAGGCCAGGCAGGTTTCTAGTGAACAGCCCGACGAAGGTTGGCCCACCGGCGAGGAGACCTGCCACCTCGATCTTCCAGTCGCCATCGCGACGCCAGATGCACTGGACCGAGTCGAAAGGCACTCGAATGGATCCAGGCTTCTCGTCCCCTCGCATCCCGCTGTTGATCCGGAACTCGAACGCGTTGTCCTCAGGAAACACGCCCAAAACCGTACCCTTGACGACCTCGTTGGAGCCGCGTCCGTTGTTGACGTTCACCTCGCAAGCTGCGTCCTGCGCCGCACTCAGCAGGATGGCCCAACGACGGATTTCCGGCAGCATGTACATGGGAAGCACCTCCGGAGTCAGGCTGGTTGTTCGGCTGCCCCGTCGAACGGGGAACTGATAGACATCTTCGAGGCCCAGGGTCGTTTCGACTTTGCGTACGAGGACGCCGACGGGTTGGCCGATGAAGGGCTCGACGTTGATGACGAGGATGTGTCCCCCATCTACGGGCAGGAGGACGGGCTCGATGGTGGGGCGAGGAGAGCACCGCTGCCTCACCTGCTCCTCGAAAGTGGAGATGAGCTTCTTCGCTCGATCAAGCTTCAGCGGCTCAACCTTGGCCGTGTGCTCGTTCAGCCCGACCACGATCGAGCCCCCGAGGTGGTTGGCGAAGGCCGCCACGTCCTTCGCTACCTCGAAGTCCTGCTTGTGCTTGTCCGCGTAGTCGATCTTGGCGTCGAACGTGTCCACCTCGACGATGGGAGCCACCGTCGGAAGGTCCTCGAAGCGTCGGATCGGCTTGTAGACGGCCATGGGATTGTGCATCCAAGCAGATACACGAACCGCGACCTGGAAGGTACCACCCACCTTGGATAGGATCCCCACATGCCGCCCGCCGCAACCGCGAGGGTCGTGATCTTCCGGCCCGGTCAGAGCCCGGAGATCGCCATGATCGACACGAGTCTCGCCGCCATGCAGGCGTTGGTCGGCGGGTACCTCGGCGGGCTCCAGCTCGGGGGCGGCCTCTTCCTCTACTTCGACGAGGACGGACGCCCAAAGGGCAGGGCAACCTGTGCCTACGTCCACGGGCTCGTGGACGTGGTCGTCGGGGTCTGCATCGCGACTGGGATCGACGACGCGGGCGAGATCCGATCGCTAACGGACGAGGAGATCGAAGCGGTCAAGCGAGTCGTCGTCCCGGTGGCGTTCGTCGCTCCGGAGCGCTTCCAGGCGTGAGGCTCCTGGAGGGCTGCCGCCACTCGATCGTCCCAGCAGCGATAGGTCGAACGCCGCTCGCTGCTCCGCTGTAACCTCGGCTCGATGTCTCTCTTCGGCCATCTCGCCGTCAGGTTCGGTTCGCACCCGGAGAACCTCGCCACCGAGGCCCTCGGGTACGTCCTGAAAAAGTCGGCTGCCGCCCGCCGCGGCTTCATCGCATCGATGAGGCAGGCAGGGATCGACTTGCCGACGGACCTCGACTTCGTGAACCAGCACGCCAGCGAGGATCAGGGCCGACCGGATCTCGCGGGCAGCGACGACTCCGGGGGGCTTCGCGTCCTCGTCGAGGCGAAGTTCCACGCGGGGCTCACCGAGCACCAGCCGGTCGGCTACCTCGACCAACTCCCCGACGGGGGCGTGCTCACGGTGATCGCCCCGGAAGCGAGGATCCCGACGCTCTGGCTTGAGCTTCTGCACCGCCTCGGGACGAGCGCCACCGTGAAAATCAGCCCGGGAGCGGTGGGACACGCGGTCGTCGGCAAGAAGCACCTGATCGTCCAGAGTTGGGACCGAGCCCTCACCGCGACGCGGCTGGAACTGTCCGGCGAGCCCGACGTACTCGCGGATGTTGCTCAGATCGAGGGACTCTGCTCCCGGATGGACTTGGCGGCGTTCCTTCCCGTGTCCAGCGAGGAGCTGACCTCGACGATCTACCGCCGCGTCCACGAGTTCGGGACGATCGTGGACGATGTGGTCGCGACCCTTGCGGCAGAGGGCACCATGAACACGAAGGGGGCGAGGGCGACAGGAGCCAACGGCTGGTACGGCCGATATGCCCGCCTCCGGGGAGTGGCCGTCCTTCTACACGTGAGCACCTGGAAATGGACCCTCTTGGGGCCGAGCCCGCTCTGGATCACCGTCTACGGGCCGAACTGGCAACAGGGGCCGGTCAGCGTACCGAAGAAGCAGCTTGCAGCGTTCGGCATGGGGAACCCGGGACGCCTCCACGAAGATCGGCACGGCTACCCCACGGTCATGCTCCGCGTGCCGGTGGGCGTGGAGCGCGTGAACGTGATCGCTGCCCAGATGGATCAACTTCGAGAGATCGGTGAGGTGATCGCTCCCCTCGCCGCTGGGGCAAGTGACGCCAAGGACGATGTGCCGCCCGTGGACGGCGGTGAGGGTTGAGGCAAAGACGGCGTACTCAACTCAAGGGCTCACACCCCTGTCAAACAGGCTGGCCTTGACCACCGCGATCGAAGGAAGGAAGAGAGACCCCATGTCGGCAGCGAAGACTAAGAAGCCACCATCAGTACGCAAATCACCTCCTGACTTCTCTGCGGCCGTGCGAGAAAGAACGGCCAAAGCCGCTAGCTACTTCTGCTCCAGACCTGAGTGTCGAGCCTCCACGACCGCAGCCAAGACTGAAGACGATCTAGAGAAAATTGGCGTTGGCGACGCGGCGCACATTCATGCTGCACGCAAGGGTCAGAAACGCTACCTAGAGACCATGTCCGACGAGGAGCGGGCTGCGCCGGATAACGCCATCTGGCTCTGTGGCACCTGTCATCGTGTCGTCGATAGCGACGACAAGCTCTACCCAGCCGAGGTTCTACGGGCCTGGAAAGCGTTGGCTGAACATGAGGTAAGAATCAATCTTGGAAAGCCTCGCGACCCGCCCGTCGTGGAGCGGGTCCGAGTCTCGATCGAGCAAGGGCCTGTCTCAGACTTGACCTTCACCGGCTTCGTCTTCAACTACGGGCTCTCTCCCGTTCTCATCACCAACTGGGTCGCACGGTTCACGTTCTCCTCTGCGTTCTGGCACGAGAACGGGAGAGAGCCGAAGCCGCTCCAGAGTTTCAGGGGGGCTGACCTGGCGACCGTTCAACCGTTTCCGTCTCGCGTTCTCTACCCTGAGAATGAGCCCTTGACCATGACGATCAAGGTGGACATGGCGAGGGTTCTCAATCAGTACGTCTACGTGATGGACAGAAACTCTCCTCAGATTCCTTCCTACTGGGTAGACATCGAACTGAGCTTGACAGTTGACTCGGTTGGAGCCAGTCGGGTTGCTACAAGGGGGACCATCTACGGGCGTGGTCAACGGCCAGAATTTGATTCCTGAACGATGGGGTTCGCTAACTGATCCGGCCTCCGAGGCCACGAGAAATCGGCCGCCGTCGTCGTTTCGGTTCTGGTGGGATGTCGAGCGTCTCCGAGGTCGAAAGACAGACGCCGCGTCGTCGATCCCACTTCGACGAATCCGGGGCAGTTGTACTTCGGCGTGGCGTTCGACCCGTCGTACGCGGGGATGCGATACGGGCGGCAGTTCGCGAGCGGCATCGTCGGGTCGATCCTCACCGAGGGCGACGACGACTACGCCCTGATTCGAGGCGTCGAGCAGGGACGGTGGCGGGGATAGCGACCCGCGGGAGAAGATCCTTCCGCCCGTGACGGACGCTGGAGCGAACATTCGGGGTGGAGGGCAGGGCCGCCCGCCTTCGTTCACGCTTGAGCCGGTCGGGGCAGCCGAGATAGTCTGGCGACAGCAGTTCAGGAGGAGCGGGAGATCATGTCCACCGATCGAGAAGAGCGGACCGTACTCGTGCTGGTCGAAAGGCCGCTGCATGACCTCGACACCTGGTTCGCGGACCTGGAGAAGCAACGCGAGGGCGGCCAGGAAGGAAGGGGCCGGACGTTCGAGCAGACCCCTTCGCATCAGCAAGGTGACGTGGTGCTGCTCGGATCTTGGGGGAAACGTGGCTCGGGGAACCTGTACGTCTTCGTGGGTCAGCTTCGGGGATGCAGGCATGATGGGAAGAGCCTCTGTTACACGACCGTGGAACGGTTCTCGTGCCCGGTCACCGCGACCTACGGCGATCACCTGCATCGAGAGGATCTCCTCGGCGACCGCGAGGGTTGGGGGGCGAACCCGTTCAACTACGTGCTCCCCGTTGCGTTGTCCCGGGTGCCCCAAGAAGCCGAGGCACTACTTCGACACGATCCCAGGGCCGACATGGGACAAAGAGAGAGACGGACAAGATGCGAGCAGAATCGGTGAAGCTGGGACAGGCGTTGCTGAACCACCACCTGGCGAAGACCTCCGCGTTTCCGCCTGGGAAGCGGCTCACTGTCTCGAAGTACACTATCGCCTACGGCGACTTGTGTGCCGCTGCTGGGGTGCCCCATCTCATCAAGGTGGTTGGCAACTTCCTACAAGACATCGCGGAGTGGTCGTCGAACAATGGCCACCCCCCGCTCAACGCCTTGGCCGTGAACGGCACGTCGGGGATCCCCGGCGAAGGGTACGACGGTGCGGGTGGCTTCAAGGCTATCAACTGGGCAGTCGATGTTGAGAAATGCATCCGATGCACTGGTTACCCCAAGACCTTCCCTTGAGGCTCGTGGCGGCCGGGCTCGCTTCCCATATCGGCTCTCCCCGTGCGATCCTGAGTTCAACATGACCGACGCATCTTGGTACCACTTCCTCGCTCGATGGCGGACTGGCGGACCCTTCAGATCGTGTCGAGGATCGCCTCGAAGGAGCACGACGTGGTGCTCCTCCAAGAAGTCGGCAACGGAGTCGCGGACGATCTCCTCCGCGTGTTGAAGGAGGCCGGCCTGCCCGGGTTCTTCGGCCGTCCCTCCGGCACCGAGGGGAAGACCTACGGCAACGTGATCGCGAGCCGGTGGCCGCTGGAGCCGCTCGCCCCGAGCTGGAGCACGGCCCCGTGGCCCCAACTTCTGACGCGGGCGACGGTGACGGTCGGAGACGTGGTCATCGACGTGATCTCCGCCCACATGCCCAACGGCTCGGGGAACGGGTGAAGACCGACACGCTCGTCAGCTTCGGGGCTGACCGGAACCGCGACCCTGCCCTCTGGTTCCGGGGCAACCGCACCGGGCCCAGGCTCGACGGGCGGCCAGGTGAGAGCAGGCCCCGGACCGAGTGGAACGACGCGGTGAAGGCCGCGCTTGCGAGGGGGCTCCGCACGGCCTCCGCCACGTCCACGATGTCGTGCACGGGTTCGAGGCGCCCGCCGTGACCCACGTCGTTCGGGGGGAGGATCGGTTCTTCGACCACTCTTGGTATCGGCGGACCTCGTCGTCGAGGACGCTGGGTTCTTCCACTGGAGGACGGGCGGGGCCAGCGACCACTCGGGAGCGTGGGCGAGGTTGACGATCGGGTCCGGGAAGGGAGGGCCAGCCTGGGTCAGCGGTCCTCGTCAGGACCCATCGGGTCGATGACCTTCCTTGGGAACGAAGAACACAAGGTCTCCATTGACGGCGACACGCCAGCGAAATTTGTCGGGATGCTGGCGCTCGTCCCGCAGGATCTCCAACCAGGACCAGATGAGAGGTTGACGCCAGTGTGGGTGACTCGCGAAGTAGAACTCGACCGCCGAGAGGGTGTAGGAACGGGCGTCGTGGGGCCCCTGGGGCCCTCCGGCGAGTAGCTCATCGATGATGGTCCAAAAGCCGCTCTGATGAGGAAGCCGATGCAGCGGGAAATTACACGTCGGGCATCGCTCCATGCCCGCCAACTCTGCTCCGTACCCGACGGCGTGGCGGGTGCAAGGGGACAGCGTCCCATCAGCCTGTTCACGGCGGACGCAGATGATTCGCGGCGTCATGAGTGAAACCTACACCGTGGCCCTTGCCAATACAATGCTCGTCGGTGACGTGGCATCGAACGCTTGGCTGGAACCGAGTGGGAGTCGGCCCTACTCGCCACGGGGCGTCGGGAACTCGTTCCACTCCCGGCCGTCCAACGCTCGATCCTCGTTCTTGCCGCCGAGGCGGACAAGTCCGCCTTCCTCCAGCCTGAAGCATCCCCACTGCTTGAAGAAGAACGACCTGCGGTGGGTGGCGCACCAGTCGCGGAGATCGCGGTACCAGCCGACGGTATCGTTGTTGCCCCGTGCCCCCTGGCCGCTCTCGCCGCCCGTGATCACCCAGTCCACCGAACTCGCGTGGGCCGAGAGATCGATGGGGCCGAGGAGCGGCTCGGCAGAGATGAAGCGCACGACGGCGGGGATGGTCCCCAAGATCGGGATCCGCGTGTCGGCGTACTTCTGCGACTCGACGGTGGTACCCATCCAGACGTTCGTGGGAAGCTGGCTCCGCCAGGCGGCAGGGACCATCGAGAGGATGTGCTCAGGTCGCTTCGTCAGGAGCAGCCAGTCGAGGTTTCCGGTCACGGAGATCAGGTCCCAGAGACGCTCGCGATGCATGTCGAGATCCCGGCGGTCCTCGAACACGTCGGCCATCGAGGCGCAGAACACGCGATGCCGCTCGCCCGCCTTCTCGGCCCGCCGATTCCAGCGGAGCGGATCGGCCCATCGAGAATCGGCCACGATCATCCGATTCCCGGTCGGTCCCCAGAGTTTGCCGGGATGCGACCGACCCCAAAGGCGAGCCAGGTTGGGCCCGACGTGGGCGGCCATCTTTTCGGCGTAGCAGTGCTCGCACGCGGGGCTGACCCGCTGGCAGCCCCACCAAGGGTTGAAGGTGTGATGCGTCCACTCGATGCTGCTGTTCTGTGCCATCTTCGTTTGATCCGATCTCGGGCCGACAGTGGCCCACGATCGCTCCATACACCGGCTGATGTCTTTCCCTGGAGCCACCTTGCGAATTCTTTCAGAAAGCGAACAGGGGCTCGAACGAGCCTCGACGAGCTACTTCGCGTACTTCCTGGGAAGGATCTCTCGGAGAAGCCCGAGCACCGCTGCATCGTGGAGTGCCCCGTCTACGAGTTCACGTTCGCCCCAGCACACGCGACGATCGACGCGGAGCACGTCGGCCGAGGTAACGCCTCCGATGCGATCGGGATCGCTGAGAATGCGCTCGACGATCTCGACGACAAACTTCACGTGCTGATTGCGCTCCGCGATCACGATCTCCTTCGCCTCGGCTTCGGCCCTCGCACCCTCCTGAGCCTTCACCTTCTCGATGAGCCGCTGAGGCCGCAAATCGACCGGCGAGACTTGAGATCAGACACCATGCTCGCCCGCACACCCTTGCCCAGCGGACCTGCTTGAGTGTCCCATCGAGATCGGGCATGGCGGCGGACTTCTCCGGGAACCGCGGCGTCGCGGCCGTAGTGGGCTCCGGTAGGACATTCTCCCCAACCGCAGCCGGGGAAGTGCTCACGAGGCCCTCCGCAGCAGCCGGCCGGTGGGCGTCACCTCATAGGTCGCCAGGTCACCCCGGACGTTGGTGAGGGTGACCGCCCGGGGGCCAACAACGCTAAAGGAACGGTTGGGCTGCTGGGAGATGTGTTCCTCTCGCGGCGGTAGGCTCGCACCGCTCGGGCAAAGAGGTCGTCGGGCTCGCTGTTCATGGTCTGTGCCGCGGAAGTGGTGTTCATGTGTGGGTCCGATCTGATCTGCCGACGCCGGTGATCCCTCGGCGGCCTGCACGCGGTGCCCGCGTTCCTCTGCTTTAAGCTAAGACACCGGTCGTTGGCGTTCCGAGATCGAAATCGACATGCAGGTCCTAGTACCGCGGCCCATAAGTTCGTAGCGGGTAACGGCGCGATCACCCACGGCAATGCCTCGACAAGCGTGTCGAGCAGAGTCGCGATGTCAGCGCGAAAGCCAGTCGGCTCCCATCGATTGCGCCCGCGTGCCTCGAGGATCCAAAGGTGCACGCCGTCCTTTCGAAGGCGGACGTGCGGGATTGGGTCGTCGGCGGGTCCGGACTCGAGGACCATGGTCGCGCCGTGTTTGCGGACGCGAAGGTGGCGCGTGCGAGGATCTGCTCGCAGGCGATCCCGGAGGCCGGCTACGTCGTACTCGGTGGCAACGAATTTGCTCGGCACGGCTTGGGGACGCGAGGGCCGTCAAGCCGCAGGCGCGCGCTGAGCATCGACGAAACGTCCCGAGAAAGTCCAGTTGAACGGGTGGGCCTCGAAGCGGTTCCAGTGACGAACGAAGCCGAGAACCGCGGCGCGCTGGTCCGCCACGGTGGCAAAGTCGCCGTATCGGAGGACGCGGCGCTGAAGGATCGAGAACCAGACCTCCACCTGGTTGACCCAGGAGGCGTGGAGCGGCGTGTAGCGGAGCTCCAGTCGTCCTCCATGGCGCGCATTGAGCCGCGTCCACCGGCTCGCGGCGCCGTCGTAGTGGATGTTGAGGTTGTCCCAGACGATGACGACCCGACGGTCCTTGAACCTGTGAAGGAGTCGGTCGACGAAGGCGACGAGCGCATCGGCATCACGATGGGGCACGACCTGGGCGTGGACCTTCCCCGTGCGCACGTCGAGGGCGCCGAGCAACGCCTGCGTCCCGCGGCGGACGTACTCGTACTCCCAGCGCACGCAGCCATCCGGCGCCGCGTGCGTCGGGCTGAGGCGGCCGAGAACCTGGAGGGGCTTCTCATCGAGGCACAGGACGACAGCGTTCTCGCGTCCATCGCGGACCGAAGCGTAGAGGGCGCATATCGCCCGTACTTTCGGACGAAAGGCGGGATCCGGACTGTGGAGCCAGACGCGTACGCGATGAGGGCGTAGTCCCTCGGCAGAGAGCACGCGCTGGACGCTGCTCCGACTGAGCTTCACGCCCAATCGGCTGCACGCGCACTTCGTCAGGGTGTCGAGCGTCCATGTGTCGCGATAGGCCACTCCGTGATCCGCTGGTCGGCTGCACGCCAGCGCCACGACCTCGCAGCGGCTGGCGACGCAAATCTTCAGCGGCCTTCCGCTTCGGGGCGAGTCAAAGAGCGACTCGAGGACGGGCTTCTGTCGCCACCGCGCCTTCCATTTCCTCACCGTCGCTTCACAGACCCGCAGCAAGCGCGCGGTCTCGGCCGTGCCGCGGCCCTCGGTCGCCAGCAGGACGATGCGCGCCCTCACCACGACCCCAGCCGGCGCGCTCGTCTGCCGAACGACCTGCACCAGACGGCCTCGCTCGATGCGGTTTGCCTTGAGCGAGGTCACCCGCACGCAATCGTTGAGCGGTGCGACCTATTTCCATGACGCGCCGCATGCAGACCCGCGTCATGAAGTCGGCGCTACGAACTTATGGGCCGCGGTACTAGGCCGCATGACCGACAGTGTTGAGTCGAGTGACGTGAACGGAGATGGGAGCATCCTCGGGCCCCGTCCAGTGGGGCGGAATCCAGATCAACCGATGCAGGCTCCAGTTTGGACCGTGGGCCTGATGCCGCCAGTGCCCTCGGGTCACCGTCTTGACGCTCCAGGCCCGTCCCTCACGGGCGGAGATGGTCGCCGACACCTCGTCGTTCACGGGCACCTGGTCGGACGGACGCTGAATCGGGCCGACCGGGACGCCGTTCGTGAAGTTCTTCCGAAGAGGCCGCGTCGCTCCGATGATGAATTCGACGCCGGGGAAGTACTTGCGACCGCGTTTCCGGGCGGCCTTCGGACTCGGTACATGCTTGATGACCGAAAGCCCCTCGGGCTTGACCGCAAGGGCAAAGTGGATGTTGGCGTAGAGGCGCTTCAACTGTTCCTCGCAGTATCCGTGGCTGTCGTACATGGCGACGATTTCCATCTCACCCGGAGGTCCCCACTCCACGGGCGGGCGGACCAGAATCGTATTTCCCTCGATCTCGATCGCCAAGGTGGCCTGGTGGAGATGCGACTGCGTGGCGGGCGGGTCCGTCTCTGCGAGGTCCAACGCCGTCATGATGCTGTCGAGCCTGACAACCTGGAATCCGTCCTCGGCCCAGTCGCGACAGAGACGTATCACGCTGGCCCCCACGCTGGGCGCGAGCGATGCGATGAGGAACGCCTTGAGGGCGGGGTTTCGATTTACCTCGGTCGCGTCCTTGAGAAGCTGCTCGGTGGCTCGATTCACGGTGCACTCCCTCCGGCCTGCGTCGTGAGGATCCCCGTAGGAAGGTTCGCACTTCCCAACCGGGTGCCGTTCCACCGCTCCACAGCAACCCAGGTGGTGGAGGGGACGAGGTCGAGGGCGGCCCGCCACAGATCGATCCGCGATCCGGCACGACGGGCGGATTCTTCGAGCGCTACGGCGATCTTTGCCTTCACCCCGCTCTGCCGCCGCCAGTCACGCCACCGCAGCGGATCACAGGCGGCGGGAGCCACCACTCGAAACATGCCGCCGTCGAGCTGCATGATCTCCGCCTCCGTGGCGTCCATCCAGCCGTTGCCGGCAGCGATCATAGGACGGGCGGCGGGCTCGAACGCTTCCGAGAGCGTCCACCAGGACACAGGACGCTCGCGTGCGGGGACGTAGAGGTGAGCTTGAGCGACGTAGCCGTCCCGCACGATCGCGGTGATGTTGCGCCCAGTAGTGTAGTAAGAGATCGGAGTAGTAGTCGAACGGTGGACGGACCCCGGCTGCTCCGGAGTCGAGATGGACTCGAACATGATCTTGTTCTCCTTCGGTGGTGCTGCGTCTCGGCGGCGAAAGCCGCAGTGCCGTCAGCAATCCCTCTATACACCGCCGCGGGGTTCCAACTCGGGGACGGTCTCACATCGTCATTTGGGATCGAAAGGCACGTGCAACATCCCAGCGGCCTTCTTCTTCGCTCGGTCCCCACGACGATCGTAACGAGATGTCGTGGTAGGACTGGAATGCCCAGCCATTTGCTGGACGGTTGCTATGTCTGCGCCTGCGTCCAGCATGTCTCCCACGAAACTCCGGCGGAGATCGTGCGGGCTCAGTGAAGCAACCCCTGCCTTCCTGGCGATGAATCCGAGTCTTTCGTGCACCGCCGCGTCGGTGAGACGGCGGATCTGAATCGACCCGCCTTTGATCACTGGGGTGAGGAGGGGACCAGGCTCGCTTCCCCGGTGAACGATCCAGACGGCGACGGCGTCGAATGCGCCGTTGGTGACGTAGACCCTCCTCTCCTTGTTCCCCTTCCCCTTCACCAAGATCGAACCGCTCTTGGGGTCGAAGTTGTCGAGGTCGAGCCCGACGACTTCGGCTCGGCGGAGACCGCCTGCGTAGAGCAGCGAGATCAAGGCGGCGTCGCGAGATCCGATCGGACAGATCGGATCGCAGACCCCAAAGAGGGCTCGCAGCTCGCCCTGGGAGATCGAGCGCCCACGCGGGAGACGGGATCCGCGGACGGGATCGATGCTCACCGCCCTCGTCATCTGATCGGCAGAGATCAACCCGAGCCGGAACGACATCTTCATGACGCCGCGAAGGGCGGCGAGGATCTTGTTCGCGGTCGCCGGGGCGTATGCCTCCGAGAGCCGCGTCCGGATCGCCGACGTGTGGGCGTAATCGAGTCCCGCCCATGGGAACGTCTTCTCGTCGCTCTCTGATTCGACCAACCTTGCGATCGTGCGGAGCGCCGTTCGCATCGTCCGTCGAGAGCCCGGGGCAAGGCTCGCCAGGTAGACGGCCACGGGGTGTCGGTCGAGGTGCGACACCGTCTCCACGGCGACGCGCACGAGTCCGGCGGCCTGCTCGGAAGGGGCCGGGCCAGAACCTACGGGAACTTCACTTCTCGGGGGGAAAGTCACCCCGGTACTAGGACTCCGGGAGGCGAGGATCAAAGACGATCCGAGGTCCTTGCCACCCGTAGAGCCCGGGTCCCAATTTGATCGGCGCGGTAGAGCGTCCTAGTACGTCGAGACGGTCATGAACGCCGAGGACCCCGAGAACGACCTCAGCCGGGAGGTCTACGCCCGGTTCGGACTCGCCTACTACCTGAGCGAGTGCGTTCACCGCGGTCTGGTGAATGCGTTCGCGATGCTGCCTCTCGGTGCAGGTCGCGTGACCCGCCCACGACTTCACGAGCGGACGAGAGCAGCCGAGGCGATGACCCTCGGGACGCTCGTGACGGCTGCCCTCCCGGTCCTGCCGAAGGACCTGCACGATTCGCTCGCCGCTGCCGTCGAGCGCCGGAACTACCTGGCTCACGGATTCTGGTGGGACCGCATCACGGAGATGGGGTCCATCGAGGGCATGACCCGACTCGTCGATGAACTCAACGTCGCTGCCAATCAGTTTCGCGACCTCAGCCAGAGCCTCGACGCCATCGTGCTCGCGCACATGCGGTCGGTTGGCGTCACGGACAACCAGATCGAGGAGGCTCATCGCGAGGCCGCCACCAGCCCGCTGCCGGAAATCCCAGATCGGCCAACCCCAAAGACGGGCGAGCGGATCGAGATGGTCGCAGCTTGGGTCGTTGAGACCTCTGCCGCTCTTCACACGATCCAGCTTGAGGACGCATCGGGCACGATGTGGCAGGTGGGAGAGTTGGGGCTCGACTGGAGCTACCTCGTACGGGCGCCTTCATGGAGGAGGTTCGAGCCGCTGGCTGCGAAGCTTCCCGCCAGGGTCGTCGCTCGCCCGAAGAACGCCAAGCCCTGGGACTACAAGATCCACGTGTCCACGGGCGTGCTCCTCTGCGTCACGTGGAGCAAGGACCAAAACGTTCCTGCCTGGAAGGTCGTCCCGCAGGAATAGGGCGCTCCCTCAGACGAGATCGAAGTCGCCACCTCCGCGAACCCCCAAGACCGCGGGAATCATCGCGTCTCCCGGCGCCTGACGCCGCGGATCTAAATTGCTCGTTTGCGATCCGAGCCGACGATCGCTGCCAACGCTGTGCGGCGAACGCGGGGGGCCCCCGTCGAGCCGAGTTCGGTGCCTGCTCGGCGGTGGCGTGGCTTCACCATAAGGAAGCGTCCGGGTCGCCCTGTCGAAACTTGAGAAATCGACATGCCGACCCGCGAAGGGGACCGAGTGTGCCAGCGAGCCGGTGTATTAGCCAGCAATGTGGACCGACAACGCAAGCACGTATTTCAAGAACAAAATACACCTGGGTGAGCCGTGGTCTGCGGCCTGGCGCCGGTTTGAGGGAGACATGCTCTCCGAGGGTCTGACGGTTCACGAATGCGCCGGGCCGCACGGGTGGGGAGGACCCGCGGTCACGGTTCCGCGTGGTCAACTCGACGCCGTCCGCAGGGCCACAACGGTGAGGCTTGAGCACCACGCCGTAGAGGAACGGGTGATGGTATACCCAGCGGAGGTGTTACGGCAGACTCTACCCCGCCCTCTTCGAGTCGCGAGCAATATCGCCCCAACTCACCCAGCCGTCCCGACGCCGCCGAGCGAACAACTCGACTCGTCTTTGTGATGGGCACAGCGACTCGACCAGGGTGAAGAACTCGTCGGGCTTCGCCGAATGCCTCCCCGAGGGGGCACGCAACAACGTCGTCTGGGTCGTAAGGCAAATCTCTGGCTTCCCGCGGGTTGCCAAGATAGCGTGCTCGGTCACGCCGATCAAGTAGTGCCCGGTTCCCGACCTCCGCATCTTGTCCCAGGTCAAGACGCTGCGTTCGACGAACCCCCAAGAGTCGAGGCACGTGTAGGCGTGCCTCAACATGGCATTCGTCGCCCAGAGGAACAGGACCGCATCTTGGTCCGCGAGATCCCCAACGGGAAGACTCTGAATCTCTTCAAGCGACATCGTCTCGTAAGGGGTGCGCTCGTGTTCGTATCTCCATGGGGGATCGATCACCAGCACCCCGTAGGGCCCGTCGGTCGGAACTGCCTGGCGGCGACGACGACTACGACTCGACGTGATCAGACGCAGTGCGTGAACAACTCCCCGTGCTTGGCCCTTCTGGATCTTTGCTGCGACGGCTCGTTGATCTTGCACCGGAAGATTCGCGAGCCGACCGAGATCGGTGAGGTCATCGGCTACCGGATGCACGCGGAGGAGATTCCTAACATCCTCTGGGATTGCAGTCGCGATCCGGATCTCCCTGTGGATCGCGCTCCGAGAACGCCCGAGCTTCTCCGTGACCTGTCGAACGAATCCCATCGTGAGATCCGTTCGAGCTTCTCCCCGACGCGAGGCCCCGCTGGCGAGCCCACCGGCACGACCGCCACGGGCGTCGGGATACAGTGCCTCGTAGAGATCCTTCCGCCGCCGAAGTTGTTCGGCGCGTTCGAGGACGCTGAGTTCGCGCCGTACGAGATTCTCGTCGATGGCAGCGATCTCAGTCCGGATCTCGTCGAGCGTCACCACGGTCGCGGGGATCTTCGCCCACCCGAGGTTTCTAACTGCCTCCAGTCGGCGGCGCCCGGCCACGAGGCGACAGCCTGTCGAATGCGGCGTCACGACGACCGGCTGAAGCAGCCCGACCTCAGAGATCGAGGCCATCAACTCCTGTAGATCACCGACAGGTGACTCGCCGCAGGTGATCTCGTCGAGGCGGAGACTCTGGACGTGGGATCGCTTCATCGGGCGGGATTCTAACGCGAGTCTCGCCACCGGAAGAGCACGAACTTCGCTCCCGTCCTCGTCGTCGAACGCCATCGAAGCAGCGGCTACTTCTCGCTTGGTAGCCTCGGCGACGGGATCTCCCAAGTGCCGGTGTATATCCTGACCACGCCCGCGACCTGAAAAAGGTCGTGGCCAACAGAATCTCATCCGCTGCGACTCCTCGCGGCAAGGAATCCATTCGTCATGAACCACGAAGCATACCTCCACACCCTCTTCGTTGCGATGCTTGCCTACGCTCAGGAGAATCTGCGCGGCAAGTTCACTCCCGATCAGATTCGTGCTGCCGCACGCGCCGCCATCGACGACATGCAACTCTCGGAGATGGCGCCGTCTTGGGACGGCGCCCCTACCTTGAGCGTCCGGGAAGCAAAGCGGCAGTGCCGCCTCTATTGCCCGATTAGTGTTCTCGCCCGCGTCACCTCGATCTCTGAGCAGATGGTCGCGACGATCCCCACGGACGATGAATCCGGAGAGACCCAGCAGGATGCGATCCTCGTGAGCGTCACCGGAACCGACGGTGAGAAACTTGAACTGCTTCCCATCCTTGGGGAGCGGCTGGTCGGGATTCTCCAGGATGCCCACCGCTCCTCGGCTGGGGTCCGCATCCAGGGCGTGATGATCTCGGTGCCGACGAAGATGACTCCGCAGGGCGGATCTTCGTCGATGCGCCTCTACGCTCTTCACGTCCTGGACGTGAGCGTCTCGGGATCAGCGATGGATCTCTTGGGGGCCACGCAGGCAGAGCGTGACGCCACGGAGCAGCTTGCCCAGGATCTCGCAGCGTCCGGCGAGACTCCATACGAGTTTCTTCTTGGTCGCGTGATGGAGAACCTCGGCGTCGTAGACGGTGACGAGCCCGTGTCGGAGTTGTTCGACGCGATCCGATTCACGATCCTCCAGGCACTCTCGACCGGCTTCGTGGGGCACGCTCCGGCACGGCTGCATATCGTGCTCGTCGGTCCTCCCGGGCAAGGGAAGAAGCTCGCGGCTTTGGCAGCCCGAGCCTTGAACCCTGTCTCGCTGGAGGCGTCGGCGTCAAAGATTTCGGCAGCCGGTCTCGTCGCCGCAAGCCGCCGCACGTCTGGCGGTTGGGTATCCGAGCCCGGTTTGCTTCCGCTCGCGTCCGAGGGCGTGCTCGTAGTGCAGGACGCGCACGCCTGGGGCGCACCCACGTTCGCGAAGATCGCCCCCATCCTCTACGAGGTCATCGAGGACGGCGTGGTCCGCGACTCCGTTGCCGGTGGTTCCCGTCGAGTCGCTCGCACCTCGTTGGTGATCGATTCGAATCGTCTTCGCCAGGTTCATCAACTCGGCTCCGGAGGCGAGGCCACGATCCTCACGAACGTACCTCTGCTGTCACGCCTCGACACCGTCATCGAGATCCCCCTCGACGTAGATCGCGCCTGGCGTGTTGGGGGAGCGATGTACGGGTCGTTCACCGAACACGGGAACCAGGATCTCGACGCGCAGCCGTGGGTCCGTGAGGTGCGGCTGCTGGTCGCGTACCTCCGCGATCGTCACCCCATGATCGACTGCTCAGGGGTGACCGAGGAGCTTCGAGCGGCGCACGAAGAGATCCGGAAGGCGAACGAACTCTTCCTGAAGACCAGCCCCAACGACGCGTCGGCGATTCCGATCCGCATGGCGATCTCTATGACCCGGCTCGTCATGGCATCCGCGCGGGCACACGACCGAGCCGCCGCGATGACCGAGGATGTTGAGGTCGCCCTTATCTATGTCCGCCGGAAGCTGGAGTTCATGAAGATGGCCACCGCCGGGCCCGTGTCCGACGGTCCGGATGTCCGGCGAACCCGTCGCGCCGCCTACTACGCGCGTTACGCGGGCCAAACCGTCACGTCTGCCCAGGTCGAGGCCGACCTCAAGAACGACGGGATCGACGAGGCGGACAATCGGACAGTTCGTCGAGACCTCGCCGAACTCGGAGCGACCCGCAAAGGCAAGAACTGGACTCTCCCCTGACCACCTGACCACCACACGACAACACACAACAACAGCAGGACACGAAGGATCGACAACTATGAAGTATCGAACTGCAACCTATTTCTCTAGCGGCCGTGGCCGCTCGTGGGGCGCTGAGGAAGCTGAGGAGAAGGGCCGCTACCCTCGGCTTCGTGCCGCAATGCGGCTCGGAATCAGCGTGTCCGCGTTCGACTCCGCCTGTGATGCCGTCGGATATGTCCCGACCGAATGGCATCACGTCGGCAAGTTCGCCTCGCGTGTCGAGTTCTACAATACGCGTGTGCTCGGCCGCAATCCGCGCTTCTGGGATGCCGCCGTTGCGGCCTACAAGTCCAAGGCCGGACAGACCCGCGTGGCCGCGATGGCCAAGAAGTACCTGGCTGGCAACGGCGAACTGGGAGAATGTGAGTCAGAGGTTGCCACCCCCTCGGGTAGCGAGTGTCTCGGTAGAGCGTGTGAGAATTCGAGGGGCTGAGACCTCAACCCCGGGCTCGAACCTGAGCCATGAACCCCTCTCCCCGCTCGACCCCCCAAACGTCTCTTGCCACCTCGCCCACATCGGCGAAGAACATCTCGCGGATCTTGGTGATAGAGGTCTCGTCGGGGATCCCCTGTTCCCGACGCAAGAGTTCTCGATCTCGGATCAAAGCGCTCAACTGGAGCAACGCCTTGATCCTCCGGCTTCGCGTGCGTGAGGCGTCTCCCCCACGACGTTCGACGCGAGCGGCATCGAGAGCGAGCCCGGCTGCTTCTTCCGCGATCTTGGTGATCAGGGCGTCGAGGATACCAAGAGGGTCCTGCTCGTTGGTATCCGCCACGAGATCGTCCTGGGCCACGTGCTCGCGGCGGGCGGCATCGATCTCGGTCAGGTAGTCGTCTTCGGAGATCACGGCGGGGACGACCTTGCGCGGGCGCCCCGGCCTCCTCTTGGTTGTCGCTCCTTCGGGAGCCAGTGGCAGACGCACGATCACGGCCATGGGTACCTACCAGGTCCAGGGTATCGATAGTTTCTCTGCCGTTTCGTCGTTTCTCGACCCGCAACGCGCGGGTACAATCACGAGCTTGACTTTCGGGTCCACACTTTCTTCCAGAGGAGTGCTCCCGCCGGTGTAGGCGCACGAGGATGGGCGACCGAGCCCGTCGTCCACAATCCACTTATCGAGCAGGAGTACTGCCATGGGAAGCGAAGTAGACAGCCTGGTTGACGCCCAGAGCGCGGCAGCCGAAGAAGACGACAAGAGCGCGGCAGCCGACGACGACAAGAGCGTGGAGATCCACATCCGGCTGGGCCGGAGCCTGGATCGCCAGATCAAGGAGGCTCTTCTCCAAGAGGCGGACCGCCGCGGTGTGAGGCGCGTCACAGTCTCCGAGTACGCGAGAGAGCTTTTCATCCAGGCCCTCCTGGCTTCGAGGGGTGGCCTGTGACTGCGCCCGAGGCCGTGCTCACCGACGAAGAACTCGATGCGATCCTGGCTGAGGCTGCCCCTCCGCCGCCGAGCCCCGCCGAGACGTTCGGCCTGGAGGCTCTCTCAGATCCCAAGAGGCTGGTGAGCGCCAAGATGGTCGAGGGGCGGTGGCTTATGGCGGTCGTCACCTCCGCCCCCGTCGAGCGTGCGCGGGGCAGCCTCCTCGTGCAGGCGGCGATCGATGACCAGCAGGTACAACGTCTGTTCGACGTGATCGCTTGTCCGACCGTTACCCGAGAGGATCGAATCTACACGGCCTGGATTCTCCCTGTGGGTTCAGGGCGGCGAGTCCGCATGTGGCGCACACGTCTTGGGGTTGGCGACGAGGTGCGTTGCTCCGGCGAAGTATTCGCCAACGGGAAGGTCTCGATTTCTCCACCTACCCGGGTGTCACCGCGAACGCCGGAGAGGGCATGATGGTTGAGGGCTTCGATTCCGCTTTTGACGGTGGCGCTGGTCATGAGGACGGGCCCGCCTCGACTTCGACGAGCGTCCCCCAAGACTGGGTCGAGGCCCGTCGCCGTCGTCGGCTCGAAGAGGCAGGTCTGCCCCGGGCTCTCCGTGGTCTCCTGGCCAAGGTGCGTGACGAGAGCCTTCGCCTGCTGCTCCTTGAAGGGGTTCGGGCAGACATCGATGCAGCCGTCGCCGGCACCGGCAGGTCCTCGACGAACAACTATGAGGACGACGACATTGTGGTCGAAGCCAATCGCCTTTTTCCCACGACCAAGACGTTCGACCCGGGGGAACCCATCGGACTGACGGACGTGGATATGGCGAACCCGGATCTGCTCGGCGAGCCTCCACCGGCTGGCGCATCGTCCCCAGCCTCGAAGCCCACCGCGGTCCACTATTTCGCGGCACGGGAGCTTGCCCGAAATCCCGTCTACCTCGGCCGGATCCGCCGCCTCGTCCGAGAGGCACTCCGTCAGCACCACGTGGTGCAGTTTCCTCCTGACGTAGATGCGTCCCTCCCGGATGGGCTTCCCGCGGTTCGTCCAAGCGAGGGGGTCCTGACGGTGAAGTCGAGCATCGGCCTTGGGACCGCGACCTTTCTCGATGGGGAGCCCGAGGGCTGGGATGCGTGGGCGGTTCAGGAAATCGTCCGGCGGTCCGACGCCGCTTTCGACGGCGGCCTCGAACTCGAACCCGTCCGTGTTCTCGTCGTCCACGCAGGAGCAGGCGGATTCGCGCGAGCCGATGCTGCGCGTGGTGACCGGCTCCCCAGGATCGAGATCCACGAGGTGGATCAGCGGGTCTTCGGTCAGACCAACCTGCCCCACGTGGTCACCCGGACGCGGGAGACCCCAGAGGGGAAGTTCGACTTCGTGGTCTCGGCCTTTCCCTCGCCCGCGACCCCTTCCGCGTCGGGGCAGACTCGCATCTACGGCGGCGACTCGTCCGTTGGGGTTCGTCGGTGGTTGGACCGCCTTGAGGGGATCCTTCAGACGTACAAGGACATCCTCACGCCTGGCGGATTCGCCCTGGTGCTCGTGCCCCTCGGGATCCGAACCACGAGGGGCTACGCCGACTCGCCCGAGCTGACGGCCCGAGTGAAGGAGATCGTCGAGGGCGCCGCCGGTATGACGGTCCTGGGGACGTACGCCACCGAGGAGACCGAGCCCGTATCCAAGCCGTTCGTGCGCCGGAGCCGACCGAGCAGGGTGACCTACGTCCTCCAGGCGGGGGTCCGATGAGGCCCTCCGACGCGATGGCGCTCTTGAGGAGCCGGTCCCTCATCGAGTGGGCCGCGGACCCGATAGAGAACCGAGCGTGGTCACGAGCGAGGGCCACCACGAAGGATGCTCACGGACATGTCGTGGCCGACCACCTGTCTGGAGCTGGGGACGCGGCCCACTGGGCAGCGGAGCTTGAGCGTCTTGTTCACGCGGACATCGCGACGCTGAAGACCATCTTGGCCGATGAGCCTACCAAGCGGGCCCCCATGCACCGAGAGGGCCGGAGCCCGAGGCCCATTGGCGTCCCCACGTTCTTGCGGCGGCTCCTCTCCACTCACGTCGGCAACGTCCTCACGATCACGAGTGAGTCGGTCCTGCCGCCCAGTGTCGCGGCGTACCGGCGGGGCCACGAGGATGCGGTCGTCGAGTCCCTGATGACGGTGTCGATGAGTGTGATAGCCGCGAACGGAACCATCCCGGCGGGCGTCAAGAAGCCTCCCAAGGTTGGGGTGCGGTACTGGGCGAAGCTGGATTTCCAGAACTTCTTCGGATCCATCCCCCGGGATGCCATCAAGTCGGCCCTGAAACACTACGGGTACCCCGACGAGTTCATCGGGATCGTGATGGCGTTGGTCGAGGCACCGGTCGTCTTGCGGCGGTGGGGACGGAACCACGTGGTCACCTCGAAGAAGGGGACCGAGCAAGGGGTAGCGGAGTCCCCAGTCTTGGCGAATCTGGTGCCCTTCGCTCTCGACGACTGGTTCCAGAAGCGTGAGAAGCGAATCCTCTATCGTCGGTATGCGGATGACATCTTCATCGGCGCCGCCACCCGAGATGAGGTCGTGGGCGCCGTCCGTCACATCCAGCGTTGGGCACGTGAGCACCAGATGGTCATCAAGGGCGTCTCGCCGGATCAGCGAGCGTCCACCCTCGTGCACGACCTCCAAGTGAAGCGTATCGACCTCCTGGGGGCCGAGATCGATCAGAGCGGCTGCATCGTGATGCCCAAGAAGAAGTCGTGCGAGAAGACGGAGCAGCTCCGTGCGGTGGCCTCGAAGATGCGGACGGGCACGGTCAGCGGACTCTCGATCCTTGGGGGCGGTCCTGGTGTGGAGACGACCGACCTTCAGGACTTCGAGACCGTTCACGAGGGCTTCGTCCGGTACTGGATGCAGCTCAGCGAGAGCGAAGCAATGGCGGCCGACGCGCTCGTCAAGAAGACGTTTCCCCAGGTGTGCTCGCTCTCGGGCGACACCCTGAGGACAGTCTGGTCGGCCGTGCTCTGCGGCGATCAGGCGGACACCACCGTGGATCTGCACGGTGGTGTCCACCCAACCGGAGGCTCCTCTCCGACGCCTAAACCTAGGGCCCCGCTGGGGCCAAAGGCAGAGGCACGGAACGAAGAGACTCCGGACATGGCGCCCTTCTCGGACTCCGAGGAAAGAGGGACGAAGACTTCCGGGTCTTCTCCCCTCTACACCGAGGAGACCGAGACGGCGGTCGGATTCGTCGAGGCAGTAGATGACGAGTCCGGGTCCACCCACAGGGACGGAGCCGTAAGGCTCCCGACCCTTGGGGCTGAGGGGGACGCTAGTCCTCTCCAGTCGGACCGCGAGGTGGAGGACGCTGGTTCTCTCTCTCGTGCCGAGAGACGCAAGTCTCACAGGTTCAGAAACCCGTTCGATCTTCAGGTAGAGGAGATGCTCCGTGAGATGGAGCATGAATTTCCCTGTGAGATCGGACCCGAGGTAGCACCCCAGGCGGAGCAGATTCCTCCGCCTGGGGTGTCATCCGAGATGGTACGAATTTCGGCCCGCCGGACGCGCCATGGCTCCCTGGTCACGCTCTCGGCGTCGGGCCCGCCCAGAACGTGGGCGGTGCCGGGCCGCCCCGAGGCCGCAATCGTCCGAGCGATGAGGGACTACCTGAAGGCGTGTACCAGAGGCAAGGCCGTGACCTTCCTCCTCGACACGGCGTTCCTGCCGAAGCTCTTGCTCCGGCGCGACCGGGGCCCTCGGTCTCCGATCCTGTACGCTCGTCTCCGAGAGCTTCACGCGGTGGCCAGGACCGCGGGCGTCAGGGTGACCATCGTCGGCCCTGCTCCTCGGGGCGGTTCGGCCGCCGGACACGCGGACAACCGGACTCGGGCGGCGTGAGCGTGGAGGAGGATGTCGGTAAATGACTTCGGTCGCGGGTGCCCTCAGCACTGAGGCTCGGGGGAGGGATAGACCGACACCCGGAAGTCCGGACCGGGCCAACCTCAGGGGCAACCGGGGCACAGAGGTCGAAGAAGAGTGCAACTCGTGGTCGTCTTTTTTTCGGGATGGGCCAGGTGCCGGTGTATATATGAGCACCGACGACAGGAGGAGGTCTCCGGTCGGAACGCACGAAGCGAAACGCACGAAGCGAAACGGAACGGAACGCACGGAACGCACGGAACGCACGGAACGCACGGAACGCACGGAACGCACGGAACGAATCGGCGGCCCTCTTGATCGGCGGGCCGCCGATTCCCTTTTTGTTGGCGTCCGCTCTACCTGGGCAGACCCGTCTCCTCGCCGATGAACATGGCCGGGAAGGTGTCGTTCACGTAGGGGGCTGGTTCCCGGGCTTCCCGGGGCTGGGAGCGCCAGTCGTGGCCGTGCTCTTCGTGGCCGTGAGCGCCTCGTACTCCGCTTGGTCCGAGAGCTTCATGATTAGGTGGTCAACCCACGCCCGCCTGAAGGCATAGTCTCTGTGCCGCGTGTCAGGTACGCAGAACGACGGGTTACACTCCGCCGGGAAATCGCCAGCCTTCCTGGCTCCGTACTTCTTCCAGGCTTTCACGTGATGATGCATCTTGAACGGCCTCTTCAGCCGCTCTGCGACGACCTTCACAACGTCCTTGGCGCTCATCAGGTCGGGATCCACCACGGCGACCTGCCGCTCCTTGACCACGGCGATCTGCCGGTGAAGTTGAGCCATGTCGTCAGGACGGCTTGGGTCGAACTTCACGAACTCGAACGCCCGGTCCGAGGTGCTCGCGTGGTTTCCAGTCTTTGGGACCAGGAACACCCGGAAGGAGAACTTTGGGTCCCCGTACACCGAGTCCGGGAGGCCGAGATCGTCACCGAGGGGCTGCGCGATCATCGGGATCGGCTTCTCCGAGAACTCGGGGTTGCCCGCCCCGAGGTGATCATCACCCTTGGCAACGCCGCCCTCCGAGTCCTTCGTGAACTGGTCGGTGACGACGGCTCCACCAAGCTCGCTGTCGAAGGCTACGGCGCGGAGCGAACGGTTCAGGTCAGGGGGCGAGCCACCCGGTGGCTCCCGCTCGCCCACCCAACGGCCCCGCCTGTGTACGTTGCCGCCCACGATGCCTGGCTGTCCCGCGGGCCGTGACGAGAATCTCGGACTGCGGCTTCGCCAGCTTCGACACCCGCCGTCCCCAGTTGTTCGTCAGCCCCCACGCCGCCTCAAACACCGCACGCTCAACCGAGTACACCCTCTCGGGAACACCGGGGTACGGGTCGGCGAGGACGATCTCGTCTTGCCTGACTTCAAGAACGACCACGTAGTGTCCGTGCTCGGGATCCCACGTCCTGTCCCGCGTTCGCTCACCCACGGCTGGTGTAGGAAGTGCCCAGCGGATCAAAGCAAGACCGAGGGCGTCGCCGCGAACCAGATCATCGATGTTGGAGACCTCGGTAGCGGCCAGCTTCGCCTTCTGAAGCATCCGGTCCATGTGCTTCCGCTTCGTGCCCTTTGAGGTGTCAACCTTCTCCGGCGTTACCCATCGAACCGGGTAGTTCTTCTTCCCCCACACGTCCGTCCCGAAGCGCTCTGCCAACGCCAGCACGCAGTAGTGGCCGCACTCTGGCGACAACTCGCCCTGCTTCCACATCGGGAAAGTCTTCCACTTCTCCGGCGCGGCCTTCACAGCGAGGTCGGGCAGATTCACCGTCTTCTTAGTCATTCGCAGACCTCTCGTCGATTCGCGCGTCCACCGCTCACGACATCTCGTTCCCGAGTTCTATGGGCAGTCACTTCGCACCCGATCCCCGCAGGCCCGCGAGATGGAAGAAGGCCGCGTTCCGCCGTTTCGCGGTCGCAAGGGCCTGGCTGTAGGTGTACATCTCGACGTAGACTTGGGGCTCGTATTCGGAGAAGAAGCGTGCCCACCCCGAGCCGTTTGGGAGCGGCCCCAGGCTGTAGTGCTCTGCGAACTCCAGAAGGTCCGGGGACTTGTCTGCGATGATGTAGCCAAAGTAGCGGGTGCCTTTGCTGACCTCTATCAAGCGCCCTTTGGAGTTTTTCTTTGTCCCAGTGGCGATTAGCTTGGCGTAGTTCCGGACTTGATGAACTGGATCCTCGCTGCTCCCGAACACGGTCCGCCCCGGTCGCTTGAACTCCACGATCACGACTGAACGACACTCGGCCTGTTCGTCGTCTTGCTCCGTAAAGACGGCCCCTGGCCCTGAGTAGATGGCTACGTCGGGCTCCTTGCTGCTCGCTATCGGGTGAGCGCTATGGCTCGCTAGCGCCTTGTCGGAAGCCGCGTACTGATGGAACGTAAGCTGGTCATCGAGGATCCAGAGGTTGTGGCTGAAGTATCCCTCCGTCGTGGAATCCTTGCCGCGGCGGAAGAAGAGGTCGTGGACCACCGCTTCGTGAACGTGCTTGTTCTCGCCAGGGATGAACTCCAGGTACCGCTCCAGCCATTGAAGTACCGCCTTTCGGTGACCCACGTAGCGAGCCAGGTCGTCGAGAGCCGTTGTCTTCAGCTTCTCTTGGTGCTGCCAGAGTTCCTCACGGAGATTGTCGAAGTCGTTGCCCTCCGTCTTCAACTCTTCGAGCAGCCGGGCTCCCCGTTCATGGACCTCGCCCCGCCAGTTGAGCGTCTCCTTGTAGAGGATCATTTCGATGCCCTCCTTACCGGCGTTCAAGGGAACCTTCGATTTGACCTCCGGTCTGGCCGCCAGAACCCCACGGTACCAGGGTGCGTCGTCGAGGTGCTGATCCACTCGCTCGTCGCGAATCCGTCGTGCCCCGGCAACATGCGGACGAAGGAACTTCTCGCAACTCGGCTGGAGGGCCTCTCGAATCTCAGCCCAAGTAGGTATTTCGGTGTAGAGCCGCCTTTGCCGGGCCGTTCCTTCGTCAAAACGGAAGCTGGTCCTTTCCTGACTCGCGTTGGCCTCAAGAAGCGGTCCGGAGACGTAGGTGCGAAACGAGAGTCGGTCGCCGCTGTTGTTCGTGAACACGTCCGGCACGTCCTCGATGATCGTGCTCGGGTCATGAACCTCTACTTCTCGTTCCTTGGCACAGTAGGCGATCCCGCCAGGCAGGTCCGCGTGGTGGCGGAGTAGAAGGTGGGTCATCGAAAGTTCCCCATGCCCTTTAGGCAACTGGCAAGAGTCGATGGCCTTCTCAACGACAAGCGACTCGCAGGTCTCGCTAGCGTCGTACGCATCATCTACTCCTTCCTCTTCCACCGCCAAGGGAGGGAGGGTGCCGAGAACGTGGCGTGCAAAGAAGTGCTCGAAGATTCGGTAGGCGATCGTCGATAGCCGTCTGGGGGTCTTCTTCTCGTAGATGTCGTCGAAACCCTGAAGGAAGACCGTGGTGCCCGGACCACTCAATGTCGGCTTGGCGTCCTCCCAGGCTCGAAGCTCCAAGTCCCCCTGCTCGTACTTCCATCTTCGGGCCAGTACCCGGTCCCCTTCGACATAGTGGCTCTCGATCTCGACGGCCGCGAACGTCTTGAACCACGCGAACCGTCCGAGGCCCTTTCCGCCCACCTCGGACTTGAGGCGCGAATACCGCGTCATGAAGGAGGTTACATGGGCGTCTGTGAAGCCGATCCCCTCGTCCCGGATCCGAAAGCCCAGGATCGTACCTGTGGATCCCCCCTTCGCGTCCAGGAGATCAAGTTGCGTTCCAGCTTTTCGGACAACTTCTACTACGATCCGTCCGGAGGTTCGCTCCCGCACGGCGTCGATCGCGTTGTCGATCGCCTCAAATAGCGGGACCAGAGGTGCAGTTGTGGGCACGCTCGTGTGGGCGATGGCCCCCTGGAGGTCGAACTTCTGCGGAACCTGGGGGGTCGGAGCGGTGGACACTCGCTTGGTCGCCATCCTACGCCACCAACTCCCGGACCACGGCCTCGACGAGTCTGCTGGCCGTGGCTTCCTTGGTCTTGAGCTTGGCTTCCAGGTCGTCGCACAGCTTCATGAGCGCCTCGACCTTGGCGACGATCCGTTTTTGCTCAGCGAGGGGTGGCAGGGGGATTGGAGTTGCGGAGACCACCGCCTGGTTGATCTTGGGCATCGACCCGGCTGTGCCGGTCGCACGGGCGCGGTAGAAGTGGCGCGTCGGAGTTGAAAGCAGAACCAAGTGGGCGAAGTCGATGTCCAGTCCCGACGACAGGCGAACCTTCATCATCAGGTCTGGGTAGATGAAGGTGTTCCCTGGGCCATGAAAGACGGCAGCCATGCCGACGTAGTCAATTGAGTTCGAACGCTGGATCAGGATGTCCCCTTCTCGCAGCCAGAGGTCCGACTCCGGGGCTACCTCTTCGTCGATGTACTTGACGTGTTCTGGCTTGAATCGCCCCGACGTGGTGGCCGTCAAGGTTAGGGTTTTCACAGCAGTCGGGTAGTCAACAGCCTTCGGCGAGTAGCCGTTGCGGGGGCCGAAAGTCGCAACGGTGGCAAGCCGGACCCAAGCCCAGGACGGTGGGATCCACGCCCCGGTCTCGGCGGCAATCTCGTCACTCCGGGGATCTGACCACTTCCCACCAGCCGCTTCCACGTCGCGATGGAGTTGCGGGAGGAGTTCTCGTCCATCTCCCTCGCCCGTTCGCTGTTCGACGACCCGCCCGACGACAGCGAGGTCTCGAACAACTCGCCTTAGACCCGCAACGCTCTCGGCCTGCTCAAACAACACCTCGAAGTTACCCGCCACACGCTTCCAAGCCACCGCCAACTGCGCAGGTCCGTCGGCCTTCGTGAGCGCGTCGAGAGCCGAGGTCCGGAAGCGACTCTGGGTCGCCGTGGCCTTCGTCTGCCGAGCCTCCAGGTCGTCGATGAGCTTCATCAACTCATCGACCTTGGCCACGATGCGCTTCTGTTCGGGGAGGGGTGGTAGCGGAATGGGCAGGTGTTCCAGTTCGCCTTTGGTGATGTGTTGAAGGCCCACTGCTCCGTGGGCCCGGGCAATCATCTCATCGAGGCGGGCATTGATCACGACACGGAGAAATTCTGGCTCATAACATCCGCCGTACAGTTCCGCCCTAAAGATGTGCTGGTTCAGCACACCATCTGGGCCCGTCCAAATGAACGCGCCGAACGACGTGCCTGGCGTGCCCGACCAGCTAATCAAGAAGTCGCCGGAACGCAGGCGGTGCTTCGGATCTACTTCGAAGGCGCAGTGGTTGAACGGCGCTGAACGGTCATTTAGGTTCTGAATCCGGACGATGGGAAGCCCTACTGTGCTCCAGTCGCTCGGCTTGAAAGCACGCCCGTTTACTAGGTTCATGGCAAGCCCAACACGAGTCCACGACCACGAGCGCGGCAAGAGAAAAGGGGCCTCGTCATCGCCGACTGGACCGAGTTCTTTCATCTGGCGTGCGAGGCCGCGTTGCTGACGACTCACCCGGTCCGCTTCAGCCCGGGGGAGCAAACTCGTAGATTCGTCCGAAGGGGCTGAATCGCTGAGTCGCCCACGAATAGCCCAATCCAGCACGAGTTTCCGTTGGGCGGAGGCTCCGCCTGGGGTTTGCAGAAGAACCGAAATACCGTCTTGCCGTTCAGATCGGTCGGTGCTCATCCCCGGGCCCCCGCCAACGCCTTCGCCAACTCGTCCCTGAGGGCATCCCGGATCTTGGCTGCCTCGGCTGCTGCCGTTTGGTACTCGCGGAGAAGCTCGTCGGGATCTCCCGGGCCGTCCTCCTTGGCCCTCGGATTCTTGATGTCGAGGTTGAACCCCCGGGTCTTGATCTCGTCCATCGAGACCTTCCAGGCGTGGTCGTTTTCCTTCCGCTTGCCCCACCACTTCTTCTCGGCGTCGAACTCCTTGATCGTTAGCGGCTTCGATTTCGAGTAATTGTTCTGGCCTGCCGGTAGAGGGTGCTCATAGAACCAGACCGTCTTGGTAGGCTCCCCCTTGGTGAAGAACAACAGGTTCGTCTTGATCCCCGTGTAGGGGTTGAAGACCCCCTTGGGGAGCCGGACGATCGTGTGAAGGTTGCACTCCTCCAGGAGCTTTTCCTTGATCCGGTTCTTCACGCCCTCGCCGAACAGCGTGCCGTCTGGGAGGACCAGCCCCGCTCGACCAGTGGGCTTCAGGAGCGTCATGAGAAGGACGAGAAAGAGGTCTGCCGTTTCCCTCGTCCGAAACTTCTCCGGGAAATTCAGTTCGATCCCGTCTTCCTCCATGCCGCCGAACGGAGGGTTGGTCCCGATCACGTCCACGCGATCCTTGGGTCCGTAGTCTCGGAGGGGCCGCGAGAGCGTGTTGTCGTGGCGGATGTTCGAGGGCACGTCGATCCCGTGAAAGAGCATGTTCGTGACGCACAGGAGGTGCGGCATCTGCTTCTTCTCAACGCCGAACATGCTCGACTGGAGGGTCTCCTCCTGGTCGGCGCTCTTCACGTACTTCTTCCTCACGTGCTCAATCGCGCACGTGAGGAAGCCGCCCGTGCCGCAAGCGGGATCGAGAAACGTCTCGCCGAGCTTGGGATCGAGTTGGTCGATGATGAACTGGGTCACGGCGCGGGGCGTGTAGAACTCGCCTGCGTTCCCGGCGCCCTGAAGATCGGAAAGGATCCTCTCGTAGATGTCGCCGAACTGGTGGCGGTCAGCGGCTCGGTTGAAATCGATCTCTTCCAGCTTGTTGATGACCTGCCGCATCAACGTGCCCGACTTCATGTAGTTGTAAGCGTCCTCGAAGACGGAGCGTACGACGAGGGCGACCTTGGCGTTCTTCCCGGACGCGGGTAGCTCCTTCAGCGTCTTGAACAACTGGTTGTTGACGAAGTCGAGGAGGGCATCGCCCGTCATCCCCTCGGAGTCCTTCGCCCATGCCCTCCAGCGAAGCTGCTTCGGGATCGGCGACTTGTAGCTGTCGTCCATCAACTCCTTCTCGGCTTCGCGGTCGTCGAAGACCTTCAGGAAGAGCATCCACACGAGTTGCGAGATCCGTTGGGCATCTCCGTCAACGCCAGCATCCTTCCTGAGGATGTCCTGCATCGACTTGACCGTGGTTCCGAGGTTCGACATGTCCGACTAGCTGGCTCCGTTGGGCGACGACCGATAGAGTTCTTCTTCGAGTTCTCGGACCGCCTTCATGTAGCCGTCCTTGCCACCGAACTGCTGGATGATTTCCATCGGCGTCCCGAGGTTGGTCAGGGGAGATACTCGAAGCACGGCGATGTCCGCGATGTCCTCGACGCCCTCGTCGGCGTACTTCGCGAGGATCGCTTCGAGCACAGCCCGAGCTTGGTCGCCGAACTTGGTGAAGTAGTTCCGCTTCCGCACGTTGTTCGCGCGGTCCTTGCGAGTGAGCGGCGGCTGGCCGTATGCGACGTGACACACGAGATCGAAGGGTGAGCAATCGCGACCGACCTCAACCGCAAGCTCTTCGAAGAAGACTCCCCGTTCGAGGAGTTCATCGACGACGGTCTTCTTGCGCTCGGCTTCCTTCCATCGCTTGAGGAAGTCGTCGAGGGACTTGTAGTCCTTCACGATCGCCTTCTTCGAGTAGTCCCGGAGCGACTCGGTGATGAGCTTGCCGTCGGGGCCGTAGTACTGGACCCGCTCTCGGAGGACGAGCACGGGCACGTCGGCCACGACGTACTTCACCCGCTTCGGGCGATCATCTCCGTCACCGCCATCGCCCGCTGGGTCTGCGGGGTCACCTTCCCAGGGTGGATCGTTCGTGTTCCCGGGTTGGCCCGCAGTGGTTCCGGGGTCGCCATCCTCTCCAGGCGGAACATCATCTGGAGGTGCGGGAGGGTCTCCAGGTCCCGGCTGGTATATTTGGACCGGATCGCCGTCGAAATTCGGGTCCGCGAACAATTCGGTCGCCTTCTTGAAGTCGAGGATCGTGAAATAGAGCTTCCCGAAGTCCTCGCGGATGCGAGTACCTCGGCCGACGATCTGCTTGAACTCCGTCATCGAGCGGATCGATTGATCGAGGGCGATGACCTTGCACGTCTGCGCATCCACGCCCGTGGACATGAGCTTCGAGGTCGTGACGATGACCGGGTACCTCTCCTCGGGGTGGATGAACGGCTCAAGCTCCGCTTTGCCCTCGGGGTTGTCTCCCGTGATCCGCATCACGTACTTCCGGTTCTCGTGAACGAGGTCGCCGTTCTCGTTGACGAGTGCCTGGCGCATCCGCTCCGCGTGGTCGATGTCCTCGCAGAAGACGATCGTCTTGGCGAACCGATCCGTCGCCTTGAGGAACTCCGTGACCTGCTTCGCCACGAGGGTCGTCCGCTGCTCAAGGACGAGGTTCCGATCGAAGTCGCGCTGGTTGTAGATCCTGTCTTCGATCTCGTTGCCGTGCTTGTCGAGCTTGCCTCGCTCGGGTCGCCAACCTGCGAGATCCTTGTCGAGGTCGTACCTGACGACCTTGTAGGGGGCCAGGAAGCCGTCTTCGATCCCCTGTTTCAACGAGTACGTGTAGACCGCCTCCCCAAAGTAGTGCGTGGTCGATACGTCCGCGGTCTCCTTCGGCGTTGCCGTGAGCCCAAGCTGGGTGGCCGACGAGAAGTACGTGAGCACGTCTCGCCACGCCGAGTTGTCCGAAGCGCTACCGCGATGGCACTCGTCCACGACGATCAAGTCGAAGAAGTCGGGCGTGAACTGTCGGAAGAGATCATCCTGCTCCTCGGTGCCCGAGATCGCTTGGTACAGCGCGAGATAAATCTCGAACGACTTGTCCACCTTGCGGTTGGTGATCTTCGTCATCGCCCCGCCGAAAGGCTTGAAGTCGTTCGTCTTGGTCTGGTCCACCAAGATGTTGCGATCGGCAAGGAAGAGGATCCGCTTCTTCGCGCCCGACTTCCAAAGTCGCCAGATGATCTGGAAGGCCGTGAGGGTCTTCCCGGTCCCGGTGGCCATCACGAGCAGGATCCGTGGTTGGTTCCTCGCCACGGCCTCGACGACTCGGTTGATCGCGTTGACCTGGTAGTACCTCGGGGTCTTGCCCGAGCCGTCGGAGTAGTAGTCCTGCGAGACGACCTTTTCGGCGTCGGCTTCGAGCCCCTTCGCCTCCCGGTACCGACGCCACATTTCCTCGGGTGAGGGAAACTCGTGGAGCCCGAGGTTGCGCTCGGGACGTTTCGCGTTGCCAGTCCGATCGTGCTCGACGAACCCGTCGCCATTCGACGAGAAGACGAAGGGCACGTCGAGCATCTCGGCGTACCCGAGGGCCTGCTGGATGCCGTCTCCCACGCCGTGGTTGTTGTCCTTCGCCTCTACGATCGCGAGAGGCAACCCCTCCTTCAAGTAGAGGACGTAGTCCGCGAACTTCGCCTTGCCGCGGGTGACGAGCTTCCCGCGGACAATCACGCGGCCCTGGGTCAGGTGGACGTTCTCGCGGATCTGCGCCTGCACATCCCACCCGGCCTTCTCGATCGCGGGCGTGATGTACTTCGTGCAGATATCTCGTTCGGAGAGATCCTTCTTGTCCACGGCCGACGAGTCTAGCCGCTCCCGCGCCATCTCGGGTCGGCTGGATTTTGATCGCCGCCCCACCGCCGCCTAGAACGTACGTGACCGAATCCGCACGTTCGCCTCTTTTCGCCCCGGGTGACCTCCCGGCCACCCCGACGGCCTGCCCCGGCTGCGGACGGGCAGTAGCTCCCGGGCGTCGAGCCTCGAAGACCACGTGCTCCCCAGCTTGCCGAGCCCGAGCTTCCCGGGCCCGCCGAACCGAGGCCCTCCTCCGTCGCCTGGCTGACGCCGACGCGGCTCTCGACCTTGCCCGCGAGGTGCTGGCCGAGACGCGGGCGGCGGTCGTCGCTCTCGGGGGTGGGCGATGATCACGCCCGAGATGCCCGACCTGGGTGTCGAGGTGGTCGAGGACCCCGAGGTTTTCGAGGCCCGCGTCGTGGCGGCGGTCGAGTTCTTGGTCGTTGCCGACCCTGCCGTAGTGCGCGTCGTCGAGGAGTTTCGCGTCCAGGACGAGATCCTGCGGGCGCTCGTTCCGCAGGCGGAGCCCCAGATCGAGGTCGTCCGGGTTCTCGCTGAGGACCTCGGCGAGATGCTCGCGATCCGCGTCGCCCGCTGGGCGTTCGAAGCAGGCCGACGCGCGGGAGGGACGACGCCGTGAACAAGCCCACCCCCAAGATGAGCCGAGTCCCGATGGCGTTCACGGCCGACGGCACGATCGTCGTCAACCTCGCCCACGTGCTCGGACTCCGGGAAGTGCGGCAGCTTCGAGATCGGCTGGGCGACATCTCGGGCACGATCTTCTTGGGCGTCGAGGTTCCCCGCGGGCTGCGACGCGAAGTAGCTCGCGATGTCCGAGATGTGCTCGATGACGTGGTCGGCCGCGTCGGCCACCGCGTGCGCGGGAGCCGACGGTGATCGGCCTACTTCTTCTTGGTGGTCCGGCGCTTCCCAGGGACGCGGTTCGACGGCTTCCTTCGCGGGGGTTGCTCGATCTTTGCAGCGTGAAGCGGCTCGTCCAGGGGAACCTCGTCGCCAACCTCGACGAGATCCCGGACCGAGACGCCGAGCTTCTTCGCCAACAAGAAGAGCGTCTGGAGCGTCGGGTTGCCGTCGCCCCTCTCAAGTTGCGCGAGGAGCCGGAAGGTCAAGACCTCGGCGGCGGCCTCCTCTTGGGTGAGCTTCGATCGCCACCTCGCCTTGCGGGCGTTCGAGCCCACGACCTTGGCGAAGCGAGCGAAGTTCACCCGCCGAGTTCACGTCACGACATCCTTACTAGACAGTCCAGTAAAGGGATGGTTTCATCCCTCGCCCTCGGGCTTCTTCGTAGCCGTCTCCTCGACCCGAGGGCACGCCCGCGATGAGCACCTCGAAGACCTACTGGATCGCGATCCCCGGCAGCAACGAGCCGCCGATGGGTCCGCTCGGACTTGACGAGATCGCCACGAAGGTTCGTGCGGGCTCGATCCCCAGGGAGGCGACGGCGTGCGAGGTCGGGCTCGCCGACTGGATCCCGGTTGAGAAGATCGTGCCCAAGCGGCCGCGGGAGCCGCGGAAGAAGAAAGCACGTGTCGAGGAGGAGGTCGTCTCGGACCGCTCGGCGATCGAGTCCGAGTACGGCAACCTCGCGACCGTCAGCGACAGCACCGTCAGCTACGGGACCGTCATCAAGGGGCTCGCGTTCGCCGTGATGCTGAGCGGGGGCCTCGTCGTGTTTGCGCTGGAGGGCATGTGGAAATCGCTGGGTATCCTCCCCTTCGTGCTCGGCGTCGTGATGCACGTGATGGGGACGATGGTGGCCGCCGCAGGTGAGGCGATGCGTGCCTTGAAGGACATCGCCGTCAACACGCGGATCTTGGCCGACGCGGCGGAGCGAGACGATGGCTGACCAGTACATGGTCTTCGTGCCGGGATCATCGAGCCCGCCGCGGGGCCCGATCGAGCTTGACGACCTCACCCGACGTTTCCACGGCGGTGAACTGCCCGCAGGAGCCAAGGTCGCTAGGGTGGGCGACACGACGTGGCTCCCGATCGAGCAGGTCGTCCCTCGGCTGATCGAGGACGACGCGATGACCATCGTTGAGCAGCCCGAGGTCGTCGTCCCCGAGAAGACCTATGAGGTCACCGTGGATGGCGAGCACGTGGTCGGGCCCGTAACGCTCGATCAACTTCGCCGCGGATTCGAGGTCGGGAAGCTCCCCGAGGACGCCAGGGTCCGTGTCGTCGGCGAAGTCACCTGGCACCACATCCTCGACGTGATCCAGACCGAGCCGCCTGCGGCGAAGCTGGACCTCACCGTTCCATCTCCGCCAGGGGAGCCAACTTTCCGTGCGCCCATGACGGCCCCGACCGCTGCCCCGGCTGCTCCCGCCATCGCCGGGTCCCGACGATGGGTCGTCCCGGTCGTTGCCTCGTGCGTCGTCGTGACCTTGGGCTCGGTCATCACAGTGATCGCAACCTCAAGGAAGACCGAGGCGACGAACCCCTCCGCGCCCGCGGGTAGCTCGGTGGCCTCGGCCCGGTCCTCGGCTCCTCCGTCCCCCCCGTCGCGGGCGCTTCCACCGCCGGATTCCGTGTCGGCCCCAGAAGCCGCCCGCCTCGGCTTTGCGCTCTGGGACGCAAACGATGGTGACCAGACGGTCGCAGTTCGCTACTTCCGGAGGTCCTGCAACGATCGAGAGGTGAACGGGTGCATGGGCCTTGGGCTCGCTTACCTCGGCGGGTTTGGCGGACTCCCGAAGGACTATGGACGAGCAATCGACTTGCTGGACCCCGCTTGCAAGGCAAAGAACCAACGGGCCTGCACGAGTCTCGGACGGATGAGGTACTTCGGGTGGGGCCTGAAGGAGGACAAGCAAGCCGCTTTGCAGATGTGGAAGTCAGCCTGCGAGGGCGGGGAGCCTCGTGGCTGCTACTGGGTGGGAAATTCATACACGGCCTCCGATGCGCCCAGGGAGTGGCGCAACCTGAAGCTTGGGCTGGCCGCCTACGAGAAGGGCTGTTCGGGGGGCCACGAGGACTCGTGCAAGTCCGTCCCCAAGGTGAAGGAACAGTTGAAGCGTGAGGGACAGGCGTCCGACTGTAGGACGAAGTGCTACGACGCCTGGACCCGGTGTTCTGCTCGGGAGATCCTGGGAGAGGGCGACCCGGAGGCGTGCAACACCATGCTCGGGCAGTGCTACCTCGCCTGTGAGTCGAAGTAGGGCCGAGTTCCACCGAGCTACAATTCTCAAAATCGGTCCCGGGTATCCTGCGGGCCACAATTCTCAGGATTCGCGCTCGGGTATCCACCGAGCCAAAATTCCGAAATCGTGTCCGGGAACCACCGGGGGGACAATTCGAGGTTCTGCCGCGCGAGGTCCGTGCGCATCCTCGATGGGCCCGATCTCCCTCGCAGGAACAGCCCGCCAACATAAGCGAGCGGTTCCTCGGAAATCTCGACTCGCCTACTCCACTCCCGTCCATAGCTTTGCCGCCCGAACAACGACTACCGACCCGAGACCGGGAGGCGGTTCGTGCTCGACGTGCGCGTCGGCGATGCGGGCCCACCGTCGCGAAGAACTCGATCGGCCTCGAAGATCCTCGAAGCCCGAGACTAGGTACGCGGAGATGGACATCGACCCCGGAGTCACCGGCACGTCGTCTGCGGCAAGCCTATGGAGATGAAGGTGCCACGCGCGGGCAACGTTGGAGCCCGTGTCCGGTTGACCACGTGTCCGACGGAGCAACGTCGCCCATGGGATCTCCGAGGAGATGTTGTTCGGGTCGAGGATGCCGTTCGGGATCGTCTCCCCGAGAAGGAACTTCACGGCATCTTCGACGATCATCTCTGGGCTGTTGATCGTCGCGATGATCTCGTGGTGCTCGGGTCGAGCGCGAACGTCGAGGAGATCATGGACGATGGAAGCCCCGAGGACTCGTCCAAGCTGTAGTTCAGCAAGGGCGAGTCTCTCGGGGCTCAGGTCGAGCGGGGTCTTCTCGAAGATCACTCCCCGAGGTCGTTCGCGAGGGACGCGAGCGCGGCTCGGGCGCGATCCTTGAGCCCGGACTTCTCGATGGCGTCGAGCACGATCTCGCTCATGCTCTTTCCCTCGACCTTCGAGATGAGGGAGAGGACCTTGATGGTCCTCACCGGAATGGTGAGGGTCCACGGACGGGTCTCCTCCTTGGGAACCTCCGCTGCATGGGCCGTCGGAGCCGCCGAGGGCTCTGCGACTTCCGGCTTGGCCGGGTTGGGGGTGTTGTTGGTCTTGGGGGTGGGCTTGCCGTTGCTGCTGGGGGTGGGGGACATACGGCTACTAGGGGGCGGTGGATCGGGGATCAAATCGACCAAGAAAAGTTTCTTCCTGGATCGTGGGAACGACGTTCAGGCCGCTGCGTCTCTCGTGGCCTCCAAATCGATCGGTCTGGGCCACTACGTCCGGTGTATATGTGGAGGTGCCCTCCAAGTTCCCGAGCCCGAACGCCCTGGCTTTGATCGACGCTGATCGTCGGCGTAGTACGGATGTGTCGCTCGACGCGCCTCTCGGCGAAGTTCTGGATCACGCTGGCCGTGATCCAGAAAACCAGCGGGAGTCGCCTCGGTGGCTCCGCGTTCTCGTCGGTGACGGTGGCGTCCCTGGCCAGGAGGTCTGGGTTCGGTTCTTCGCTGACGAAGCGCCTCCTGGGCGCCCTGCGTTCGCGACGGACCCTCCTCGTCCCGGGATACCAAATGCGTGGGTCGTGTCTCCCGTCGAAGGACCACCCATCACCAAAGCGAAGCGGAGCCGCAAGCGGGACCGGAGCCTGATCGGTACCGATCCGCTGCCCGCCGACGCCTACATCGACCAGTGGTCGGGGCTGCTTCCCAAAGAGGTTTTTCTTCGACTCGCATCCCAACACCATTTCCCCGTGTACAAGAAGGGGCACCTCGTCCTCGCGAAGTGGGGAGACGTTCAGGCCGCCCTGGCGAGCCTCATGAAGACGCCCGAGGCTCCGCTCGATCCCGAGGAGGAGCTACGCGCCCGCCTCGGGCTCGCGTCTCACCGAGGCGGCTGACATGCCTCGCCGACCCAGTGGCACGGTCTACGAGCGTCGTGGGATCTGGTTCGCCAGAATCCCCGGGGTCGAGCGCGATCAGCGTCTCGCTGCGTGCTTCACCAAGGATCAGGCATCTGCTCGAAAGGAGATCATGTTCGCCACGGCGACCCGACTCCGAGTCTCCGTCCACTCCGACATGGTCACGAACTTCGTCGAGCAGATGGCGGCGGCGGACGAGGGGCGCCTGAAGATCGTGTTGAAGCTCGTGGATGGGCTCCTCGACGGCCGCGAGCACCGGAAGCTGGAGGAGTCGGTGGCGAAGAGCACGACGCTTCAGCAGTTCGGCGAGCAGTGGACGAGCGGAGACCTCCACCGCCGATACCCCACGCACGTGAAGGACATCGACCACCACGACAACAAGAGCCGTCTGGAGAGGCACGTCTATCCCGTCGTCGGGCACATCTACATGCACGCCTTCAACGTGGATCACGGCGACCTGGTCCTCGCGCAGCCGACGATCCCGTCGGGGTCTCATCGCCACGTGGCTTCGGTTCTTCACCGGCTCGTCGTGCTCGCCGTCTACCCGGGGCGCCTGCTCGGTCTGAATCCGCTTCCAACGGGCTGGGTACCAAAGCCAGCGAAGCAGAAGGCCCGTGGGTGGATCTACCCGTCCGAGGACGCGAAGCTCATGGCGTGTCCCGATGTCCCACTCGTGCGGCGCCTCCTCGAAGGCTTCCTGTGCCGCGAGGGTCTTCGAGCATCCGAGGCCGCCCGCCTGGAGTGGGCCGATCTCGATCTCGACCACCCCAACGGGAACGGCTCGATCAACCTCGACGAGAACAAGACCGACGATCCTCGCGCGTGGGCCCTCGACCGCGGGGTCGCAGAAGCCCTTCGCCGCTGGAAGGAGATCGCTCCCGCGTCGGCCTACGTCTTCCCCGCCGAAGCGATGCCGCGGTCGCGACTCCGCGGCAGGCACATGTACACGGACGACCTGGCCGAGAAGCTCCGCGCAGACCTCGCAGCGGCGGGAATCACCCGACCGGCCTTGTTCAACAGCACGGACAAGCGGATGCGGCTTCGAGCCCACGACGAGCGGGCGACCTTCGTGACGATCTCGCTCGCGAACGGCAAGACCGAGACGTGGGTGCAGGACCGCACAGGCCACAAGTCGAGCACGATGATCAGCACGTACCGGCGGCAAGCCCGCCAGGCGGCCGAGCTTGATCTCGGGCCCTTGAAGCCGCTCTTCCTCGCGATCCCCGAGCTAGCGGCGAAGGGGCCCGGCACGTGGGACGCGACGAACGCCCGCGTCGCCGATCCCGAGCCCGCCGAGGACGACGAGGAGCGTGCGCCCGACCCCATGATCCACTAGGATCGTGTGCCCGCCGGACGTACTTACACCTACACGAATCATCGGCGGAATCGTCGGCAAACCGAAAAAGAGAGAGGATCGAGCGTACTTCAGCACCATCAATCAGTAACGATTACAAGTACTTGGAGGAGTGGCCGAGTGGTCTAAGGCAGCGGTTTTGAAAACCGCCGTGGCGCAAGCCACCGGGGGTTCGAATCCCTCCTCCTCCGCCAAGAGCGGGCGCCGCTCCACGGTTCCCCGAGATGATCGCGCGGGTGAGCGCGCCGGGGGCGAGGACCCCAGCCGCGCGTCGCGGGTGGGATCGATTAGGGCAGCGCGCCGCCCGACTCGTACACGTGAAAGACGTGCGGAGGCGTGGTCACGTCGGCCTGGCTGACCACGTAGCCCATGGCGCTCGCGCCCTCGGCCGCGCTGCAGGCCCCCGTGAAGCGATGGTCCGCGGCGTCCAGGACGCGCTTGACGATGGGCGCTCCGTTCGGGTCACGCACGACCCCGGTCCCGCCCGGGGCCAGCTCGAGCAGGAGGCAGCCGCGGTACCCGGTGCCACCGAGGGGGAGCGGCCCGGCCGGCGTCGCGAGGAGGTAGCTCTTTCCCCCGACCTGGAAGAGATCGGCCGCGTTGATCTGGGGCAGCCCTCCGCCCACGCAGAGGGCGTCCCCCGCGTCGAGCAACCGCCCGGCGTAGGAGAAGGTCTTGGCGTGATCGACCGATCGCAGGAGCTCGATCCGGATCTCGGGTGGGTTGGCGAGCTTCACGCAGCCGACGGCGAGATCGAGCACGCCGCCGCCGCGGTAGACCGCGCCTGGCTCCGTCAGCGCCACGCAGTCTGCCATCTGCGGGAAGCTCGAGGCCACCGTCGCCGCCCCGCTGGTGGAGACGTCGGACTCGCTCTTCCAGCCGACGGCCTTGCCCTCGCTGACCCACGGGCCCAGCGGATCGGGCGCCGTGAAGAGGGCGATGAAGCCGAGATCGTAGGCCAGCGTCTCGCTCCCCAGCACGACGTAGGCGTGAGAGAAGAGCTTCCACCGGCGGGCCGGGACCGGATCTCCATCGTCGAAGACCAAGCTCGAGACCTCGTGGACCATGCGACCCGAGCAGACGCCTCCGGGGCAGCGCGTCGAGGTCGAGGGAACCTTCACGGTGACGTCGCTCGCGGCGTTGGGGGCCGCGACGTACGTCCACGTGGCGCCCGCGTCGCCGGAGACGGCGATGCGCGTGGAGATGGCGTTCTTGGCGACGACCGCCGAGTAGCTCATGGCGCCGCCCGGCGCGCCGAGGGGGTACTCCACGCTCGGATCGAAGATCCCTCCGGGCGCCGCGGGATCGCCGGTGACGATGAGCTCCGACGCCGTCTTCGCGTCGACGCTCGTGGTCGGGGGGAGCGTCGAGGCGCAGACCGAGCTGCCTCCGCCGCCCGCGCCGCTCCCGGCCTGTCCGCCCGCGCCGCTCCCGGCCTGTCCGCCCGCGCCGCTCCCGGCCTGTCCGCCCG
>CAYNEK010000007.1:0-4008 GCA_964396175.1 uncultured Polyangiaceae bacterium | reverse complement strand
CGCCGCTCCCGGTCACGCCAGGCGCGTCTCCCGAGCCACAGGCGACCGCCAGCCCGACCACGATCGACCCCGCGCTCACGGCGAAGACGCCTCGATGTACCATCAACAGCCTCCTAACATGGCGGGCTCCGCGCCGCTCCCGCCCGACCCTCGTCCCCCGACGTCCACGGCGCGTGACGCCGCGCACGCTCGCGTCATGGGGCTCGCGATCCCTCCGCGCGCCGGCTGCTCGGGGCGCTCTCACGCGCGTTCGGGCCGCGCCGCCGTCAGGCGTCTTTCGACAGCACCACCCACTTCAGGTACCGCCCCTCGGCCCAGGCCGGGGTCGTCGGGTGATCGAAGGGCTGCCCGCCCACCTCGAGCACCGTGAAGGCGACGCCGATCGCCGAGACGTCGAGCGTCGAGAGGAAGTCCCCTTGCCCGATGTGGCTCGAGCACGACGCCGCGCAGAGGACGCCGCCCTGCCGCGTCACCAGCGCGGCCGCGCGGTGGAGCCGCCGGTACGCCTCGAGCGCGCGCGGCTTCGCCCTCTCGCTCGGCGCGAAGCTCGGCGGATCGCTCACGACCAGATCCCACACCTCGCGCCGCTGCGCCCTCCGCGCCAAGAAATCGAAGACGTCGCGCGTGACGAAGGCGTGCGCCTCGGGGTCGAGCCCCTCGGCGCGGAAGCTCTCCTTCGCGATCTCGTGGCCCTTCGCGGCCACGTCGACGCTCGTCGTGTGCGTCGCGCCCCCGAGCGCCGCGGCGAGGCTGAAGCCGCCCTGGTACGAGCAGAGGTTCAGCACGCGCTTGCCGCGCGCGAGGTCGCGCACGCGGCGGCGGTGCTCGCGCTGATCGAGGAAGGCCCCTGTCTTCTGTCCGTGCCCGAGATCGACGACCATGCGCATCCCGTGCTCGGTGACGACGAAGGGCTCGGGCACCTGGCCGCGCCACGCGACGACGCCGTCCACGGGGCCCCTCGGATCCCGATGGAGCACGGTGGGCTCGTCGAGCGACGCGAGGAGCGCCCGTCGAAACCGCTCAGCGAACGCGCACGGCGCGGGGCCGTCCGTGCGGACCACCGCCGCGGCGCCGTACCGATCGATGACGACGCCGGGGAGCCCGTCGCCCTCGCCGTTCAGCAGGCGGTAGGCGGTCGTCCCGGGGAGCGCAGCCGCCGGGCGTCGCGCCTTGGCCGCGACGATCCGCCCCGTGACCCACGCCTCGTCGATCGCGCGCGAGGGATCGCGATCGAGCACGCGAAGGGCGATGGGGCCGCTCGGGTCGAGGAGCGCCGTGCCGAGCCGGTCGCGCCCGTGGGCGAGCGAGACGAGCTCGCCGAGCTCGCCCGCGGGCGGCGTCGCGCAACCCTCTCGATAGACCCAGGGGTGCCCGCGGACGACGGCCGCGGCGGCGCGGGGCCGAAGCTCGATCGTGCGCCCCTTCTTCACCGTCACTCCGCGATGGCGAGGCCGAATTTTCGAGGGTCTGCGGCGGGCAGGAGCCTCAGCCCGCCGCCGGGGACGGGCACGAAGTCGACGCCCTGGATGCCCGAGAGGTTCTGCTCGCGCGTCACCTTCTCGCCGCGCCGTGTGAGCTCGTCCTCGAGGGCGCGTGGCGCCCCGGGCTCGAGCGCCACGGACCCGTCGGGCCAGACGTGGAGCCTCGGCTTGGAGACGAACTCGCGCACCGTCTGGCCTCCCCACGCCGTCGCGAGCGTCGCCAGCGCGACCCCGGTCGCGATGCGAAACCCGCCCGAGCCGCCGAGCGCGACGACGGGCACGCCGCCCCGCGTGACGAGCGTCGGCGTCATGCTCGAGGGGGGTCGGGCCCGCGGGCGCGCCGCTCCCGGCGAGGCCTTCTGGCCGAGCGCTCCGAGCCGCTTCGTCGGGACGAAATCGAAGAGCTCGTCGTTCAGGAGGAGCCCGTCGTCCGTGACGAGGCGCGCGCCGAAGGGTTGGTTCACGGTGGTCGTGAGCGAGACGATCATCCCGGCGCCGTCGACGACGACGAGGTGGGTCGTGCCGTGCTCCTCCGCGACGAAGGCCTGGGTCGGGCGCGTCCGCTCGGGATCGATCGAGGCCCGGCGCGCCCGCAGGCGCTCGGCAGCGAGGAGCGGCGCGAAGTCCGGTCGCGTGAGCTCGGGATCGCCGACGTGCGCGAAGCGATCGGCGAAGGCGCCGCGCAAGAGCTCCGCGAGGACGTGCGCGGCCTCTGCCGAGTCGAGCCGCGCGAGGAGCGGATCCTTCTCGAGCGCGAGGAGGAGCTCGGCCGTCATGAGCCCCCCGCCGGACGGCGCGGGCATCGTGTGGAGCCGCTCGTCGCCGATCGAGACGACGAGCGGCTCGCGCCAGACGGGCGGGTTGGCGGCGAGATCCTCCAGCGTGAGCGAGCCGCCCGCCGCGCGCACCGACTGGACGATGCGCTCGGCGATGGGGCCTCCGGTGAGCGCCTTCGAGCCCTGCGCGGCGAGGGCGCGGAGGGTGCGCGCGAGCGGCGCGTTCGTCATTCGGTCCCCGGCGCGCAGCGGCAAGAGCCGCTGGAGCGCGGGCACGCCCTCGACGAGCGCGCCGAACCGCTCGAGCCCGCGGGCCATGTGTGGAGACAGAGGGACCCCCTCCTCGGCGAGGCGCGCGGCCTTCGTGGCGCAGAAGGCGAGCGGTTTCGTGCCGAAGCGGCGCGCGAGCTCCTCGAGCCCCTGCGCCTCGCCGGGCGCGCCGACGCTCGCGCCGGGGGGGACCGGCGATCGGTCGAACACGGTCGGATCGAGCGCGCTCGGCGCGCGCTCGCGGAAGTCGAGGACGCTCGCCTTTTGGGTCGTGGGGTCCCACACGAGGGCGAAGCCGCCGCCGCCGAGGCCGCTCGAGATGGGCGCGGCGAGGCCGAGCGCGAGGGTCGCGCAGACGGCGGCGTCGACGGCGTTGCCTCCCTCGTTCGCGAGGACGTCCCGCGCGAAGCGGGTCGCGGTGGCGTTCTCGGTCGTGACGGCGAAGCGTCGACCCTCGGGCACGAAGTCGCCGGGCACGGCGACGGGCCGCGCGCACGCGCCCGCCAGGACGAGCGCGAGCGTCGAGCCGACGCGAAGGAGCCGCGGAGCGAGCTCGGTCATGGGCGAGGCAGCGGGAGCCACCGCGGCGTCGAAGGGCGGCGCGCGCTCGCGACGAGCAGCGGCAGCGGGCGCGCGCTCACGGCGAGCAGCGGCAGCGGGCGCGCGCTCACGCTGGACCCAGGCGCACGACGTGCCGGAGATCGTCGACGAAGGCGTCCAGCGCGGCCTCTTGCGACGGCGTCGTCGCGAGCGTGATGTCCCCTCCCTGCTCGGCGAAGAGCGCCCCCAGCCCCTCGTGGGCCTCGAGGAGCGCCTTCACGACGACGACCTCGGCCGGCGGCACGCGGAGGTGTCGCAGCACGAGGTCGGTGGCTTCGCGGGCGCCGAGCGCGCGGCTCACGCCCGGTGGGCGCAGGAGATGCGGCCGCGGCGGCCCTTGTTCTTGGCCTTCAGCTTCGCGCGGTAGCGGGCGCTGCGGTTCTTGTCGGTCTTGCGGGACTTGGCGTTCTTGAGGAAGAGGAACATGGCGATGGCGCGGGGATCCCGCGGAGGGGTCGCGACTCGTAGCCAACGAGCCGCGCAAAGGCAAGCGCCGCGCGCGAGGGGCTCGTCGACCCAAGGAGAGGAAGCCCCCCGCGTCCCTCGGCACGTGACCCGGCTCGCGCGCGTCGCCTCCGGGACGAGCCGAGATGCAACCGGGACCCTCTGGACGCAACCGGGACGGCTTTCCAGGCAACCGGATCCACCCAAGGCGGAATCTTGCGAGCATAATTGTCGTGCGATTGAAATTGTATCCAACCGCGGTGAAATTTTTGTGACGCTGACGCGGAGCGTTACGACAAAATCCGTCCGGGCTGTGACAAAATCCGATCTGACTGGAACAATTCTCGTCCCGGTTGCGTCCGGGCGGCGCCGGTTGCGTCTCGGGTCGTGCCGGTTGCGTCTCGGGTCGTGCCGGTTGCGTCTCGGGTCGTGCCGGT
>CAYNEK010000006.1:115581-117853 GCA_964396175.1 uncultured Polyangiaceae bacterium | reverse complement strand
GCGGGCACGAGCGGCACCGCGGGCACGAGCGGCACCGCGGGCACGAGCGGCACCGCGGGCACGAGCGGCACCGCGGGCACGAGCGGCACCGCGGGCACGAGCGGCACCGCGGGCACGAGCGGCACCGGCGGCTCAGGCGGATCGCAGCAGGCGCAGGATGCGAACGTCCAGTTCTTCGGCACAGGCTCCAAGGAGATCCCGAAGGGCGGCGAGTACAAACCGATGGACCTCGACGGGATCACGCCCTTCTCGGACGGCACCGCGAGAATCAACGTGAAGAACAGCGGTTCGGCCCCGGTCACGATCCAGTCCGTGACGATCGTCAAGGGCGCGGGCGTCCTCGACGACGAGTTCCGTCAGTCGAAGCCCGGCGCCACCGCGTACACGCCGTTCGACTTCGCGGGCACCACGCTCGACGCGGGCGAGGCGAAGGACCTCGGCCTCTTCTTCTGGCCCTTCGCGTCGGGTCCGCGCACCGCAGAGATCGTCCTGACGACCTCGGACGGCAAGACCGCGTCGTTCGTCCTCGCCGGGCGCGGGCGCGACAACCTGGTCCTCAGCCCCACCGTCAAGATGACGCGAGAGCAGGTCTTCGCCGTCGCGCCGGGCAAGGTGTCCTTCTTCGACCCGGGCGGCGCCACGACCGACGGCACGGACGGCATGGTCTTCTCGGGCCGGGCGCGCGAGCTCTACGACAAGTTCGCGGCCGATCTCGCGATGGTCCGGCTGAAGGGTGACGGCACCCTCGCCTGGGCCAAGACCTGGACCGAGAAGTTCCAGCAGATGGTCCCCGAGCCGAACAACGAGACCGGCGGGGTCGCGGATCAGATCGCGTACGGCGATGACGGCCACGTCTACATGGGTGCCAGCCGGTCGATCGACAACGCGAACTCCGACTTCTTCGGGCTCGTCTACAAGGTCAAGGCCGAGGACGGCAGCCTCGCGTGGGCCAAGGGGCTCCGCAACACGACCCAAGACCAGGCGTGGCGCGGGTTCAAGGGCTACACGATCGACGCATCCATCCCCGATCGGGTCGTCCTCGGTGGCAACAGCGACGGCCGCTGGGCCATCGCCGCGCTCAAGAAGTCGGATGGCTCGCTCCTCTACAGCCGCATCCTCGATCTGGACGCTGGCGGAGCGGCGAGCACGGTGTACTCGATGAAGCTGGCCGCGGACGGCACCGGCTACATCGGCGGCGAGTCGAAGAGCAGGGCCGTCATCGCCCGCGTCTCCGGCATGGACACCGACACCCCGAAGGTCGAGTGGGCTCAGTTCACCGGCGGCGGCATCGGCACGCGCATCGACTCGATCGACATCACCGGCGACGGCGACGCGCTCGTCGCCTACCACATCGGCGGCGCGACCCGGACCTTCGCGACGGGGAGCTACAAGAAGGACGGCACCCTGAAGTGGGCGAAGCAGTGGGAGTACACCTCGTCGCTCGCGACGGCGTGGGTCGTCCGTCGCCACGGGAGCAACGTCTACGTGGGAGGCAAGTTCACTGCGGAGACGACCGACACGACCGCGGGCGACGGCCTGGTCCTCGTGCTCGACGCCGCGACCGGCGCGTACAAGACGGGCGCGGCCTTCTACGGCGGGAAGACCACCACCACCACGGCGGGGCACTTCCCGAAGGGCTTCGTCTTCCACGGCGACGAGGTGATGTTGATGATGGACGGCTACCCCGGCCAGAACAACTCGGCGCACTACTGGGGCCTCTGGTACCAGCCCCCGACCGCGAAGCTCGACCTGCCGCTCGAGGGCAAGGACGGCTCCGAGCGCGTCATCGACTTCGCGCCGGGGGCCATCGCCCCGATCGGCGCTGCGGCGATGCAGCGGTTCCCAAAGTCGACGGGGGTGCAGGGCGATCCCGGCTACGAGGTCAGTGTGTACGACATCGACACGACGGACATCTGGAAGGACATCGCCCCGGCGGACGCGGGGCTGTACCCGGCGCGCACCTACGAGCACGGCCCGGTCGGCTTCTTCCACCTGTCGACCCTGACCGTGCAAGAGTGACGGCCCCGCACCACGCCTGAGCCGCTCTCGGCGGTGAGGGCGACGTCCTGAGAGCGTGGGCGCGCACAGACAGCGCGCCCACGCGCTCGGCTCCTCTCGCCCCCGCCCGGCAGGAGGGCCGTCTCGGGTCTCGAAGGAGCGCCGAAGACGACGTCACGCTCGGCGGCGCGCTGGCCGGCCTGCGAGGCGCCTCGTGGGCTCGACGCTGGGCACGGACCCCGTCGACGACGGCGCGAGCGGTGGTTCGCCGAGC
>CAYNEK010000006.1:55155-115481 GCA_964396175.1 uncultured Polyangiaceae bacterium | reverse complement strand
CGCCATGGACGCGGCCGCTGCATCGTCGAAGGCCGACCTCGACGACGGCGCGAGCGGTGGCTCACCGGGCCGCCATGGACGCGGCCGCTGCATCGTCGAAGGCCGACCTCGACGACGGCGCGAGCAGCGGCTCACCGGGCATTTCGGTCCTGCCCGGTGAAGTTCGATCCCATCCACTGCGACGACGGCGCGCGCGATCGTTCACCGGGTATTTCGCGAGCTGTAGCGAGCCCCGGACGCCGCGGACGATCATGCCCTCAGCGCTTCACCGGCCGGCCTGGACGAGGCACCACGGGGACACCGGGTGGCGTCGTCGTGGGAGGCGGCGACGGCATCGTGGCAGGGGACTCCTTGATCTCGTCGTCCTCGCCGAGCTCTTCCACCTTCGTCGGCGCGACGCGCGGCCGCGGAAGCCCCTGGAGAGGCCGCTTCGCGCCCGGGCGAAAGAAGGTGGTCGGCGCGTCCTCGTCCTCCGTCGCCAGCGGGGCGCGAGGTGGGGGCTCGGCCGCCGGCTCCTCTCGCGGGACGTTGGCCACGGGGTGACGACCCGATGGCGACGCAGGTCGGAGGGCGCTCAGCCTCGACGCGGGCGCCGCGGCGCGCGTCGACCGGGGACGGAGCTCCTCGTGGAGGGCGGCCTCCGCCTCGCGGAGGGACAGCGGCTTCGCGGCGGCCGTGACGTCGGCCTCCCCGGAGAGGCGACGGCGGACCTCACGCAGCTCGACGCCGTGGACGGGAGTCCTGCCGTCCGAATCGAGCACGTCGCCGATCACCTCCGTCGGATCCGAGAGATCGTCGAGGAGGCGCTCCGACGGCGTGTCGTAGCGTCGGATGTCGCGGACGGTCCCCGGCTCGCTCGACGACACGTCGCTCCCCGGGCTCGTGTCCTCGGCGCCCGCCGCCGACGCCGAGAGGAGCTCGTCCGAGGCGACGCTCATGCAGGCGCCGCTCTCCGTGACGTCGATGGGGATCTCGATGCTGATCGGGGTCGGCTCGATGACCGAGACCTCGAGGGGAGGCGGACGCACCGAGGGCACCCGCCCCTCGCGGACCAAGCGATCGCGGAGGGTCACGACGGCCGAGAGGAACTCCGTCGACGTCTGGAACCGCTCGTTGCGGTGCTTCGCCATCGCCCGCGCCACGAGGGCCTCGAGCCCCTCCGGGAGCGCGGGGCGCAGCTCGGTGAGCGGTCGCATGCGCCCAGAGATGATCTGCACGAGGAGCGCGTTGTAGTTGGGCGCGGTGAAGGGGCGCTTGCCCGAGAGGCTCTCGTAGAAGACCGCCCCCGCGGCGTAGAGATCGATCCGATGATCGATCGTGCGGTCACCCCGCGCCTGCTCGGGCGCCATGTAGTACGGCGTCCCCATCACCATGCCGGTGCGGGTGAGGTGGAGATCGTCCTCCTCGCGCCCGACCTTCGAGATGCCGAAGTCGAGCAGCTTCACGACCGGGGGCGCCCCCGACCGCCGCGCGAGGAAGATGTTCTCGGGCTTGATGTCCCGGTGGATCACCCCCTTCTCGTGGGCCGCGGCGAGCGCCGAGAGCACCTGCACCATCACGTCGAGCACGTCGAGGAAGGGCAGCGCGCCCTCCCTCGCGATGCGATCCGACAGCGCCTCGCCGAAGAGGCGCTCCATCACGATGTACGGCGTCCCGTCGGGGAGCTTGCCGACGTCGTGGATCTCGCAGATGTTCGGGTGCCCGATGCTGCCCGCCACGCGCGCCTCGTGGTGGAAGCGCTGGACCGCGTCCGCGCGCTCAGCGTTGTGGGGGTGCAGGACCTTCACGGCGACGTGGCGCCCGATCGCGAGGTGCTCCGCGTCGTAGACCGCGCCCATCCCGCCCTCGCCGATGAGATCCGTGACCCCGTACTTGTCGCCGATGACGCGGCCCGAGAGCGCGCCCTTCCGGCCTCGCGGCGGCGCCGGATCGTCCGCGGTCACCGGGCGGGTCGGCGACGGGCGGGGCGGCTCGACCGCGGCGCCCCCCTGGGCCGCTGGCTCCCACCGGCTGCTCGCCGCCTTCGCTTGTCCCATGGGGCGCCCCGTGGTTGAGCACACCGTGTCGCCCACGGCGTGCGGGAGACCGCAATGCACGCACCTCACGAAACGCTGGCTCACGGGAAGGCCCCGACCGTCACGGGGCGCGAAGGATAGCGCGCTCGTGGCCTTCTCGGAAGCGCGCTCGTCATGGCGGGGCCGTCGGGGCCTCGCGGCCGTCGCGCTCCTCGTCGCGGCGGGCGTGCTCGGGGGGCCCTACGTGCTCGCGAGGAGGCCCACCTTGCTCGTCATGAGCACGCTGGGCGCGCCGCTCGTCGTCGAGCTCGACGGCCGGGTCGTCGGGGAGGCGGACGCGGTCCCCGTCGAGACACCCGGCGCCGGGATCTGGGCGCGCGCGTGGCCGGGGCAGCAGAGGCTCGTCGCGCGCCGCGTCGGCGGGGATGCGAGCGCCGCCGTGTACGATCGCGTCGTCACGCTCGCGGCGTGGGAGACGTACCTGTTCGCGCCGGCCTCGGACGAGCCTCGCGACGCGCTCGGGGATCAAGCCTGCTTCTTCCTCGAGCACACGGCCTATGGAGCCGCGACCCCAGAGCGCCCGGCGCTCGTCGCCCTGGATCCCCGCGAGACGCCCTGGCTCCTCCCGAGGCACCTGGACGGCCTCTTCGTGCCCACCCCGCGAGGGAGCCCGCTCGACCGGAGGTCCACCGGAGGGACCCGCACCACGCTCCGACAGGCCCGGTGCGGCACCACCCCCTACCGATGACGGGACGCCACGCCGGTCGAGCGCCCATCGAGGGGCCCGCGCGGACGACCGACGAGGCGTGTGGGGCCCACGCCCGAGCGCCGCGTCACGCCGCTCAGGCGCCCATCGGCGAGGTGTCACCGAGGTCGCCTTGCTCGCGCTGCACGCCCTGGGACTTCCAGCCGAGCGCCTGGAAGCGCGCCTCCACCGCCGACTGAGGGCTCAGCGTGAGCCGGGTGTAGATCCCGTGGACGCCGGTCGCGAGCCGCTCGTTCACCAGGAGGATGTGCTGGACACCCCGTCGACGCAGGACGTCGATGAGCTCGGGCCGGTACGAGCCGTTCGGGAAGGCATAGGTGTCGAGCGGGAGGCCGAGGCGGTCGCGGAAGAGCGCCTCGCAGCGCGTGAAATCCTCTTCGAAGAACCCGGTCGGCTCGTAGCTCATCGACTCGTGGGAGAAGGCGTGGGCGCCGATTTCGTGCTCCTTCGCCGCGGCGCGCACGTCGTCGACGCGCATCATGCGGGTCGACGACGTGAAGCCGCTCCGGTCCATCACCTCCTCGACGCGCGCCCAGAGCGGCTCGCGCTCGGCGCGGGACCGGGTCTTCAAGAAGCGGGAGAGGGCGACGCCGAAGCGGGCCTTCTCGTCGACCGAGCGGCTCGCCAGGCGACGTGAGAAGCCAGGCAGGCGCAGCTCGTTCACGAGCGAGGCGCTCGCCCAGTTGAGGAAGTCGTTCAGCCGCGCGTTCCACGGGGGCGCGCCCGTCTCGACCGACTCCCCGATGACGTTCTGGTTGGCGACGACCGCGTGCTTCGCGAGGATGGGCATCGCGTGCTCGACGAACGACGCGTACCCGTCGTCGAACGAGAAGACGATCGGCGGCTTGCCGCGCGGGTCTCGCTCACCGGCCGCGTGCGCCCGCAGGCTCGTCACGAAGAACTCGCGCTTCGCGAAGCCGAGGAGCTCGTCGAAGTCCTCGGGGGACATCGGCGGCCAGAAGGGTCGCGGGTGGGGCGTGACCTCGTGGAGGTTCAGCACCGTGACGACGGCCTCACGGGCGCGCGCGCGGAGGAGCGCGCCGTCTCGCCCGATCGCGGCCATCGCGCGGAAATAGGCACGCTTCAGGGCGGCTCGCGGCGGGAACATCCGGGGACCCGTTACCCGCCGCGGGCGGCCAGCGCAAGGGACGCGCGGCTCGAGCTCCGGGCGACGCGACGGTTCCCCAGGCCAAGGGGGTCGCGGGCGGCCAGCGCAAGGGACGCGCGGCTCGAGCTCCGGGCGACGCGCTTCGTCCCTCCACCGCCGTCGGCCTTTGCTACGAGGGGCCCATGTCGACCGCGCGCCCGATGCGAGCTCCCCGAGGCACGACCCTCCACTGCAAGGGCTGGGTCCAGGAGGCCGCCTACCGCATGCTCCAGAACAACCTCGACCCCGAGGTCGCCGAGCGCCCCGACGACCTCGTCGTCTACGGCGGGAGCGGCAAGGCGGCGCGGAGCTGGGAGGCGCTCGACGTCATCCTGCGCGAGCTCCGCGAGCTCGAGGACGACGAGACGCTCCTCGTGCAGTCGGGCAAGGCCGTCGGGCGCTTCCGCACGCACCCCGACGCGCCCCGCGTCCTGCTCGCGAACTCGAACCTCGTCGGCCGCTTCGCGACGCTCGACGAGTTCCGCCGCCTCGAGGCGCTCGGGCTCATCATGTACGGGCAGATGACGGCCGGATCGTGGATCTACATCGGCACCCAGGGCATCCTCCAGGGCACGTACGAGACCTTCGTCGCGGCGAAGGCGGCCTTCGAGGCGAGGCGCGGGCGCCCGGCCGAGTGGCTGCTCACCGCCGGGCTCGGGGGCATGGGCGGCGCGCAGCCGCTCGCCGCGTCCCTCGCGGGGCTGGGGAGCGTGTCCATCGAGATCGATCCGGCGCGCATCGAGAAGCGGCTCCTCACCCGCTACGTCGACGAGCGGATCGACGATCTCGACCGCGCGATCGCGCTCGCCCGGGAGAGCACCCTCCGCGGCGCGCCGCGCTCGTACGCCGTCTGCGCGAACGCCGCCGACGTCTACGAGGCGCTCGCGCGGCGCGGCGTCACCCCCGATCTGGTGACCGAGCAGACCTCCGCGCACGATCCGCTCCACGGCTACGTCCCGCGCGGCCTCTCGCTCACGGACGCGCTCGCCCTCCGCGCCAGCGCGCCCGACGAGCACGTCGCCCGCGCGAAGGCGAGCATGGCCGACGAGGTCTCGGCGATGCTCGCCATGCGAGACCGCGGCGCCGAGGTCTTCGACTACGGCAACAACCTGCGGACCTTCGCGGAGGAGGCGGGGTGCGCGCGCGCGTTCGAGATCCCCGGCTTCGTGCCCGAGTACATCCGCCCGCAGTTCTGCGAGGGGCGCGGGCCCTTCCGCTGGGTGGCGCTCTCGGGCGATCCGCGCGACATCGAGGAGACCGATCGCGTCGTGCTGGAGACGGTGCCCGGGCAGCCGTCGCTCGAGCGCTGGCTCCGGCTCGCCAAGGAGCGCGTCGCCTTCCAGGGCCTGCCGGCGCGCATCTGCTGGCTCGGCTACGGCGAGCGCGCGAGGGTGGGGCTCGCCTTCAACCGCGCGGTCCGCGAGGGCCGCGTCCAGGCGCCGATCGTCATCGGCCGCGACCACCTCGACTGCGGCAGCGTCGCGAGCCCCTTCCGCGAGACCGAGGCGATGAAGGACGGCTCCGACGCCATCGCCGACTGGGCGATCCTGAACGCGCTCGTCAACACGGCGGGCGGGGCGTCGTGGGTGAGCTTCCACCACGGCGGCGGCGTCGGGATCGGCAACTCGCTCCACGCGGGGATGGTCATCGTCGCCGACGGCACCCTGGCCGCCGATCGGCGGCTCGAGCGCGTGCTCACGAGCGACCCTGGCATGGGCGTCATCCGCCACGCCGACGCGGGCTACGACGAGGCGCTCCGCTGCGCGAAGGAGCGAGGCGTCCACATCCCCGGGCTCGCGGGCTGACGCGCGGAGGGGGCCGCCCGCGGCCTCGAGGTCCTGTGGCGATCGCTCGCCCGGACAGGGCTCGCGGGCTGACGCGCGGAGGGGGCCGCCCGCGGCCTCGAGGTCGTGTGGCGATCGCTCGCCCGGGCAGGGCTCGCGGGCCGACGCGCGGAGGGGGCCGCCCGCGGCCTCGAGGGGTCACACCGAGCCGCTCGTGTCGAGGCGGATGCGCCTCCGATCCTCGGGCGCGACGTAGCCGTGCTCGAGGAACCACAGGACCGCGCGCGTCAGCGCCTCGCGCACCGGCCGATGGGTGTACCCGAGCTCGCGCTCGGCCTTCGCCGAGCTCACGTACGTGTACGCGCCCACGTAGTCGCGCGCCATCCGGTAGGTGAACTCGGGCTCGGGGCCGCCGAGCCGCGCGCGCAGCTCCGAGAGGCGCCCGACGAGCTCGGCGAGCCCCTTCGAGACGGGGCGCCCCGGCCCCGGCAGGCCCGTCACCTCGGCGAGCGTCGTGTAGAACTCCTCGTACGTGAGATCGGCGCCGCCGAGGACGTAGCGCTCCCCCGCCCGGCCTTTGTCCATCGCGAGGACGTGGCCGCGGGCGACGTCGTCCCCGTCGACCACGTTGATCCCCCCCGCGATGCACGGGAAGTCGATGAGCGGCCCGTCCCACGCGAGGAAGCGCAGGATCCCCTGCCCACCGGGCGCGGGCCTCACGTCGCCGGGCCCGCACACGATCGCGGGGAGCACGGGCACGACGTCGAAGTGCTCGAGGTACGAGAGCGCCTCCTCCTCGGCGCGCACCTTCGCGCGGAGGTACGCGTCGGGATCGGCGACCGAGAAGACGGACGTCTCGTCGAGCGGCTCGGGCGTGGGGGAGACGCCGAGGACGGCGATGCTCGAGGTGTAGACGGCGCGACGGAGCCCGCGCCTCCGCGCCGCCTCGAACACGGCGCGCGTCCCGTCGATGGCCGTCGCCTCGATGGCGCGTGGATCGCGATCCCAGAACTTCGTGAGCGCGGCGACGTGGAAGAGCCGATCGCACCCCGCGAGGGCGCGATAGACGGTGTGCTCGACCATCACGTCGCCCTCGACGACCTCGACCGAGCCCGCGGGCAGCCCGCGCAAGAAGCCCCGCCCCGACGACGCGCGCACGAGCGCCTTCACCGCGCGGCCCTCCTGCGCGAGCGCGCGCACGATGCGCCCCCCGATGAAGCCGGACGCGCCGGTGACGAGGATCTTGTCGGTCATGCGGCGCGTCGTATGCGGAAGGGCGCGACGAGGCAACGGCGGGGAGGCGCGCTCGCGCTTCGGGCGAGGACCGGCGCCGCGCGCGCTCGCGCGAGGAGGCGCGTCGGGGCCTCCACCGAGGCGCCTCGCGACGCGCTCGCGCGCCTCGGCGGGGACGGCGCGTGGCCGCGACCGGACGTCGGGCGACAACCGGCGCCGCGCGCGCTCGCGCCCAGCCCTCGCGGTGGCGAGGGTTGACGTCGCGCGGCGCCTGCACGCGCATGCGGACCATGCGCTCGCTCGCGCTCCTGCTCGTCTCGTCCGCCGTCGCGCTCGGCGCCCTCGGGTGCGCACCCCCCGCGGCCCCTCCCGGGGCCATCCCCAAGTGCCCCGAGTCGCAGCGCTGCCTCACCGCGCCCGAGTGCCGGTACGAGCCCGAGCGCCGGTGCGAGCTCTGTCGGTGCGCGTCGCCCACGTACACGCCGACGGAGGCTTCGCCGCCCAAGTGACTGCGCGCTCGCTGGCGCGATCGCTTCGGGAGGGGAAGCGCACCTCGGCGTGGGCTCCGTCGCCCCAGCGCTCGCGCGCCCGTTGACAGTGGAGCGCGCTTCCGTAGGATCGTTCACCATGGCCACCAAGAAGCGCTCCTCATCGACGCCGCGACGACCCACCCGCGACGAGATCGTGGCTCGATCGGGGGCCAGCGCGGACGTGCTCGCCGCCGCACCGGGCCGGGCGCTCACGTTCCTCATCGGCGCGGCGCGCGACGAGGTCGCGGCGCGGGCGCTCGAGGCCGTGGGCTTCGACGACGAGGCGCGCGCCGAGGGAGCCCAGCTCATCCAGGCGTGCATGCTCGCGCGCAAGCCCTCCGCCCCACGATCGAACGACGCGGCGCGCGCGGTCGTCGAGCTCGACGCGTGGGACGAGGGTGGGTTTCGGCTGGTGCGGTCGGCGCTCGCGAGGACGTTCCCGGCCCTCTACGCGAAGCTCACCGACGGGCTCGCGGCGTCCGCCGATGGCGTCGGCGCGGTGCGCGGCGTGACGACGCTGCTCGAGCGCATCGCGAGGCTCGAGCGGGGCGGCGCGACCGAGAAGGCGGCGCTCGCGGCGCTCGCGAAGCGCGGGATCACCCGGGACGAGCGCGCGCGGCTCGAGGCGCTCTGCAGGGTCGCGCGAGGGCTCGGCAAGGCGCCCTCGTCGCGCGGCGACGACGACGACGCCGCGCGGGCGCACCTCCAGGCGCTGGCGGACGTGCACGCGTGGTACGTCGAGTGGGCCGACGCGGCGCACGCGACGATCCGCGGGCGGCGCAGCCTGATCACCCTCGGGCTCGCGACGAAGAGGTCGTCGAAGAAGGGCGCCGCGCCGCCCGCCCCCGCCGATCCAAAGTCGCCCAGCACCTGAGCGCGACCGAGCGCCCACGCGACAGCACCGCTCCGCACGCGACCGGGACGGCTCGGCACGCGACCGGGACGGCTCGGCACGCGACCGGGACGGCTCGGCACGCAACCGGGACGGCTCGGCACGCAACCGGGACCATCCCGATGCAACCGGGACGGGATTTTTTCCAACCTGGGGCGAATTCATCACAGCCAGGGTGGATTTTGGGTCGACGCGGCGCGTCGTTCGATGAGAAATTGCAGCCTGGATGGATCCAATTTCGCCCTGGTTGCAATTTCGCGCGACAAATTCTCGTGCGACTGGAGCCGGTTGCGTCTCGGGCCGTCCCGGTTGCATCCGGGCCGTCCCGGTTGCGTGCCGAGCCGTCCCGGTTGCATCTCGGGCCGTCCCGGTTGCGCCGCGGAGCGATCGCGGGTCCGCCGGGAGGCCCTCGCGCGCTCGCTGCGCCCGCGGGGCGCGCGACGCCGCGCAGCGACCGCCGACGCCGTCTCACCACCGCCTCGAACGCGCGGCGAACCCCGCGAGAACACCCGTGGCCCTCGCGCGCGCATTCGTACTACCGTCCAGCCCGACCGACGCGGACGCTCCCACCGACGGCGCCCGACGCCCCACGACCCCACCCGTACCCAGGAGCCAGCCCATGTCCACCCCCGCCAAGATCCCCGCCGAGTACCCCTTCCCCGTCCCCGCCTTCGCGCGCGCGTGCATCGACGCCGCCGCCGGCGCGTGGGGCGCGTCCTTCGAGCACCCCTTCGTCGTCGAGCTCGCCAAGGGCACCCTCGAGCCGAAGCGCTTCCGCTTCTATCAGATGCAGGACGCGCGCTACCTCGAGGCCTTCGCCGACACCTGCGCGATCATCTCGACGCGCTGCCCCGATCCGGTCGACAAGCTCTGGTTCGTCGACGCGGGGCGCATGGCGCTCGTCGTCGAGGGCGAGCTGCACGCGGGCTACGGCAAGACGCTCGGCTTCTCCGCCGCCGACATCGCCGCGGTCGAGCTCACCCCGAACAACCGCGCCTACCAGAACCACATGATCGCGACCGCCCTGCGCGGCACGCTCGTCGAGGCCGTCGCGGCGCTCACGCCCTGCCCCTGGCTCTACGTCCACCTCGGGCAGCACCTGCTCCAGAAGCTCGGCCGCATCGAGGACTCGCACCCGTACGCGGCGTGGCTCCGCATGTACAGCGATCCGCAGTTCAACGCGTACATGGAGCAGATCCTGGGGCGCCTGCAGCGCTTCGCGGACGAGGCCGACAAGCCGGCGCGCGAGCGGGCCATGCGGGCCTTCGTCGCGAGCGCGCGGTACGAGTGGATGTTCTGGGAGCAGGCCTGGACCGAGCAGACCTGGCCCGTCTGAGCCTCGCCTCAAGCCCGGAGCCCCGCGAGCCACGTCGACCGCTCGCGGGGCGCCGTCGTAAGGACCCGTCGCCGCCTCGCCTCAGGCCCGGAGGCCCGTGAGCCACGTCCACCGCTCGCGAGGCTCCGTCGTACACGGCGGCCCCTCGACCCAGTGGAGCTCCGAGCCGCGGAGCGGATCGCGGACCGCGAGCACCATCGACGAGCGCGTGCCGTAAGAGACACGCTGGCCGCCCTCGTCGAAGTCGAAGTGCACGCACGTCCCCGCGAAGGGCTGGGGCTCGTGCAGCGACAGCAGCGCCGTCCAGCGCGCCACCTCGAGCGCGCCCGCGCGCCCGGTGACCTCGTCGCGCGACCGCTCCGCGAGCCGCTCACGCACGAGGCGCTCCCTCGCGGGCGGCTCGCCTCGCAGGCTCTGCTCGGTGACGACGAGCGGCTCGTCCCCGAGCGCAGGCTCGAAGAGCCGCGCGCCGTCGCACCCGATGAGCGCCACGCGGTCTCCCTGCGCGAGCACGAGGTGGTACGGCGAGAACGCCCCCGCGCCCTCGGCGAGCGCGGCGTCGCGGGCGGCGTCGAGGCCGCCGGCGCGGAGCGCGAGGAGCACCAGCTCGCCCCGCGAGCGACGCGCTGGATCGCGCGGCGCGCCCGCGCGGTTCGTCACGCCGACGAAGAGCCCCCTCGACGAGAGCCCGAGCCAGCTCCCTCCATGCACCTCGTCCCGCGGCGCGACGAAGGCGCCATCGTCCCAGACGCGCGGCGGAGACGACGGCCTGCCGCGCAGCTCGTCGCGGTTCGCCGCGACCAAGAACGAGATCCCCGGGGACGGCGCGCGGACGAGGACGATCGTGCACACGTCAGTGGAGCACCGCGGAGGGCCCCGTGTGCGCGGCGACGCGACCCGCCGGCGCGTCCCTGCGGAGCGCGATGACGGCGCCCGGCGAGGCGCCCCGCGCGAGCGCCTCCGACGACGACAGGAGGATCCACTGGACGCGAGGGAGCGCGCGCTCGAGCGCCCCGGGGAGCTCTTCGACGACGTGCTCCGGGAGGTGGAGCGCGGCCTCGTCGACGACGACGACGGCCTCCTTCGCGCGCGGATCGCCCTCCGGGCGCGACGCGCGGACGGCGCGGAGCGCGAGCACCGGGAGCGCGAGGAGCTGACGGGTCGCCTGCGGCAGCGCGTCGAAGGGGACCTTCCCGGCAGGCGTCTCGAAGAGGGGCTCCAGGGTGCGCACCTCGAGCGACAGGGCCCCGACGCCCGCGAGCGGCGCGATCTCGGCGAGCGCCGACGTCAGCGCGGCGGACAAGGCGCCCTCACCGAGCGCGCGATCGAGCTCCGCGTAGGCGAGGAGCTGCTTCGTCTCGCGCGCGAGATCGGCGCGCGTCGGATCGTCGGAGGCGAACACTGGCCGCGGATCGTGACGCAAGAACGAGCGCTCGGGCGGGCCGAGCACGATGGGCGAGCGGGAGAACCACCGCGCCGCCGGGAGCGCAGCGAACGCGAAGCCGCCGCGCTCGGCGAGCCTGTCGTAGAGCGCCTGCTCGCGGCGCCGCGCGATCGCGGCGACCTCGTCGGCCTCGACGGCGGCCTGCGGGCTCGCGACGACGAGCGGGTGGGTGCGGCGCGGCTCGTCGTCGCCGAGGAGCCACTCGGTCGCGACGAAGGGAGCGAGCTCGGTCTTCGAGCGCTCGCGGACGGGGGAGACGGCGTGCCCGGGCCGCGTCGAGGCGAGCGCGTGGGCGAGGCTCGTCTTGCCCGTCCCGCCGCCGCCGACGACGACGGTGACGGCGCGCGGGACCTCGTCCTCCGCGAACGACAGCTCCAGATCGGCGAAGGGATGGATCCGAGCGAGGCGGGCGCGGAGCAAGCGCATCGACGGCGCGCAGCGTACCCGCCCCGAGCACCCCGTGAGAAGCCCCACGCACGCCGCGCGCGCGCCGCACGCTCCCCTTCTCGCTGCAGCCTGTCCCGAGGCACCAGGTGAGAAGCCCCACGCACGCCGCGCGCGCGCCGCACGCTCCTCCACCTGTCCCCGTCCCCTCGACACGCCACGCCCGGAGCGCGGCGACGCACGGCGGAGAAGCGGGCGAAGACAAGGCCAGCTCGCGCGAAACCTGACGCAGCCCGCGGCCGTTGTGCGGTAAGCCGCGGGGCGTGATCCTGCGCGATCCGGTCCACGGCATCCTCGCGTTCGAGAGCGAGGAGGCGTCCATCGTCGAGCGGCTCCTCGCGACGCCGGAGGTGCAGCGCCTCCGCCGGATCCGCCAGCTCGGCGTGACCTCGCTCGCCTTCCCCGGCGCCGAGCACACCCGCTTCTCGCACGCGCTCGGGACGGCGCACGTCATGCAGCGGCTCATCGCGCGGCTCCGCGAGCTGCACGACGAGCTCCCCTTCTGGCAGCGCCTGACGAGCGAGCGCGCACAGGACGCCCTCGCGGCCGCGCTCCTCCACGACGTGGGGCACGGGCCGCTCTCGCACCTCTTCGAGTCGGCGCTGCCCGGGCTCCCTCACCACGAGGCGTGGAGCGCGCGCGTCATCCTCGACCCGGCGTCACAGGTGCACCGTGTCCTCTCGGAGCCCGATCCGGGGCGCCCCGCGCGCGTGGCCGCGCTCGTCCACGGCGCGCACGAGCTGCCGTACCTGGCGCACGCCGTGAGCGGCATCGTCGACGTCGACCGCTGCGACTACCTGCTCCGCGACGCCCACGCGACCGGCGTCCGCTACGGGCAGTACGATCTCGACTGGCTGCTCCGGAGCCTCCGCTTCGGCATCGGGGACCGCGATCATCCGCCGCGGCTCGCCGTCGACGGCGCGAAGGGGCTCGTCGCGATCGAGGAGTTCGTCCTCGCGCGGTTCTTCATGTTCCAGCAGGTGTACTTCCACAAGTCGACGCGGGCCGCCGAGTGCATGATCCGCGCGGCGCTCCGCGTGGCGGTCGAGCGGCTCGCGGACGGCGACGAGCTGCCCGAGGCCCCGGAGGCGCTCCGCCGGGCCGCCCGCGGCGAGCCCTTGTCCCTCGACGACTACCTCGGGCTCGACGATGTCGCGATCTGGGGTGCCCTGCGCGCGTGGGAGTCCGCCGCGCACCCGACCCTCGCGGATCTCTCGCGCCGCATCCGCGCGCGCGATCTCGCGAAGACCTTCGAGCTCTTCGGCACGACCCAGGAGAACGACCGCGCCCTCGAGGTCGCGCGGGAGATCGCGCGGGCCCGGGGCTTCGACGCGGGGGTCGCCGTCGAGCTGGACGTCGCGGACGACACGCCCTTCGATCCCGCGGGCGATCCGCCGCTCGTCCTCTTCGCGAAGGGCGCGCCGCGCGCGCTCCGCGACGTGTCGTTCTTGCTCGGGCGGCTCGCGGGCGAGGCGCTCACCAAGACCCGCCTCATCTTCCCGCGGGAGCTCCGAGACGAGATCGTGGCGGCGCTCGGCGCATGACGCGCTCCGGTCCGATGGAAGCCGCTCGCGGTCCGAGCGCCCCGTTCGGGCCCCTGTCCGCTCGGCGCTGGGCCTGCCCGTCCGCCCCGGCCCTGGTGGGCACGACGTTCGGGCCCCTGTCCGCTCGGCGCTGGGCCTGCCTGTCGATGGTGCTCGGCCTGGTCTTCACGCCCGCGGGGCGCGCGCGCGCGGACGAGCCTCGCCTCCGGACCGATCTCGCGCCGAGCCTCGCCGCAGGGGTCGACGCCGGAGCCACCTCGCGCCCCGTCGCCGAGGCGAGGCTGCTCTACCTCGCGACCGCCGGCGTGTACGGACGCGCGACGAGCGGCCCCGGGGCCTTCGGGCTCGAGGCGAGACCGTTCGCGCTGCCGCGCCTCCTCTCGGCGGCGGACACGGGCACCTTCGGCGATCTCGTCGTGGGCTCGCTGCGGCTCTCGATGGGCGCGTCCTTCTCGAGGGCCGGCCGCGCCCTCGAGCTGGGCACGGGGGTGGACGTCCCGCTCGGAGGCTACGCGGGCCCCTTCTTGTCCTTCGATGGGCTCTACCGCGTCCCCGAGCCGTCGCTCCGCGGGGCGCAGCCCGGCGAGCTGCGGGCGCTCGTCACGATCGGCTTCCGGCTCGCCGTCCTGTCGCACCTCGTCGATCTCGGCGATCGCGCGCCCGAGTGAGCGTCCGCCGACGCGCGGGATCGCGGCGCTCAGAGCTTGTCCATCAGCCGCCCGAGGAACCCGCCCGCCCCCGGGATCGGCAGCCCGTAGCGATCGTACACGGTCTCGATCACCTCCTTCACGTAGCTCTTCTCGCTCCCCTCGAACTTCTGGTCCTCGGGCGTCATCGCCCGGTGGTGCGCGCGCGCGAGCTTCTCGGTGATCTCCTGCACGTTCGCGACGCGCGGGTTCTGCCCCTCGCCCGGGTTCTTCAGGATCGTGAGCGCGCGGCCGATGCCGGACGCCGGCGTCCCCTCGCGCGCGGTGGCCACCGGGAAGAGCCGCCTCGCCTCGTCGATGATCTGCTGCTCGTTCCGCGATCGGGCCAGCTCGATGAGCTTCACCGCGCCGTCGAACTCTTCGTTCGTCGCGGCGCGCTGCGCGGCGGCCGTCTGCGCGATCATCGCGGCCTGCTGGCCGGCCCCTGCCCGGATCGCCGCCTCCTGCTCGGGGCTCGGCGCCATCCCCGTGAGGCGCATCGACGCGAGCTGCTTCTCGGCGAGGAAGGCCGCGGTCATCGCCGGCTCTCCCTGGATCGCCTGGTCCCACTCGACGATCCGCCCCGCGTAGCCCGTGTTCACCCCGCCGCCGTAGGGCAGCATCGGCACCTCGAGCCCGTAGCGCTGGCAGAGCTCGGTGAGGGGCTGCCCCGCGGCCATCGGGCCCGCCATGAGGATGCGCTCGCGCTCGACAGAGAGCATCGCGTACTGCGCGAGCGAGAAGCCCTGGATCCGTCGGCCCGCCCCCTGCCCCGGATCGTCCGGCTGGAAGGGCTGGGCGCCCTTCTTCGACAGCGCGACGAACGAGAAGCCCGCGCCGCCTCGCGCGTCGAGCTCGCGGTACGACACCTCGTACTCGCCCGGCTCGACCCGGATGGCCCACGCGCACGGCGCCTGGGCGCGCTGATCGACGTGGGAGGGATCGTGGGTCGCGAGCGGGACGGCCACGTTCGCGGCCATGTAGGCGTGGAGCATCGGCGCCGGATCGCCGCCCTGCGCCGGCGCCATCAGGCGCGCGCCCGGCACGACGCCCCAGAAGGCGACGAGGAAGCCGCTCGTGAGCTGGATCGTCTGCGCCGTCTCCTGGCGCTCGGCGCGCGGCATCCCCTGGGACACCGTGGGCTCGGGCCGGTGCTCGGGCGCGTAGAGGACGCACACGTGCTCCGCCGCGCCGGACGCGCCCTTGCCGATCGCCACGTAGAGGACGTCCGACTGCGTCGAGTATGCGACCAGGCGCCGATCGGGCGCGCGAGGGTGCCCCGCGAAGGTCCAGATGGCGTCGGTGTTCCTGGTGACGATCTGCAGGTCCGCCATGTGGTCGACGAACATGCGGACCACGAGCGTCCCTCCCTGCACGAAGGACTCGGCCCGAGCCTCGGGCGAGTTCGGTCCGAGATCCGCGCGGGCGTCCTGCACGGTGACGCCGGGGAAGCGCGCGAGGATGTGAGCGCGGAGCGCGTCGTAGCGCGCGAAGGCCTCCGCCTTCTCGCCGTAGCCCCAGGCCTCGCCGTCTTCGGTCGGCAACGCGCCCAGCACGCGGAGCGCGGGCCCCTCCGCGCGACACAGCCAGCGTGAGCCGAGGTCCATGGCCGAGTACATCGCGATGTCACGCGCGTCGCCGAGGACGATCATCCCGGAGGTCTCGGCCCCCGCCTGGACGGGATCGGGGCACGGGGTGCGAGCGGTGGCGGCGAGGGGTCCGATGAGCGTGAGGCCCGGCATGATCGACGAAGCTAGATGCGCCGAACGCGCGTGGAAAGCCCCTCGATGCACGGAACGTGCGACGCCGCGCCGCGCGCTCGACGGTCGAAGGCGAGGGGGCGTTCATCGACCCGGCGGAGACACGGAACCCACGACGCCGCGCCGCGCGCTCGACGGAGGCGCCGACACGGGCGAGCCCTCGGCACGAGCGGCTCTCTCATCGTCCCCGAGGGGCGGGGCTCGACGGGTCTCGAGGCGTGATATAGCCGTCCGCCATGGCTCGCCACCCCGCGCGCATCGCGACGACCCTGGGCCTCCTCGGTCTCGTCGCCCCCCTCGTGCTCCTCGGCTGCGAGGAGAAGAAGCCGGCGACGGCGAAGCCCGCCGCGAGCGCCGACGAAGGCCCCGCCGTCGATCCGAACCTCGCGAAGGCCATGGCGAGCGCCGCCGCGCGCCCCGCGAAGACGACCGACGGGCCGCCCGAGACCGGGATCTTCGCGCCGGGCGTGGCGGACAAGCAGATGCCCAGGGGCGCGCTCAAGCTCGAGCTCGCCAAGGACGGCGACGAGCCGCGCGTCACGCTGAAGCAGGCGCCCTGGCGAGGCCAGGTGACGACGCGCGTCTCGATCCGCATCGGCCGCGCCGCCCTGCCGAGCGTCGATCTCACCTTCGCCCTCTCGACCGAGAAGAAGAAGGACGACGACAAGGACCCGCCCCGCCTCGTCGCCGAGATCAAGAAGGCCGAGCTCTCCAAAGAGCAGCCCGGAGGGCTCCCCAAGGACGCCGAGAAGGAGATCGCGAAGCTCAAGGGGGGCATCGTGACCTTCGCGCAGGCCAAGGACGGCGGCCTCATCGAGCCCGAGGCGAAGCCCAGCAAGGACACGGGGCCCGAGGTCGCGATGTTCCTCGATGCGGCGGCGGACGCGCTCTTCCTCGCCCACGTCCCTGTCCCGACGAAGCCCGTCGGCGTCGGCGCCACCTGGATCGTCGGCAGCCGGCAGGTGCTCGCGGGCACCGAGGTCGTCTCGTATCGGCTCTTCAAGGTGACCAAGGTCGACGGAGACAAGCTCACGCTCTCGCTCGAGTCGCACCAGTACTCCGTGGGCGGCGCGCTCCTCTTCCCCGGCGCGCCAAAGGGCCCGCCCCAGCAGTACCAGGGGGCGGCCGGCGGGGAGCTCGTGCTCCGCGCAAAGGACGGCGCCATCGAGGCCGTCGAGCTGCAAGAGCAAGCCGTGGCGGCGTACGGCGCGGACCGAGAGACCGCCAAGGCGCTGCAGATCCAGATCGACGCCAAGGTCTTCCACGACGAGAAGAAGGCCAAGGACTGAGCCGGTGCGCCACCTCCTCGGCATCGACGGGCTCCCGACCGGAGAGATCCTCGGGCTCCTCGATCGCGCAGAGGCCTACTTCGTCGCGGCGCGCGAGGGGCGCGCGGTCGAGAGGACCCTCGCGGGGAGGGCCGTCGTCAACCTGTTCTTCGAGTCGTCGACGCGCACGCGGACGTCCTTCGAGATCGCCGAGAAGCGGCTCGGCGCGGACGTGATCAACGTGAGCGTCCAGACGAGCAGCGTGTCCAAGGGCGAGACGCTGCTCGACACCGCGACGAACCTCGACGCCATGCGCCCCCACGCGATCGTCGTGCGGCACGCGTCGTCGGGCGCGCCGCACCGCCTCGCCCGCCACCTCCGCGCGCACGTCGTCAACGCGGGGGACGGCTCGCACGAGCACCCCACGCAGGCCCTGCTCGACGCGTTCACCATCCGACGCCACAAGGGGCGGATCGAGGGGCTCGTCGTCGTCATCGCGGGCGACATCGCGCACAGCCGCGTCGCCCGCTCCAACGCGCTCCTGCTCCGCGCGCTCGGCGCGACCGTCCGCGTCGCCGCGCCGCGGACGCTCCTGCCTGCGAGCTTCGATCACGCGTTCGGCTGCGAGGTCGTCGACTCGCTCGAGCGGGCGCTCGTCGGCGCGGACGTCGTCATGATGCTCCGCATCCAGCTTGAGCGCATCGTCGGCGGGGGCCTGCCGTCGCTCGGGGAGTACGCGCGGACCTTCGGCCTCGACAGGAGGAGGCTCGGGCTGGCGAAGCCCGACGCGATCGTGATGCACCCGGGGCCGATGAACCGCGGCGTCGAGATCGCGAACGACGTCGCCGACGGCTCGCGCAGCGTCATCCTCGAGCAGGTCGAGGCCGGCGTCGCGGTGCGCGCGGCCGTCCTGGCCGGGCTCTCGCCGCTCGGCGCCTGAGCACCTCCCCGGGTCGCGCGCGTCGGCGAAGGGACGCGGCTCCTTCGCGGCGCACGCCTCGCCCGAGAACATCCCCGGATCGCGCGCGCGTCGGCGAAGGGACGCGGCTCCCTCGCGGCGCACGCCTCGCCCGAGCACCTCCCCGGATCGCGCGCGCGTCGGCGCGGAGCGAGCCCTATTTCCCTTTTTGTTTGATCGGCGATCCTCCGCCCACCGGCGGCTTGGGCGGCGGCTTCGGGGGCGCGTACTTGACCGGCACCTTCACGGGGGGCGCCTTCGCGGCCACCGGCGCCGAGGAGGCTGCGGGCGGCGGCTCTGCGCTCGCGACCGCGGGCGGCTCTGGCTCGGCGGGCGCGTCCGACGCGGCCGCGGACGACGACGCGCTGGGCTGATCCTCGGCGTGGTGCGCCTTCGGCTCGTCCGCGACGCGGAAGAAGAAGAACCACGCCGCCGCCGCGATCCCGCCGACCAGGACGAGCGCGACCGGCACGAGGATGAGCGCGAGGCTCGACTTCTTCTTGGGCGCCGCCGCTGGGGAGGAGGGCGGCACCCACGCAGGCGCGGCGCCGAGAGGCCCCGCCGGAGGTCCGACGACGAACGCCTGCGCCGAGGCCTGGGAGCCGGCCCCGTGCATCATCGGAGCCGGCTGCGGAGGAGCACCTGCCGCCACCGGCGCGCCCGGCGGCTCGTCGAAGCGCGGCATCGCCTGGGTCGGCGCCCAGGCCGCCTGCGCGGCGGCGAGCTTCGCGTTGCTCTGCGCGTTCTCGAGGAAGAAGGTGCCCCCGAGCCCGACGTTCGGTGCGACGGCGACGAAGGCGTCCGCGGCCTCGATCGCCGACGGGAATCGAGCGGCCGGGTTGGGCGAGAGGGCTCGCGCGAACCAGGGGTCCATGGACTCGTGGAGGCTGACTCCCAGATCGCGCGCACGCTGCGACGCCGATCCGAGCGCGGCCTGGAGCTCTGACCAGAGCGCGTTCGCGTCGATCGGCTCGCCCTTCGCGGCGACGAAGGGCAACCTGCCCGTGAGCGCGTAGAAGGCGAGGACACCCATCGACCACACGTCGGTCGCCGGCGACGGGGCGGCGCCGCCCCACTGCTCCGGGGCGATCCAGCCGAGCCGCGCGGGCCCCGATGGTGGGGGCGCTGCCGCGCGGAGCGCCGCGGTCCCGAGATCGGTCACGCGCACCTGGGCGGTGCCCTGGTGCTCCTGGAAGAACACGTTGTGCGGGTGGAGCGCGCCATGGCCCACGCCGAGTTCGTGCGCGTGGACGAGCGCGGCGGCGAGGCTCTTCAAGAGCTGGCCGACCGCCGGAGGCGCGAGCCGATCGGAGACGAGGTGGCGCGCCAGCGGCGGGATGGCGAGGAGCTCGGTGAGGACGTACGGCGTCCCGCTCGAGGGCTCGATTCCGCCGTCGAAGGCGCGCGCGAGGCCCGGAGAGCCCGCGAGGCGCTTCACGTTCGCGAGGAACGGCGGCCAGGCGGGGGACCCTGCGAGCGCCTGGGGGAAGAGCTTCAGGGCGTAGTGCGCTCCGGATTGTCCGTCGACGATGTCATGGACCTCGCCGAGGGGCCCCTCGCCGACGAGCGCGTGCACGGTGTAGCGTCCGAGGACCGACTGTGGAGGTGCGAGGCGGGGCATGGGCTGTCTCGAGGCGGGCTGGTCGCGGGCGATGGTGAACCTGACGGAGCCTTGTACTACGGTTTTTCGAGGCGAAGCCATGTTCCAGAAGATCCTCATCGCGAACCGCGGAGAAATTGCCGTCCGGGTCATCCGCGCGTGCCGGGAGCTCGGCATCCGCACCGTCGCCGTCCACTCGGACGTCGACACCCAGGCGCTCCACGTGCGCCTCGCCGACGAGAGCGTGTGCATCGGCCCCGCCCCCGCGGCCAAGAGCTACCTCCACGTCCCGGCGATCATCAGCGCCGCGGAGGTGACCGGCGCCGACGCGATCCACCCAGGGTACGGCTTCCTCAGCGAGAACGCGAGGTTCGCCGAGGGCGTCGAGAAGGCGGGGTTCACCTTCATCGGGCCGTCCCCCGACGCGATGCGGGCGTGGGGCGACAAGGTGACCGCGCGCGAGAACGCCAAGCGCTACGGCCTGCCGCTCTTGCCGGGCACCTCGGTCCTGCGATCGCCGGAGCACGCCGAGGAAGAGGCGGCGCGCATCGGCTTCCCGGTGATCCTCAAGGCGTCGGGCGGCGGCGGCGGGAGGGGCATGCGCGTCGTCCGCGCGAGGGACGAGGTGAGGCGCGCCTTCGAGTCAGCGACCGCCGAGGCCGTCGCTGCCTTCAAGAACCCGGACGTCTACCTCGAGCGCTTCGTCGAGGAGCCGCGCCACATCGAATTCCAGGTGCTCGCGGATCGACACGGCGGGGTCTGGACGCTCGGCGAGCGCGAGTGCTCGCTCCAGCGCCGCAACCAGAAGGTGATCGAGGAGGCGCCGTCCACCGTCGTCGACGAGGCGCTCCGGGCCGAGCTCGGTGAGGTCCTGCGCAAGGCCATCCGCGAGACCGGCTACACGACCCTCGGCACGCTCGAGTTCTTGATGGACGAACGCCAGGGGCGCCGCGAGCTCTACTTCATGGAGATGAACACCCGCGTGCAGGTCGAGCACCCCGTGACGGAGGAGACGACGGGCGTCGATCTCGTGGTGCAGCAGATCATGGCCGCGGCGGGCGAGAAGCTCACGATCCCGGACACGCGCGCGTGGAGCTTCCGCGGGCACGCCGTCGAGTGCCGCATCAACGCCGAGGACCCCGACTCCTTCGCGCCGTGGCCGGGCGTCATCACCGAGTACCACCCGCCTGGAGGCAACGGCGTGCGCGTCGACTCGGGCGTGTACGGCGGCTACCGGGTCCCGCCGACCTACGACTCGCTCATCGCGAAGGTCATCGTGCACGGGAAGACCCGGGACCACGCGCTGCGGCGCATGCAGCGCGCGCTCTCCGAGACGATCATCGGCGGGATCCGCACCAACATCCCGCTCCACCAGCGGCTCCTCGCCGACCCCGACGTCCGCGCCGGCAAGATGTCCACCCGGACGATCGAGCGCATCGTCGCCCGGTCGAGCTGAGCGGGGCGCGGTGACGCCGAGCCCCACCGACACCGATCCGGCGAGCGTCCCGCCGCCCGAGTGGTCCCGTGGGGACGTGCTCGGCGACCGGTTCCGCGTCGTGTCGCTGCTCGGTCGCGGCGGCTTCGGCGAGGTGTACCGCGCGGAGGAGCTCCTCCCGGACGGCTCGGTCGTGCGCGAGCTCGCGCTGAAGATCCTCCCCGCGTCCCACGCGACCGCAGGCTGGGCTCACGAGATGAAGATCGTCGCCGGGCTCCGGCACCCTTCGATCGTGGGCGTCGTGTCCGCGGGGCTCCTCGCGGACTCGGGGCGCCCCTTCGTCGCCATGGAGCTGCTCGACGGCGCGCCGCTCTCGGCGGTCCTGCGGGAGCGCGGCGCGGTCGGCTTCCGCCGCGCGCTCGAGTGGGGGCGCCAGATCGCGGGCGCGCTCGACGCCGTGCACGCGCGCGACGTCGTCCACCTCGACCTGAAGCCGGCGAACCTCCACCTCGGCGTGGACGGGCGCGTGCGCGTGCTCGACTTCGGCATCGCGCGTCATGGCGCCACGACCTCGCCTGCGCCAGCGACGACGACCGACGCGCTCAGCACCGACGCCCTCCTCGTCCGCGGCGCGACGCAGGCGCTCTGCGGACGGGCGCCGTCCGAGGCGCGGCCCGTACTCGGGACCCCGGGCTACACCGCCCCCGAGGTGCTCATGGGGCGCGCCGTCACGCCCGCCGCGGACGCCTACGCGCTCGGGGTCTGCCTCCACCAGCTCATCGTCGGCGCGCTGCCCCATCGCGCGCGCGCGCTAGCTCGCGGCGCCTCCGACGCCGAGGTGCTCGCCTACCGCGCCGAGCTCCGCGACGCGACGCTCGCCGGCGATCTCGCGCCGCTCCCCGACGAGATCCCGAGCGCCGTGCGCGCGCTCGTCGCGAGCCTGCTCTCGATCGACCCGAGGGCGCGCCCGCGCGACCTCGCCGCCGCGCTCGACGAGGTGTGGGCGCGACCGTACGGGATCCCGGAAGTTCCATACCTTGGGCTCGCCGCGTATGGCGCGTCCCGCGAGGGCATGCTGTTCGGCCGGGACGCGGAGATCGCGCGGCTCGCGGACGAGCTCGCCGCGCGACCGGCGCTCGTGCTCGTGGGCGCGAGCGGCTCGGGCAAGTCCTCGCTCGCGATCGCCGGGATCGCCCCCGAGCTCGAGAAGCGCTTCCCGGACGGGCTGGACGTCTGGCGCACGGTCGTCGCGCGGCCAGGCGCCGATCTCGCGCGCCTCGTCGCCGACCGGGGCTCACGCGACGGGGTGGTGCTGATCGTCGATCAGCTCGAGGAGGCCGTGACGCAGCTCGAGGAGACCGCGCGGGCGCGCTTCGCAGCAGAACTCGGGCGGCTCTCGGGCCACGGAGACGACGCCCCGCAGCGTGGTCTGCGGGTCATCTGCACGCTGCGCGAGGATTTCGCGACGCGGGTCGCCGCGCTGGGCGCACTCGCCGCCGTGCTGGAGCGCGCGGCGCGGTTCGTCGCGCCGCCGTCCCCGTCGTCGGTCGCCGACATCGTGACGCTGCCGGCCCGGCTCGGTGGAGTGACGATCGACGACGTACGCCCGGTCGTCGAGGACGTGCTCCGCGAGACGCGCGCCGGCGACGGTCGGCTCCCGCTCGTGTCCTTCGCGCTCGCGCGGTGGTGGGAGACGCGCGCCCGGGGCCGGCTCTCGGCCCGCGAGTGGCTGGAGGGGGGCGGCGTCGCGGGCGCGCTCTCACGGCACGCCGAGGCGACGCTCGCCTCGCTCCCGGAGGACACCCGCGCCGCGGCGCGACGGCTCTGCCTCCGCCTTGTGACGCCCGAGCGCACGCGCGCGCGCGTCCCCGAGCCCGAGCTCACCCTGGGAGGCGCGCTCGAGGCGCGCGCGCTCGCCCACCTCGAGGCGGCGAGGCTCGTCACGATCGACGACGAGCGGCGCGTGACGCTGTCCCACGAGTCGCTCCTCTTCGCCTGGAGGAGCCTCGCGGCCTTCCTCGACGAGGAGGCGCTCGACCGCAAAGAAGCCTCGGGGCTCTCGGCCCTCGCGCGCGCGCACGCCGACGCGCGCGAGGGCGCGAAGGACGACACCCTGCTCCGCGGAGGCCGGCTGGCCCACGCGCTCGAGCTCGCGGCGCGGCGCCCCGAGCTGACGGCGCCGTTCACGCGGTTCCTCGAGGACTCACGCCGCCGCGAGCGCAAGGCGGCCCTCGCGCGGCGCGCGGGCGTCGCCGCGGCAATCATCGCGGCGATGGCGGTCGTCGGCGCGGGGTACTGGACCAACCGTCGACACGCCGACGACATCGCCCTCCGCGAGGACAACCTGCGGACGCTCGTGCGGGACGCCGAGGCCGTCAAGCGAGACGCGCTCGCCGTCCAGGCCGGGGCGGCGTCCGCCGCAGCGAGCGCCCGCGCCGCCTCGGAGGAGCTCCGTCGCTGCCGAGACACGGCGCGGCGCGCCGAGGAGGCGAACCGCCGAGAGCTCGCGACGCGCTACCCGGGCGACTCGCTCGATCAGCGGCTCGTGTCCTTCTTGCTCCGCTGGGAGCACGTGACGAACCTCCACGACGGAGCGCGCGTCGGCGGCTACTATGCCGCCGAGGTGGACTGGCTCGGGGGCAAGGTGACCCGCGAGGAGCTCGCGCGTGGGCAGGCGAGCGAGTGGATCAAGAGCCCCTCGTACCGGCTCGTCCTCGGCGACGCGCAGGTGGTCCAGCACGCAGACGGCGCCCACGTGGTGCGGGTCACCCGCGAAGAGCGCCGGGCCGGCCGGGAGAGCATCGCCGTCTGGCAGGTGACGATCCAGGGCGACAAACCCGAGTCCTTCGCGATCACGAGGGTCGCGCTCGAGAAGACCGTGGCCGCAGAGCGCCCCATCGGCTGCCCTTGACACGCCGGGGGGCGGCTGGGCTGCCGTCGAGGAGGCTCAGGCGCGGACGCGCTTCACCGCCTCGCCGACCTCCTTGCCGGCGGCGGCGACGCCCGTCGCTTTGAGGTGCTTCATCGCGAGGCCGGTCGCCTGCCCGTCGTTCGCGGCGGCGCGGAGCGCGTCGCGCACCGGCTCGAGCAAGGGGACGAGATCGTCCACGCCGAGCGCGCGCGGCAGGAGGCTCGCGAGCACCTCGAGCTCGCGCTCGAGCACGGCGCGCTTCGTGGGATCGTCCTCGAGACGGAGCGTCTCCTCGTCGGACTTCACGAGCTTCCGGAGCACGCCGCGGCTCGCCTCGTCGTCGAAGACCTCGACGCGCGACGCCGCGGTCTCGATCTCGCCGATGGCGACGCGGAGGATCTCCTTCTCCACGACGTCGCCCGCCTTCATCGCGGAGAAGAGGCGCTTCTTGAGGTCTTCGAGGACGGTGGCCATGGACGGAGCTCTTGCCACGGATCCTGCGCGCAGGCTCGGCGCGATGTCGAGGCTCACGGCGCGGGCCACTCCGGCGCCGCAGCGTGCCGACCCAGGCGCGCAACAGCCGCCCACGAGCCGGTCTGCCCCGCACCCCGGCGCCGCAGCGTGCCGACCCAGGCGCGCAACAGCCGCCCGCGAGCTGGCGCGACCCACACCCCGGCGCCACGGCGCGCCGGGCCCCCCCCCGACCCGCTACAGCCGCTCGCGGTACGGCCTGAGCACCGACTCCATCGCGTCCCAGGTCGCGAGCCGCACGCGCTCCACGTCCTCGGGGCGGTCGGGATCCCCCTCGGTGTCGATGGGGTCGAGCGCATGGTAGACGAGCGGGATCTTCTTCGGGATGACCGAGAGCACGATGGGGAGATCGTACCGCTCGGAGCCGAAGAGGAGGCGCCCCACCGTCTCCTCGCGACCGATCACCGTGAAGAGCTCGTCGATCCCCGTCGCAGCGACCGGCACGATGGGCACCCGGGCGCGCATCGCGACCCGGGCGAACCCCGCGCGATCCCCCCACTTCAGCACGTACGCCTCGCTCGCGAGCTTGAACGAGTCCTCGACGCCGCCCGGATACACGCCGACGAGCTCGCCTTGGCGGAGCAGCTCGGTCGCTCCCTCGGGCTCGCCCGGGATCCCGCCGACCGCGTCGATGACGTCCCGGAGCCCAGGGATGCGCCAGAGAGTCCGCTCGCCGAGCCAGCGCATCTTCCGGCCGACACGCCTCCGCACGAGCGTCCCCAGGATCGCCGCGTCGACGCCGAAGAGCGTGTGGTTCCCGACGACCAGAGCGCCACCTTCCCGGGGGAGGTTGTGATCGCCGATCATGCTCGCCTGGAACCGCTCGAGGATCGCGTCGGTCACGCGTCGCCCGACGAGCACGCGGGAGATCGCGTCGGTGACGAGCCGAGAAATCACCATCGGTGGTACGCCGGATGGCCCTCGCGGACCGCGACGAAGGTGCCCCTGCACGTCGCCGTGACCTTGCCGGCCCCCGAGAGCTCCGCGACGACGGTGACCTTGTCGCCTTCGATCGACTCGGCGCGGGCCGAGAGCGAGAGCTCTCGATCCGCCGGGGTCGGTCGGCGCAGGGTGACGTGGAAGTCCGCCGTCACGGTGCAGGGCGGCGTCGCGAGCCCGCGCGCCCGCATGAGCGCGTAGGCTGCCGTCCAGTTGCTGTGGCAGTCGAGCAGAGCGCCGAGGATCCCGCCGTTCACCATGCCAGGGAAGGCCTGGTGGTGGGGCTCGGCGTGGAAGGTCGCGCGGACGACGTCGCCGTCGGCGTAGCTCTTCAAGCGGAGTCCTCTGGCATTGGCCGGGCCGCAGCCGAAGCAGATGTTGTCCGGGGCATACTCGTCTTGCAGTGCCTTCATCGGTCGTCGCCTCCGGGCGCACGCGCTCGAGCCGCAGAGTCGCGAGCGGGCTCGTCTCGGCGCGCCTTCATCGGAGGCGCGAGCGTAGTACGCTTCGCCTCGTCGGGCGCGGGGGATCTCGTCGCGTGTCGCACGCGGTGGTCGCTCGGGCGCATCCCCTCTCCCGGCTCGTCGGACGGCGGCGCGGGTCGCGCCAGGGCGCCGTCGACGATCACGAGGGCTCCCCGACGGGGCGCTGGTTCCACGCGAGGAGGACGCGGGTCTGCCGCTCGAAGCCGAGCACCGAGATCGCCCCTGGCTCGAGGACGAGCCGTCGCCCGAGCGTGGGCTCCGCCTCGATCCACCGCGACGCGAGGATCCGCAGGAGGTGCGCGTGCGCGAAGCAGAGCACGTCCCCCTGCGTCGACGCGGCGCGCGCGAGCACGCGGTCGGCGCGGACAGCGACCTCCTCGATCCGCTCTCCGCCCGCGGGCCCCTCGGTCCAGATGGACCAGCCGGGGCGCTCTTCTCGGAGCTCGAGCGTCGTCTTCCCCTCGACCTCGCCGTAGTCCCACTCGAGGAGAGCCGGCTCCTCGATCGCTGCCGCTCCGAACCCCGCGAGCGCGCTCGTCTCCTTCGCGCGAGAGAGCGGGCTCGTGAGGACCAGCGCGAAGCGCTCACGCGAGAGCGGCGCGGCGAGCGCCCGTGCCTGGGAGCGCCCCCGCTCGGTGAGCGGCACGTCGGTGCGGCCGGTGTGCCGACCGAGCTGGCTCCACTCGGTCTCGCCATGACGTACGACGACCACACGCTGAACGGACATCGGAGTCTCCTTGGGTTCGCGGGGGATGGGCGTGCCCGAGTGGGATCGAACCACTGACCGGGAGATTAGAAATCTCCTGCTCTTCCGGCTGAGCTACGGGCACGAGCGCGCCCCGGACGGCGAGCGCCCGCGCCTTCTAGCAAGCGCCCTCCCGCCGCCGCAACTGGCCCCGGAGATCGCGAGACAGCCTTGTCGTTGCAACTCAGTTGCATCTATGGACATGCCTCGTCCGAGAGCGCGAAGCGACCGAAGACGACGATCTCGACGGGGTGCTCCCAGGTCTCGAGCTTGGGCTCGCCCGGCCGCACGGGGCAGGGATCGGCCGGCTCGAAGGTGAACTTGCCGTCCGGCGTCGGGACGACGACGCGCGCGCCGTAGCGCATCGGCTGCCGCGAAGCGTGCCGGACGGTCAGCGTGGCGCCGCCGTCCTTCGCCGCGAGGGAGAGCGAGAGGACCTTCTCGGTGGCAGCGGCTCGCGCGGACGGGACGAGCCGGACGAGGCGCACGACGGGGCCCTCCTCGACGTACTCGAGGCAGACGGATTCTCCCGGGTACAATGCCACGTTCCCCCCGTCGAAGGTCGGGAGCGTCGCCTGGTGCGACGCCTCGACGTGCGTCGCGCACCCACCCGGCTCGACGGGCTCCTCCGAGCCGCTCGGCGCGGAGGCCGACGGCGGCGGCGACGCGTGGATCGTGCATCCTCCGGCGAGGAGGAGCCACGCCCCGAGGACCGACGAGCATGCACGAGCCGCGACGCCACGCCCGCTGCCGCGCGCAGCGGGATCGCGCCCCCCACGCGCCGCGTCGATGGCCGGCACCGCCACGACGTCACGAGGGTGGACGCTCGTGGCAGGCTCACGTCCCTCCCCGCCTCCGCCTCCGCCGCGGCCGAACGCGTCGACGAAGGTCATGGGTCCTTCGGTGGCGACGACGCGCTCGGCCGCGGCGGAGGTGGAGGCGGGGGGACGGGCATCTCCACCTCGAGCACGGAGGTCTCGCCCTCGCCGATGCGGACATGGCGCTTCACGTCTGGTCCAGCCGGGTGCTTCAGGACGACGTCGTGGAGCCCCGCGCCGAGCGGGATCGGCCTCGCGAAGGGCGTCGTCTCGACCAGCACACCGTCGATGTAGACCCTTGCCCAAGGTCGCGCGAGCACCCGCAAGAACCCCGCGCGCTCGGGGACGAGATCGAGCGCGCCGGGGCGCTCGACGAGCGCGCCGTCCGGCGAGCGGACGTGGAGCAAGGACAGCCCGAGCACGAGCGCGAAGAGCACGAACAAGAGCCCGCCGAGCGTCACCCACATCGATCGCGCGACGGGTTCGTCCGGCGCTGACTCGGGTGCGACGCCGAGGATGCGGCTCACCTTCGGCGCCTGCTCCCCGTCCCCGAACAGGCGGTCCCACTCGGCGAGGACCTCCCCGGCCGAGCCGTAGCGGTCCTCTGGCCGCTCGGAGAGGCACCGCGCAAGGAGCCGTGACAGCCTCGAAGGGAGCCCGGGCACGACCTCGTCGAGGAGCCTCGGTGCGGCGCTCATCGCCCGCCGCCCGGGGACGTCCGGGGGCGCGTCGAAGGCCCCCTCGCCGGAGAAGACGCGGAAGGCGAGCGTCCCCACCGCGAACACGTCGCTCTCCGTGGTCGGCGTCCCGCCGAGTCGCACCTCGGGAGCGGTGGGATCGTCCAGCGTCTCGTCCGCGTCGAGCGGGAGCGGCCCCGCGTGCAGCCCGAAGCCGAGGAGCCGCGCGCGATCGGAGGAGACGACGACGTGACGAGGCGCGAGCGCGCCGTGGACGACCCCGCGCCCGTGCGCGTGCGCGAGCGCCGCGAGCACGTCGCGGACGAGCCGCGCCGCCTCCTCGACCCCGAGCGAGCCCCGTGAGAGCCGCGCCGAGAGGAGCGAGCCCTCCGCGTGCTCGATCACCACACCGAGCTCGGTGTCCGTGCGGATGAGCTCGTGGAGGGCGAGCACGTTCGGATGAGCGAGGCTCGCGAGGAGCGTCGCCTCACGGAGGAGCGGCTCGACGAGCTGCGAGTCGGGATCGAGGACCCCGCGGGGCGTACGCACGAACGCCTTGCGCCCCAAGACGACGTGCTCGGCCGTCAAGAGCACCCACACGGCGCTCTCGGCGACCTTGCTCGTGGCGCGGTAGGGGCCGATCTTCGTCAGGGCGCCCTCACGTCGAGAGGAGGCTCTCGCCCGTCATCGCCGCGGGCTGAGGGATCCCGAGGAGCGCGAGCATCGTCGGTGCGACGTCCGCGAGGCGCCCGCCCGAGCGGAGCGCCGGGCGCGCGGCCCCCTGCGCGAGGACGAAGGGGACCGGGTTCGTCGTGTGGGCGGTGTGCGGCGCGCCGGTCTCGGGGTCGCGCATGAGCTCGCAGTTGCCGTGATCGGCCGTGAGGAGGAAGGCGCCCCCCGCGGCGAGCGTCGCGTCGAGGAGCACCCCGACGCCGCGGTCGACCGCCTCGACCGCGGAGATCGCCGCGTCGAGGAACCCCGTGTGCCCGACCATGTCCGGGTTCGCGAAGTTCACGAGGACGAAATCGAATTGGCCGCTCGAGATGGCTTCGGCGGCGGCGTCCGTGACCCCCGCCGCGCTCATCTCGGGCTTCTGATCGTAGGTCGCGACGTCGCGCGGGCTCGGGACGAGCTTCCGCACTTCACCGGGGAAGGGCTCCTCGCGCCCGCCGTTGAAGAAGAAGGTCACGTGCGCGAACTTCTCCGTCTCTGCGCACCGAAATTGCGTGAGCCCGGCGCGCGCGACGATCTCGGGGAAGATGTCGGGGTACGTCTCCTTGGGGAAGGCGATGGGGAGCCCGAGCTTCTCGTCGTACGTCGTCATGCACAGGTAGCGCCCGAAGGGAGCCTCGCGGCCCGCGCCGCGCAGGAAGCCGTCGAACCCGGGCTGCGTGAGCGCTGCCGACAGCTCGCGCGCGCGGTCGGCGCGAAAATTGAAGAAGATCGCCGCGTCGCGCTCGGCGGTGACGCCGCCGTAGTCGCCGACGACGACGGGCACGACGAACTCGTCGTCCTTGCCCTGCTCGTACGAGCGCGTGACAGCGTCAATCGCCGACGCTCGCCGCTCGCCGCGCGCGTCCACGATGGCGGCGTGCGCGAGCGCGACGCGCTCCCAGCGCTTGTCACGATCCATCGCGTAGTATCGCCCCGAGACGGTCCCGACGACACCCTTGCCGTCGAGCCTCCGCGAGAGCGCCTCGAGGTACCCGACCGCGCTCCTCGGCGGCGTGTCGCGGCCGTCGAGGAAGGCGTGGACGACGACCTGGACCCCGGCCTCGTGCGCGACGTCGACCAGCGCGAAGAGGTGCGTGAGCGAGCTGTGCACGCCGCCGTCCGAGACGAGGCCGAGCAGGTGCAGCCGCCCCCCGCGCTCCTTCGCGTGCGCGACGGCGCGCGCGATCTCCGTGTTCTTCGCGAGCGAGCCGTCCGCGACGGCGACGTCGATGCGCGAGATGTCCATGAAGGCGACGCGCCCAGCGCCAAAATTGAGGTGCCCGACCTCGCTGTTGCCCATCTGCCCCGGCGGGAGCCCGACGTCGGGGCCGCTCGCGCCGAGCGTCGTGTGCGGGTACTCTGTGAGGAGCGCGTGGAGCCGCGGCGCCTTGGCGAGCAGGACGGCGTTGTCCTCACGCGCGTCGCGGAGGCCGAAGCCATCGAGGATCACGAGCACCACGGGGCGGGGCACCATGGCGTGGTGGTACCAGAGATCTCCGGGTGCCGAGAGCTCTCGAAGGCAGCTACGATGCGGACCCATGAAAGCCCGACTCACGCTCGCCCTGTCCCTGCTGCTGCCCCTCGCCTGCGGCGGCGGCGGCGACGACGACGCGAGGACCCAGCCGCCCGCCAGCGAGCTCCCCGTGACGGCGGGCTTCGATCTCGGCGCCGATCTGCGCACGCAGGCGCATTTCTTCGACTTCCCCTACCCCTCCGATCTTCGGCTCACGAAGGAGGGCGGCCCCGACACGACCGGCTGGCCCAACTACCCGGACTCTCCGGTGCAGCTGCTCGAGGTCTTGCGGCCCGTGGCGCAGGATCGGCGCGGCTTCCCGCAGGTCCCGGTCGCCTACTTCAAGCTCACCGAGGAGCTCACCCCGCAAGACGGCGAGACACCCATCCCCGCCGTCGCCTCGTCGCCCTTCCTCCTCGTCGACGTCGATTCAGCGTCTCCAGAGCGAGGCAAGCTCGTGCCCGTCGTCGCGACCACCTTCCCGGGCGACGAGTACGTGCAGCCGAACACGGTCGGTGTCGCGCCGTACCCGGGCTTCGTCCTCGCGCCGAAACGCGCGTACGCCTTCGTCGTCAGGACGAGCGCGCCCACCGTGTCGGGCTCACCGCTCCCCGCGCCGCCCGCGCTCACCGCGCTCCTCGCGGGCACCTCGCCCGGCAGGGCGTGGGGCGAGCGCGCCGTCGCGCTGTACAAACCGCTCGCCGACACCCTGCCGACCCTCGGTCTTACGCCGAAGGACCTCGCCTCGGCGACGGTCTTCACGACGGGCGACGTCGTCGGCGAGCTCGCGGCCCTCGCCGATCGCGTGATGGCCGACTACGACGTCGCGCTGGATGGGCTCCACGTGGACCCGGACGACGGCGCGACGCACCCCAGGTACTGCGAGCTCGTGGGGACCGTGAAGTACCCGGTCTTCCAGCGCGGTAAGCCGCCGTACGACAAGGACGGGCTCATCGATGTCCAGGGCGGCGCGCCTGTCAAGCAGGGGGAGGCGAGCGCGCCCTTCCGCATCACTCTTCCCAAACAAGCCATGCCCGCGGGCGGCTACCCGCTGGTCCTCTTCCTCCACGGCTCGGGGGGGCTCTCCTCGGCGCTCGTCGACAGGGGGACCTGGGCGCCCGAGGGCGATCCTTCGAAGTGCCCCGAGCACCCCGGCGACGACAAGGATCCGAGCGTGCGCCTCGACACCTGGAACAAGGTGAAGGGCTGCAACAAGAAGGGTGAAGGCCCGGCCCACGTGGTCGCCGCGCACGGGCTCGCGATGGCAGGCTCCGCCCTGCCGCTGAACCCGGAGCGCCTCCCGGGCGCGAGCGAGATCGCCTACCTCAACTTCAACAACCTCGCCGCCTTCCGCGACACCTTCCGCCAGGGCGTCCTCGAGCAGCGACTCTTCCTGGACGCGCTCCTGAAGCTCCAGATCCCGGCCAGCGTGGTAGAACAGTGTTCTGGGCTCTCCCTGCCGCCGGGCGAAACGGCGTACCGCTTCCGCGCCGCTCCGGTCGCCGTCCAGGGACAATCGATGGGCGGGATGTACGCGAACCTCGTCGCCGCGACCGATCCGCGCATCGAGGCGGCGGTCCCGACGGGGGCCGGTGGCTACTGGAGCTACTTCATCCTGAAGACCCAGCTCACCGGGAACACCGCCGGCCAGATCGCCCTCCTCTTGAAGCTGACGGGCGTGAAGCTCACCCACATGAACCCGGGGCTCCACCTCTTCCAGACGGCCTGCGAGGCGTCCGATCCCATCGTGTACATGCCGCGCGTGGGCCGCGCTCCGCTGCCCAATCACCCAGCGAGGAGCATCTACGAGCCCGTGGGCAAGGGGGACTCGTACTTCCCGACCACGGTGTACGACGCGATCGCGCTCGCGTACGGGCACCCCATGGCGGGCCAAGAGGTGTGGCCCTCGATGCAGCCCGCGCTGAAGCTGGCGGGGCTCGACGGCCTCTTGCCGCTGCCCGTCACCGAGGATCTCACGAGCGCGACGGGCGCGAAGTACACGGGCGCGGTGCTCCAGTTCGAGGGGGACGGCGTCTACGACGCCCACGCGCTCTACACGCAGCTCGACGCGGTGAAGTACCAGTATGGCTGCTTCTTGAAGAGCTTCTTCGACAAGGGCAAGGCGACGATCCCGGCGGTGATGCCGCTCGGCAGCGCCTGCCCGGATTGACGCCGGCGCGCCCGGCCGGCAGGGTCTCGCCCCGCGATGTCGGCGAGACGACCGCGCGACCGTCAGCGCCGCGAGGCCCGGACGCGAGCCTCGCGAGCGTGACCTACCGAGCCCCGTCGGGGACGCTCGGGGATGAGCCCGGGCGCCGGAGACGAAGGGCCCAGCCTCAGTTGAAGTTGCGGAGATCGAGCCCGCCCGGATACCAGTAGCTCGTGTACTGACCGTAGCCGTACACGGTGACGCCGATCGCGGTGTCAGAGACGAGCGTGTGGTTGCCGTTGCCCGCGTTGCTGAGCAACACGTGCTTGACGGCGTAGCCCGTCCCGCCGATCGTCGCGAAGCCCGTGACGGCCGCGCCGTCGAGCGTCACCGACGCCCCCACGGGCGCGATGATGGCCGCGAAGTTGCTCGAGTAGTTCGTCGGCGCGTGGAAGAGGTAGTCTCGCCGGTACTGGAAGGGCGGGACGGTGAGCGCCATGGCCGGATCCCCCGAGCCTCCGCCCGCGCCCTGGCCGAGCATGTACTGCGCGACCTGGAACCGCCCCGTCCCCGAGATCTGGAAGCTCGCGCCAGACTGGAACTCGACCCACCCACCCGCGCTCGCGATCGTGGTGGGGGCGCCCGCCTGAGGAGGATCGTAGGTGAGCTGGACGTTGGGATCGATGGCCACGATCCGCACCATGTTCGCCTTCGGCGTGTTCACGGCGATGAGCGGAGAGGTCACGATATAGTCCTTCGCGATCGTCTCGATGGGGAACATCGACTCCTCGAGATGATCGCAGTACCCTGTGTTGTCGGGGACGAAGGTGCAGTTGTGGCCTCCGATGACCTGCACCGGCTTGCTCGCCGTGATGAGCGCGCCGGTGACGTCGTTCGGATCCGAGTTGCTGGTGCCGCCGTTCGTCAGGAGCTGGATGACGTCGCCTCGGTTCAAGGTCACGGTGCCCGCCCCGGTCGCGTCGATCCCCGGGATGCCGGCCTTGACCTGCCCTCCCTGCGGCCCCTTCGCCAGGGTCACCGAGGTGTTGTCCTCGACGGCCGTCACGGCGTAGAAGCCCGAGTATCCAGCCCAGTGGTGCCGCGCGATCGCGCGGTAATTGCCGGTCATCGCGTTCTTCGGGAGGAGGAGAGACGCGTCGTTGGTGTACGAGTTCGACCCGCCCGAGGCGTACTGGAGCGGATTGTACTGATACACGGTGACGGGGCGAGTCGACACGAGCCGGTAGGCGCCCTGGTTCACCCGCACCGAGCCCCCCGGGCTCCTCAGCTGGGACACCCACGGCAGGTTGATGATCTGCACGCTGTTCGCCGCTACGGTGACGCTGGAGATGGTCGTCGCGCCCTGGGTCACCGTGACCGACGCGGGCTTGTTGCTCGTGTTGGACACCGCCACGGAGAACGTGAAGGACCCGAGCACGAGCAGGGAGTTCGACGTGACCGTCGGGTAGTACTCACAGCCCTGATAGCTCTTGCCGATGAGCACCGGATCGCAGGCGTCGATGCAGTCGCCCGTCATCGGGTAGCACTCCTGCCCCGCCCCCGTGCACGTGTACGCGCTGCCGTTGCAGTCCTCGTCGTCCGGCGTCCCGCAGTTGTCCTTGCTCGGCACGATCTGCCCTTCACAGGCCCCGTACCCCGTCCCGTCCGGTAGACACGTCTTCGTCCCGCCTTTGCACACCCCCACGTTCTGTGTGCCGACCGGCCCCTCGTAGCAGGGCGCCGCCGACCCCGGGACGCACACACAACCGGCGCCGTCCTCGTTTGTCTCCCCGTCGCAGTCGTCGTCCACCGGGGTGTTGCACGTCTCCGTCTGCGGCAAGACCTGCCCATTGCACGCCCCGAAGCCGGACCCGTCGGGCTTGCAGTCGGCCACGCCCGGCTTGCAGATGCCCACCCCCATCGTCCCCGCCGGGCCCTCGTAGCAGGCGATCGACGTCCCCACCGTGCACGCGCACCCTATCCCGTCCTCGTTCACCTGCCCGTCGCAGTCGTCGTCCCCGGGCGTGTTGCAGGTCTCGAGCGCAGGGACCACCTCGCCCTCGCACTTGCCGTACCCCGAGCCGTCCGGCTTGCAGGTCTGCGTCCCCCCCTTGCACATGCCGACCCCCAGCGTGCTCGCCGGTCCCGTGTAGCAGTCCTTCGTCGCACCCGGCGTACACACGGGCGCCCCGCCAGACCCCGCCGAGCCCGCGACCGAGCCGCCGCTCCCGCCCGTCGCACCACCCACGCCCGCGCCGCCGCCCGTCGCGCCACCCAGGCCCGCGCCGCCACCCGTCGCGCCACCCGCGCCGGACACCGAGCCACCGGCGCCAGCGCTTCCGCCCGTCGTGCCACCCGCGCCAGCGCCGCTCGTCCCACCAGCCCCCGCGCCGCCCGTACCCCCGCCGCTCGTCCCACCCGCGCCCGACACCGAGCCGCCCGTACCCCCGCCGCTCGTCCCGCCGGTGCCCGCCGTGGACCCTCCCGCCCCGGCCCCTCCAGTCCCCGACGAGCCGGCCTTCGAGCCGGCGGACGCGCCGCTCCCCGATGTCCCCTTCCCGGCCGCGCCCCCGCTCCCGCTCGTCGCACCCGACGCCCCGGATTGCCCGGGCCCGGGCTCCGTGTTCGAGTCGTCGCCGCTGCCTCCGCAGGCGACGAGCAGGAGGAAGGGGGAGACGGCGGCAAGGACGGTGATCGTGCGCATGCCCGGATTCTACACGAGTCAGGAGCCGTCGGGAATGGCGACTCGCGGGCTCCGCTCTGCGCGGTCTGGCCGGTGCTCGCGGCCCCTCGCTCCACATGCCTACGCCCCTTCGCCCCTTCGCTCCGAGGCCCTTCGCCCCGCGGCATCTGGCCCACGATCGCGACGGGCGCGGCGCACGGAGAGGCGCGCTCAGCCGTCGCCGCTCGGGCGATCGTCGCAGCCGCAATCCAGGCATGCCGACGACGAGGTCGTGCCGCACCGCGCCGCGAGGGCGCCACGGAGGGCATGTCGCGCGCGGTGCAGCCGCACGCCGGCGCTGTTCGGCGTCACACCGAGCGCGTTCGCTGCGTCGCCGAGCGGCTCCTCGTGCAAGACGACGCGCGTCAGGATCTCCCGGTAGGCGTCGGACAGGTTCTCGAGCTCGCGGAGGCTGCACGCGCAGGTGTCGTGGGGTGGCGCGGTCGCGTCGGGCGCGGCCTCGAGGGCGAGCGCGGCGCGCTTGCGTGCCTCCGCGTCGACGCGCGCCGCGTGATCGAACGCCACGGTGCGCAGCACCCGGAAGAACCACGCCTCGAGCGCGCCGCAGTCGCGGAGCCCCCCGAGCCGAGAGGAGGCCCGCGCGAGCGCCTCCTGGAACACGTCCTCCGCGTCGTCCGACGCGTGGAGACGTCGCCGCGCGAACGAGAGGAACCTCGACCGCTCGCGCAGGAGCGCGCGGAGGAGCTCGTCGGGCAGGTGCGCTGGCGCATGGTGCTCGGGCCTCGAGCAGGGGACCATCGTCACGCGCGCGAACCTACCGAGGATCGAGCCCAACGCAAGCGCCAACGACACGCACGCCCCGCGCCACCGCGGCTCGCGCCCGGCGGCCACCCCAGCGGCGCCCGCGCCCCCCACGATCCGCGACGCGGGGCCCATCCCCCCTCCGCGCACACCTGCGCCCGTCGCGCCGGCGTCGACCGCCCACGAACGACCACTCCGCGCGCCGGCGTTTCGCCGAAACCTTTGCGTTCCTCGTCGAGCCTCGTTGACACGTCGCGCCAGAGTCACTACCCGAAGCGCCGTCCAACGGAGGTTCTCACGTGAAAATTCTCGTTGCGTTGAAGCGCGTTGCCGACCCGGACAACGCCAACAAAATCAAGATCTCGGCGACCGGCATCGACACCACCGGCCTCGAATGGAAGCCGAACCCCTTCGACGAGTACGCGCTCGAGGCTGCCCTGCGCCTCACCGAGAACGGCGCGACCCCGAAGACCCGCGGCGGCGAGGTCGTCGTCGTGACCTTCGGCGCGAAGGAGACGGAGACGACGCTCCGCCAGGCGCTCGCGACGGGCGCCGATCGCGCGATCCGCGTCGACACCAAGGACGAAGAGATCGACGGCTCCACCGTCGCGCGGGCGCTGAGAGCCCTCGTCGAGCGCGAGAAGCCCGACGTCGTCCTCCTCGGCAAGCAGGCCGTCGACGGCGACGCGAACCAGGTGGGCCAGATGCTCGCGCAGCTGCTCGGCTGGCCGCAGGCGACCTTCGCCGCGACCATCCACGAGGAGGACGGCGCGCTCCTCGTCGGCCGTGAGGTCGACGGCGGCGTGCTCACCCTCCGCGTCAAGCTCCCGGCGGTCGTCACCGTCGACCTGCGCATCGTCGCCCCGACGAGCGTCTACTCGAAGCAGACGAAGCGGGACTTCAAGTACAACGACGGCGTCCGCTTCGCCCCGCTGCCCGCCATCATGGCCGCGAAGAAGAAGCCCCTCGCCGAGGTGAAGCTCGCGGAGCTCACGACCGACATCACCCCGCGCGTCGCCTACTCGAAGTACGAGCCGCCGCCCGCGCGGAAGGCCGGCATCAAGGTGAAGGACGTCGGCGAGCTCGTCGACCGTCTCAAGAACGAAGCGAAGGTCATCTGAAGGAGCAGGAGGCAACGGACATGGCTGACACTCTCGTCGTCGCAGAGCTTGCCGAGGGCAAGATCAAGAAGACCACACACGCGGCGATCACCTTCGCGAAGCAGGTGGGCGCGCCCTTCACCATCCTCGTCGTCGGCGCGGGCGCGAAGGCCGCCGCCGCCGATCTCGCCGGCTACGGCGCGACCAAGGTCCTCGCCGCCGAAGACGCGGGCCTCGCGAACTACCGCGCCGAGGCCTTCGCGCCCACGGTCATCGCCGCGGCCAAGGGCTTCGGCGTCATCGTCGCGTGCGCGTCGTCCTTCGGCAAGGATCTCCTGCCGCGGGTGGCGGCCGCGCTCGACGCGGGCTACGCGACGGACATCTCCGCGGTGTCCAAGGACGGCGACAAGCTCGTCTACAAGCGCCCCATCTACGCCGGGAACGCGTACGGCTACTGCTCGGTCACGACAGCCACCCAGGTGGTCACCGTGCGACAGAGCGAATTCGCCGCGGCCGAGCCGAGCGGCGGCGCGTCGCCCGTCGAGGACTTCGCGGTCGCCCCCGCGGGCCCCGGCGCCGAGCGCGTCGAGTTCGTGTCCTTCGACCAGGTGAAGTCGGCGCGCCCCGCGCTCGGCGAGGCGAAGACCATCATCGCCGGCGGCCGCGCGCTCAAGGAGAAGTTCGCCGAGGTGCTCGATCCGCTCGCCGATCTGCTCGGCGCCGGCATCGGCGCGAGCCGCGCGGCCTGCGACGCGGGCTACGCCCCGAGCGATCTCCAGATCGGCCAGACCGGCAAGATCGTCGCGCCGCAGCTCTACGTCGCGATCGGCATCTCGGGCGCCATCCAGCACCTCGCCGGCATGAAGGGATCGAAGGTCATCGTCGCGATCAACAAGGACGGGGACGCGCCCATCTTCCAGGTCGCGGACTACGGCCTCGTGGCGGATCTCTTCGCGGTCGTGCCCGAGCTCACGAAGGCGGTCGCCGCGGCCAAGGGCTGAGCCCGCCCTCGCGTCTCGAGTCGCCGACGGCCGTGTCCCTCTCGGGGCGCGGCCGTCGCGCTTCCATCGCCCTCAGGCGCCGAAGGCGCGCGACGAGTGCTCGCGGCCGTCGTAGCGGAGGAGGACGGGCTTGCCGTCGACGACCGTCGCGACCGCGCAGGGGCGACGCCAGATGCGGACGAGCGCGCCGAGGCACTCCTTCGCGTAGTCGGCGCGGAGCTCGACGCCGGCGAAGTCGTGCTTCAAGAGCAGCTCCCCGCGGTTCTCGAAGTTCGCGTCCACGACGGCGATGACGGGGCTCCCGCCGTTGGTGAGCTGGGCGAGCAGCTTGTCCTTCACGGCACGAAACTCGCGAGACTCGATCTCGAAGCGCTCGCGGCGGTGCGAATACCCGAAGGTGAAGAGCTTCTGCTCGATGGCGAGCTCCTCCGTCAAGAACGCGTCGAGGAAGGTGACGTCGTTGTAGAGCGCGCGGACCTCGAAGATCTTCTCACGTCCCTTGCCGAGCCGCAGATCCCACGACCGCCGCGCCTCGAGATCGTCGCACTCGTCCCACGCCGCGCCGAAGCGCCCCATGTCCCAGCGCCGCTCGATGTCCCGGAAGATGGCGACGCCGAGCCTGTACGGGTTCAGCCTGCCGCCGCTCGTCGCGAGGACCGACGCGTTCCGATCCGCGTAGTCGAGGATGTCCTCACCGGACGCGATCGTCTCGGTCATGAGCTTCGAGTGCCAGTAGCTGGCCCAGCCCTCGTTCATGATCTTGGTCTGGATCTGCGGGAGGAAGTAGTACGCCTCCTCTCGCACCACCTCGAGCGCGTCGTGCTCCCACCGCTCGAGCGGCGCGTGCTCGAGCAAGAAGCCGAGGACGTCGCGGTCGGGCCGCTCGGGGAAGCGGCGCTCGGCCTCGCGGGCCGCCTCGAGCCGCTTCTTCTCCTCTTCGAGGTGCTCCGCGGGGTTGATGTACTTGTCCATGTAGCCCTTCGCGCGGAGCTTCGGGACCTCGAGCTCGCCCTCCGCGTCGTCGCCCTCGGGCTCGGTCGCCGTCCTCGGCCGGAAGGGCTTGTGGGGATCCACGAGGTTCTCGAGCGAGAGACACCGATCGACGAACTCTTCCACCTTCGCGACGCCGTGGCGATCCATGTGGCGACGGATGCGGGCCCCATGGTTCGCGAATTTGTCCACCCAACGCCGCTCCGGATCGTACGGCTCGGGGCGCCTCGTCGGGTCGACGACGGCGCCCCCCGCGTCCAGATCGGTCACGCGGAAAGAGAAGTTGTTCTTGAAGAAGTCGACGTGCCCGAGCACATGGCAGATGACCATCCGCTGCTCGGTCAGGCTGTTGCCCTCGAGCAGGTAGGCGTACGAGGGGTTGTTGTTGATGACCATCTCGTAGATCTTCGAGAGGCCGTACTCGTAGTTCTTCGACAGCTGCTCGTATTCCATCCCGAAGCGCCAATGGGGGTAGCGCGTCGGGAAGCCCCCGTAGGCGGCGATCTCGTTCATCCGATCGTACGAGAGCATCTCGAAGACCGTGGGGAAGAAGTCGAGCCCCGCCGCGCGCGCCGCGGCCTCGATGCGCGCCTGCTCGTCCCGGAGGTACGGGGGGAGCGTCGTCGTCTCCGTGAGCTTGCTCATCGGTCAGCGCCCCTTCCCCAAGAAGTCCTTGATGCTCTGCATGATGGCGTCCTTGTCGCGGATCTCGCTCGTGACGACGCGAGGATCGGCGCCGAGGTGCTCCTTCAGGTCCTTCAAGAATTGGCCCGAACCATAGGGTGAGTCCACCTGGCCGTAGGCGAACATGTTCGCCCTCGGAAGGACGCGCGACCTGAGGAGCTCCACACACTGCAGGGTGTCGTCCATCGACCAGTTGTCGCCGTCCGAGAAGTGAAAGGGGTACGCGTTCCACTCGGCGGCCGGGTAGTGTGTCTCCAAGATGTCGGCGCAGAGCTTGTACGCGGAGCTGATCATCGTGCCGCCCGACTCGCGCGTGTGGAAGAAGGTCTCGCGATCGACCTCACGCGCCACGGCATCGTGCACGATGTAGCGGCTCTCGAGGCCATTGTACTGCTTCTTCAGCCACGTATCGATCCAGAAGGACTCGATCCGCACGATCTCCTTCTGCTCGTCGCCCATCGAGCCCGACACGTCCATCATGTAGACGATGACCGCGTTGGCCACGGGCTCGCGCTGCGTCTTCCACGACCGGTAGCGTTTGTCCTCGGGGATGGGGACCACGCTCGGGCGCCCGGGATCGAAGAGCCCCGCCGCGACCTGGCGCTTCAAGGCCTCGCGGTACGTCCGCCGGAAGTGGAGCAGCGACTGCGGACCGATGCGACGGATGCCGACGTAGCGCTCCTTCTCGTCGGAGATCGTGGCCTTGCCCTTGTTGTCGATGTCGGGCAGCTCGAGCTCCTCACCGAGGATCTCCGCGAGCTCCTCGAGCGTCACGTCGACCTCGAGCGAGTGCTCGCCCGCGTCCTTCCCGGCCTTGCCCGCCCCCTCGCCCTCGCCCGGGTCGCCGCCCATCGGATCACCGGGGCTCCCCTCGCCCTGCCCGACGCCGCCGCCCTGCTTGTCGCCGTACCGGAAGCGCGGGATGTCGATGTACGGTATGGGGATCGAGACGACGTCCTTGCCCCTCTTCCCCATGATCTCGCCGTGCGACACGTAGCGCTTCAGGTTCTCGCGGATCTTGCCGCGGACGATCTGCCGGAAGCGCCGCTGGTCCTGATCGATGCGGAGCGACATGTCTCGGCGCGAGGGTAGCAAAGTGGGGCTCGTCCTGCTCTCCCTCGTCGCGATGGCCGGCTGCGGGCCTCCGATCGGCTCCGTCGGCGCGGTCTTCGGCGTGCGGGGCGACGAGCCGCGCGTGTTCGTGCGCGACGCGCCCGCGGGGCTCGGCGCCGCCGAGGCGGGGCTCCGGCCGGGCGACGAGCTGCTCTTCGTCGACGGCGAGGACGTCCGGGATCTCGGCGCGGAGGGCGTGCGCGAGCGGCTCCGCGGCGTCGTCGGGACCACGGTCGTCCTCACGGTCGCGCGCGGCGACGAGATCGTGCGGGTGCGCGTGACGCGCAAGCCCTTCCGGCGCGCAGGGAGCCCGAGATGAGGCGCGCGCTCCTCTCGGCCACGCTGGCGCTCACCCTCGCCCCGCCCGCCCTCGGGGCCGCCCTACGCGGCGGCAAGACGATCGACGTCGCGCACTCGGCGAGGGACGTCCGCCACCCGGACGAGCAGCACGAGCTGCGCATCTTCGTCCCCAAGGAGGCGCGCGGCCAGCGGCGCATCCCGCTCGTCGTCTTCCTCCACGGGGTCAACAAGAAGACCGTGCGGTTCCACTCGATGGGCGGCAGCGCGGGCGAGCACCCGCTCGACGTGCGCGAGGTGGTCGCCGAGCTCGTCGGGCGCGGCGACGTCGCGCCCTTCGTGCTCGCGGGGCCGACGACGCGGGAGTCGGCCAAGTTGCCGCGCACGCTCTTCGCGCACTACGATCTCGATCGCACCGTCGAGGAGGTGGTGCGCGCGCTCGGCGCCGAGACGACGATCGATCTCGATCGGGTGGTCGTCGCGGGCCACTCGGGGGGCGCGTGCAACCCGGGCGGCGGGCTCGCCTCGGCGCTCGCGGGGACGAGCCTGCGCGTGCTCGCGGGGATGTCGATCGACGCGTGCATGACCGAGGACGACGCGCGGTCGCTCGCGGAGGCGCCCTCGGAGACGGAGCTCGTCGTGACGTGGCAGCCCTACACGTGGCAGCGCGATTATGCCACCTATGGGACAATCTTGAGCGAGGTGCGCAAGGGCGCCGAGGGCAAGGTCGTGCTCTCCGAGCTGACGCCACCTCCGCAGAAGGGCGTCCACGGCAGGATGGTGCGCTACTCCTTCGAGGCGCACCTGCCGCGGCTGCTGGGCACAGGGGCGTCCGCGGCGAGGTAGCGATCCCGAGCGCCTCGCGGGAGGCGAGCGCGGAGCTCCACGAGCCGTCACGGCAGGATGGTGCGCCGCGTCCCATGGCATCGAGGGCGCCAGGACACGGCTCACCATGGGACTCACGTGACCGCAGGGGCCAAGCGCAGGTCCACGAACACGCCCCCATGGGCGGCGTGCCCACCCCCGGGACACAGACGACGCCCACTCACTTCCTCGGAGAGGGCGGCTCGAGGAACACGCCCCCCTGGGCGGCGTGCCCACCCCCGGGACACAGACGACGCCCACTCACTTCCTCGGAGAGGGCGGCTCGACCCACACCCTCGCGGACGACACGCTGACGATCTCCTTCGACACCCCCACCGTGGGCGCCGTGATCCAGCATTGGCCCCGAAATGGGGCCGAATCCCCGCCTCGAGCGTGCGCTCTCCGCCGCCCCGCCGCACCCCACCCCCCGGCTGCGTGACACACGCCTCCTCGGCCGATACGAGCGGGTGCGCTCTCCCACGGCTCGAGGCGGGGCGACACGCGGGCTCCGTGACGCTCGCCTCTCGCCGTCCCCGCGCGTCAGCCAACCTGCCGCGCTCGTGCCGCCGCGTCGACGCGGGGCTCACTTACGCGCCATCAGCGCGCGCGCCCAGCGGACCGCCTCCTCCTCGGTGGCGACGTACTTGACGGGGTACCCCGTCGGCGAGAACCACCCGAGCACCGTCATCAGCGCGCGGATGCCGGGTGAGTCGAGCGTCATCACGGCCCCACGGCACAACCGCTCGATCCGCGGGCGATTCTCGAGGTGCCAATCGCTCCAGAGCTTGCGATGCCGCGCGTCGGCGTTCACGTCGCGGTGCGTGATCATCGCGCAGGCGTAAGGGCGGCCGAGGACCCATTCGCGCCGGATGAGGTCCATCAGCGACCGCGACTCCTCCGGCGTCGCCGTTCGGTTCCAGCGGATGACCATCACGCCGTCGTCCGAGAGCTGGAAGTCGAAGGCAGCAGAGGGGCTGGCGGAGCCCGGCGGAGGCACGGATGGGCTGACCATCCCGTCATGGTACGCGAGCCGCCCCGAAATCGCGACGAGGATCTTCGGCCTCCGTCGACACACGGAACACCGACGGACAGGACGTCCGAAGCTCCGCGCCGAGGGAGCGGCCCGCTCGACGCCCTCGGCGGCGAGCGCCGGACGCGCGACCAGGTTGACGCCGCCTCGGCGCTCCCTTGCTATGCGCGGCTCATGGCCTCGGCCGAACAGGTCGCCTTCACCGTGGTTCCGCCCGCGATGTTCTTTGGCAGCGGGATCGTCGGGCTCGCTCGCGCGCCCAGCAACTGGGTCCGCAGCGGCGTGCTCCACCTCGCGGCGGGGGTGGTCTTCGCCGTCGTCGCGGTCGAGCTCATCCCGGATCTGTTGCGGGATCACCGGCCGATCGAGACCGTGATCGGCTTCGCCGTCGGCGTGGCGACGATGCTCGGGGTGCGGTCGCTCACGCACACGAAGGAGAAGCACGAGCGAGAGGAGCGCGAGAGCCTGCCGCCCGACAGCGTCCTCCTGCGGAGGCTGCCGCTCGGGATGCTCGCGGGGATCGCGATCGATCTCGGCGTGGACGGCTTCATGATCGGCATCGGCTTCGCAGCCGGCGCGAAGGAGGGGCGCATGCTCGCGATGGCGCTCGCGGTCGAGCTGACGGCGCTCGGCTTCGCCCTGTCGGCGTCGATGTCGAAGACCGGCGTGCCGCGCGCGCGGAGCCTCGCCGCGCTCGGCGGGCTCGGGGCGACCTTCGTCACGGGCGCGGTCCTCGGGACGACGGTCCTCAGCAAGATGCCCACGCACTGGCTGGCGGGGGTGCTCGCCTTCGGCTGCGCGGCGCTGCTCTTCCTCGTGACGGAGGAGCTGCTCACCGAGGCGCACGAGGCGATGGAGACCCCGACCCTCACGGCGATGTTCTTCGTCGGCTTCCTCGCCTTCCTCGTGCTCGGCATGATGTCCTGACGTTGCGGCGGCGGGAGCGCCGTCTCCTCCGCGGAACGGCCACGCGCTCCACGCGCTCCACGCGCTCCACGCGCTCCACGCGCTCCACGCGCGCGCAAGCCCGACGCCCGGTCACGCCGCCTCCCCCGCGACGCGTGCCCCGAGCGCGCGAGGTCGACGTGGGATCGGCACCGTAGCGCCAGGGCGCGCCGGCGCAGGCGCGCACACCCGGACGCTCCCCCCCTGCGATCCCCGGTCCCTTCCCCTCGGCGCGCGGATGTGGTGAACGTCCTGGGCCATGAAGCTCGTCACCTTCACCGACGGCACCGCACCGCGCGCGGGCGCGCTCGTCGGCGACCGCATCCTCGACCTCCAGAAGGCGCTCCCCGGCGCCAGCTTCCTCGCGCGTGGCGTCCTCGGCGTCGTCGAGGGCGGCGAGCAGGCCCTGGCGGCCATCGCGGACGCAACGTCCCGCGCCGAGTCGATCCCCGACGGCCACTTCGTCCCGTACCGTGGCGCGAGCCTCCTCGCGCCCATCCCGCGCCCGACGTCGATGCGCGACGGCTACGCCTTCCGCCAGCACGTCGAGGCCGCGCGACGGAACCGTGGTGTCCCGATGATCCCAGAGTACGATCGGTTCCCGGTCTTCTACTTCACGAACCACCAGGCGGTCGTGGGCCCGGGTGAGCTGCGGGTGCGCCCGATGCAGCGCGACAAGCTCGACTTCGAGCTCGAGCTGGCGATCGTCGTGGGGAAGGAGGGGCGCGACATCGCGGCGAAGGACGCGGACGCCTACATCCATTCGTTCATGATCATGAACGATTGGTCCGCCCGCGCCGTCCAGATGGAGGAGATGAAGCTGTCGCTCGGCCCCGCGAAAGGGAAGGACTTCGCGACGGGGCTCGGCCCCATCCTCGTCACGAAGGACGAGCTCGCCGACCGGAGGATCCCGACGCCTCGGGGCGATCGGTACGATCTCGAGATGACCTGCGCGGTGAACGAGATCATCCTCTCGCGGGGGAACGCGCGGGACATGACCTGGACCTTCGCCGAGATCCTGGAGCGCGTGAGCTACGGCGTCACGGTATACCCGGGCGACGTCATCGGCTCGGGCACCGTAGGGACGGGGTGCCTCCTCGAGCTGAACGGCAGCAAGATCACGGACGACCAATGGCTCCAGGCCGGGGACCGCGTGGTGTGCGAGATCGAGCGGCTCGGGCGGCTCGAGAACACGATCGCGTTCACCGACTGACGGGCCGCGGACGCGCGCCGCCCGCGCGTCCCAGGCAACCAGGACACCTCCCCCGGGGACCGCCGGGGCCCCGAGGCCACACCACGGTGCTCGAGGGTGGTTCCTGGAGCGGCCACGGTGCCTCGCGTCGCCAGCGTGCCGCCTGGGGCGGCGTAGCATGACGGAGATCCTTGGGAGCCCTACGTCCGCGCTGCACGCTCTCCGACGCTCGCCAGCGTGCGGCCGGCCTTCGCTCGGGGCGACGAGGCGGCTCCCCTCCCCCGATCAGTCGTCCTCGGCGTCCATCGACGGGCGGAGGCGTAAGCGGGGGCGTGACCGGAGGCGCGCTCCCATGGTCCGTCGTCCTCGGCGTCCATCGACGGGCGGAGGCGTAAGCGGGGGCGTGACCGGAGGCGCGCTCCCATGGTCAGTCGTCCGGGGCGTCCATCGACAGGGCGCTCGTGTCGTACAGATAAAATCGCCCGTGGCGCGCCAGGAGCCGCACCTTGTACGCCTCGCCGCGAAAGGTCCGTGTCCCCGGATCTTCGTCGTCCACGCTCCGCACCAGCGTCACGTCGTAGGCGCGGCACCAGCGCTGCCGGACGTCATAGTACTCGCCGTGCCACTCGAAGGCCGGCTGAACCGTCGGCGGCGCCAGCCCCGGCTTGTAGTGGACCGGCATGCTCTCGAACTTGGTGAAGCTGTACGCGATCTCTCCGCGCTTTTTCGCCTGGTACACCGCCGCGAGGTGTACATACACTTCGCGTCCAATGCGCTCGGTCGTGTTGGCGCCGTGGGGGATCACTGCGATGAGCTTCCGCCCCTCGGGGACGTCGTCGATCGTCGCGAGGGCGTCTCGCGTGTCTCCCATCGTCGTCCACAACCGGAGCGTGTTCGCCGCCGACGCGAAGCCGATGGTCGCGATCGCCGTCCTCAGCTCCTCCCGGTGCGGCATGAGGCGGAGCGGCAGCGCCCCGACGAGGAAGAGCGCCGCGATGGGCAGGAAGCGCTCGGAGATGAACCACGTGGCCATGAACACCTTGGGCACCACGAAGTAACAGCCTAGAAAGACCCAGAAGAGCCACCGCGTCGCCCGGAGGTCGAGCACCTCCACCTCCCTCGACGACGGCGGCTCGGCGCTGCCCGCGAAGGTGAGGATCAGCGCGACCGCGACGGCGAGCGCGAGGAGGGCGTCGTCCGACGAGTCCCACGCGTTGCCCACCGCCATGTCGAGGAGGTGCCTCAGCTTCCACCAGAGCGGATCGTCGAGCCCGTTGAGCCCCGCCTCCTCCCAGTTGGAGAAGCTCTGGCGGCTCTGGTACCAGTAGGCGAAGGCGCACCAGAAGAGCCCCGGCAAGAAGGGCAAGGGCGACCGCACGAGCGCGACGAGCCGCCCCCCCCAGGTGTCCGACAGCGCCGAGAGCCGCGAGAGCTGCACCACCGCGACCCCGAGGCACAGACACCCCATCGCGAAGATGTGCCCGTACGCACAGAAGACGGAGAGCAGGAGCAGCCGCGTCAGCACCTTGCTCTCGCCGCGAGCCCAGCGGAGAAACCAGGTCACGCCGAGCACCGCGACCGGGAAGGTGAGGTTCCAGTTCGCGAAGCCCCAGGCCATCGCTCGGCTGTAGACGATCGGGAGCGCGAAGAAGGCGTACCACCTCGGGCGCCCCGCCTCGCGGGCCACCGAGAGCGCGGCCAGGCCGAAGAGCACCGGGTACGCGCTCATGACGATCCGCCCCGCGTGGAAGGGCGGGACGACCTTGGCGAGGAGCGCCGTCATCACGTGGAACCCGCCGTTGTACGTGACGTAGTTGACGTCGTAGAGCGCGCGCTCGGGCGCGGCTGGATCGAACATCCGCGACAGGATCGCCGCGAGCGCGACGTGCTGGTGGTAGTCGATCAGCGGCAGGTACGGCGTCACGTAGAACGCGAGGACGTGCAGGCCGATCGCGCCCCAGAAGAGCGCCGTCAGCGTGCGCGACTCGAGTCGGAGGAGATCCCAGCGCGACAAGCCCCGCGCCGGTAGCCGGGATTGCCCGCGGCCGGAAGACCACCAGCGCCGAGCGCTCTGGTCCCAGCCTCGGCGGGCTGCCCGTCACCGGAGCCCCGCCCCGGGGGCCGACGCACGTCCTCGAGCGACCTCCGCGCCAGGGGCGCGCGAGCCCCATCCGGCGTCGCTCCTCAGCGCGGAGCACGCTCGTCCATCGGACCTGACGATCCTGACGCCGCTCGGGCTCGCCCTCGTGCCCGTCCCTGCGCTCGCGCTCGAGCGCGCCTCGGGGCCAAGAGGCCGCTCGCCTTCTTGGGGCCCGTCCACTAAGGGAGCCCCTCTTTCCCATGCCTCGCCACGATCTCCGCAACGTCGCCATCGTCGCCCACGTCGACCACGGCAAGACCACCCTCGTCGATCACATGCTCCGCCAGTCCGGCACCTTCCGCGACAACGAGCAGGTCGAGGAGCGCGTCATGGACTCGAACGACCTCGAGCGGGAGCGGGGGATCACCATCCTCGCGAAGAACACGAGCGTCCGGTGGAAGCGCGATCCCAAGGACCCCGGCGTCAAGATCAACGTCATCGACACCCCGGGTCACGCCGACTTTGGCGGCGAGGTCGAGCGGACGCTCATGATGGCGGACGGCGCCATCCTGCTCGTCGACTCGGCCGAGGGCCCGCTGCCGCAGACGCGCTTCGTGCTCCGCAAGGCGCTCGAGCTCGGCTTCCCGGTGCTCGTCGTCATCAACAAGATCGATCGGTCCGACGCGCGCCCCGACGAGGTCCTGTCCGAGGTGTTCGATCTCTTCTGCGATCTCGAGGCGTCCGACGCGCAGGCCGACTTTTTGTCGCTCTACGCCATCGGCAAGCTCGGCATCGCCAAGCGGCGGCTCGAGGACGAGGGCAAGGATCTCCGCCCGCTCTTCGAGGCCATCGTCGAGCGCGTCCCGCCCGCGCCCGGCGATCCCGACGAGCCCCTCCAGATCATCCTCTGCAACGTCACGCACGACGACTACCTCGGCAAGCTCTGCATCGGCCGCGTCGTCCGCGGCACGGTGCGGACCGCCGAGCCGGTCACCATCATGAGCGAGACGGGCCCCAAGAAGGGCGCGCAGATCAAGGTGCTCTCTGTCTTCGAGGGGCTGCGCCGCGTGCCCGTCGAGGAGGCGCGGGCGGGCGAGGTCGTGTGCCTCGCGGGGCTCGAGGAGGCGCAGATCGGCGACACCGTCTGCGGGCTCGATGGCGCCGTCGCGCTCCCGCGCATCCACGTCGAGGAGCCGACGATCAAGATCCGCTTCGGCGTCAACACCTCGCCCTTCGCCGGCAAGAGCAAGACGTCGAGGTACCTGACGAGCCGCCAGCTCAAGGAGCGGCTCGAGCGCGAGGCGAAGCGGAACCTCGCGCTCCGCGTCGAGCCGACCGAGAGCGCCGACACCTTCCTCGTCTACGGGCGCGGCGAGCTGCAGCTCTCGATCCTCGCCGAGACGATGCGGCGCGAGGGGTACGAGATGCAGCTGTCGAACCCGGAGGTCGTGACGCGCGAGGTGGACGGCGTCCTCTCGGAGCCGGTCGAGCTCGTGGTCGTCGACGTCCCCGAGGCGCACATCGGCACCGTCACCGAGCGGCTCGGCCAGCGCCGCGGCCGCATGGTGAAGATGGCGAACCCGGGCTACGGGCGCGCGCGCATCGAGTACCTCGTGCCGAGCCGCGGGCTCATCGGCTTCCGCGGCGAGTTCTTGACGGCGACGCGCGGCACCGGGCTCTTGAACACGCTCTTCGACGGCTGGGAGCCCTGGGGCGGCACGATGATGAAGCGCCCCGTCGGCGCCATCGTGGCCGATCGCGTGGGCGAGGCGACGCCCTACGCGCTCTTCCACCTGCAGCCTCGCGGCGTGTTCTTCCTGACCCCCGGGGAGCCCGTCTACGAGGGCATGATCATCGGCGAGCACAACCGGCCCAACGACACCGACGTGAACGCCGTCCGCGAGAAGAAGCTCACCAACGTGCGCAACCACGGCAAGGACGAGAACGTGCTGCTCGCGTCGCCGCGGCTCCTCACGATCGAGACCGCGCTCGAGTGGGTCGACGCGGACGAGCTGGTCGAGGTGACTCCCGACTCGGTGCGCGTGCGCAAGAAGATCCTCCAGTGCAACCTCCGGCCACGCCGCGAGGACGCCATCGCCGAGGCCCAAGGCGTCGACTGAGCGCGCGATCGGGCACGCCACGGGGGCCGCGTGCTCCCACCCGTGCCCTCGCCCAGGGGCGGCGACGGATCGCGCGGATCCCTGGCGGGTGACGGCGCGGAGCCTGGGGCGACGCGCCCTCGCCCAGGGGCGTCGACGGATCGCGCGGATCCCTGGCGGGTGACGGCGCGGAGCCTGGGGCGACGTGCCCTCGCCCAGGGGCGGCGACGGATCGCGCGGATCCCGGGCGGGTGACGGCGCGGAGCCTGGGGCGACGCGCCCTCGCCCAGGGGCGGCGACGGATCGCGCGGATCCCTGGCGGGTGACGGCGCGGAGCCTGGGGCGACGCGCCCTCGCCCAGGGGCGTCGACGGATCGCGCGGGGTCGTTGACACGGAGCCCGTGGCCCCCCAATCTCCACGTGTGCCGCTCAGGAACCGCTACCTCTTCGTCTGCACCAACCGTCGCCCGGAGGGGTCTCCCAAGGGCTCCTGCGCGGAGCGCGGCGCCGAAGAGGTCCACGCCGCGCTGAAGGCGGCGCTCTTCCAGCGCGGCCTCGCGAAGGTGGCGACCCGCGTCTGCACCTCGAGCTGCCTCGATTTCTGCGCCTCCGGGCCCACGATCCTCGTCGAGCCCGATCACGTCGTGCTCGGGCACATCACGCTCGCCGACGTCCCCGAGCTGGTCGACGCCCTCGAGCGCGGCGAGATCCCCGCGCGCATGCGCCTGTCCCCCGACGATCTCGCGAGGGGGTAAGCCCGATGCGCGTCCGCTTCCGAGAGACGATGCAGGGCCGCTGGAGCCCCACGAGCGATCCCCACGACGAGCGCGCGCTCTGCTTCACGCTCGAGGCGACTTCGCGGTCGCTCGCGAGCTTCGTGTCGCGGCGCGAGGTCGCGATCACGGGGACCGTGGACGCCGAGGGGCTCGCGAGCGGCGCGAGGCTCTACGGGACCCTCGGCCTCGACGTGCTCCGGACCGGCACCCTGCCCTACGACTTTCGCTTCTTGGGGAATGATGGGCGGCGCAAGCGGTTCGTCGGCCAGAAGACCGTGATGCTCTCGCGCCTCGCCGACACGATGACGACCCTCCCCGCGGTGCTCCAAGACGACGATGGCCGCGAGCTCGGCACCGGCGAGGTGCGGTTCGATCTGCGGGACCTCCCCTCGTTCTTGCGGAGCTGGACGATCGTCCGTTGAGCGCCGAGCCGCCGGACGTCCGCCCCGACGCCGAGACGATCCTCATCGTCGATGACGAGCCAGGCAACCTCGCGTCGCTCGAGAAAATCTTCGCCAAGGAGCGGATGCGCGTCCTCACCGCGACGTCCGCGAAGCCTGCGCTCGAGCTCCTCCGCTCTCACAAGGTGTCCGTCGTGCTGTCGGACGTGATGATGCCGGGCCCCTCGGGGCTCGATCTCCTCCGCGCCGTCAAGGAGCTCTCGCCCGAGACCGAGGTCGTGCTGATGACCGCGTACGCCACGGTGGAGACGGCCGTCACGGCGATGAAGGACGGCGCGTACGACTTCGTCGAGAAGCCGCTCCGGCGCGCGACCGTGGTCAAGGCCGTCCAGCGCGCGCTCGAGCGGCACGCGCTCGTCCGTGAGAACCAGTCGCTCCGCCGAGAGCTCCACGCCCTCTCACACCGCGAGATCGTCGGGCAGAGCCCGGCGCTGCGGCGCGTCGTCGAGACCGCGATCGTCGCCGCGCCGAGCCACGCGACGGTGCTCGTCCTCGGCGAGAGCGGCACCGGCAAGGAGCTGCTCGCCCGGCTCATCCACGAGCGCTCGACGCGGCGCGAGGGGCCCTTCGTCGCCGTCAACTGCGCGGCGCTCCCCGAGGCCATCCTCGAGGCGGAGCTCTTCGGGCACGAGCGTGGCGCCTTCACCGGCGCGGTCGCGCGGCGGGACGGGCGCTTCGCGAAGGCCGCGGGCGGGACGCTCTTCCTCGACGAGATCGGCGAGCTGTCTCCGGCGATCCAGGTGAAGCTCCTCCGCGTGCTCCAAGAGGGAGAGTATGAGCCCGTGGGCGGCGACACGACGAGGGCCGACGTGCGCGTCGTCGCCGCGACCAACCGGGAGCTGCGCGTCGAGATCGAGCGCGGGCGCTTCCGCGAAGATCTCTTCTATCGGCTCAACGTGATCGCGATCACCGCACCGCCCCTGCGCGCGCGCCGCGAGGACATCCCGCTCCTCGTCGACCACTTCCTCGGCGTCTACGCCGCGAAGAACGCAAAGCCCCGCGCGCGGCTCACCGAGCGGGCGATGGAGCTCCTCTTCGACTACCCATGGCCGGGCAACATCCGAGAGCTCGAGAACGTCGTCGAGCGCGCGGTCGTCCTGTCACGCAGCGCGATCCTCGACGAGGACCTCCTGCCCGACGTGCTCCGCGCCGAGCCGGGGCGCCCCGACGGGACGATCTCGTTCGCGATCGGCACCCCACTCGAGGAGGTCGAGCTCCGCTTGATCCGCGAGACGCTGAAGCAGACGAAGGGCGACAAGACCGCCGCGGCGCAGCTCCTCGGGATCTCGTCGCGCACCATCTACCGAAAGCTCGGCGAGGCCTCGGCAGACGAGGACGGACCCACCTCGGGCTAGCGCCTCCCCGGGGGAGCCTTTCGATGCGGCGGAGGGGCGGCCTTCAGCGGGACATCGATCGTCGTCGTCTGACCGCACGGGAGGATCGTCGAGACCCCGCCGGTGAGCCACTGGATCTGCCGCGTCGGCTCGTAGGTCTTCCCGACGCGGAGAAACACGCGGCCACACGGGACCACGAAGGGCACCTCCGTCTCACCGACCGGCGTCGAGTAGTGGTACACTGTACCGGCGACCGGGGAGTGGACGATGACGCCGGCGCGACGCGGCGGGATCGCCTCCACCGCCGCCGGGGGCGCATCGCCAGACGACGGGGGCGCAGGCGGCGCGGGCGGGGGCGCGACCTCGACGCTCGCCGACACGGGCGCAGGCGGCGCGGGCGCCTCGGCGCGCGGCTCCTCGTCCTTGCCCCTGGACGACGAGCGGAGCAGGACGACGAGGCCGACGACGACGAGCCCGACGACCAAGATCCCGCCGCCCGCGACGGCGGCGACGAGCCCCGCGCGCGACGCCCGAGGACGATCGCGCCGATCGTCGCGAAGCCCGTCGTGGCGGAGCCCTGGAGGAGCCAAGCTCGCGCGCGACCCCGGGGCTCCCGTGAGCGCCGGCGCGAGGGCCGCGATGGGCGCCGGTGGTGGCGGCAGCCCCATGAGCGTGCTCATTCCCGCCTTTGTGTGCGACGTCGCCACGGCGGGACCGAGCGCAAGAGGAGCCGGGACCGAGGCGTGTTGCGGCGCGCCCAGAGGCTCGGGTGCCTCCTCGAGCGCGACCGTGGGGAGCGGCGCCAGAGGTGGCGGACGCACCGACGCTGGCGCGGGGATCGGCGGCGACTGGGGCCTCGGCGGATGCGCCGAGCGGCGCGCAGGTGGATCGGTGCGGCGGGGCGGCATGGGTCGCGACGACGGAGCCAGCTCCTCCACGCCGACGCGACCGGTCAGTCGCGTCGAGACCCCCGGGAACCGCGGCGAGGTGCGGCGCGTCGGCGCGAGCGTCACCTGCCTCGGCGCCTCCGGGTCTTCGCGCAGTGTCTGCGAGCGCACCGAGGTCGCGCGCTCGGCGAGCGCGGCCCGCCCGCCCTCGACGTCCACGGTCTTCTCGAGCCAGCGCGCGATCTCCTTCGCGGTGATCCCTCGCTTCTCGGGGTCTGGCTCGAGCGCCGCGTCGAAGACCGCGACGAGCTCTCTCGGGAGCCTCGGGCGCACGTTGGCGACCGGGGGAAGGCGCTCGCCCGCCATCATGTGCACGAGCTCCATCTGACGCGACGACTGCGGTCCGCCTGGCGGCGGCTCGCCCGAGAGCATCTCGAAGAGCAGGAGCCCGAGCTGATAGACGTCCGTGCGCTCGGACACGCGCTCACCCCGGATCTGCTCCGGCGCCATGTAGCCCGAGACGCCCTTCACGAGCCCCACGGCCGTGTCGGGCGTGCGCCCCACCACCTTCGCGAGACCGTAGCCCGAGAGCCGCGCGAGCCCATCCCACCCCACGACGACGGCCGTGGGTGAGATGCCGCGGTGGACGACGGGCGTGCGCCCCTGCTCGCCGTGCGCGTGCGCGAGGGCGCTCGCGATCCGGTGCCCGACATAGAACACCGCCGCGTCGGGGAGCTTCAGCTTCCGTCGCCGCGAGGCCTGGAGCACCTTCGCGAGGCTCGTCCCATCGAACCGCTCGAGCACGAGCACGATGCGTCCCTCGTGCTCGAAGAAGGAGAACATCCGCACGATGGCGGGGTGGTTCAGCTGCGCGACCGCGGTCGCCTCGCGCGCGAGCTCCTCGGCGAGAGCGTCGTCACGCGGCGCGACCTTGAGCACCACCTCACGCGCGAAGCCGAGCGGTCCATCTTCTCGAGCGAGGTAGACATCGACGCTCGTCGGCGAAGGGAGCCGCCTCCGGATGCGGTAGGAGCCGATCACCTCGGGCAGCGCGGCACGACCGGGCGAGGCCTGCGCGGGCCAGAGGGACGGCGAGCTGCGCTCCCGACCTCCGATCGAGCTCACCGTCGTCTTCTCGTGGGGGGAGCAGGGGGCGCTCCCTCGATGAGCGGCAGCTGGCTCATCGGGGCGACGGGTTGCTCGTGCGAGAGGAGGCTCTGCTCGCGGGCGATGTCCTCCTCGATGAGCTCACGGTTGTCGTAGGCGAAGGCGAGCGCCGAGAGGACGCGCGACGGCCCGAGCGCCGGGTAGCGCCGGAGCAGCGTGTCGACGGTGACGCCGCTGCGGTGCCACGACCACAGGCGACGGACCGGCACGCGAGAGCCAGCGACGAAGGGGCTCCCACCGAGCGTGTCCGGATCGATCTGGACATGCGGGTGCGGGACGAGGACGCGGGACAGGTGTGAGCTATGTTAGCAACCGACGCAGCGGACGGGAAGTCCCCGTCGAAGCCGCGTCGGCGCTCGACGGAGAGGGCCTCCCTCGACAGGTCGGCGACGAAGCCCGAATCACGCGGCCTGCTTCGTGAGCTCGAGGTCGTGCTGTTGCGACGCGCGCGAGGGCCTCGCGGCGCGGTCGAGCGGCGACCGATCGCTCACGCGCGCGCCGTCGAGCTCGCTCGCCGCGCGCTCGGCGAGGACGACGTCTGCGAGGTGGACGGGCCGGCGACCCGCGGAGCCACCCGTGAGCGTCACGTCAGCCACCGGCGGAGCCCGCGGGGAGCCTGCGCAGGATCGGGGACGACGAGGCGGAGGGCGCGGGCCTTGGCCGTGACGCGGACCCGAAGCGACTCGGGCCACTCCTCGCCGTCGATCTGCGCGAGCACCCGCGCCCCGCCGATCGGCGGCCGAAACGTCAGCTCGAGCTCGGAGGCAGCGAACCCCTCGCTGTGCTTGATGCCCACCGCGTTCAGCATCCGCTCGGTGATGGGGTTCCCGTCCAGATCGACGATGGCCTTGCTCGTCCAGTCGCGCTTCCCCGCGAAGGGCACGACCTCGAAGAGCCCGTCGTCGTGGCGCGAGGCCCGATCGAAGACCCACGCGCCCGCGTAGACCCGGGTGTTCTTCACGATGAGATCCGTGAGCCCCGCGAACACGCGCTCGTCCTGACCGGCCGACACACGCACGTCGAACTTGTGCTTCGTCGTGTACCCATCGAGGAACTCCGCGAGCAGGGCGCCTGCGTAGACCAGCTGGTCGCGGTAGAGGAGGGACAGCGGGCCGAACTGCTTCACCCCCTCGCGATCCCGGTTCCGCGCCGCGAGGACGCGGGCCGAGAATCCCCACCCCGCCGAGTCGAAGAACCACGCCGCGGCGCGCCGCTGCCCCGCAGGATCGAGGTTCTCGATCCGCCCCGCGTCGAGCCGCGTCTCGTGACCGGCGAGCACGATCTCGACGTTGCGCCGGAGGGACCACGGTGAGCTCCCGAGCCCGAAGCTCTTTCCCTGATCGTTCGCGGTGCCCGTGGGGAGCATCCCCAGCGGGATCTCCTCGGCGAGCCCGCTGTCGAGCAGGCCCGAGGCGACCTCACGGAAGGTGCCGTCTCCCCCCATCGAGAGGACACGCCGAGGCCGCGAGGCGCGGAGCCGGTCCCGGACCGCGTCGATCGTGGCCCCGTGCGGGAGGGTGTGGAGCACCTCGATCGGCGCGCCGCGCTCCTCGAAGAGCGCGACCGCGCGGGCGATGCGCGCCGCGTTCTTGCCGCTCTGCGCCGTGGGGTTCGCGACGAGCAGGTGGTGGCTCACCGCTCACCGCGTCCCGAAGAGCCGATCCCCGGCGTCGCCGATCCCGGGGACGATGTAGCCGTGGTCGTCGAGCCCCCGGTCGACGGCCGCCGTGTAGATCGGCACATCGGGGTGTGCTGTATGGAAGTTCTGTATTCCTTCCGGGCAGGCGAGCAGGCAGACGAGCTTCAGCGATCCTGGCTTGGAGCGCTTCACGCGCTCGACGGCGGCGACGGCCGAGTTGCCCGTCGCGAGCATGGGATCGCAGACGATGACGTCGCGATCCTCGAGCTTGCCGGGGACCTTGTAGTAGTACTCGACGGCGAGGAGGGTCTTCGGGTCCCGGTAGATGCCCACGTGCCCCACACGCGCGGACGGGATGAGCTCGAGCATGCCGTCGAGGATGCCGAGGCCCGCCCGCAGGATCGCGATGAGCACGACCTTCTTGCCTTCGAGCAGGGGCGCACGGGTCTCGGCGAGCGGCGTCCGCACGGTCGTCTCGCCGAGCTTCATGTCGCGCGTGGCCTCGTACGCGAGGAGCATCGAGATCTCGCGGAGCAGGGCGCGGAAGCTCGCGGTGCTGGTCTCGGCGTCGCGCATCAGGGTGAGCTTGTGCTGGACCAGCGGGTGCGACACGACGTGGCAGTTGTCGGGGAGGTCGGACATGAAGATCTCGGTGGTGGTCGGGGGACTCTGGAAGACGGTTCCTAGAAGACGGTTCCGTCGCTCACGACGCGGATCGGCGGCTCGCCGCCGGGCGGCCTCGCGCGCTCGGCGAGGCGGCGCCCAAGGAGCCAGGTGCCGCCCTCGAGGAGCTTCGGGAGCGAGAAAGCGGCCGGGCTCTCGCCGAGCCGCGCGGCGACGAGCGGGTGGAGCTCGTCGAGCAGCGCGACCGTGAGCGCGCGCCAGCCCACGACGAGCGGAGACGCGACGGGGTGGGCGACCGAGCGGGCCGCGGGATCGATCGGCGTGAGCACGCCGCCGTCGACGAAGAGCCCGCCGTTCCGGTACTCGGCGAGGCCCGTGAGCTCGTCGAGCCCGGCGAGGTGACAGCCGGCCTCGGCGAGCGGCTCGACGAGCGAGTACGCGAGCCACTGGGACAGCTTGTGGAAGGGGACGTGCTCGCCGGGCAGCGCGGGGTGCTCCCAGACGTCGCCGAGCGCCGCGCCGTCCACGGTGAGCCGGCCCGGGAACATGGGCGACAGCTCCGAGAGCAGGACGTCGAGGACGTCGTGGAGCCGCGGCGCGGGCGCTCCGACGACGCGGGCGAAGAGCTCGTTCGCGCGTCGATCGCCGAGGATCGCGCCCAAGCGGTGGAGGACGTCGAGGCGCCCGGCGAGGCCGGCGATCGGGTTCGTCTCGGACGCTTGGAGCCCCTCGGCGAGCGACGCCTCCGTGAGCGACGCGAGCCCGCGCCCGCTGACGGCCGGGCGGCCCTCGCCGAACAGCCCCGCCTCGAACATGCGCACCGAGGCGACCGCGAGCCCCTCGGACCGCGCGTACTCACCCCCGGTCTCGCGCTCGCGGTAGCGCCAACCGCTCCCCGCCCCTGCGTCGAGGAGCACGCTCACGACCACGAGATCGATCCGGTCCGATCCGCGCGCGACACGCCCGAGCCGCGGGACGCCCCCCGCGTCGAGGTGCCGGAAGCGGCCGTGGATCGGCACCGCCCCGTCCGGGAAGCGCTCCCGGACGAGCGCCGCGACGGCGTCCGCGAGCTCGGGGAGCCTCGTCTCGTCGAGCCGCCAGTCCGCGAGCGCGCCGCGGCGCGCGAGCTCGAGGAGGCGACGAGCGGTCGCGCGGACGGTCGACGCGCGCCGGAGCGCCCTCACCCGCTCACTCACGGGAGCGGGCTCACCCATCGAGCGAGCGCCCCTTCACCCGCTCGAGCTCCTCCGCTGCGAGCGCGCCGTCCGGGGTGAAGTAGCCGGCTGCCTTCTTCGCCTCCATCTCGACGCGCGCGTCCTTCGGGATGCGGTCGTCTGGGATGGGCACGCGGTGCGTGATCTGGATCCCGCTCTTCGTGATGGCGTCGTGCTTCATGTCGCTCATCGACACGAACTGGTGGATGCGCCGAACACCGAGCCAGTGCAACACGTCCGGCATCAGCTCCTGGAAGCGCATGTCCTGGACGCCCGCGACGCACTCGGTGCGGTGGAAGTACTGCGCCGCCGAGTCCCCACCCTCCTGGCGCTTCCGCGCGTTGTAGACGAGGAACTTGGTGACCTCGCCGAGCGCGCGGCCCTCCTTGCGCGAGTAGACGATGACGCCCGTCCCGCCCGCCTGCGCGCTCTCGATGCACACCTCGACGCCGTGCGTGAGGTACGGGCGGCAGGTGCAGATGTCCGAGCCGAAGACGTCCGACCCGTTGCACTCGTCGTGGACGCGGCACGCGAGCGGCACGCTCTCGTCGTGGAGCTTCGACACGTCACCGAAGAAATAGACGCTCATCCCGCCGATGGGCGGCAAGAACGCCTCGAGATCGGGGCGCGTGATGAGCTCGGGGAACATGCCTCCCGTCTCTTCGAAGAGCGCCCGTCGGAGCGCGGGCTCTGCGAGGCCGAAGCGCCGCGCGATCCCTGGGAGGTGCCAGACCGGCTCGATCGCGGCCTTGGTGACCGCGACGTCACCGGCCGCCGTGAGGACCTTGCCGTCGGGGCGGAGCCGCCCCGCGTCGATCGCCTCGCGGAGCTCGGGCATGTTGATGTGCGCCTTGGTGATCGCGATGGTCGGGCGGATGTCGATCCCGGCGTCGAGCTCCGCGCGGAACGCCGTCGAGATGACCGCGCCCCACGGGTCCAAGGAGACGATGTGGTCGCGATCGAACCACGCCTCGTGAGGCCCGATGCTCGCGGCCGGCGCCGTGTTGGTGAGATCGGGGCGGTGCCCGCCGTCGAGCGAGCCGGCGGCGATCGCGAGCGCGCGGTAGACCGTGTACGAGCCCGAGTGGGTGCCGATCGCGTTCCTGTGCTCGGTGAGCGTCGCGATCACGGGGCCGCGCTCGGCAGGCGTCCGCGCGCCCCAGGCGAGCTTGCGGACGTCCTGGGTCTCGTCGGGGTGCGACGTGAGGCGGATCGGCTTCTTGTCGGCCATGAGGAAGTCCGCAATCTATCCTCGACGCGCGACGATTCCTACAGCCGTCATGGTATCGTGGCCGACGAGAATGCGCCGCGTCATCGTCGCCCCGAGCGTCGTCGTCGCCCTCGCCGCGCTCCTCGTCAACGACCACGCGCTGAAGGGCGCGGGGCTCCTGCCGGGGTGGCTCACCGGCAAGGCGAGCGACCTCGCGGGCCTGTACCTCGTCGCGGCGCTCGTGGGCGCGGGGCTCGCGCCGCACGTCCGTCCCTGGGTCTCGGTCGGGCTCGCCGGGCTCGCCTTCGGCCTCATGAAGACGTGGCAGCCGATGACCACCCTCGCCTCCACCGTCCTCGGCGCGACGCTGCGCGATCCGTCCGATCTGGTCGCCCTCGCGGTCCTCCCCTTCGCCGCGAGGACGGCGCGCCTCGCGCGGCGACGCACGGGCGCGGTCACGCGGCTCGAGCTCGCCACCGCCGCCCTCGCCGCGCTCGCCTGCGGCGCGACGAGCCCGCAGCCTCCACAGACACGCAACTTCCCCACGTGGGCCTTCGTGAAGCCGGACCGCGAGGTCGTGGTCCACCGGCTCGGGCTCTCGACCTCGGAGGGGGGCGTCCTCACGCGCCGCGTGGGCTGCGCGAGCCTCGAGCTCTGGGTCTCGAAATCGGGCAAGGAGGGCATGGCGGTCTCTATCGCGGGAGGAGGCTGCCCCGCGCAGGTCACCGCGCGCTTTCGCCTCGAGCACCAGCCGGTGGGCGAGCAGACCGCCGACGTCACGAGCCCCGACCCTGCGTACCTGCCCTTCCCCTTCGACAACGAGCGTGCATGGAACGAAGGTCGCGTCGACGGCACCCTCGAGCTCACGGTGCGCACGGCGGACGCCCAGGAGACCTTCTCGTTGCCGATGAAGCACGCGTGGGACCGGCCCCACCGGCTGGAGAAGCGCCTCTACCCCGACGACGGCCCCCAGAAGCCCCCGATGCCCGTCGCGACGGGGCCCGCGCGATGACCGCGTCCACGGCGAGCGGCGAGCTGCGGGGCTCGTGCTCATGGGCGTCGCGAGCTCACCCCCTCCGCCGCTGCGAGCCGCTTCGGGTCCACGACGCGGCGCCGCGGGCGCGACGCGGGCGCGGGCCGTCGGGCTGGCGACGGCTGCTCACCGCCCGCGGCGCGATGTCCATCGTCACGCTCTCGATCCTCGCGCTCCCCTCGCTCGGCTGCGCCACCCAGCACCTCCAGAAGAACGCCCCCGGGCACGTCGATCTCGCCGCCCGCCCCGTGGGCCTCGTGCGCGGAGAGACGGAGCAGCCGCGCGATCCGGGCGAGCGCGGGCTCGCGCTCCTGCCGGGCGGCTACCTCGCGGGAGGGGCGGCGAAGACAGACGACGGGACGCGCGCGACGGCCGTCTCCGGGCTCGAGCTGTCGCTGCAGTACGGCTCCCGAGACACGAGCCACAAACAAGACGGCGCCTTCGATGCCCCGCCGCGCCGCATCGGGCTCAACGCGGGCGGAGATCTCTTCGCGACGCACCGGCGACGGCCCGATCGGCTGTACGGAGAGCTGCAGTACTCGGAGGAGCTCACGTACCTCGCCCTCGGCTGGGCCTACAGCCCGCTCCTCGAGCGCTCGGGTCCCCAGGTCACGGTCGGCTGGACGATGTTCTACGCGCGATCGAGCACGATGCTGGGCTACGGCACGGACTTCACCGGAGGGATCGTGATCAAGATCCCCACGGTGTGGACGTGGAGCAAGTGATCCATGTGCGCGCGACGACGATGAGCCGCTCGACCCGATCGCCCGTCGACGCC
>CAYNEK010000006.1:0-55055 GCA_964396175.1 uncultured Polyangiaceae bacterium | reverse complement strand
CTTGCCGGCGACGAGGATGAGCGCCGCTCGGGGCGGGGATGAGCCGCTCGACCCGATCGCCCGTCGACGCCCTTGCCGGCGACGAGGATGAGCGCCGCTCGGGGCGGGGATGAGCCGCTCGACCCGCCCGCGCAGGGGGGGGGGGCTCGCGACGAGCACGAGCCGCTCGGCGTGATCCGAACAGCGCTGTCTCTCGCCGACGAAGCGCCTCGCGCGCCTAGTGCGTCTTCGCGAGGAGCGCCTCTTCGGCGAGCGCGTCGAAGGACATCCGCTTGGCGCGCTCCCACTCCTCGTCCGAGTAGAGCTTCGCGAGGAAGCGCTCGTCGACGCCCGCGAGCCGCGCGAGCACGCGCCCAAAGAAGATCCGCCCGAGCGGGTGCAGGTAGAGATCCTGGAGCCCCTTCATGAAGCGGCCGAAGGGCCGCCGCGCGACGCCGGGCTTCGCGCCGATGAGCTGCATCCGCTTCATCGCCTCGCGGAGCCGCCTGCCCGACGGATCGAGCCGCGCCATCGGCTGGAAGAACACCTCGCGGAAGAACGGCGCGCCCGCGTAGAGCATGCGCGCGACCGCGAGAGCGCCGCGGATCCGCGCCGGGAGCGCGCGAGGCCCGCGCCGGCGCAGCTCCTCCTCGAAGGCGTCGGACGCGTAGTACTCGACCATGTGGTAGTCGACCGCGATGTGGCGGGACTCGTCACGGTTGATGAGCTTCATCGCGCGGGCGCTCATCGAGTCCTTCACGTAGTCGTCGAGGCTGCGGAGCAGCGCGACGTCGAGGATGAGCTCCCCGGCGAGGACGTACGAGTTGGCGATCTCGTCCGACACGAGGCGCACCGCCGCGACGAAGTGCGGAACGAACCGATCGAGGCTCGGGTGCGTCCGGTAGTCCTCGAGCTTGCGGCGATCGTAGTAGCGCGCGAGCCGCTCGGCGACGACGGCGTGGCGCTCCTCGTCCTCGACGAAGGAGGCGAAGATCGCCCTCAGCCGAGGCTCCGTCGCGCGCCGCTCCTGCTCGACGAAGAGCGCCTTCGCGAGCCGCTCGATCGCGGCCATGTCGGTGAAGTACTGGACGATGGCGCGCTCGTCGTCCGGCGGGAGCTCCCGCGGCGTGCCCGACCAGTCGAGGTCCTCGGCGCGCCACTGATCCCGCGCGCACAGCTCGAGCATGCGGTCGACGTCCATGGGTAGATTCGGCCTTCTGCCACGCGTGAGGTGGCTGTGAGCAAAGCTCCGCTCGAGCCGTGCGTGCGAATGCCGGACGCACGGCTCGCCGGTGACCTCCCGTATCGTAGCACGAAGCGGCCCCGCCCCCGAGACGGCGACCCGCAGCCCCTCGTGGGAACCGGGGGCTCGGACGCCGCTCGGACCGACGACGAGGCACGACGCGCACGCCCGCGTTGGGCCCTCCACGGCCGCCGCGCGCGGCGCCTCGACGCACGATGGGGCTTCGCGCCGCCGGCGTCCGCTCGAGGCGCCTCGAGGGCCAGCCTGGTCGCCGTGCCTCGCTCGTGTCCCCTGTGACCGCGCCCGCGCCCGACGCGCACCCTGGCGCCGCGGCGCGCGTCCTCGCCACCGCGCCCAGCTCCCCCGACGACGGCGTCACCCGACGCGCCCTGTCGAACGTCGGGCGACGTCAGAGCGACCCGACGTACGCGAGGAGCGCCTCTTGCTTGGCGGCGCCCCAGCCAGCGAAGATCGTCGCGGCCCCCCTCGCCTCCGAGCCCTCGCCCCCATGCGCCACGATCGCCTCGCGCAGCGACCTCGCCCGGCCGTCGTGGAGGAACGACTTGAAGAAGCGGAGCCCAATCAGCGGCGCCGTCCGCCACTCGCGCGGGCCCGCGTCGCCGTCGATCGCGCCGTCGCTCATGGCCTCCCCCAGATCGTGGAGCAGGAGATCCGTGAACACGGGCGCGTCGATGCCCGCGAGCGCCGCGATGGGGTGGTCGGCGCGCGTCCTCAGCGACGGCACATGACACACGCTGCACCTCGCCTCGTCGAAGAGGTCCCTGCCTGGCGCGGGCACGCGCGCCGGGATCTCCGTCAGCCGGACATAGAACGCCACCCCGCGCACGGTCTCCACGTCCACGTCGAGCCCAGGGCGCCCGTCGTCGGTGAGGCCGTCCAGGTTGGGCGGCTCGGTCGGGCGGAGCGGCGAGGTGATCCCCATGTCGCCCTGGTACGCGTCGGCCGAGAAGTCGTCGAGCGTCGCGATGCGCGCCTTCAGCCCGAAGCGCCCGATGAGCTGCGCGTCGCCCTTCTGGTGGTCGTGAAACCGAGCATCGGCCGTCGTCTCCGACGCGTAGGTGACGCGGTGGACGCGCCCGTGGATGCCGTCGTCGCGGAGCTTCTGCGCCGCCTCTTGCGCCTCGATCTCGGCGTCCGCGACGGCCTCGAGGTAGCCGCGCCCGAGCGTGGACGGCGGCACGCGCACCGTGACACGCACGTCGGGATCGTCCGGCGCGAGGATGGGCGTCGCCCCGGCCGTCGAGAAGGGGCGCTCGGTGTGCCCGAAGGGCAGCTTCGACTGATCCTGGGCGGGGAGGCCGTCGGGGCCCTCGACCCACATCTTGCGGACGGTGCCCGGACCCTTCAGCGCCGCGGCGTGGCACTCGCCGCACGCGCGGCGGATGAAGAGCGGCCCGACGCCGTCGACGTCGTGGAAGGTCTCGTCGAAGAGCCTGTCTCCGCGCCAGAATTCGTCCTTCTCGACGGCGGTCGCCGCGCGGAGCGGGAGGTCGACGGGGTCGGCCTTCACCGGGCGCCCGGGCGCGGGCCCGGCGGGGGACTCCACGTCGAGCTCGCCGCCGCCGCACGCCGCCACGAGGCCGAGGAGCAGCGAGAGGCCGAGCGCCGAGCGCACCGCCGCGATCTTACCACGCCGCAAGGGATCTTCGCATGCATCGGGCCCGCCGATCTCGTACGACGTCGGTCGTCGACGCCCGAGCATGGTGAGAAGCCTCCTCGACTTCGTGAGCCGCCTCGCGTTCTTCGCGCTCGCGCCCTTCGTGATCGTGCGGCTCGCGTGGCTCTTCCCCGTGCATGGCGCGATCGTGAGCGTGGCGATGGCGTCGATCGTGTTCGTCGCGGCGCACAGGCTCCGCGCCTGGAGCGAGCGGTCTCGCCTGCTCCGGCTCGTCATCGGGCGAGAGCTCCGCATCGAAGAGCACTATCGGTCGCACCCACCGAAGCCGTTCGCCTACTACGTCTTCTACCCGCTGCTCTTCCCGTACTGGCTCATCCACGGCCCCGCGCGGCGCGAGTTCTGGCTCTTCAAGGGCTACACGCTCGTGTCGGTCGTCATCCTCCTCGTGAGCTCGACGGTCTCGTACTTCGTGTCCTTCCGGCCCGAGCTCGGGCTCTCCGCGTTCTTGCCGGTGATCGGCGTGACGCTCGCATGGGAGGCGCTCCTCGTCCTCGCGCTGCTCATGCCGATCGCGACGACGGTCGTCACGTACATGCAGCGCGAGTGGAAGCCTCAGCTCGTCGTCCTCGTGCTCGTCGGGGGCGCGTCGACCTCGGCGTCGCTCATCCGGCACCTCGCCCGCCGCGAGCCCATCGTGTCGTACGCGACCCGCGAGCGAACCGTGGCGCGGTCGAAGGTCCACGCGAAGCAAGCGCACGACGTCCAGCTCGCCGCGCTCCGCGCCGCGTGGTGGCAGCTCCGCCGCGAGAAGGTCCCCATCGAAGGGGACGGGCGCGTCGAAGGCCTGCCGCTCGACACGGCGAGGAAGGTGCTCGAGGAGTACTACAAGGAGGACGAGGCGTGGTCGTTCGATATCTGGGCGTCACCGCGCCACGATCCGAAGGTGATGGTGCTCTACTTCGAGGGGCGCTCGTGGCGCCGACCCATCTGGATCGCCATCGACGGCAAGACGACCGAGATCAAGGACCCGAAGCGGCTACCCAAGGGCGCCTTCGCCGCGATGCACCTCGCCGCCGACCAGTGAGCCAGCGCGAGGCCACGCGCCCCGACGGCGAGCCACCCCTCGCGCCTCGCGCCTCGCGCTCGCTCCGTGCGCCAGCGCGAGACGCTCTCGCCGAGGAACGCGCTCTGGGCGCTCGCTCGCGCCTCGCGCTCGCTCCGTGCGCCAGCGCGAGACGCTCTCCGACGACGCGCCGCCCCTCGCGCCCCACCGACGCGAGACGGCACGCGATCCGGTCGCGCGGCGGTTGTCCAGCGCAAAGCGACGACGGCGAGGGGCGCCCTCGCCACGGCTGCCGAAATCGTTTACGACCCGGGACCTTCCGATGCCGATCGCCACGCCGCTCCCCGTCGGGGCCGACATACCGAAGAGCTCTCTCCGGGCCGCGATGGAAGCCCGCCGCGCCCGCGGCGAGCGGTACAGCCTGCCCGAGGCCACGAGCATCTTGGTCCCGCTCATCGTCGCGGTCGACGGGCACCACAAGGCGGGCGAGTCCTTCTTCGTGCACCCGTCGTCCATCGAGCTCGTGGGCGACGGCGCCACCGTGTCCCAGGTCGTCGCGCACGACGTCCCCACCCTGCCACGCGATCGCGCGTGCCTCGCACCCGAGGAGAAGGAGGGGAAGGCAGGGGACGCACGCGCCAGCGTCTTCGCCGTCGGCGCCATCCTCTACGAGCTGGTCACCGGCGAGCCCGTCGGCCCGGGCATGCGCCGCCCCACCGAGCTCGTACCGAACCTGCCACCGACGCTCGAGGCCCTCCTGTCGAAGGCGCTCGTCTCCGACCGGTCGCACCGCCCGGACGATCTCCTGGCGCTCGCGCAGGCGATCCACCACCTGTCGCCCTCCGCGTCCATCGCGCCCCCACCCGCCGACGAGTCGCACCTCGACACCGACGGAGATTTCGAGGTCGACGTCCGCCTCTCGATGCTGCCGCCGGCCGAGGTCGTTCGTCCGGTCGCACGCCCAGCCCCCACGAAGAACGATCCCACCGCGCGCCTCGCCGACCTGAAGGCGCGGCTCGAGAGCGATCCTCGCCCGCGGTACGTCGTCATCGCGCAGGGGATGGACCACGGGCCCTTCTCCGCCGTCGAGCTCCTCCAGCAGATCGGCTCCAACGCCTTCACGGGCGACGACACCCTCCGCGACTCGTTCTCGAACGAAGAGCGCGCGATCAAGGACTGGGACGAGTTCGCGCCCTTCGCCGAGCAGGCGCAGCTGCACCGCGACATCAAGCAAGAGAAGGCGGATCTCGATCGGGTCATCGTCCAGGAGTCCAAGCAGACGAAGGGCAAGGCCTTCCTCGGCGCCGGCGTCCTCGGCGTCCTGGTGGTCGTCGTCGTGATCTTTTACGTGAGGTCACGCGGCTCTCGGAGCGACCACGTGTCGGTCGAGGGGGAGAAGGCGGTCAGCGTCGACGTCGACGGCGGCGTGAAGGCGACGGGCCCGAAGCAGGGAGGCCCCATGGGCTCGGGCGGCGGGCGGCTCCCGGTCGCGGGAGGCTTCCCGGCGCTACCAGGCGGCATGTCCTGCGAGGGCGCGCAGGCGAAGTACGTCGAGGAGATGAAGATGGGCGAGAAGGGCCAGCCCGATCTCACCCAGGGGCAGTTCGCCGCCGTGCTCAACAACGGCGCCTACCTCAACGCGTGCGGCGTCCCCGCCTCGACGGAGGTCCACATCTGCGCAGCCGTGCAGAACGGCCGCGCCGTGGGCGTCACGGTGACGACGAACCCGCCGAACTCGGGAGCCGCGTCGTGCGTCGCGGCGAAGGTCCGCGGCATGTCGTTCCCATCCAACCCGAAGCTCGACATCGCCAGGACCAGCTTCAAGTGACGGCCCGCGCCGTCCTCGCGGCGCCACTCTTCATCGCGGGGGTGGCCTGCGCGGAGCCGGTCGTCGTCGACCGCGGCGACTCGGGCGCAGCGCTCGCCCCACAGCTCGAGAAGGCAGGGATCCCCACCGTGCGCCGCGGCGACGAGGTGGCCGTCGACCGCCAGGACGTCGCGCGCGCGGTGTCCATCGCGCGCGGCGTCGTGCCCCACGACGCCCGGGTGCGGCCGCTCGTCCCGAGCCTCGCCGACGAGCGCGAGCGAGATCTCCGCGATCGAGAGCGCCGGCTCGAGGCGACGCTGCGGACGCTCCCGGGCGTCCTCGGCGCGCGCGTACACATCGACGCTCCCGCGCCGACCGGACCGCTCGACCCTCCGCCATCACGCCCGCGCGCGGTGGTCGTGCTCACGGGCGCACAGGAGCCCATCGAGGCGAGCGCCCGCGCCATCGTCGCGACGGCGGTCGCGGGGCTCGAGCCCGAGCGTGTCCGCATCGAGCGCCTCCCCTTCGAGCCGGCGCGCGCGGCGACGCTGGGCCAGGTCGGCCCCTTTCGGGTCGCGCTGGAGAGCGTCGCGCCGCTGCGCGCGACGCTGGCCGCGGTGCTCGTCGTCTCCTCCGCGCTCGCGGGGGCGCTCATGGTGCTCGTCCGCAGGCGGAGGGAGGCCGCTTGATCGAGCTCCGAGGCGTGTCGAAGTCCTTCGCCCAGCCCGTCCTCCGCGACGTGACGCTGACGGTGCCGACGGGTTGCCTCTACGGGCTCATCGGGCCCGGCGCGAGCGGCAAGAGCGTCCTCCTGAAGATCCTCTGCGGCCTCATCCGGCCGGAGCGCGGGCAGGTGCTCGTCGAGGGCCAGGACCTCTTCGCGATGCCCGACATCGAGCTGCAGACCTTCCGTAAGCGCATCGGGATGCTCTTCCAGAACAACGCGCTCTTCGACCACCTGACCGTCAAGGAGAACATCGCCTTCCCGCTGCGGAGGATGACGAGCCTCGGGGAGGACGACATCGCGGGCAAGGTGGCCGACCGCCTCGGCGTGGTGTCGCTCCCAGGGTTCGAAGACCGCATGCCCTCGGGGCTCTCGGGCGGCCAAAAGAAGCGGATTGGCGTCGCGCGGGCGACGGTGATGCAGGCGCCCATCGTCTATTACGACGAGCCCGCGGCCGGGCTCGATCCGGTGACGTCCCAGAAGATCTTCGATCTGCTCCGCGCCGAGCAGCAAGAGGTGGGCGCGACGGTCATCATGGTGTCGAGCGACCTCGATCGGCTCCTCACGGTGACCGATCGCGTGGGGATGCTCTACCGAGGACGGCTCCTCTTCGACGGCACGACGGAAGAGGCGAAGGCCAGCGAGGATCCGTACGTGAAGCAGTTCGTCCACGGGCTCGTGGACGGCCCGCTCTAGCCTCCTCGCGTGCCCCTTCCGGGGGGGGGACGGGCAGGGACACGGCGGCGCCGTCGGTTGCGACGAGAGGGCCGAACCCCGCGCGCCTCGCGCAAGCCAGGGAGGACCGAGGGCGCTCGTCGGCCGCGGCACGGCCCAAGCGTCTCCGGTCCAATCGCTCCGCGGGTCGCCCAGCATCGCAGAGCGGCGTCAGGGCGGGATGGGACACGAGACCGCGGTCGCCTGGCAAAGGCCAGAGAGATCGCAGGCGTAGGGCCCCGCCTCACACTCCCCACCGAGCGGGCACGTGCACGCCTCACCGCACGCCTTCCCGGAGCAGGGACAATTGAAGTGCGCCTTGACGCACGCGTCCATCGACGCCGAGAGCTTCCAGCAGTCCTTGCCCTCGCAGGTGCAGCCACCGAGCATCGTGCAGCTCGCGCCGTCCCAGGCGAAGCCGAGCGCGAGGAAGCAAGGACCGACGGCCGTCGCGTCGTCCGCCGCGCAGGTCGGAGCAGAGCAGGTGGGCACGTCCGACACGCACTCGCCCGCGGCGTCGCAGGCCTGCGCCCCGGGCGGACACCAGAGATCCGTCGGAAGACACGTCGTGCAGGGCGAACCGCAGGTCTTCCCGAGGCACGGATCGACCTTGCACCCCATACCCGCGTACTTCTGGATACAGGCCTCCTCGGTCGCGAAGATCGCGCCGCAGTCGTTGCCGGCACAGGCGCAGCCCCCCAAGTGCGCGCATCCGTTGCCCGCCCAGGCCCAACCGAGGAAGGATGGGCACGGGCCCGTGCCCATCGCGGCCTGCGCGTCGCAGGGCCCAGACGGACATGTGGGAGGAACGAGGACACACTTCCCGCCCTGGCATTCAGCCGACACGCACTCGATGCCCGCGCCGGGGCAGGAGGTGCAAGGGCCATCGGGCGGCGCGCAGTCGCTCGACGTCGCGCAGTCGCTCGGGCCGCCGCCCACACCCGCCGTCCCGCCGCCCGTCCCCGCGGTGCCTCCTCCACCCACACCCGCGGTCCCACCGCCCGCGCCGGCAGCGGGGCCACCCCCCGACGGGGAAGTGTGGCCCACGTCCGAAGAGGTCGAGCCTCCGCAGGCCGTGGCGAGGACGAGGGTCGACAGCGTCGAGAGGGTGACGAAGAGGCGAAGCGGGCGCATGGCGACAGGCTATCGGATCGCCCCCCGACGGACAAGGCGCGCGCCTCCTTACGGGAGAGCAAGACTACCCGCCACGGCCCGCACCGCGTAGGGTTCCTACCATGCAGATCCGCGTCAACGGCGAACCGAAGGACATCCCGGACGGGATCACCGTGGCGGCGCTGGTCGCCGAGCTCGGCCTCGCCGGCGGCCCAGTGGCCGTCGAGCGCAACCGAGAGCTCGTGCCACGAAGAGATCACGCGACGACCCCGCTCGCGCCGGGCGACGAGCTCGAGATCGTGCACTTCGTCGGCGGCGGATGACCACGCGACGACGTCGCTCGCGCCTCGCGACGAGCTCGTGAGCTTCGTCGGCGGCGGCACGGCAGCGGGATCGGCGGCGCGCGTGGGCGAGGGCCGACCCTGCGCGCGGCGCCTCGCCGCTGCATCCGTCCGAGCACGCGGCCCTTTCGCGGACGGCGCGCCGCACGCGCCCCCTTGCGCACGATCGCGACCGATCGTTCACCCGTTCATGCGCATGGATGCATGGATCGTCGAGCGCGTTACCGGACGCCCGGGGCCTCGTGGCCGGACTCGGTCACGTACTCTGCGTACCCGCCGCCGTACGTCCTCGAGGTCCCCCCGCCGAGCTCGAGCACCCGGTTCGACAGCGCGCGCAAGAAGTGCCTGTCGTGCGACACGAAGAGCATCGTCCCCTCGAAGCGCGAGAGCGCCTCGGTCAGCATCTCCTTCGTGTCCATGTCGAGGTGGTTCGTCGGCTCGTCGAGCACGAGGAAGTTGGGCGGATCGTAGAGCATCCTCGCGAGGACGAGCCGCGCCTTCTCGCCGCCCGAGAGGATCCTGCAGGGCTTCTCGATCGCGTCGCCCGAGAAGCCAAACACCCCCGCCAGCGTGCGCAGCGAGCCGATGGACGACTTCGGGAAGGCGGCGACCAGCGTGTCCCACACCGTGTCCGTCGGCACGAGCACCTCCATCGCGTGCTGCGCGAAATAGCCGACCTTGACGCTCGCCCCGACGTCCACCGTCCCCACGTCGGGCCTCGACGCGCCCGCCACCAGCTTGAGCAACGTCGACTTGCCCGCGCCGTTCACGCCCATCACGCACCAGCGCTCCTTGCGCCGGACGAGCCAGTCGAAGCCCTCGTAGATCACCCGCTCGCCGTAGCGCTTCCCGACGCCCGAGAGCCGCGCGACGTCCTCGCCCGAGCGCGGCGGCTCACGGAAGTCGAAGGACAGCTTCTTCCGGCGGAGCGGCGGCTCGAGGCGCTCGATCTTCTCGAGCTTCTTCACGCGGGACTGCACCTGCGCCGCGTGGCTCGCCCGCGCCTTGAACTTCGCGATGAACGCCTCCTCCTTCGCGAGCATGGCCTGCTGCCGCTCGAACTCGCTCTCCGCCTGGGCGTCGCGGAGCTCGCGCTCGCGCACGTAATGCTCGTAGTCGCCCGTGAAGACGGTGAGCTCGCCGCCGTTCAGCTCGGCGATCTTGCCCACGATGCGGTTCATGAACTCGCGATCGTGCGAGGTCATGATGAGCGCGCCCTCGTACGCCTTCAAGAAGCTCTCGAGCCACAGGATCGACTCGATGTCGAGGTGGTTCGTCGGCTCGTCGAGCAGCATCGCGTCGGGCTTCATGAGGAGGATCCTCGCGAGCGCGACGCGCATCTTCCAGCCTCCGGAGAGCGCGCCGACGTCCCCGTCCATCATCGCCTGCGAGAAGCCGAGCCCAGCCAGGATCTCCCGCGCGCGCGCCTCGAGCGCGTACCCGCCGAGCTCCTCGAAGCGCGCCTGCGCCTCGCCGAACTCCTCGACGAGCCGCTCGATTTCTTCGGCGAAGGCGGGATCCGCGAGCTTGCCCTCGAGCTCGCGGACGCGCGCGGCGGCCTCCGAGACAGGGCCCGCGCCGTCGAGGGTCGCCGAGACGACGGTCACGCCCGCGAGCTCGCCGACGTCCTGTGAGAAGTATCCGATCGTGGTGCCCCGCTCGACGGCGATCTGCCCCGCGTCGGGCTCTTCCTCGCGGACGATGAGGCGGAAGATGCTCGACTTTCCCGCGCCGTTCGGGCCCACGAGCCCGATCTTCTCGCCGCGGAACACCGCGAGCGACGCGTCGACGAAGAGGATCTGCTTGCCGTGCTGCTTCGCGACGGCGTCGAGGCGAATCACCGCGACGCGACTAGGCGCACACCGCGGAGAGGTAAAGCGCGACGACGCGCTCGCGCTCGCGCCAGGCCGCGCGCGCGAGCGCGACCCCCGAGCGCACACCACGCGAAGTCGCGGGACGGGCTCTCGCCGCGTGGATCGGCGGGGACGTCGAGGGGAGCCGCGACCATCGCTCAGCCGAGCTCGCGGGGTCACGAGCTGACCGCTCGACAGCCGGGGAGCGAGGCGCGCATCGCCACGACGCGCTCGTCAGGCCGGGCGCTTCACCGAGAAGCCCACGATCGCGCCGCCTCCATCGCGGTTCTTCGCCCAGGCGCGCCCTCCGTGGGCCTCGGCGATCCGGCGCACGAGCGACAGCCCGATCCCGACGCCACCCGAGCGCTCGTGGAGCTTCGCGAAGGGCTCGAACACGGCCTCGCCGTCGACGTCGAACCCCGGCCCGCGATCCTCGACCTCGAAGGCGATCGCCCCACCGTCGGCGAACAACCGGATCCCCGTGGGGCCCCCCGCGTGCCGCTTCGCGTTGACGAGGAGGTTTCGCATCGCGCGCTCGAGGAGCGTCGCGTCGGCCGACACGAGATCGTCCCCATGCGCGAGATCGGAGGCGAGCAGCGACGGATCGACGTCCGCGTGCTCGACCGCGGCGATGGCCATCTCCGTCGCGTGCACCGCCTCGCCGGACGGCACGACGAAGTCCACGCGACTCGCCGCGAGCAGCTCCGAGACGAGCTCGTCGATCCCCGTGATCTCGCGCTCGATCTCGCCGAACACGACGGGGTCCTTCGCCGCCTGGGCCTTCTCGAGCAGCAGCCGGAGGCGCGCGAGCGGCGTCCTGATTTCGTGCGACACTGTCGCGAGGAGCGCGCGCTGCCCGTCCACCTGCGCCTCGAGGCGGTCCGCCATCTCGTTCATGGTCTGGGCGAGCGCCCGCGCCTCGGCAGGCATCGCCTCGGGCGTGGGGACTCGCGCGGACAGCCTTCCGTCGCCGAGCTCACGGGCCGTGTCCACGAGCCTTCGGAGCGGCTCGCCGAGCCGCCGCGCCACGAGGAACGACGCGAGCAAGAGGACCGAGAGGTTCCCGACGAGGCCGAGCGCCCACCGGAGAGGCCACGGGCTCTTCGAGCGATCGGGGCACATCGAGAGCTTCCCGATCACCACGCCGCCGCGCACGATCTCGAGGGGGAGAATGCGCGGGTTGCACGGCTCGCCGACGCGGAGGAGCTCGTGCCCCTCGGCGTCGAAGAGCGTGACGTGGGAGGTCAGCTTGCGCGCCGTCAGGCGGGCGAGATCGTCTCGCGCCTTCTCCGTCGCCCACACGGGCTCGAGGCGCTCCGCGGTGACATGGACCAGCTTGCCGTAGCCACCCGCGCCGTGAGGGCCTCCGGTGATCTCGCCGATGCCGATCGCGACGGCCGCCGACGCCACGATCACGAGGAAGAAGGCGAAGAAGATCCGGAGGCCGAGCGCGCGTGAGACGGATCGATCGGCCACGCGCGGAGCCGACGTGGGCGGCGCCGGGCTCACGCGGGCTCTCGCGCGAGGACGTAGCCGATGCCGCGCACGGTCTTGATGAGGGTCGGCGCCTTGGGGTCGTCCCCGAGCTTCTGACGGAGGTGTGAGATGTGGACGTCGATGGTGCGCTCGCCGACCACCACGTCGCCGCGCCCAGCCTCGGCGAGCAGGCTCTCGCGCGGGACGACGCGCCCGGCGCGCCGCGCGAGCGCCGCCAGGATGTCGAGCTCGATGCCGGTCAGCAGCAGCTCGCGGCCCGCGCGGTGGGCGACGCGCGCAGGGACGTCGATCGAGAGATCGCCGATCGAGATCACCTCGGCGAGCGCCTCGGGGCTCGCGCGCCGAAGGACGGCCTTGATCCGCGCATGGAGCTCTCGCGAGCTGAAGGGCTTCGCGACGTAGTCGTCCGCGCCGAGCTCGAGCCCGCGGACCCGATCGCCCTCGTCGCCGCGAGCGGTCAGCATGATGACGGGGATCTTGTGGCGCGCGCGGAGCCGCCGGAGCACCTCCATGCCATCTATGCCAGGCATCATGACGTCGAGCAGGACGACATCGAAGGTGCCCCCGTCGAGCGCGGCGAGCCCCGCCGCCCCATCCCCCGCGTGCGTCGCCACGACGCCGTCCGCGGCGAGGTGGTCGATGACGAGCGAGGCGAGGCGGGCGTCGTCGTCGATGAGCAGCACGCGGATCGGCATGGCCCCAAGGACACCACGCGCGCGCGTGATCGCAAGCTCAAAAAGTGTGAAAGACTGGCCGCAGGACGAGCCATGACCCACGCCCTCTTCGACGCCCTCCCCGATCGCGTGTCTCTCTACGAGGTGTCCCCGCGCGACGGCCTGCAGAACGAGGCCGCCTTCGTGACGACGACGGGGAAGGCCCGGCTCATCGCCGCCCTCGTCGACGCAGGGCTCCGACGGATCGAGGCGACGAGCTTCGTGTCTCCGAAGTGGATCCCGCAGCTCGCGGACGCCGAGGAGCTCACCCGCATGCTCGAGCAGCGCATCGACGTCACCTACTCTGCCCTCGTGCCCAACGTGAAGGGGCTCGACCGGGCGCTGTCCGCCGGGATGCGTGAGGTCGCGGTCTTCTTGTCGGCGAGCGAGACACACAACAAGAAGAACATCGCGAAGTCCGTCGACGAGACCCTCGCGCTCTACCGAGAGGTCGTCGCGCACGCCGTCCGCGCGGGGTGCAAGGTGCGCGGGTACGTCTCGACGGTGTGGGGCTGCCCCTACGAGGGGGCCGTCGATCCGCGCCGCGCCCTCGCGATCACCCACGAGCTGCTCGGCATGGGTTGCTACCAGGTGTCCCTCGGCGACACGATCGGCGTCGGGACGCCGAAGCAGACCCGCGACATCGTGCGGATGTTCCTCGCCGAGATCGCCTCGGATCGACTGGCCCTGCACCTGCACGACACACGCGGCACCGCGCTCGCGAACCTCGTGGTGGGGCTCGAGCTCGGCATCCGTGACTTCGACGCGTCGGTCGCAGGGGTCGGCGGCTGTCCGTATGCCCCAGGGGCTGCGGGCAACGTCGCGACCGAAGACGTCGTCTACGCGCTCTCGGGCATGGGCGTCGAGACCGGCGTCGATCTCGCCAAGATCATCGAAGCCGGACGCGTCGCCGAGGCGCTCTTGCAGCGGACGCTACCCGGGAAGGTGCACCAAGCCGGGCTCCGCTCGCTCGGACATTGATTGTCAGATTGTCCGAGAGGGGAGCCTGGAGCTCTCGTCGCCTCCGCCCGCGCGTCCTCGCCAATGTCCGCGTGCGCCAGCCCACGAGGGAGGCTCCCGGCGGGCGGGCCGACATCACCCGCGGCGCTCATGGGAGCCACGTCGGGCAGGCGCTCGCGCGTACGCCGAGGATCACGGGATAAGCTCGGGGATCGCGGCGCTCGCGCCCTCGTCACCCGCGAGCGCGAGCAGCGTCCCGGGGATGTCGGAGAGCGTGCGCTCGGCGGCGGGCTCGACGACGCCGCGCAGAGGGACCTCACCGCCCGCTGCGAAGAGGAAGACCTTCGACGCCTCGGGCGACCTCCCGTGCGATACGAAGCCGGCCGAGCGACCGTGATCCGTCGTCACGACGACGGTCGTCGAGCGCCCGTAGTCGTCCATCCCATCGAGGCGTGCCACGAGCTCTCCCACGAAGAGATCGAAGCGCCGGAGCGCGCCAACGTACGACACATAGTCGCCCCGGTGCGCGTGCTCGTCGGTGTCCCCGAGGCCGACGAAGAGGCACCGGGGCCGCGCCGACTCGAGGTACCCGAGGGCGATCTCGGCCGTCGCGGCGTCCACGCGGTAGTCCTGGCCCCCTGGCGCCGGGAAGCCGCGAGCGTGTCGGTCGAGGAGCCCGAGGAGCTCGGCGTCACGCGCGAAGAGCGATCGCCCGAAGAGGTGGTGCCTCCCCGCCGAGATGGGGAGGTCGCGCGGGGATCGGCTCGCGACGAGCGCGATGTTCTCCCACGACGAGACGAGGGCGGCGTCTCCCGGGCGGTGCTCCGGCAGCGCGGCGCAGCGATCGAGCCAGCTCGGCTCGCGCGTCGGCGGGCAGACGTTGGCCTGGCACGCCGGAGCCTTGCCCGTCAGCATCTCGGTGTAACCGGGGAGCGACGCATAGTTCGGCCCCGTCGCCGAGATCCCGCGCTCGGCCGAGGGAGCGCCCAGCACCACGCCACGGCGGCCCAACGCGTGCAGGTTCGGCATGAGCTCTTCGCCGCTCGCGTCTGCGAGGCTCGACGGGGCGAGCGCGCGATCGACGCCGAGGAAGACGTCCTGCCACCGGACGCCGTCGATGACGACGAGGATCACCTGTCGCGTGTGTGGCGCCGGAGCAGGCGCGGTGGGGACAGGATCGGGCTCGGAGAGACGCAGCGTGGGCTTGTCGGGCGCGGCCACCACGCGGACGGGGACGCGCGCCTCGGTCGTGCCGCCGCAGCCGGACTGGAGCGGCAGCGCGGACACGAGGGCGACGAGGACGAGCCGCATGGGGCGCACAGAGCAGTCTTAGCGATCCACGACGAGGTGGCAAAGTTCGAGCCTGAGTGGCGCCGCGACGCACCCGATCGTGGGGTGCCGCGCTCCCTCGTCGGACAGGATCGTTGCCGCATGGCATCGGACACGGACAGCGCGTCGCGCGACGACGCCGGGGAGCAGCGGAAGCCGCGCTCCCTCTACGGATCCGAACGCTGGCGCGCGACCGTGGAGACGATCGGCGCGCGACGCCTCGACCGCCGGGGTCGACTGGCGCCGCGCGAGCTCGTCAGAACCGGACGCCGACGCTCTTCGACTCGCCGGCCTTGACGGGGACCGAGGCCGACTTGCGCTCGTCTGGCGCCGCGCGAGCTCGTCAGAACCGGACGCCGACGCTCTTCGACTCGCCGGCCTTGACGGTGACCGAGGCCGACTTGCGACCGTGCTCGGGGTGCACGAAGACGACGGTGTGCGTCCCCGCCGAGACGCTGATCCCCGCCTTGGGGGTCATGCCGAGGGGGCGGCCGTCGAGGATGCAGTTGGACGGCGGGATCGAATTGATGCTGAGCGTGCCGTTGCCAGACTCCGCCCGCGGCTCGTCCTTCTTCTTGTCGTCCTTCTTGTCGTCCGTCTTCGTCGCCGGCTCGTCCTTCTTCTCGCCCTTCTTGTAGAGCACGATGTCGAAGGTCTTCTCGGCCTCGTCGTCGAACTTGATGTCCTGGCGATAGTCGACGAACCCAGGCTTCGTCGCGATGATGGTCCAGGTCTTCGCGGGATCGATCTCGAGCTCGATCGGGAACTTGGCGACCACGCGCGTCTCGGCGCCAGACTGGAGCTTCACGAAGGCGCCCGGCGTGTTGAGGTTCAGCTTCGCCTTGCCCTTGAGGACCGTGAGCTTCACCGTCCCGAGATCCTTGATCTCGTTCTCGGCGAAGGTGAGCTTCCGCTCGTCGGTCTTGTAGCGGTCGGTCGCGGCGAGCTTCACCGTGTGCTCGCCCGGCGAGAGATCCTTCACCTCCTGCGGGAGCGGGCCCACCTCCTTCCCATCGATCGAGAGCTTCACGAACGCGGGGCCAGCGACCTTGAGCCCCGTGCCGCTGGCCGCGCCCGACGGCTGATCGGGAGCCGCGTCCTTGCCCCGTGCGAGCTCGACCTTGATCGCGCTCTCTTCGCCGGCACGGATGATGACGATCTCGCTGCCGGGCTCGTAGCCCGTCGCGATCGCCTTCACCGTGTGAGATCCCTTCGGGAGATCCTTCACCTTGCATGGAGCGCCGTCGCACACCTTCTTGCCGTCGACCTGGACCTCGACGGCGGAGACGTCTCGGCCGCCCGACTTCACCTGGACGATGAGCGATCCATTCTTCGGCGAGAGGATGAAGAACGCCGCGGCCGCGCCGGCCAGCACCAAGAACGCCACGACGCCGAGGATGAGCCCCTTGCCGGAGCCGCCCTCTTGCGACTTGACGACCTGGGTCGGATCGGCGCGTCCAGAGCTGCGGGCCGGGAGCGGCGCGGTCGCCGCGACGGGCGCCGCAGGCATGGGGAGCGGCGCGGGCGGAGGCAGGCTCCCTGGTCGTGGCAGCGACGCCGGCGCGGGCGCCGGAGGCGGAGCCGCGATGCCGCCGGACGCGCCGGCGAGCGCCGCAGCGCCACCGAGCCGACGAGAGGGGGCCCCTGCGGCGGGCAGCGGCTTGGAGACCGACGCGAGGGCCTCCTGGGTGTCCTGCTTGTCGTAGATGTTGGTCTTCTCGTCGTCGTCCCAGTCCATGTCGCCGGGCGCGCGCTGCGACGCGGTCACCGGGCCTGGGCCCGTCTTGTTGGGCGGAGGGACGACGGGCGGGGGCGCCGAGCGGGGCCCACCCGGAGGTGGCAGCGGAGCCGGGAGCCCACCCACCGGTGGCCGCGACGGAACCGGCGGCATCGGCATGGTGAGCGTGCTCCGGATCGACGGCATCCCGCCGGGCCCTGGCGGCGGTGGTGGCGGGGGCGCCGCCGATCGCGACGACGGCGGCGGCAGCGGCGGACCCGCCCCGGGCACGCGCGACGGAGGCGGCATCGGCATCGGCATCGGCATCGTCCCGCGCGCCACCGGGATCGCCCCAGGAGGAGCGACCGGAGGAGGCGCGACGCCGAGCATCGTCTTCGCCCGCTGACGCTGAGGCGGAGCGGGCGGAGCCGCGGCGGGTGGGAGGCTCGGAGCCTGGCCTGGCTTCTTCTGGAGTCCCTCGAACACGTCGAGGTCGGAACCACCTTTTTTCTCTTCGGACATCGTCTCCTCGCGTGACCTCGTGGCAGATGACTCGGCCGGTGGCCCGGCGCCGAACGTGGCTCGAAGATAAGCTGCTAGCGCCGCGGCGTCGGCGACGTCTCCGCCACCGCGTGCGTACTCTTCGAGATCGACCAGGAAGTTCGACGCGGAAAGGTATCGGTCCTCCGGGCGCTTGGCGAGGGCCTTCATCACGATCTCGTCGATTTTTTCGGGCACCGAGGCGTGCTCCGACGGGAGAGAGATCTCGCAGCGGCGGACTTTTTCGATGGTAGCGACGTCGTTGGCCGCGAGGAAGAGCCGCTGGCCGGTGAGGAGCTCCCACGCGACGATGCCGAGCGCGAAGACGTCCGTCCGCGCGTCGACCGGATCGCCCACCACCTGCTCGGGCGCCATGTAGCCGAACTTGCCCTTGATCGTGCCCACCGCCGTGCGCGCGATGTTGCCTTCGGCCTTGGCGATCCCAAAGTCGATGATCTTCACGACCCCCTCGTTGGACACGATGAGGTTCTGGAGGCTGACGTCGCGGTGGACGACGCCGAGGGACTTGCCGTCGCCGTCGACGCGCGCGTGAGCGTAGCCGAGCCCGCGCGCCGCTTGCGCCACGATCCCCAGCACGATGCGAATGGGGACGCGGACGCCGCTCGCCTCGGCGCGGTTCAGGATCGTGCGGCAGTCCTTGCCCTCGACCAGCTCCATCGCGATGTAGAGGTGACGCCCCTCCGCGCCGAGGTTGTGGATCCGAACGACGTTCGGGTGCTGGAGCTTCGACGCGATGGTCGCCTCGTCGTGGAACATGCCGACGAAGTCCTCGTCGTCCGCGAGGCTCGGCAAGAGGCGCTTGATGGCGAGCGGGGCGCCCGTCGCGCGGTCGGTGGCCTTCCACACCTCGGCCATCCCGCCGACGCTGAGGCGCTCGTGGAGCAGATACGGTCCGAAGGGCAGCGCGCGCGCCAAGCTCACGAGATCCTGCCACGCCGGGCCGCGCGCGGGGCAACTCTCTCGCGCGCCTACTCGGCGGCCTTCTTGAAGTAGCGGATCCGCTTCTGCTGCAGGGGGAACCACTCGCCGATGGGGACCACGGGCGTGTCCGGGAAGAGGAAGCGCCCCCCGGGCGACTCGGCGCGCACGAGGCGCGCGGCCTCGGACGGTCGCCTCCCTTGCGCTCCCGAGAGCGTCGTCTTCCCGCCGAGCCAAGCCACGGGCGACTCCTGGACGAAGAGGCGCGCCTCGCAGCCCATCGCCCGGAGCAGTCCATCCAGCGCCGCGCCGCTCCCCGCCAGCTTCTTGTCGGGCTCGACGATCACGAGCTGCCCGTCGTCGTCGACCCCGAGCGCCGCGACCGCCCCCTCGTGCGACGCTCCCCCGGAGAGCAGCCGTCGACCGTCCCTCGGCGCGTCCTTCGCGATCACGAAGCCCGCCGGCGTGAAGTAGAGCCCCAGGTCCTTCTTCTCGCCGCCCTCGCCGAGCGACACGACCAGCTCGGCGTCCCCGTCCGACTTCTCGGCGGGCCGCACAGAGGCGTGGTCGACGACGAGGACCCTCGCGCGGAGATCGGGCTGAGACTTGTCCGGGCGCACCACGGTCGCCGCGATCGCTGCGGGGTAGCCGTGCTGCGGCAGCCCCTCGGTCCGCCATTGCCCCTCGCCGGGTTCGGGGGGATCGATGACCGTCGCGAGCGCGCGTCCGGGCAGGACGGGGCGCGCCGTCAGATAGAAGAAGTCGCGAGACTCTCGGCGAATGTACCGCGGGAAGTTCATGAGCCCCATGCCTCGCACCATGCGACGCCCGCGGAACCGGAAGCCATCCATGCCCGTGATCTCACCCTCGGCCTCCCAGTCCTTCTGGAGCGGACGCCCGAGGGGCTCCCACTCGGCCGCGGGGCGAACACTGTAGTACTCGAGCCCGGTGTGGCCTGGGTTCATGTCGAGGTGCATGCCCATCTCACAGCGCGCCTTGATCATCGCCGTCGAGAGATCCTCGGCGCCGATGCCGTTGCCGTAGAAGTACGCGACGAAATGCTCCTTCGTGAGGCAGAGGCCGCTCCGGGTCGTGTGGACCTTGTCCTCCCAGCCTGGTGGCGTGCCGCCCCACCAGGTCCGTCCATAGGGGTTCGCCTTCTCGTGGAGGACGAGCGGCGTCAGGTTCTGCCGGAACCCGACGATCGAGCCCGGGATATCCGGGCTGTTCGGCCACACACCAAACCCCGTGCTCCCGTCCCGCAGCTCCATGACGGTCGCGCCGTAGGGCTTCGGCGGCAGGTACACGACCGACTCGGCCATCACGCCGAATTCGCCGTGGAGCGCCTGAAACCCCCCATTGAACGCCGCGACGAGGCGCTTCATCGTCTTCGGCGTCCTCGGGATGAGCCCGGAGGCCGCGGTGCCGGCCGCGTTCACGGGCTCCGACGAGCCCCCCATGGGGTGCAGGGAGAGGATCCGCGGATCCCAGAGCGCGATGTGGATCCTCGTGTACGGTCGGATGGGATCGGTCCTGAGGAAGGTCCGCGCGATGACGGCCGGGTGGCCAGGCGTCGTCCCGATGAAGGGATCGCCCTCGAGCAGCGTCCACTCTCCCTCCCCAGGGATCGCCTGCTTCAGCGCGGGCTCCAGCGTCGCGGGCGGGAAGCCGGAGGCCGGATCGGACGCGGGCCCGTGTGCGCCCGGGCTCGGCTGGGCGGGCTCGTCGCCGCCGATCTCCTCCTGGATCTCCTTGGCGTTCGCCTCCGCGCTCTGTCCGCCCTTCCGCGTCTGCTCGACCCGATCGAGAAGATCGAAGGCGACGGCCTTCAAGGTCTGCATGCGCTCGTCCCCAAACCACTCGGCCTGGCGGACACGGTCGACGGCCCACGTCACGATGTTGCCGAGCTGGCCCTTCTCGTAGGGTTGGAGCTGCAGCCACGGGACGTCGGCCACGACCGCGCCCCCGCGGACATCGGGGAGCCTGGCCGCGCGCCCGTCCGCCACGACGACGATCGCGTCGCCCTCGAAGCGCACGGAGATCGCCCGGGCCGCCGGGGTGATCTGGTAGGTCCGCCGCCCGATCCCCGCCCACTGGCCCGTCTCCTGCCAGTTCGAGACGCCGTTCTGCGCCCGCTGGGTCAGGGTCCACCCGGCCCCCGTCGCCTGGGGCTCACCCCCGAGATCGATGACCTTGATCGCGACGGCGACGCCGTCCTGGATGACGCCTGCGACGACCGTGTCCCCGCGCACGGCGGGCAGCGTCTCCTCGAGCCCGTGGGTCCTCGTGAGAGGATGCACGGCCGCGACGTCGAGGAGGACCCCCTCGGGGGACAGCTCGGCCTCGACGAGCTGGAGGGTCGGTGCGTCCTCGCCTCGCGCCGCCCGGACGATCGCGCGAGACACCCGTCGCCCCGGGCCTCGCCCCTCGTCGAGCCAGACGACGTCCGCCGCGGTCGCGGAGAGGCGCCGCGCGGACAGCGCCTTCGCGAGCGCCTCCGAGCGGCTCGCGGCTCGTGGATCGATCGCGACGCCGCGGGGGCGGAGAGCGAGCGACAAGAGGATCACGAGCGGGACGGGTCGCAGGGAGGTGAGCTTGTGGCGGAGCGCCATGGTCGGGCCCGTCCTAGCCGCCCACCGGCACCGCGGCCCGCGCGATGACGTCCGCGAGCAGGAGCTTCGCGATGGTGAAGTAGATGATGATCCCGAGCACGTCGACCAGGCTCGCGATGAAGGGCGCGGAGCTCGTGGCAGGGTCGAAGCCGAGCCGGCGGAGCAAGAAGGGGAGCATCGATCCGACGGCGCAGCCCATCACGACGATCCCGATGAGCGTACCGCTGATGACGAGCGCGAACCGGAACCCGTCGCCCCACATCATCACGCGCGCCAGCCCGACGCCAGCCAGGATGAGCCCGAGCACGATCCCGAGGGAGATCTCCCTCAAGAGCACCCTCCACCAGTCGGACAGGCGCACGTCGCCGAGCGCCATCCCGCGGATGACGAGCGTCGACGACTGGCCTCCCGAGTTGCCACCGGTCGAGACGAGCAGCGGCACGTAGAACGCGAGCGTCGCCACGGACTCGAGCACCTTGTCGTAGTGTCGGAGCGCCGAGCCCGTGAAGAACTCGCCGACGAAGAGCGCGAGGAGCCAGGTCGCGCGCTTGCGGATGAAGGTCCAGTACCCCGTCGCGAAGTATGGGGCCTCGAGCGGCTCGATGCCGCCGATCCGCTGGACGTCCTCGTCCTGCTCCTCCGTGAGGACGTCGATGATGTCGTCGACGGTGATGATCCCGAGGAACAGCCCCTTGCCCTCGAGCACGACGGGTAGGGCGGTGAGATCGTACTTCGCCATCGTCCGCGCCGCGTCCTCCTGATCCATCGTCGGCGGCACGGAGATGAAGTTCTCCCGCGCGAGCTCGATCAGGGGCGAGGCCGGCGCCGCCAGGAGGAGATCGCGCAGCGACACGACGCCGACCAGGTTCCGCCCGTCCTGCACGAGGTAGACGTAGTCCGCCGTCTCGGCCTCCGTCTCGCGGCGGATGACCTCCACCGCCTGCGCGACCGTCGCCGTCGGCGCGACGGCGATGAACGCGGGGGTCATGAGGCGCCCTGCGGACTGCTCCGGCCACTGCCCCAGCTCGGCGACCTCCTCCGCTGCCTCGGGGTAGATGGTCTCGAGCGTCTTCAGGACCGCCTCGCTCGCCTCCTCGTCGAGCGTCTCGAGGAGCTCGACGCGATCGTCGGGCGCCATCTCGGCGGCGATGTGCGCGACCGACTCGGGCCCTAGCTCCTCGGCGATCGCCTCCTGCTCGTGATCCTCGAGCCGCTCGAAGATCGCCGCGGCGTGCTCCGCGTCGATGCGCCGCAAGACCTTCGCGGCGACGTCGTCGGGCAGCTCCCCGACGACGTCCGCGACGTCCTCGGGATGGAACTCGTCGAGGAGCGCGGGGATCTCGCCCGGGCTCTCCTGGATCGCCGCCCGGAGCTCGGGTCCGATGAGCATGCCGACGCGCATGGCGCGCGCTCTTCATCACGACCTCCCCCCGGAGAAAAGTAAGATCCGCGGCATCGTCGCCCACGCGGCGAGGATCTCGCGCCCCTCCTCGAGGAGCGAGACGCTCGTCCACTCGTTCCGCTGGTGAGCCTGCGCGTTCACGCCAGGCCCCCAGTTCACCGCCGGGACGCCTGCGCTCGCAAAGCGCGCCACGTCCGTCCACGCCTGCTTCGGCTCGACGACGGACACCCCCGCGCGCTGGAGTCGCTCGACCTCGGCGTGGTCGCGGCACGTCGGCGCCGAGGGGCTCTCGTCGACGAAGCGCACCTCCGCGCGCCCCCCGACCAGGCCGAGCACCTCACGCTTGGCCGCTTCGACGCTCGTGTCGGGCGTGAAGCGGTGGTTCAGGTTGAGCTCGAAGAGGTCGGGAACGACGTTCCGGCCGCGGCCGCCCGAGGCCATCGTGGCGCTCGACACCGTGCGGTACTCGAGGTCGCCGTCGCGATGGACCCGCGGCGCCAGGGCGCCCAGCTCGGCGAGGAAGCCCGCGGCCTTGTGGATGGCGTTCTCACCTTGCCACGGCCGAGAGCTGTGCGCCGTCTTCCCGCGGAAGCTCACGGTCGCGTGGAGCGATCCGTTGCAGCCGAGCTGCAGGTGGTTGTCGCTCGGCTCGAGGCACACGACGAAGTCCTGCTCCCGCAGCGAGGGCTCGGCGGCGAGGAGCGGCCCGAGCTCGTTGTCGGCGAAGGGCCCCTCCTCTCGCGCGTAGAACACGAGGGAGAGATCGACCGTGAGGTCCTCGGGGCGGATCGACTCGGCGAGCTCGATCATGGCGGCGAGGCCCGACTTCATGTCGGCGGCGCCGGGACCGTACACCCGATCGCCCTCGACGCGAGGGGGGCCGTCGTGCGCCGTACGGACGACGTCGAGGTGCCCCGCGAGACACACGCGCGGGCCACCCGTGCCGCGGGAGATCGGGACGACGAACGAGTCCCCGACCCTCCGGATGGATCCCGGCGCGACCCGCCCGGCGAGGCGCGCCTCGATCGCGAGCGAGAGCGCCCGCTCTTCTCCGGTGGGCGAAGGGATCTCACAGAGCCAGAGGAGGGTGTCGACGACGCGCGACAAGGCGGCGCCGTCTAGCACCCTTCGCGAGCCAGCGTGAAGACCCGACACACCGCCCTCGGTCCACCCCGACGACCCGACGCCACGCGCGCGCGCGGTGGCACGAAGGGACGCGTCCGGCGCCTCGAGGCCCCGCAGGCGCCAGCCTGCCTCAGGGAGCCTTGACGCCTGGCGTACCCTTCTTCGCGAAATACGCCTGGAGCATGCGCCTCGCGACCGTGTTCGCCTTCGTCTTCCAGGTGGCCTTGTTGATCGCGAGGACCGAGATCGAGATCTCGGGATCGCGGCTGGGCGCAAAGCCGACGAACCAGGTGTAGAATTGCTCCGTCGACTGCTTCGTGAGCGTCCCGGTCTTCCCTGCGATCGAGACGCCGGGGATGTAGGCCTGCCCCGCGCCGTCGTGGAAGGCCTTGTAGCTCGTGCCGTCGGCGACGGTCGCCTCCATCATCTTGGTGACCGACGTCGCGGTCTCCGCCTTCACAGCCCGACCCAGCACCTGCCGCGAGGGCCCCTTGTAGATCGTCGTCCCGTCGTCCACGACGCTCTCGACGACGACCGGGCGCAAGAGGAGCCCCTTGTTCGCCACGGCCGTCGCGAGCGCGACCGCGTGCACCGGCGAGAGCGTCGTGTTCCAGAACCCCGCCGCCGTCCGCGCGAACCCGAGCTTGTCCTCGGGGAACTCGATCGTGCTCGGCTCGACCGGGACATCGAACGCGAGGGGCGCGCCGAACCCGTAGCCCTTGCCCACGCCGGTGATCGCGGGGCCATCGAGGTGCTTCAGCGCCAGCCGCGCGAAGACGGTGTTGAGGCTCCGCCCCATCGCCTCGGCGACGGTCGCGCACCACTTGTCGCGCTTGGGGTCGTCGACGAGGTTCTTCAGCTCGAGCTTGTGCTCTCCGCCCCAGTAGCACTGCCTCGTCGACTCGGAGAGGCCCGCGCGCTCGACGAGCGTCGAGCCGGTGACGATCTTGAAGATGCTCGCCGCCGGCGCGCTCGCCTCCACGTTGAGATCGCGGGTCTTCGCGGTCTTCGTGACGCTCGCGTACGCGAGGATCCGGCCCGTCCTCGTGTCGGCCATGACGACGGCCGCCTCCGGGATCTCCGCGTCCTTGAGCACACGCTCGGCCTGGGCCTGGAGCGCGGGATCGAGGGTCGTCTTCGCGAGCCGCTCGCCGTGCGCCGCGGCGAAGACCCCGTCGTCGGTGACCTTCAGGCGCGTGAGATCGAGGCCCTCGAGCGGCGGCGGAGACACGTTCTTGGAGAAGCCCTTGCGCGTGACCTTCGCGAGCTCGTCGTCGCTCGCCCCACCGCCGATCTGGGTGGCTGCGCCGAGGCCCATGCGGCGCGCGGCGAGCGGCGTGACGATCAGGAGCACGCCACAGATCGCGAGGCCGGCCCAACGACGCATGGCCTTCGGGTAAGCGACCACCTCACGACGGGCCAAATTCGCGGCGCACGAGCTCGTGGTGGGCCTGGTGGAGGGACCGAAGTACGCTGCCGCGCGATGGCGACCCCCGGGCCCCTCCGCGCGACCGTCCTCGTGCTCGCGAAGGATCTCCGCATCGAGGCCGCCACGCGCGAGGTGACGACGACCGCGTCCTTCTTCGCGGTGCTCGTCGTCGTCATCGCGAGCCTGTCGTTTCTCACCGGGAACGCAGGCGCCGCCGTCGCCCCGGGGGCCATTTGGGTGAGCGTCGCCTTCTCGGCGGTCCTCGCGATCTCGCGGAGCTGGTCGCGCGAGCGCGAGGAGTCGGCGCTGTTCGGGCTCCTCGTGTCCCCGCTCCCACGTCCAGCCATCTTCGCCGGGAAGGCGCTAGGGATCCTGGCGTTCCTCGGCGTCGTCGAGGCGCTCGTCATCCCTGCGACCGCGCTCCTCTTCGGCCTCGATCTGACGGCGCTCGGGCCGGGGCTCATCGTCGTCGCGCTCGTGGCTTCGCCCGGAATCGCCGCGAGCGGCGCGCTCTTCGGCGCGATGACCGTCCGCACCCGCGCGCGCGATCTCGTGCTGGCGATCGTGCTCTTCCCGCTCCTGTCGCCGACGCTCCTCGCCGCCGTCGCGGCGACCCGCGAGCTCGTCCAGGGCGCCCACCTGGCCGAGCTATCGGACTACCTCGTGCTCATGAGCGCCTTCGACGTCGTCTTCTGGCTCGGCGGCGCGACCATGTTCGGCGCCTTGGTCGAGGGGTGATCGCCGTCAGGGCTGGAAGTACTTCCCGACCTGATCGCGGTACTCCTCCGGGACGTCGCTCTTGTCGATGCCGTTCGTCTCGGCGCGGCCGACGTCGCCGATGGCGCCGGTCCCCCGGGTCCGCGCCGTCTCGCCCGATCGACCGTCCGTGCGCCCCACCGAGATCCCCGCCGTGGGGGCCTTGCCGTTGACCTTGGCGTTGGCCTTGGAGCGGAGCTCCTCGGTCGGGACGTCCTTCGAACGCCCCGCGTGATCCCCCGTGCCCTTGTCTTCGGTGCCGCCCTTCCCCGGGGCCGCGCCGTCGGGAGTCTTGGAGCCCTTCCCTGGCGGTCCATCCTTGCCCGGCGGGCTCCCGCCCTCGCCGCCGGACGCGCCTGGGGCGGGCATGGGCATGCCGAGCTCCCGCTGCGTGTCCCCGAGCCCGCGTGCGCCGTCTTCCAGCGCCTTCTGCCGCTTCGCTTCTTCGTCCGCGGTGTCTTCGTTCGCCATCTTGCGGAGCTGCTCCTCGAGCTGCTTCTTGCCCTCGGAGGACTGGAGATCCCTCGCCATCCGCTCGAGCTCGCGCTTCGTCGCGGGGTCCAGATCGCCGCCGCCCTCGGCGAGCTGCTTCTTCAGCTTCTCGGCGAGCCGCTTGCGCTCCTCGGGGGTGAGCTTCGCGAGCGCGTCCGCCATCGACTTGGCGAGCTTCTGGGCGTCGGCGTCCGTCTTCGGATCGCGACGCTCGGCGAGCTCTTCGCGCGCCTCCGGCGGGAGCGCCTCCTCGAGCGCCTTGGCGAGCTCCTTCAGCTCGTCGCCGCGCCGAGCGCGCTCGTCGAAGAGCTCCTTCTGCCGATCGAGCGCGCGACCCACGTCCCCGGCTCCACGCTTCTTCGCCGCCTCTGCGGCCTCCTCGAGCTGCTTCTTTGCCCGCTCGCGATCGCCCTTCTCCCGGAGGTTCGCGAGCCGCTGCATCTCCTCGTCGAACCGCACCAGATCGCGATCCTGGAGCGCCTTCGCTGCGTCCCGCGTCAGCGGATCCTCGGCGAGCTTCGAAATGGCGGCCTCGAGCCCTGCCTTGCGCTCGCCGTCTCCGAGCGACCGCTCCTCGGACTGGATGGCGTCCTTCAGCTGAGCGAGCTCCGAGAGCGCCTCACGGCGCTCCATGCCGGCCGCGAGCTTCTCGCGCAGGGCTGCCGCGTCCTTCGCGATCTTGTCGAGGCGCTTGCGCTGCTCGTCGTCACGCGCGCTCAGCTTGCCAAGCTCCGCGAGCTTCTCGAGCCCCTTCGCGTCGAGGAGCTGGACCTGCTCGATGCCCGGTGACGTGAGGACCACGGGCGGCGGGGGCAGGGGCTGGAGCGTCACCCAGACGACGCCCGCGACGCCGAGCGGCGCGACGAGCTGGAGGGCTGCGAACACGGGAGGCCGGACACGCTCCGGATCGGCGGCACGGAGCGCCTCGGTGGCCCGCACGATCACGGCGTCGTGCGCGGGCCCGCCGAGCTTCGCCGTGGCGGTGGTGATCACCTCTTCGGTGCCGAACCGCCCGTCGAGGTACAGCGCGACCTCTTCGTCCGTGGGCTGCCGCTTCCGGGCGACCACGACGCCTGCGAGGGCCCCACCCGCCATGGCCACGAGCGAGAGCGGCCGCCACGTCCCCCTCCCCGCGCGCCACGCGCCGAGCGCGAGCCCTGCCGCCAGGACGGCGCCCCCGGCCGCGCCAAGGAGCGCCGCGCGCGTCAATCGCCGGCGGCGCACCCGCGACGCCCAGCGCCCGAAGAGCTGCTCGAAGTCGGCTTCGTGGGTCATGCACCTCCAGCGTCCCAGGCTTCGGCAGCGGGCGCAAGGAGGGAGGTCACCTCGCCCCTCCGGGCTTCGACGGCGCCGCGGCTTTGGGAGATGCGACGCCCCCTGACTTCGCCGAGCCCCCGATCGCGTCGCCCGCGCTCCGACCGTCCATCGCCGCGAGCTCGCGCCCGGCGCGCTCACGGTACGCCGGGGTGCTCTCCAGGCTCTCGAACATGAGCCTCGCCTGCTCGCGCTGGCCGACCTCACGGTAGCAGACCGCCGCGTCCCACTGGGCCTCGAGCGCCACGCCCGTGCCCGCGTAACGGCTCGCCACCGCCTCGAACCGCCCCACCGCGCTCCCGCAGCCTCCAGAATACCGCGCCGCGCGCGCCGCATAGAGCGCGGCGTGAGATGCGTTCGGGCCGCCGCCTTGGGCGACGATCTCGAAGCCGCGGATCGCCTCGGCCCAGCGGCGCGCCTTGAAATCCCCCATCGCGGCCGCGTACGCCGCCTCCTCTCGGGGGGCCTCGGTCGGGATCGCCTCGGCCGGCGCGGCTCGACCCTGAGGCCCCTCGGCGCCGCGCGCGGCGGCCGCCGGGGGAGGCGGCGGGGCACCGGCGGGTGCGCCTGGAGCTCCGTCCTCCGCGCGCGGCTCCCCCACCTCGCGGATCTGGACCGAGCCCGGCCCCCCTGGCTTCGCGCGCAGGAAGAGCAAGCTCGATCCGACCATGATGAGCAAGAGCATGCCCATCGCCGCCTGCGGGCGCATCGCGAAGGCGCCGAGCCTCGAGATCCACGCGTCGAGCGTCGCCCACAACGACCCGGCCGGGCGCACGTCGCGATCGCGGAGCGCCGCGGACACCGCGCGCTCGACGAGCCCGTCCGGGGGAGCCAGGGCCGGCAGCGTCACGTCGGCGCGCGCGGCGCGGAGCTCGTCGAGCACCTGGCCGCATCGGTCGCACGAGCGAGCGTGCTCCACGGCGTCGGAAGACGCGCCCGTGGGCTCACCGAGGACCGCGTCGACGAGGAGCGCCTCGCGCTCGTCGCACGTCATGGATCGCTCCCCCCCTCTGCCGGGCGCAGGAGCTCGCGGAGCTTGACGATCGCGTAGCGCATGCGGCTCTTGACGGTGTTCTCGCTCGCGCCGGTGATGAGCGCAATCTCGGGGAACGGGAGCTCACCGACCTCGCGCAGCAGGAAGACCTCGCGCTGCTCCTCGGGGAGCACGGCGAGCGCGCCCTGGATCCGCTCGCCGGACTCGGCTCGCTCCGCGGTCACGTCCCCTCGACCGCCCGGGTGGTCGTCCGACAGCTCCTCGACGAGCGGCGCGCCCGTCGCTCCAGGCTCGTCGAGCGACGCGTGCTTGCGGTGAGCGAGCTTGCGGAGCGTGTCGACCCCGAGGTTTCGCGCGATGGCGTAGAGCCACGTCGAGAGGCGCGACTCGTGCTTGAAGAGCGCCTTGCGCTCGACCACGCGAAGGAAGACCTCCTGCGCGAGATCGTCGGCCATCCGCGGCGAGGTGTGGCGCGCCATGAAATTGAACACCCCAGGCATGTGCCGGACCACGATCTCGCGGAAAGCGTCTGCGTCCCCGCCCTGGAAGGCGGCCATCAGCTCCTCGTCGGTCCGAGCGTCGCGGGCAAGGCGCTCGCGCGTGGCGGGAGCTGCGGGCCGAGGCGGGCGCTGGAGGGGAGCCACCGGGGAGGACCACCGGGCGAAGCGACTCGCCGCGCCGGCCGCCAGAGGTACCCCATCCGCGTCCCCCACGGGAAGGGATTTCGAGAGGCGAAGGGCGCTCTCCTGGGCCAGATCGAAGCAGATGGATGGCACGCGCGCGCCTATAGACGCGAGAAGGTGGAGTCCGATCTACGCGCGCGCCGAACGTCATCGCTTCCCGGGTGGAGATCGACGCCCCGCCCACGACCAGGCCCGACCTTCGTCGAGCGGCGCCTCCACGCGGTGCCGTCCGGCGGGGGCGCGTGGACGGCGACTCGGCGTGCCGATGGGGACCTCCGCCAGCTCGTCGACGAGATCGCTCGGCGACACGCACTCGGCTACGATCATTGCGAGGTCTTCGGCACCCAGGCCATCTCGTCGACGAGATCGCTCGGCGACACGCACCCCGTCCGTCCCCAACGCAACCAAGACGTCGCCCGACGTCCACCACGAAGACGCCGACGACGACCCAGCCAGATCCGACCGGTCTCGCGGGGTGGCGACGCGACGCCGCGCTGCCACGACGGACGGCTGCGTGGAGATCACGCCGGCCCGAGGCGGGCTCACTTCGCTGCGGCGAGCAGCGCTGCAGAGTCCTTGAGCGCGCTGTCCACCGCGGCAGCGACGGCCGCCTCGCGCAGCGCCTGCAGGCTCGGCGGATCGGCGCCTGGGCCCTCGGCCCTCGCGCGCCCCGAGACGCTCACCTTGAGGGCCGAGGCGCGCTTCACCACGTACTTCACCTCGGCCGACACGGTCACCCCGCCGCCCTCACCGCTCTCGGCAAGCCTCGCGACGGTGCCCTCGAGGACCACGACCGGAAGCTTACGCTGGTCTCCGCCGGAGATCACCTCGACCCCCGAGAGCCGCTCGGCACGATCGCGCGTGGCCGAGAGCAGCACCGCCTCGACCTTCGCTCCGCCGACCCCGGCGCCGTTCTTCATCGCACCGAGCCGCACGAGGACCTGCGGCGCCTTCTTCTTGACGTCGAGCTTCTTCGCGGCGCTCTCGGCCGCTCTCCGCACCGAGTCGTTGCTGTCGCCGCTCGCCGCGCGGCGGAGAGCGTCGAGGGCGAGGGGATCGCCGAGCGCGCCCAGCGCCGACGCTGCCGCGGCGCGCACCGCCGCGTGCTTGTCCGACGAGAGCGCGTCCTCGAGCGCGCCGCGAACGGATCGGTCCTTCATCTTGCCGAGCGCGAGCGCGGCCGCGGAGCGAAGCCGAAAGTCCTCTCCCGTCTTCAAGTCGTGCGTCAGATCGGCGAGGTCCTTCGCCGCGCTCGAGACGGCGAGGCTCGTCGCGAGCAGCGCGACGGCGGCGGAGCGGCGGATGCGGGACATCGCGTGTCAAGATGAGGGACGCGCACGCCCCTGGGCAAGAGATCAGCGAGGCCACCGAGCACTTTGGTCGCACCCAGGCCTACATGGAGCGCTGGTGTCAGTCGAGGTGAGAGAGCGCGTCGTCGACGGTCCGTACCGGCACGAGCGCGACGCCATCGTGATCCCCCGCGGCCACGCGCTCGGCGGCCCTCCACGGGAGCATCGCCCGCGCGAAGCCCATCGACCGCACCTCCGCGAGGCGCGCGACGAGGCGAGGCACGCCGCGCACCTCGCCAGCGAGCCCGACCTCGCCGAGCACAGCCATGTCCGTCGGGAAGGGGCGCCCACGGAACGAGCTCGCCACCGCGACCGCGACCGCGAGATCGAGCGCGGGCTCTTCGATGCGCATCCCCCCCGCCACGTTGACGAAGACGTCGGCCGCGCCGAGCTCGAGCTCGCATCGGCGACCGAGCACGGCGAGGAGCATCGCGAGCCGCTGCCCGTCGACCCCCGTCGCGCTGCGGCGCCCCGACCCCGCGTGCGGGTGGCCGACGAGCGCCTGCACCTCGACAAGCAGCGCGCGCGCGCCCTCGCTCGTCGCCGCGACGACGGAGCCCGCCGCGTGCCGCGGTCGCTCGGCGAGGAAGAGCGCCGAGGGCTGCGTCACCTCGCGGAGTCCGTCGCCCGCCATCTCGAAGAGCCCGACCTCGGTCGCCGCGCCGAAGCGGTTCTTCGCGGCGCGGAGCGCGCGGAAGGCGTGGCCTCGCTCGCCCTCGAAAGACAGGACGACGTCGACGAGGTGCTCGAGCACCTTGGGCCCGGCGAGCGCGCCCTCCTTGGTCACGTGGCCCACGAGGAAGGTCGCGATCCCCGCGCGCTGCGAGATCTCGACGAGGCGCTGCGCCACCTCGCGGAGCTGCGTCACGGTCCCCGCGGGCGAGCCCACCTGCGCGTCGCGCATCGTCTGGACCGAGTCGACCACCATCGCGATCGGCCGCGTCGATCGAGCGGCTGCTTCGACCTCTCCGAGCTCGCCCGCGGCCAGCACGAAGAGCCGCTCCTTCGCCAGGCCGAGCCGTCGCGCGCGCGAGGCGACCTGCGCCGCGGACTCCTCGCCCGTCACATAGAGGACGTCCCCATGATCGGCGAGCGCCGCGAGCGCCGCGAGGAGGAGCGTCGACTTGCCCACGCCCGGATCGCCCCCGACGAGCACCGTGCTGCCAGGCACCGCGCCGCCGCCGAGCACGCGGTCGAGCTCGCCGATGCCCGTCGGCAGCCGAGGGCTCGCGTCCACCTGGATGCTCGACACGGGCGCCGCACGCCCCGCCCCGTCGCGACGCCGCTCGACCTCGACCCGCGCCTCTTGCGACAGCGAGTCCCAGGCCCCGCAGCCCGGGCACTTGCCGAGCCACTTGGCGTGGACGGCGCCGCACGCGCCGCAGACGAACCGGACCTCGGGCTTCTTGCTCATGCGGACGTCGTCGTCCGACGCGCCCCCGTCGTTGCGCCGGAGAGGCTCAGAAGAGGATGCCCGTGTACCAGCGGATGATGTGCGCCGTGCTGGTCTCGAGGCTGCCGATGTTGCTGTTGACGCTCGCCTTGCTTACCTCGCCGGGCAGGTAGCTGAGGCCCCCGAGCGGGAAGAGGACGCCGTACTGGAGCATCGTGAAGAAGCCCCCCATCTTGTCGGGGTCGTCGTTCAGGGTGCCGTCCTTCGACTGGTAGTAGAGTGAGAGATCGAGCTCGATGCCGAGGTCGCGCTTGTGGCCAGGCGCCTGGACGAATTCGGAGGCTCGAGACCAGATGACGGCCGCGTTGCCGCCGAACTTCTGGCCGTTCGGGTTGCGGGAGAAGTCGTATTCGACCGACGGGCGGAAGTAGTACGCGCCCTGCACGCGCGTCAGGATGTTGCGGAAGAGGATGAGGTCGACGCGGTAGTCGGGGTGGAAGCGCGCCGTCGAGAAGGTGCGGTCGATGCCGAGCTGCGGCTGGAGCTGCTGCGCGGTCGGCGCGAGGCCCGCCTGATCGGGATCGCCCGAGGCCCAGCCGAAGCCGAACTGGATCTTCAGCTTGTCCTCCACGGCGCGGAGCTCGGTCTGCGTGGCCAGCATGTACTGGCGGATGTTCCAGGCGCCCTTGGCTCGATCGTAGTCCATCCCGCTCGGCGTCTCGAACGAGTTGCCCATCGAGCCACGCACCGCGACCGCCTCGGTCTCGAAGCGGAACTTCCGGTACCGCACCTGGAGCCACACGTCCGGGATCCACGCGTCGGCGCTCCGCCGCGAGAGCCCGCGGCGAGACGCGTCGTCGCCCGCCCCCGGAGCGTACCCGTCGCTGGCGAACGCGTCGTTCGCGAGGAACTGGTTGCGGTAGACGACGTAGGCGCCACCGTTGACCACGGCCTTGCCCGCGGCGAGATCTTGCTTCGCGATCCGCTCGTCCTTGCGCCGCACGACGACGAGCACCCACTGGTTCACGTCGTCGAGCTGCGAGAGATCGTACGGCTGCCCCTGGAACTCGTATCGACGCGCCGACGTCGGCCCCTCCGCCGGGAAGTCCCACGCGCCGCCGACGTAGAGATCGAGCGAGGGGACCCCCGTGATGAACATGATGCGGTCGGACGTCGACTGCCAGTCGGAGTCGTAGCCGTCGCCCGCGTTCGCCAGGATGCCGAGGCCCCAGTGGCTGGGCATGCGACCGAAGCGCAGGAGCCCGACGGGCGTCTTGTACTCGCCCCACGCGCGCTTCACGACGATCGAGTTCTGCACGCTGTTCAGCCCCGCGGTCGGAGCCTCCTGCGTGTTGGCGAACGCCGCGCGCGGCGCGTAGCCGCTCGGCTGCCCACGCTGGAACCCTTGAGCCGTCGGCTCGGCGTAGTAGCCATTGGGCGTCGAGCCGAGAACGACGTTGTCGAGGAGATCGATCTGCGAGTAGACGTGGAGGTTGTCCGAGACGTGGAGCTCCGGGTTCAGCCTGAAGCGCATGTTCGCGCCGGCCTGCGTCTTGTCCGCGCACTCCTTGAACGCGTTGCCCAGCGCGCCGCACTTCTGCGTCGAGCGAGGGTTGCCCGACGTGTCGACATAGCCGTCGTCGATCGGGCGAGGCCACATCGCGGTGCCGGGCGGGTCCTTGCGGCCGAGCGAGAAGTTCTGGAAGAGCTCTGCGCGGACGCGGAAATAGCCGTGGATCTCGAAGACGGGGCGCGAGTGGGTCCACCAGTCCGTCGAGCGGACGGCCTTGTCCGTCGCGGCGGCTGGCTTCTCGCGCTTCGGCTCGGCGTCGCGCGGCGGCGCCTCGACGACCTTGGGCGGGGGTTCTTCGACGTGCGCCGGGGCGCCGGCGCCGGGCGGAGGTGGCGGCGGGGCGCCAGCGGTCGGTTCGTCGGCGCGGGCGACGTGGACCGTGGCGAGGGCGACGACGGACAGCGCGAACCCCAGAGGACGTGAGCGCATGAGCCGCCCCACGTTCGCATCCCCCGCGTCGCCTTGTAAACCCCGATTGTGCCCGTCGAGCGAGAAGAGCGCCCCTGGGTTCAAGATTCCACGAGGGTCGACCTCCCGCTTGGCGGCGCGGAGCATCTCGACGAAGAGCGGAGGGCGCTCGCGCTCGTGGAAGGGGCGGTGTGTCCGCCCGACGGCGTGGTGGTGCGTGATCGTGGCGCCCGACGCCAGGAGCGCCTCCGAGGCGGCGTCCTTCACGCGGCTCCAGACGGAGAGTTCTCGACCCGGGCACGGCCCGACCAGGTACGTGTAGTAGGGCGCGGGGCCGTCGGGGTACACGTGCGTGAAGCGACACGACAAGGTGCCGCGCAGCCCCTCGGCGTCGAACGCGCCGCGCACCGCGGACTGGACCCTCGCGTGCAGCTCGGGGAAGCGGGACCAGACGCACGCGGTCTCGAAGGTGTCGGCCACGACCCCGAGCCGGAGCAACGCCCCCTGCAGGTACGGGCCACGGAAGAACGCCGCGCGCCACGACTCGGCCTTCTCGTCGCCGCCGCGCGCGCCCTCGCCCCTCGACACGACGCCGCGCGGGGCTCGACCTCGGGCGCCCGCCGCGAGCCCGAGCGCCGCCTCGCAGAGCGCCGTGACCGGCACGTCCGCCGACTCGAACCCGAGGAGCAAGACCGCGGAGCCGTCCCCCGAGACGCGGTTCAGCATCGCTTCCATGGGATCGAGGACGCGGCAGTTCGCCGGGTGGAGCCGCGCCTGCACGACGCGGCGCGCGCCCTCGACCGCGGCCTCGAAATCGGCAAATTCGACGACGGCGCTCGCGCGATGGACGGGCCGTGGGACGACCCGCATCCACGCCTCCGTGATGACGCCGAGCGTCCCCTCCGAGCCGAGGAACCAGCGCTCGGGATCGGGCCCGGCACCCGACGCCGGGAGCCGACGCGTCTCGACGACACCGCGGGGGGTCACGACGCGCAGGGACTCCACGAGCTCGTCGATGTGTGTGTAGACGGTCGCGTAGTGCCCGCCCGCGCGGGTCGCGATCCACCCGCCGAGCGTCGAGTGCTCGAAGCTCTGCGGGTAGTGCCGGAGCGACAGGCCGTGCTCGGCGAGCTGGGTCTCCAGCGCGGGGCCCTTCGCGCCCGCCTGGATGCGCGCGGCCCTCGACACGGCGTCGACCTCGAGCACGCGATCCATCGCCGCGAGATCGAGCGCGAGGCGCAGCCGATCGCGCGGCGCCTCCACTCCGCCGACGACGCTCGTCCCGCCGCCCCAAGGGACGACGACGACGCCCTCGCGCTCTCCCCACGCGAGCGAGGCCTCGATCTCCGCCTCGTCGCGCGGCAGCGCCACCAGATCGGGCGCCGCGCCGAAATCGCCGAGGAACCCCCGCAAGAGATCCGGGAACGCTCGACCATAGGTGTGCCGGAGCCGCGCGTCGCGCGCGTCGGTGACGAAGCCCGCGAGCTCGCGCGGCGGCGAGAGGCGCGAGGCAGCGACCCGCGCGTCGTCGTGCGCGACGGGGTCTCGGACGACGAGCGGCGCCTCCGCGCCGAGCGCGAAGCCGACCTGGACGCCGAGCGTCCCCAGCTCGTCCCCCGACGGCTGCGCGTCCTCGAATCCCCACGCCCAGTGGCTCCGCGCGCGGCTCACGGCTTGCCTCGTCGCCCGAGCCTCGCGGCCCTCCGCGCCTCTGCGTCGGCGGCGAGGCGTCGATCCTCGTCCGTCTCGGCGACGAGCGGCGGCGCCGCGTGAGGCGCCCCCGACGGTCCGATCGCGACGAACGTCATGAAGGCCGAGACGCAGGGCCAGGTGACGCCCGTCGCGCCGTCCTCTCCCGTCACGATCACGCGGATCTCGACGCTCGACCGGAAGGCCGCCGTGATCCTCGCCTCGAGCTTCACGATCTGGCCGACACGGATCGGCTGCTCGAAGGCGAGATCGTCGATCCCGGCCGTGACCGCGATCGTCCCGCAGTGCCGCTGCGAGCACATCGCCGCGCAGAGATCCATCCAGGCGAGGATCTGGCCACCGAAGACGTTGCCCATCGCGTTCGCGTGGAATGGTAGGACATATTCTGTCATAGTCGTCACGCTGTCGCGGGGCGACTTGGGGGCCGGGCTCACGGCTTGCTCCCGAGCGAGTCGAAGGCGCCCGCGCCGAGCCAGCCGTCGAGGAGCGCGCGCGCCGCGGGGCTCGCGTCGGCGGCCGGGACGAGCGCAGCGTCGCCGGGAGGCGGCGGATCGACCACGAGCGAGCGTCGATCGACGAGGCCGTCGCGCGCGAAGACGACGTCGAGCTCGCTGCCAGGATGGAGCCGCTCGAGCGCGCCGTCGAGCGAGTCCTCGACGCGCCTGCCGCCGACCGAGAGCAGCTCGTCCCCCGGATCGAGGCCCGCGCGCATCGCCGCGGAGCCGCGGATCACCGCGTCGATGTAGACCCGTCCGCCGCGCGCCTTCGCGCGGATACCGAGGGAGACCGTCTTGGCCTTCTGGGGCCGCCGCTCGAGCCGCAGGCCCACCGCGGCGAGGGGCTCGGTCGGATCGAGCGCCCCGGCGGACTCGACCCAGCGCGCGACCTCGTCGGAGACGTCGACGCCGGTCGCCTCTCGCACCGCCGCCACGAAGCCGTCCTCGGGCAGCGCGCGCCCCTCCTTCGCGTAGCCCCAGTAGAGGTGGACGAGGACGTGATCGAGGCCCCTCGAGCCGCCCGTGCGCGCGCGGATCGTCAGATCGAGGAGCGCGCAGACGACCTCCCCCTTCGCGTAGTAGCTGATGGTCGAGTTGCCCGTGTTCTCGTCGGGGCGGTACGCCTTCACCCAGGCGTCGAAGCTCGCGTCCGAGAGCGAGTGGACGCGCGCGCCCGGCGCGTCGAGCACACGGCCCACGAGCTCGGCCAGGTGCTCGAGGTACTCGCGCGGCGACGCGAGCCCCGCGAGTCGGAGCACGCGCCAATCGAAGTAGCTGGTCCCCCCCTCGAACCAGAAGAGCAGCCGCGTGAGGTTCTCCTCTTCGTACCGATACGGGACGAGGCCCGCGGGCTTGATGCGCTTCACGTTCCACAGGTGGAGGAGCTCGTGCGCCACGAGCGACAGGACGTCGAGGTAGCCTGGGCGCGAGTGGAAGAGCGAGGGCGGCGTGACGAGCGCGCACGAGCGCTCGTGCTCGAGCCCGCCGCGCCCACGGGGCGAGACCGTCCAGAGGAAGTGGTACTCGTCGTACGGGAGCGAGTCCTCGGGCGGATCGCCGCGAGAGAGGAGCTTGGCCTCGGTCTCGACGATGAGCTTCACGTCACGCACGAGCTCCTCCCACCGCGCGGCGCCCTGGTGCCCCGTGTCCGCGGGCCAGAGCACGTGCCGCTTGCCGAGGACCTCGAAGCGCTGCGGAGACATCGCCCCGCACTCGAAGGGGCTGTCGCAGAGCTCGTCGACCCCCGACGCGCGGTATGATCCATCCTCGCCCCGCGCGAGCGCGGTCGCGACGGACCAGCCCTCGGGGGCGTGCACCCGCACCTTGGCCGCGAAGTCGCGCACCCCGTCCGGGAAGAGGTACGTCGCCGCGCCCGTCCAGAAGGCGTGCCGGCGGTCGAGGTGGTTGGTGCGGACGGTGAGGTCGTTCGCGTAGAGGCGGTACGAGACGCGCGCCGTCCGGGCCCCGTGCGTCGCGATCTTCCAGGCGTTCTTCCGGATCTTCGTGGGGCGCTCGGCGCCCGAGCGCACGTCCTCGACGTGCCGCGCGTACTCCCGGACGAGGTACGAGCCGGGCGTCCACACCGGCATGAAGAGGACGAGCGCGTCGCCGAACTCGCCCGTCACCTCGACCTCGACCGACAGGAGGTGCGCGTCCGGGTCGAGGCACGAGACCGTGTAGACGACCTCGTCGATGCGCGGCGGCATCAGACGCTGATCGCCCCCTTGCGGAAGTCGCTCTTCGCGATCTTCACGTTGACGCACGCGGGCTTGCCGGACGCGAACGCCGCGTCGAGGGCGGGGCCGATGCCGTCGGCCGTCTCGACATACGCGCCGAAGCCGCCGAGCGCCTCGACCACCTTGTCGTACCGAGTGTAGTCGAGCGAGGTCGCGACGGCGCGCTCGGCCCCGTAGAGATCGACCTGGCCACGCCGGATCTGCGTCCAGCCCGCGTCGTTCCCGATGACGGCCACGATCGGGATGCCCTGGCGCACCATCGCCTCGAACTCGAGCCCGTGCAGGCCGAAGCTGCCGTCTCCATAGACGATGACCACGTTCGACTCCGGGCGAGCGAGCTTCGCCGCCATCGCGTAGCCGGGGCCCACGCCGAGGGTGCCGAGCGGCCCCGGATCCATCCAGAGCTGGGGCCACTCGAGCGAGAGCACGTACGCGGCCGTCGCGACGAAATCGCCGCCGTCGCCGATGATGATGTCGCTCTTGCCGAGGCGCTTGCCGAGCTCGGCGCACACGCGCAGCGGGTTCGGAGGGTTCGACGCGGAGCCGATCTCGGCGGCCATCTTCGCGCGTGACTTGTCCTCGGCGGCGCGGATGGTCGCGAGCCACTCGGGGCGCTCTGGCCCCTTGCCACCCATCGCCTCGAGGAGCTGCCCGAGGACGACGCCCGCGTCGCCGTGGATCGAGAGCTCGACGCTGCGGTTCTTCCCCATCTCGGCGCCGTCGAGATCGATCTGGACGATCTTCGCCGACGAGCCGAAGACGCGCCCGTAGTCGAGCCGGAAGTCGAAGGGAGTCCCGAAGACGAAGATGACGTCCGCCTGCGCCATCGCGACCTTGCGAGAGCGCGAGAAGAGGTTCTTGCTGGCCTGCGGGATGCCGCCGCGAGCCATGCCGTTCAAGAAGAAGGGCGCCTGGGAGGCCTCGGCGAACTTGGCGAGCGCGTCGCGGCGCGGGCTCCAGCGGATCTGCGAGCCCACGATGAACATGGGGCGCTCGGCCGCGCGGAGGAGCTCCGCCGCGCGCTCGATGAGGACGGGATCGCCGCCCGGCCTGGGCGGGTCCATGGGGCCGGTCGGGGGGCGATCGTTCTCGTCCGCGCCGCCCATGAGGATGTCGATGGGGAGCTCGAGGTAGACGGGCCCAGGGACGCCCGCCTGGGCGATGCGGAAGGCGCTGTCCAGGTACTCGCCGAGCCGCCGCGCCTCGGTCACGCGCTGGGCCCACTTCGAGATCGGGCGCATGAGGCTCACCGTGTCCATGTCCTGGAGCGAGCCCATGTCCTGGAGGACGGCCGGACCCGCGCCACCGAGGCAGATCATCGGGATGCCGCCGCGCTGCGCGTTCGCGACGGCGGTGACGACGTCGGTGACGCCCGGGCCAGCGGTGACCGCGCAGACGCCCGGCTTGCCGGTCACGCGCGCGTAGCCGTCGGCCGCGTGGCCCGCCGTCTGCTCGTGGCGAACATCGACGACACGGATCCCATCGTCGAGGCAGCCGTCGTAGATGGCCTGGATGTGCCCGCCGCAGAGGGTGAAGAGGTGGGAGACCCCGTGACGCTTGAGGGCCTGCGAGACGAGCCGACCGCCGTGGACGAATGCCATGTGCCGCACGCTAGCCGCTCGTCCTCCGTGGGTCCAATCGTGACGACCCCGCGCCCCCCGCGGGAGCGCGAAGCATCGCGACACGCCCGTCCTCCGCGCGCACCATCGCGACGACCGCCCGTGTGGCGGGGAGCGCGAGGCGTCGCGACACGCCCGTCCTCCGCGCGCACCATCGCGACGACCCCTTGCGCGGCGGATGACGCCCGGGCGATGTGCGGACTGCCGTGTCGCGGCGTCCGCGGGGGCGGGAGCGCTACCGAGGGACGGCGACCTCGACGTCGAGCCGCTGAGCGCCGAGCGCCGTGTCCTTCGGCGGGTTGCAGAAGCGGAGCCGCGATCCCTCGTCGACCAGGGCGAACGATCGCTCGACGAAGCGGTAGACGTCGCCTCGGTTGCGCTCGTCGAACTGGATGCGAGCCTTGACGACCACCGCGAGCGCGGCGTCCTTGCCGACGGCGTCCTCGAGCTTGAGCGCGCGTCCGTCGCGCAGCGACACCGTCTTGCACGCCGAGTGCGAGAAGGGGACCATCGAGCCCGTCGCGCCCGAGTCCAGCACCTCGACCGAGATCGTGCGGTCGGTCTCGCCGACGACGCGCAGCTTGCGCTCCTGCTTCACCGTCTTCCCGGCCGAGCGCGCGTGCTGGAAGAGCTCCTTCGTGTCGCTGATGAGATCGTCGGGGAAGAGGAGGCGCTTGCCGTCCTTCTTCCGCAAGAAATCGCCGACGAAGGCGGTGTGAACCGCCGTCGGAACGCCGAAGTGGCCCTCCGCGCGATCGACGGTGCAGCACCGAGGGAGGATCTCGGCGAGCGCGGGGGGCGCGGCCGGCGGCGCGTCGAGATCCGCCGACGAGGCCGCAGGCGCGGGCGTCGAGGAGCCGACGGACGACGCGACCGGCGGCGCGGACGGAGAGGGCTCGGTGGCCGCGCCTCCCGCGGGCGCGGCGTCCTTCCCACACCCCACGAGGCAGCCGAAGGCGGCGAGCGCGAGGCCCCGGCCGACCTCGATCAACTCGACCTCGAGCGCTGACCGCGCCGAGACGTCGGAGGCTGCGACGGAGCGTCTCGTAGAGTCAGGATCTCCCCGTCCGAGACGAGCTCGACGCCGATGCCACGGCAGCGGCGCACGAGCTTGTCCACGTCGACGCCCGGCGCGATGAGCAGCCCCCCGGGGACCGCCTGCGGGAGGAAGAGATCGGCGGTGGGCTTCTTCGCGAGCAGGAGCTCACGCACCGTCTCGTCTTCGACGAACACGAAGCCGCTCGCGGCCACGTAGGGCACCTGCGCGATGACGGCGGACGCCTCTCGGAGCCGCCTCGCGAGATCGTCCGGGAGCGGGGCGAGGTGGCCGAGGCGCGTCGCGATCGTCGTCGCGTCGACGCCGAGCGCCAGCGCGCGGCCGATGCTCCCCGCGGTGACCGAGAGCGACAGGCGCCCCTCGACGGCGCGCACGTCGGCGAAGGTCACCGACGCGAGCACGGACCCGACGCGCGCGCTCGTACCGAGCTCGAGCACCTCTCCCTCGAAGGAGCTCGGCGTCCCGTCGCCGCGCCGCTCCGCGAACCCGAGCGCGACGCGCCCCCGCGGGGTCAGCCGGATGGCGACACGCTCCTTGTCCTCGACGTCGCCGACGTCGACGACCCCGAGCTGGTGCAAGGACTCGATCATCCGCTGGACGATCTCCATCGGCGAGTAGGTCTCGACGCCCGTGCGATCGGACCAGCGCTTGATGAGCCGCGTGATCGAAGGGATGCGCGCGTCGTTCGCGACGTACGAGTCGAGGGCCCTCCGCGACACCCAGCGGTCCTCCCCGAGCTCACGCAGCGCCTCGATCAGCATCTCGCGGAGCTGGCCGATGGGCGCGAGATCGCGGCTGTCCTGCGCGAGCCGGAAGACCTCCGGGTTCGGTCGTGCCTCGTCCCATGCGCCGCCGCGGCGCCAGGCTCGGACGAACGCCGTCGTGAGATCCTGCAGCGACAAGGACCCCGGCGGGCTGGACAGCGCGTGCGCGGAGGCGTCCCAGAGGCCGAGGGCGCGCGACATCGTCCCGATGAGCACGACGCGATCGAGCTCTTGCCCGAAGCGCTGCGACATCTTGGTCGACAAGGACTTGGGCGTGCCGACGGTCGGTCGGACGTCGCTGCCGTGGTCGCGCAGCGTGAGCGCCATCGCGATCGCGAGGGGCGCCGGATCCTCGGCGAAGCGCGCGCGGCGCGGCAGATCGTCGCCGTCGAGCACGCTCTTGCGGATGAGGGCGCGGCGCGCCTCTCGCTCCTTCGTCGTCTCGCTCGTGAGGAGCGTGGTCACCTCCGTGGGGACGACGTGGCGGTTCGGGTGCACGGGGATGAGCAGTCCTCGCCGCTCGAGGGCGAGCCCGGGGCCCCTGCGGGACGGCGTCGCGCCGAGCGCCGTCCGGAGCCGCATCGGCTCGCGCTCGAGATCCAAGAGCTCCTCCGTCAGCACCTCGCCGCCCTCGCGCTCGATGGCCTCGAGCAGCCTGCGCTCGGACGGGGCGAGCTCCGCGAGCTGTTTGCCGAGGAGCACCGGCGACGAGAGCACGGTCCACGCGATCTCGAGCGGCAGCGCGACCGGCGGGGTGGCGGGGCGCCCAAGGTAGTGGGACGCGATGTTCGACAGGACGTCGAACGACGCCTGCGCCATGAGCGCGCGCGCGCCGCGCGGGTCCTCGCCCTCCCAGGCCCGGAGCTGCACGAGGTAGGCGGGGGGCAAGAGGAGCTCGACGCCGCCGTCGTCCCCGACGCTCGCGAAGACGAGCCCCCGCGCCGCGAGCGGCTCGACCGCGGGCGGCAGGCTCGGCACGCGGAGGATGCCCTTGCCCTCGGCGATACGATGGAGGAGCTCCACCGAGGGCTGGGGTAGCGACGAGGTGTCCCGGATCTCCGGCTGCGCGACGAGGAACCGCGCGACCTGTGACGGGACGTCGAGGCGCTTCTGAGCGTCGAGCCGGATGCCAAGCCGCTTGACGAGCGACGCGAGCTCGCGCTCGGGGAGCGCGCGAAGGACGTCGACGAGCCGCTCGGGGCTCTCGGGCGCCGGCTCGGGAGGCGGCGTGCGGGTGCGGTCCTTGGCCACGGTCAGAGCTCGCCGAAGAGGTCCTGGATGCGCGTCTCGAGCGCGCAGGAGATCTTGTAGAGGCTCGGGATCGACGCGGACGACTCGGCGCGCTCGATCTGCGAGAGGAGCGAGACCGAGAGCCCCGTGCGGTTCGCCATCTGCTTCAGCGTGAGCTTCTGCTCCTTGCGCATGTTGCGGATCGTGTCGCCGATGATCTTGTGGAGCTGCTCCTCGGGCGTGCGCGCGAGGCCCTTGCGCTTCATGACGCGCGCCACGACCGCGCGGAGCTCCTCGACCTGGAAAGGCTTCTTCAGATAGTCGACGGCGTCGAGCTTCATGCTCTCGACGGCGGTGTCGAGGTTGGGGAAGCCCGTGAAGATGACCACGGCGACGTCCGAGTCGATCTTGCGGATGCGCCGCAGGACCTCGATCCCGTCGAGCTTCGGCATCATCAGATCGAGGAGGATGACGTGGTAATTCCCCTGACGGACCTCGTCCTCCGCGTGGAGCGGGTTCGTGATCGCCTTGACGAGGTGCCCATCCTTCCCGAGCGCCGTCGACACATACTCGCAGATGGCCTTGTCGTCGTCGACGACGAGGGTGCGCACTTGCGGGACCGAGACCGGCATGGGTCTGGCAGGGTTACCATGACACTGTAGCCTTGGCGAGAGGCATCTGTGCCCGCGGTCCGCGCTGGGACGCGCGGTGGCGTCTCTGGGCACCAAGGTTCGCGCGAGGGCGATCGATGACGGTAGACTGCGCCGTGGCGTCGCCGTGACCGATCTGCGCGAAGAGTTCTTCTCGGAAGCCCAGGAGCTCCTGGAGCAGCTGTCGCGCGACCTGCTCACCCTGGACGAGGCCGCGCGCACGGGGGTCGACGCGCCGTCGGCCGTGAACGACGTGTTTCGCGCCGTCCACACGCTGAAGGGGCTCTCGGGGCTGTTCGACGCGCCCCACGTCGCCTCGCTCGCGCACGAGCTCGAGGACGTCCTCGACCAGCTCCGGCTCGGGAAGCTCCGGCTCACGCGCGAGGTCATCGATCTCCTGTTCCGCGGGATAGACGGCCTCTCGGCGGGCCTCGGGGTCGAGCGCGGCGGCGACGCGAGGGCCCCCGCGAACCTCGATGAGCTCATCGCGGCGCTCCGGCGGATCGCGGCCGGCGCCACCACGGAGGGCCGAGCGCCAGGGTACGATCTCGATCCGGCGCTCCTCGGGGTCCTCACCGAGTACGAGGAGCACCGGCTCCGCTCCAACGTCGAGGCCGGCTTCGGTCTCTTCAAGCTCCGTGGGACCTTCAAGCTCCTCACCATCGACGACGAGCTCGAGCAGCTGAAGGCCAAGGCGCGGCCGCTCGGCGAGATCATCACCTACCTGCCCACCGGAGACGGGGGCGACGCCGAGGCGCTCGAGCTCGAGGTGCTGCTCGCCTCCCGGGCGACGCTCCCGCGGCTCACGGCGACGCTCTCGGACGAGCGCGTCGTCGTCGAGGAGATCCGGAAGAAGACCGACGCGCCGCCGTCGCCGGTGACGGTGCGTCCTGTGCCCATGACGCCTCGCCCAGGCGATCCCGCGCTGACGGCGCAAGGAGGCACCGTCGACGCGCACCGCGAGGGCGAGCTCGGGCGCGCGGAGCCCATCGAGACGTCGCTCCGCAGCGTCTCCCGGACGGTGCGCGTCGACATCCGCAAGCTCGACACCCTCATGAACCTCGTCGGCGAGCTCGGGCTCGTCCGCGCCTCGCTGCAGCGCATCACCGAGCGCGTCCGCGCGAACCCGGCGCTCCGCGAGCTCGGCTTCGAGCTCCACCGGCTCCAGCGCGGCTTCGATCGCCACCTCGGGGATCTCCAGAAGGGCACCTTGGACGTGCGGATGGTCCCGCTCGGGCAGGTCTTCGAGAAGCTCGGTCGGATCGTGCGCCAGGCGAGCCGCGAGGCGGGAAAGCAGGTCCACCTCGTGATCACCGGCTCGGACACCGAGATCGACAAGCTCATCGTCGAGGAGCTGTCCGACCCGCTCATGCACATGGTCCGAAACGCCATCGATCACGGCGTCGAGCGCCGCGAAGATCGCGTCGCGGTGGGCAAGCCCGAGATCGGCACGATCGCGGTCAACGCCTTCCAGAAGGGCTCGCACGTCGTCATCGAGATCGAGGACGACGGCCGGGGGATCGACCCGGCGCGGCTGAGAGAGGCGGCCATCACAGGGGGCTTCGTGACCGAGGCCGAGGTCGCCGAGATGTCGCTCCGTGAAGTGTTCGGGCTCATCTTTCTCCCTGGCTTCTCGACGAAGGAGAGCGCCGACATGCTCGCGGGGCGCGGGGTCGGGATGGACGTCGTCAAGACGAACCTCGCGCGCCTCGGCGGGACGGCGGACATCGACAGCGAGGTGGGCGTGGGCACGAAGATCGCCGTCACGCTCCCGATCACGCTCGCGATCCTCCCTGCCCTCGTCGTCACCGCGGCGCGGTGCGTCTTCGCGATCCCGCTGTCGCACGTCGCCGAGGCCCTCGTCCACGATCCGTCGGGCGTGCGACGACTGGAGGGGCGAGAGTTCATCACGCTCCGTGGTCAGTCGCTCCCTGTCGCGTCGCTCTCGCGGCTCTTCGGGCTGGACGCGACGCGGCGACCGAGGCGCGCGGGCTTCGTGGTCGTCCTGGCCGCCGGGGCGCGGCGCCTCGGGCTCATCGTCGACGATCTCGCGGACCAGCAGGACATCGTCGTCAAGCCGCTCGGAGCGTCGCTCGCTGCGGTGCGTGGCTTCGCGGGGGCGGCTCAGCTCGGCGATCAGCGGCTCGGGCTGGTGCTCGATCCTCCCGCGATCCTCGACGAGGTGCTGTCTGGGCCCGGCGGCCCCTCGTCACGCGAGCCGTCGACGGCCATCACCCCCGACCCCGCGTCGACGCCAACACCCGCGAGCCGCGCGCTCGCCCACTGACGCTCGCCGAACGATCGGAGCGAAGCCGCTCGTCCCCGACAGACGCAGAATGAGCGCGCGCCCACGTTGGCGGCCCTTCGAAGGTCCGCGCGTCCCCGGCGGACGACGTCCGCGACCACGACGACCACGGCGCCCGCCTCCGCGCCGCGAGCTCGCTCGCACGTCACCAGCGGACGAGGACGGAGGTCGGGACGACGATGGCCGTGCAGCCCTCGATGGAGATCTTGGGCTCGGCCGTCATGTTTCCCGGCTTCTGAGGGTCGCCCCCGAGCGACGCCACGTCGATCATGGGGACGACGAGCTCGGGGCGAAGGCTCGCGATGAGAGCCGACGGCCCCGACACACGGACGTCGACGTCCGCGGGCACCGTCCGCGCCGCCTTCGGACCCACCACGTGCACCGCGACCTTGGAGAAGAGCCGCTCGTCCCGCTCGCGGTCCACCTGCACCACGACCTCCACCGTGCGATGGTCGAGCGTGATCCGGGACGGCGGGAGATCGAGCGCGAGCTTGCGCGTCACCGCGCCCTCCTCGAGCCCGAACAGCTCGAACGGCTCCGTGCGCACCATCTGGAGGGTCTCGACCTGCGAGCGAGGGCCGCGCGCCGAAACGAACCGTGGCTCGGGCGACGGCGCGCCCTGCACCGCGAACCCCGCCACCGGCTTCCCTTCGAGGGGGACGAGGACGGGCACCTCACGCGCGATGACGTCGTCCCACGCGACGTCGATCCCGGGCGGATCGACGCGCGCCTCGACGCCCGACGGGACGCGGAGCGGCGCCGCGTCGTACGCCGCGAACGACTCGGTCCCACGGCGGAGCTTCAGCTCGACGGAGCCGAGATCGTCCGCCCGGAGATCGTCGAGCGCCGAGCGGGTCCCGCGGAAGGTCACGCGCACCGTCGAGGGGATCTGCGTGACGAGGGCGCGGCCCTTCTCCTCGGGCGGGGTCAGCGCGACGACGCCCACGGAGAACGAGCGCTCCGCGTTCGTGGCGCCGTGATGGTAGGCGTAGAGGCCTAGCGCGAGCACGACCGACAGCGCCTTCAGGGCGAGGTGCTCCGTGAAGGTCTCCCTGGCGCGTCGGAGGAGGGAAGCGGCCTTCATGCGCGCTCCCCCCCACCCTTCCTTGACACGGGCGGCCTCGACACCGGCGGCAGCGACGCGGGCGGGGTCGGCACGCGCGGGTCCTTCGCGTCGCGCGCCTCCTTTTGATCACGCGCCTCCTTGCTCTCGCGCGCGGCCTGCTCCTTCTTCAGCTGCTCCTTGTGGCCGAGGAGCTCGAGGAGCACCGTGCGGAGCCGCTGACCGTCGAGGTTCGGGATGACGTTCCCGCGGAAGCAGACGCCCACCGCCCCGCGCTCCTCGCTGACGACGACGACGACCGCGTCCGTCTCCTCGGTGATGCCCATGGCGGCGCGGTGGCGGGAGCCGTAGCTCGGATCGACGGCGCGCGACTCCGGCATCGGGAAGAACACGCCCGCCGACGCGATGCGAAGATCGTGGATGATGATCGCCCCGTCGTGGAGCTGGTTCACCGCCTCGGGCTGGAAGATGGTGACGAGCAGCTCCTTCGAGACCTCCGCGTCGATGGGCGTGCCGCGATCGGCGACGACATCCTCGAGCGAGCCGTTCTGCTCGAATGCGATGAGCGCCCCGATGCGGTGCCGCGCGAGCTCGGTCGCCGCGAGCACCACCTCGTCGATCACCTTCGTCTCCTCCGCGCGCGAGATCCCGGTGAAGATCGCGCGCTCCCCGAGGCGGACGAGCACCCGCCGGATGTCGTTCTGGAAGACGATGACGAGGATGACCATGAGGCTCGTCAGGACCACGTCGAGGAGGCTGACGAGCGAGACGAGCCGCAGATACTTCGCGAGAGCGTAGAGCCCCCCGAGGAGCAGCACGCCGAGCCCCATGTGACCGGCGCGCGTCCCCCTCACGAAGCGCAGCACCTGGTACGCGAGCACCGCGACGAGCACGACGTCGAGCGTGTCCCGCAGGATCGCCCCGATGGGACGCCGCGAGAAGAGGTGGAGCAGCCCCTCGAGCACTAGCGTCCCCCAGCGAGCGCGCGCCGGAGCTCGAGAGCGTCCACCGTCTCGCGCACGTCGTGGACGCGCACCAGCGAGGCGCCCGCCTCGGCGGACCAGAGAGCCGCCGCGATGCTCGCGCCGAGCCGATCGCGCGGGCCGCGGCCCGACCCTCGGGCAAGAAACGACTTGCGGCTCGCCCCCACGACGACCGGCGCGACCGCGCGGAGCGCCCCCACGCGCCGGAGCAGCTCGAGCGAGTGTCGGCTCGACTTGTGAAAGCCGAGCCCAGGATCGACGAGGATGAGCTCGCGTGACATCCCCGCGCGGACCGCCCGCGAGACGGCGCTGGAGAGCTCCTCGGCGACCTCGCCGACCAGGTCGCCATACGCGTCCTCGGGGGTCTCGCCGAAGCCGGGCATCCGCCGCATCGAGCCGCGCGAGTGCATGATCACGAGCGCCGCTCCGTGGCGAGCGGCGAGGCGCGCGAGCGCGTCGTCGGCGAGACAGGAGACGTCGTTCACGAGCCGCGCGCCGGCGGAGAGCGCCGCTTCGGCGACCGCGGGCCTCGTCGTGTCGATCGAGACGAGGGCGCCTCGCTCGCGCGCGGCGTAGCGCGTCGGACCGATCACACGCCCGAGCTCCTCGCCCTCGGACACGAAGGCGTGACCAGGCCGCGTCGACTCTCCTCCGACGTCGAGCACGTCCGCGCCGTCCTCGAGCAGCCGATCGATCCGTCGCCGCGCGTCGCCCGCGTCGAGCGCGTCACCGCCATCCGAGAAGGAGTCGGGCGTGACGTTGACGACGCCCATCACCCCGCAGCCATCCCGCGCGCGGAGCGAGGCGAGTGGATCGCGTGGAGCGGGCGGCATCTCCCGAGGGGTATCAGCGCGGGTGCGCGGGGTGCAACTTCCGTCGGCGTCCTCGGTGAGGTTCCTCGAGCTCGAGCGGTCTACCCATGACGCGTCGCATCATTTTCGTCCCATGAGGCTCGCCATCGGCCCCGAGCCTCGGGGTGGGATCGTCGTCGACGGTCTTCCGGCGACACGCGCGACACGTGGCGAGTTCGCCAGGGCACACGACGGGGTCGCCGTGACACGCGCGCTCCCCGTGACCCACGAGGGATGACATCGCGCAGGCCGCCCGACGCGAGACGGGCTAGCATCGCAGGAGGTCCACGTGAGCCTCGTCCTCGGCGTCGTCTCGGACATCCACCTCGGCCCCCTCGCGCACTTCGAGGGCAAGCTCCGCAAGCTCTCGCACGAGGCGCCTCGCCTGCTCGAGGAGGCCGTCGCCGGGCTCCGCGCGCTGTCTCCCGATCTCGTCGTGAACCTCGGGGACGATCTCGAGGACGAGTCCTACGGGCTCGATCTGGCCCGCTACGAGGAGTGTCAGCGGATCCTCCGCTCGGTGGGCGTGCCCATCGTCAACGTGGCTGGGAACCACGACACGGTGCACCTCAAGGCAAAGGATCTCCTGCGGGTGTGGGGCGAAGATCGGGCGCACCTCCACGGCTCGCGCGACGTGGGCGGCCATCATCTGATCGTCCTCCACACCGTCGAGCGGAAGGACGTGGACGTCCGCGTGCACCCCGATCAGCTCGCCTGGCTCCGCGAGGACCTCGCCGCCACGAGCCTCCCGACGATCGTCCTTATGCACCACCCGGCGGGCGAGCAAGATCTCTCGGACACGCGGTGGTTCCACGCAGCGCCGCACATCGCCCTCGTGGCCGAGCGGCGGGCGCTCCGCGAGATCCTGGAGCAGAGCGGGAAGGTGAGGCTCGTCTTGAACGGGCACGTCCACCGCAACCACTTCGAGGTCATCCGCGGCATCGGGTACGTGACCTTCCAGAGCCTCGTCGAGAACCTCGACGACGACGCGCCGGGACGCCCCGCGCGATCGTACGGCCTCGTGCGCGTGGCCGAGGGAGGCGCGACGATCCGCGTGCTCGGCGACGACCGCGCCGCGTACGCCGTCCACTGGTGAGCGCAACCGGCTGCTGACGGACGCGCCACCCTCGACGCGCGAGGCGCCGCCGCGAGCTAGCGCGCTCGCGCCGGGATCGCCGTCACCTTGCGATCGAAGAGCCGCGTACGCCGTCCACTGGTGAGCGCAACCGGCTGCTGACGGACGCGCCACCCTCGACGCGCGAGGCGCCGCCGCGAGCTAGCGCGCTCGCGCCGGGATCGCCGTCACCTTGCGATCGAAGAGCCGCACGCGGCGCACGAGGAGATCCAGCAAGAACACCACGATCGCGGCGAGCACGGCCTTTGACCAGAGCGCCTCGTGGAAGACGATCTTCTCGTCGCCCGGGGCGCGCGCCTCGGCGAAGCTCGGATCGATCCGCCCGCCAGTCCCCTCGGCGAGCCGCAGGAGCAGCCCCCGATCCGGCTCGAACCTCGCGTACTCGACCGGGTACGGGTTGTTGACGTAGCCATAGCTGACCCCCGCGCTCGACTTCGTCTTCTTGTCGCCGTCGGCGCGCTTGTGCTCCGCCCGCAAGAGGAACGACCCGTACTTCTCGAGCGAGAAGCTCGCCTCGTAGCGCCCGGGCGCAGTCTGCTTCATCGGGAGCTCGCGCTTCTCTTGCGAGGGCGCGGGGCCGACGACCGTGAGGGTCGAGTCGAGGCCGTTCTCGAAGCGGTCGTCGGACGAGAACGCGTCGATGACGGCGTGGACCTCGCCGCCGTGCAGCTCCGTCTTCAGATCGAACTCGCGGCGCTGCTTCTGGCGCATGTGCTCGCGGACGAGCTGCCCCATCACCTGCGAGAACACCGGCCACCGCAGCCACTCGACGGCCCAGCGGTTCTTGAGATCGCTCGTCCACGCGAGCGACCAGCCGACGCCGACGCGCCACCGCGCGAGGATGGGCTCCCCCGTCTCGCTCTCCAGGATCTCCTGGGCGGGCGCCGGCTTCATCTGGGTCTTCACGAAGCCGTGGAGGTTCGGCACGGCGGCGAAGTCGATGCCGTGGAGGAACGATGCGGCTCCGACGAGCCGCGGCTGGAACCAGTCCTCCTGCGCGGCCTGCCGCGACACCGTCTCGGTCTCCTGCGTGAAGATCCGCGGGAGGTTCGCCGCGTCGGGCACCTTGTGGAAGCGCCCGCCACCGACCTCCTTGATCATGGTGAGCAGCCCCTCGTCGAGGCTCGTCCCGAGGCCGACGGTGGTCACCGTGATCCCCTCGGCCGCCATCGCGGCCACGACCTCGCGGATGCCGGCTGGGGGCGACGCGCCGTCGGTGAGCAAGATGACGTGCTTGCGCCGCGCCGCGGTCACCGAGAGGTCCTGGTAGGCCGCGTCGAGCGCGGGGAAGATCTCGGTCCCACCACCCGGTTGGATCTTCGCGATCTCGCCCGCGATGCGCCCTCGTCGACGCGCAGCCTGCATCTTTACCGCGCGGATGGGCGCGGTGTCGAAGGCGATGACCTCCACCATGTCGGACGGCGCGAGCACGTCGACCGCGGCCTTCGCGGCGGCCTTCGCCATCTCCATCGGCGTCCCCGCCATCGATCCCGAGCGATCGATGACGAGCGACAGCGCGACGCCCGGCGTCTCCTTCGAGGGCTCGCCATCCATCCGCACCGGGAGGATCCGCTCCATCGTCGTCCCACGCCAGCCGCCGAGCGCGTAGCCGTGCTCACCGCCCGCGTAGAGGAAGCCGCCGCCCTCGCGCACGTAGGCCTCGACGAGCGCCTGCGCGTCCGCGCCAAACCTGTCCGCCGGGACGTCGCTCAGGATGACGAAGTCGAAGCGCTCGAGCTCCTTCTGCGACGCCGGGAACGCGCCGGGCCCGCGGACCTCGACGTCGTACTGCTGCGCCGAGAGCGCACCTTGGAGGTAGCTCGCGTGCGCCTGCGCCCCCTCGACGTAGAGGACCGTGGGGCGCCCCGGGACGTCGATCGTCGTCGAGACGCGGTTGTTCTCCTTGAAGGTGTCCGCCGACAGCTCATCGAGCTCGAGCGCGTAGGTGACCTCACCGGCGACGCGCACGATGGACTTGAAGACCACCGGGTTCGATCCTGGCGCGAGCTCGAGCTCCTTCACGCCGCCCAGGCCGTTCAGCGTCTCGCCTTGGAAGAGCCTGGCCCGCGCCTTGGCCGCCCGGGACGAGTAGACGTCCGCCTTCACCTCGAAGCCCTCACCCACCTTCACCTTCGGCGGCAGGACGAGCTCGCGGATCGCGATCTCGGGCGGGGGTGGTCGACGGGTCGCGGCCGTCGAGACACGCACGCCGAGCTCCCTCGCGCGGGCCACCTCGGCGAGCGCGTCGCCGTCGGTCTCGAGCCCGTCCGTGACGAGCACCACGCGCTTCAGGTACCCCGGAGGGAAGAGCCCGTAGGCGAGCTGGAGCGCGGCCTGGACGTTGGTCCCGGCGCCGAGGACGACGGGCTTCCCCGCGGGGTCGTGGCGCTGGATCGTGAAGGGCGCCTCTGGCTCCTCGGGGAGCTCTACGACGCGAGGCCGCCGCGCGAAGGTGACGAGCCGGAGCCGGTCGTCCTTGGGGAGCTCCTTCCTCGCGTCGTCGACGAGCCGGACCGCGTCGGCGAGGGACTCGGTCGTGACGGACTCGGACACGTCGACGACGAAGACGGTCGTCACCTTCTGCGTGGTCGCGGTGCGGCTGAGCCGCGCGAGCGCGACGCCGAGGAGCGCGACGAACGCGAAGCGCAGGGCGACGGAGAGGACGCGCTGCGGCCACGGGAGATCGGCGAGGCTCTTGCCGAGCACCCAGAGCAGCCCCGGGAGCACGAGCGCGACGCCGAGCATCTTGGGCGACGCGATCTCGTAGGTCGTGCCATGCCGCACGACGGCGAGCGTGGGCAGCGGCGCGTGGAGCACCCAGCGCCGGTACGCGACGAACATCACCACGAAGAGCGCGACGAGCAGCGCGGAGACGGCGAGCCGTCGGGCGAGGTGGGGGCGCTTCGTCACGTGGGGATCAGGACAGGATCGGGCGGCGGATGTTCCCGGAGCGACGGCCCGCGGTCCGCCCCAGCGTAGCGAGGTGACGGCGCGGGGCAAGAGGGTGGTGGCGGCCGGGCAGGGCCGCCGGGGAAGCTGCGCGCGGCGGCCCCCGTCGGGCGTCGACGCGAGCGCGCCTCCGTCAGAGCACCGATCATCTCCTGTCAGGTGCAGGTGCAGCCGACTGTGGGCGTCGACGCGAGTGCGCCTCCGTCGGGCCTCGACCTGGGCCGACGAAGGCGCGGACACCAGGCCACGACGTCCGTGCGCGCGGTTCGCGCCTCGATCCCGCAGGATCTCCCGCGCTGCCTGAAGAAGGACGCGAGGACGCCTGGGCGTCGCTTCCCCTCGGCGCGCGCCCAGGCCCCTGTTATGAGGCGCGACGCACGTGGACGCCCCCATCTCCCCCGGCGCGACGATCGGTCGGAAGTACCTGGTCGAGCGCGTGCTCGGCGAGGGAGGGATGGGGCTCGTCGTCCTCGCGACCCACACGGCGTTGAAGACGAAGTTCGCCGTCAAGGTGATGCGCCCCGCCTTCGCCGCGAGCCCAGTCGCCCAGCGTCGCCTCATGGAAGAGGCGCAGAACGCGAGCCGCATCGCTGGCGAGCACGTCGTGCGCGTCGTGGACGCGGACATCCTCCCCGACGGCGTCGCGTACCTCGCGATGGAGTACCTCGAGGGCGCCGATCTCTCGCACGTCATCGAGACCGAGGGGCGTCTGCTCCCGTACGACGCGGTCGACGTCGTGCTGCAGGCGTGCGACGCGGTCATCGGCGCGCACGCCCTCGCCATCGTCCACCGAGACCTCAAGCCGTCCAACCTCTTCGTCACTCGGCGGAGCGATGGCTCGAGGCTCGTGAAGGTCCTCGATTTCGGGCTCTCCAAGGATCATGGCGACGTGTCTCGCCCCGATCTCACGCGGAGCCTGACCATGCTCGGGTCACCCATCTACATGTCCCCCGAACAGATCCGCGATCCGCGCTCGGCCGGCGCATCGACGGACATCTGGGCCTTGGGGATCGTCCTCTTCGAGTCGCTGGCGGGCCAGCCGCCCTTCACGGGCGTCACCCACGGCGGGCTCAGCGTGGCCATCTCGACCGATCCGCTCCCCGATCTCCACCTCCTCGCGCCCGGGACACCCGAGCCGTTGGTCGGCATCGTGCGACGATGTCTCGAGAAGCGCCCCGAGGACCGCTTCCCCACGGTCCTCGCGCTCCACGACGCGCTCGCCGCCATCCTGCCGTACCTCCCGCGCGCACGACCAGCCGCGGTCATTCGGACGGGCAGCGGCACGGTCGTGTCCGCCGACGGCTTCCTCGGCGAGACCGTCGCGAGCGGCGCGGAGACCCGACCGAGCGCCGCACCGCGCCGCAAGCTCAAGCTCCTCGCCGGGGGCACCGCGACCGTCGTGCTCGCTGGAGCGGCGCTCGCCTTCGTCCTCGCCCGGCCGACCCCTCCGTCCAGCGCCTCCGCGAACGCGCCCGCGTCGAGCGGCCCCGGATCGCCCCCGGTGCACCCAGCGCCCACCGCGTCGACCGAGCCGGCGTCGAGCGGCGCACCCTCGGGGTCGTCGCAGCCGAGCGCGCCGAGCGTCACCCCAGCGGCCTCCGCCACGGAGAGTGCGCGCACGGCCCCGAGGCCCCCTGCGCGCGCCGATGGATTCCAGGCAGCCGCCAAGCCCACCCCCGCCGACTGCAATCCCCCCTATACGGTGGACGAGAAAGGGCACAAGCTGTTCAAGCCCCAATGCCTCTGACGAGACGCGCGCTCCTCCCCTCACTGTGCCTCGTCTGCGTGGTGGGCCCCTCGGCCGCAGCCGACGACGACAAGGCGGCGTGCGTCGCTGCCTCGACCCGCGGTCAGACCCAGCGGGACGAGAAGAAGCTCGTCGCCGCAGAGGCGTCCTTCCTCGCTTGCGCCAAGACGAGCTGCCCGGCGATCGTCCGCAGCGCGTGCGAGGGCTGGAGCAAGGAGGTCGGCGCGCTCGTGCCGACGGTGGTCTTCCGCGCCGCAGGCCCCGACGGCGCCGATCTCGTCGACGTGACCGTGACGGTCGACGGCGTCCTCGTGCCCACGAAGCTGCTGGGCACCGCGCAGCCGCTCGATCCTGGCCCGCACAAGGTCGTCTTTCGTCACGACACGCACGGCGCGGTCGAGGTGGCCGTGATCGCAGTGGAGGGGGAGAAGGGGCGCCTGGTGCGCGGCGAGCTGAGAGCCAAGGCACCCGCTCCCGTCGCCTCGACCGCGGCCCCCCTCGCCTCGACCGCCGCGCCTCCCGCGCCGACGGCCCCTCCCTCGCGCTCGACCTCCGCGCTGCCGTACGTCGCGCTGGGCACCGGCATCGCGGCGCTCGTCGGGGCTGGCGTCTTCTACCTGCAGTACCGCTCGAAGAACGGCGATCTCGCGAAGGCGTGTGACGCGGACGAGCGATGTCCCCCCTCGGCCCGGGGCACCATCGACTCGGCCAATCGCGCTGGCCTGCTCTTCGGTGTGCTGGGCGGCGCCGGGGTTGTCTTGTCAGCGGCCGGCGGATACTTGCTCGTCTCGCCGCGTCGCGACGACCGCGCGGGGCTCTCGCCCTTCCTCGGGTTCACGAGGGCGTTCTGATGCGCGCTCGAGGCTCGTTCTTCGTGCTTGCCTGTCTCACGGGCGTGGCGTGTCGCTCACCGTACACCGTCGATCCCGACTACGAGGCGCGCCACGCCGGCATCGCTGGGGTGGCGGGAAGCGGGGGGACCGCAGGCGGCGCAGGTGCGGCGGGCGACGCGGGCACGGCCGGGACCGGCGCGAGCGCAGGTGCGGCGGGCGACGCGG
>CAYNEK010000005.1:84406-120130 GCA_964396175.1 uncultured Polyangiaceae bacterium | reverse complement strand
GCGCGTCGGCAGCACACCGCGACGGCGCTCGCGTCGGGCAAGGTCCTCGTCGCGGGCGGAGAGGGGCAGAGCGGGCGCCTCGCGTCGGCGGAGGTGTGGGCGCTCGAGACCACGGGCGGCACGTGCTCGGCCAACGAGGAGTGCACGTCGGGCAAGTGCGTCGACGGCGTCTGCTGCGCCACCGCGTGCGACGGCGTCTGCGAAGCGTGCAGCCAGGCCAAGACCGGCCAGCCCGACGGCACCTGCGCGCCGGTCCTCGGCGACACCGATCCGGACGGCGACTGCAGCTCCCAGGGCGCCGGGGTGTGCCAGACCTCGGGGTTCTGCAACGGCCAGGGCGCCTGCGCCGACAAATCCGGCACCGCCTGCTCCGCGACCGTCTGCCTGAACACCGCCACCCAGAAGAACCCCAGCACCTGCGACGCCACGGGCAACTGCGTCCTGCCCGTCCCCGCGACGAGCGACTGCGCCCCGTACGCCTGCAAGGGCACCGCCTGCCTCACCGCCTGCGCCGACAGCGCCGACTGCGCGCCGGGCAGCGCCTGCATCGGCGGACAGTGCCAAGGCCCGAAGGCGAACGGCAAGGCGTGCGGTCAGGCGGACGACTGCCTCTCGGGCTTCTGCGTCGACGGCGTCTGCTGCAACAACGCCTGCGACGGGGACTGTCAGGCCTGCACCGCCGCCAAGACCGGCGGCACCACCGGGACCTGCGGCGGCGTCCAATGCCCCGGCAAGTTCCAATGCGACGCCAACGTGTGCCCCACGTCCTGCACCACGAGCGACCAGTGCCAAACCGGCAACGTGTGCGTCGCGAGCAAGTGCGTCCCGCCGAGCGCCAACGGCAAGGCGTGCGACCCCGTGAACAAGGGAGCCGACTGTACGAGCAGCTTCTGTGTCGATGGCGTGTGTTGCGACAGCCCGTGCAAGGGCCAGTGCGAGGCGTGCGACGTCTCGGGCAAGGTCGGCCAGTGCGTCCCTGTGCCGAAGGGGAACGTGCCCCACAACGTGAGCCCCGGAGGCCGTCAGCTCTGTGCCGGGGGCAACGACGCGATCTGCCACGGCGTGTGCGACGGCGCGTCGGCGAACGTGTGCACCTACCCCGGCCCAGCGATTCACTGTGGTGATCTCTGCGAGCAGGACAGCTTCGTCGCGGGGCTGTGTGACAGCGCGGGCGGCTGCGCGAAGCAGAAGGGGATGCCCTGCGCGCCGTACACGTGCGATCTCGACGTGAAGGGCTGCAAGACGAGCTGCACGACGAACGCGGACTGCGCCGCGGGCAACGTGTGCAACTCCGCCACCGAGACCTGCGGCCCGTCGGGCTCGCAGTGCGCGGACACGACGCACGTGAAGGGGACCAACGGGCAGGTCGAGGCGTGCCCACCTGGGTACTCGTGCTCGAGCGCGACGGGGGCGTGCAACACGAAGTGTTCGACGAGCGCCGAGTGCGACACGGCGGGCGGGTACAAGTGTGAGGGCACCGAGTGCAAGAAGGGCTCGGGCGCCGGCGGGGCCGCCGGGAGTGGGGGTGGCAGCGCGGGGGCTGGGGGCAGCAGCGCGGGGGCTGGGGGCAGCAGCGCGGGGGCTGGGGGTGGCGCGGCGGGGACGCCGGGTGGCGCGGGGGCTGGGGATGGCGCGGGTACGGGCGGCACATCGACGGCAGGCGGATCGGGTACGGCGGGCTCGGGCGCCGCCGGGAAGGGCGCGGCGGGATCGCCTGGCAGCGCCGGGGCCAACGCCACGCCCGCGGCGGCGAGCGAGGACTCGGGCGGGTGCGGGTGCGAGGTGCCCAGGTCGTCGGGCAAGGGGTGGCAGGCGCTCGCCGCCGTGGGGCTCGCGCTCGCGGCGCGGCGCCGGCGGGCTCGCTGACGCCACCCTCACGGCGGGCGCGGGGACGAGGCTCGACGCCTCGGGCCCGCTGCCCGCCTCCCCTGCCCCGCCCTCGACGCCGAGGGCGGCCAGCCCTCACCCAAGCCCGCGCACGCGGATCCGCTCGTCGAAGCACGGGTAGCAGAGGGGCGCGTACGTCTCCTCCGCCCCGAGCTCCACCTGCTCGCCGTCCGCCACCGGGATCCCGTCGCGGAAGCGCATGTTGAAGACCGCCTTCCGGTTGCAGAAGTGGCAGGTCACCTTCACCTCCTCGATGCTGTCCGCCAGCTCGAGCAGGCGCCGCGAGCCCGGGAAGAGCCTCGTCCGAAAGTCCGTCCGCAGCCCGTAGCAGATGACCGGGATCCCTGGGTCGCGCGTGAGCGCCCGCAGGTCCTCGATCACCCCGGGCGAGAGGAACTGCGCCTCGTCCACGAGCACGCAAGACAGGCCGTCGAAGTCACGTGGGTCGAGCCGCGTGCCCTCGTCCACCAAGAGATCCGCCTCCGCCTCGAGCCCCGAGCGCGACCGCACCTTCGACGTGCCGAAGCGCGAGTCCAGCCGGGGCTTCACGATGAGCACACGCTTGCCCTGCGCGCGATAGTTGTGGGCCACCGCGAGGAGGTTCATGCTCTTCGCGCTCTGCATCGTCCCGTGACGAAAGTAGAGCTTCGCCACGGTGGAGGCTCAGGCCTTGAAGGTGCCCTTCTCGAGCTCCTCGGCCAGGCGGTTGCAGCGCGCCTCGTCGAGCCCGAGCCCCTCGGCGAGCGCGTCGAGCACGCGCTGCTCCTCGGGCACGATCGCCCCGTCGGCCGCCGCGACCGCCACCCCGAGCACCCAGGTGACCTCCGCGCGCGCCTCGTTGCCCCGCAGCCCGTCGATGACCGCCGCGAGCCGCGCCTCGAAGCCCTCGTCCGCCACCGTCCGCGACGCCACGTCGAGCATCGACTCGAGGTGCGACGAGCGCACCCGATCGCCCGACAGGACCCGGAGCGCCCCACGGAGCACGTCGCGCTCCACGTTCTTCACCTTGCGATCGGCGAACATGACGAGGAACATCGCCTCGACCAGGCTACCGTACTCCTGCACGACGGACACCGCCTCGAGGAGCTCTGCGGACGCCTTCGGCCCCGGCAAGACCATGCTCGGGCGCTCCCCTCGGCTCTTCAGTCGGTCCCGAAGCTTCTCCAGGGTCTCTTCGGTGAGCTGCATGGCGAGGCCCGCCACCGTAGCGGCATTCTCGCCCGATGACCAGCCGAACCGGGCTGCGAACAGGGCCGGCGCGCGGCGGCGACCGCGCGCGCGATCGCGGAACGGAGCCCGCCAAGCCGAACCAGGCCCATCGGACGCGCCGCGCGCGCCGGCTCACCGCCCTCCCGCCCCGGGCTCAACCGATCGCCGCGACGCCGGCGCCCCTCCGCTCGAGCGTGTCGCGCCGCCCGCTCGCCTCGACGCGGAGCCCGCCGCGCTCGCCGAGGCTCGTCTCGATGCGGATCTCGTCCTCCTGGTCGACCTCGAAGTCGGACTCCGCCGGGCGCGCGCGCAGGCGTCAGCCCTTGCGGCGCAGCGTCACGAGCGGAGGCGCGGCGCGACGAGGCGCGACGTCTCGGGACTGCGCCTGGAGCGCCTCCTCGGCGACCGTGAGCTCCTCGTCGGACGCGACGCGCACGTCCTCGACCGTCGCGACGAAGCGCAGCGTCATGCCGGCGAGCGGGTGGTTCGTGTCCACGAGGACGAAATCGTCCCACACCTCGATCACCTTCGCGAAGACGGCCTCGCCGTCCTCGGTCTCGACCTCGAGCTCGTCCTCGAGGACGACGTCGGGGAGATCCTCGCGCGCGATCTCGAGGAGCTCCTCCTGGTCCCGCGGACCGAAGGCGTCGTCCGGGCCGAGCGTGACCTCGCGCCCGCCGCCCGCCTCGAGCCCCTCGAGCGCCGCCTCGAGCGCCGGCAAGAGCTGCCCGTAGCCGTGCACGTACACGAAGGGCGTCCCCTCGCGCGAGCCGCCCACACGATCCCCCTCTTCGTCGAAGACCTCGTACGAGAGATCGACGACGGTGCCCGGCCCGACCTGCGCGCGAGGAGGCGTCACTTGGGCTCGACGACCGGCGCACACGTCGAGACGCCCGCGCCCACGATGCGATACCCCGCGTTCGCCACCACCTGCTTCGTGCCGACGCCCGGCGTATACTTGTCGACGCGCGACGGTGAGGAGCCGTTGCCGTTGAAGAGGTAGAACGAGCCGCCCCAGTGGGCGAAGGCCCAGGCGTTGATCGTCGGGAGGGTCTGCGGGACGTTGGAGAGCACGTGCCCCGTGGTCTTGTCGATCTCTGCAACGCTCGTCTTCGACGCGCTCGTGATGTCCACGAAGAAGCCGAACAGCCGGCCGTCCCCGGTGCCCGTCACCTCGCCCGAGCGGCCCGCCAGCCCGCCGTCGAACTGCCCGATGGGCGTCACGGCGCCCGCGCCGGAGACGCTCGCGAGGCCCTTGTTCGAGCCGACGCCCGCGGCCGAGCCGTCCATGATGAAGAGGGTCTCGCCGTTCGATCCCGCCGCGTCGGAGACGTACCCCATGCCGAAGGTCTTGAAGCCCCCCTGGTTGGGCTTGAAGCCGCTCGTCGTGCACGACGCGTCCTTGGTCGACACCTTGAAGATGTTCCCGTTGTCGTAGAGCACGAAGGCCGTCCCCGTCCGCGCGACCGCCATCGAGAACGGCGAGGAGAGCGCGCCCGCCGGGCAGGCGAGGGTGCCGATCAGCGTGAACTTCGACGTCAGCGGATCGAAGGAGAGCAGCGCCTTCTCGGACGAGACGACGAAGATCGACTGACCGATCCCTGTCTCGCAGTCGGACACCTGGCCGCTCCCGCCCGCGTTGAAGCCGCCCGCACCGCCGCTGTCGAAGCCCCCGGTCGACGAGCCCGCCGTCGAGCCCCCGCCAGGCCCCGTCGCGCCCGCGCCGCCTGCCCCCGCCTGCCCCGGATCGAGCCGTGAGTCGTCGGGCGCCGCCGAGCCGCACGCGGCGAGCACGCCCACGAGGGCGCCGAGGAAGAGCGAGCGCGAGGCGACGAGCTTCATGCGACCATCCTAGCGCAGCCGCGCCTCACCCTCGAAGCGCCGAGAGCACTTTGTCGGTCGACGCCGGATCGAGCCCCGCCAGCGCCACGGCCGGGCCACGCTCGGGGACGAAGACGATCCGCGCCTTGCCCTTCCCTCCGGGGACGAGGAGGGTCAGCGCGAGATCGAGCCCGACGCCGAGCGCGAAGACGAGGGCGCCCTGCCCGAGGAGCGACGGAGACGCCGAGCGCGCGCCGTCGACGAAGAGCGTGACGCCGAGGTAGGTCCCGACGAGCAGCGCCGCGAGCCCAGCGTACACCGTCACGTGGCGGAAGCGGACCTCGCGCGTCGCGGAGGCGAGCGTGCCCACCGGGAGGACGTGCTCGACGCGCCCGACGACCTTGCCGAGCATCACCGTCTCGGCGCTCACGCGGACGCCGTCCCGCGCGACCGTGAGCTCCGCGCGGCTCCTCCGCCCGAGCGCGTACCGCGCGACGAGCCGCGCCGCGGCGCTCACGAAGAGGAGCCCCGTCACCCCGAGGAGCACCGTCCGCCACGCGGGGCGCGGCGCGGGGGCGAGCTCGCCCGCGAGCGTCTCGGGCGCGGAGCCCGGCGAGTCCGCCGTCGCCACGCCCCGATCGCTCGAGCGCAGGGCTGCCGCGAGCGACGGATCGACCACCTCGTCGGCGAGGCGGCGCGCGCCCTCCCGAGCCACCAGAGACGTCGCCCGCGCGAGCGCGAGCGCGCCCACGAGCCCGTCGGCTCGATCGAACGACGGCTCGCGCCCGAGATCGACGCGCCGCACGAGCTCGACGAGCGAGCCCCAGAGCCCATCCGCGCGGTCTCCGAGCGCGGCGTCGAGCGCCGGGAAGGCGTCGAGGGTCGTGTGGCCCGAGAGCCAGAGCAGCTCCGCGATCGCTCGATCCTCGGCGTCGACGCCCTCGGGGGGTGAGAGCGCGACGCCCCGCGCGAGGAGCGCCGCGAGCAGGACGCGCTCGGCCGCCGACGGCGAGCTCCGCGCGAGCGCGGCCACGGGATCGCCCGCCGAGAGCTGCATCGTGCCCGGAGAGAAGCCCTCGGCCTCGCGCAGATCGGCGCTGGCGGCCTGGAGATCCCGGCTCCGCCCGCGGTGCATGCGACCGCCGACCTCGCGCACGAGCCGAGCGAGCTCGTCGCCGCGCGGGAGCGCGACGAGCTCGGGGAGGAGATCGGTGGCCGAGGCCGCCATGGGTCGCGCGGCTCTATCCTCGCTCGCGCCGCTGGGCAAGCGCCCCGACGCCGACGACGTCACGCCTCGCGCCCAGCGATCCTCCCGCCGCTGGGCGAGCGCCCCACGCGCCGAGGACGTCGAGAAGCGCGCCGCTCGATCCTCGCGTCTTCGCTGGGCGAGCGCCCCGACGCAGAGGACGTCACGAAGGGCGCCGCTCGATCCTCGCGTCTTCGCTGGGCGAGCGCCCCGACGCCGACGACGAGGGCGCCCGAGCGCGCTACGACGCCGCTGTCGCCTGGAGGAAGTGGGTCCGCTCGCGGACGGTCGTCCAGCGGCGAAGGATCTCGACGGTCTTCGGATCGTCCTCGCGGAGCAGCCCGAAGAGGTAGTCCTGGATGCCCTTGTGCACGGCGCAGAGGTGGCTCTCGCGCATCCGACCGAAGATGGACCCTTGCGTCCGGTAGCTGTGCTCTGGGACGATGCCGCAGTAGGGGTTGTAGGTGCAGCTCACGCAGTCGGGCTGCGCGTTCAGGTTGGACGCGATGGTGAGGGCGCGCACCGTCGGGTGCTGCATGAGGTCGCGGTACGAGCTCGTGTCGACGTGCCCGATCTGGAAGAAGTCGTCGCCCATCTGCGCGACCATCCGGCCCTCGTCGCTCGTGAAGATACGCCCGTCGTACGAGTACGCGAGCTGCCCGATCCCCGCGCCGCCCGGGCTCCGCACGTCGAGGAAGTTCGGCTCCTCGTCGGCGAGGATCTTCGTGAGGAAGATCGCCGCGAAGCGCTCGAGCACCTGCACGCCCTTCTTGTTCTGCTCGAGGATGTAGTCGGTCGCGGCCTTGTAGAAGGCGAGGTAGTCGCTCCGCGGGTACTCGATGATGCGCTTGGTGCGCTCGGCCCAGCCGAAGGGATCGACCGGCCGGATGAAGATCGCGCGACAGCCGAGGTCGAGGTAGGTGTCGACGAGCTCCTTCGGGTACGGGAGGATCGACCGCGTCGTCGTGAGGAGCGCCTCGACGTGGTAGAGTACGGGGTCGAGGCCGAGCTTCTCGTACTCTTGGTTGATGCGGCGGATCCACTCGACGCTCTTCCGCCAGGCGTTGCCCCCGGCGAGGACGCGCTGCTTGTTGTGCAGGGCCTCGGGGCCGTCGATGCTCGTGCAGATCTGCACCTTGTGATCGATGAGCCAGCGCATCTTCTCGTCGTCCATGAGCGCGAGGTTCGACACGAGGGTGAACTCGAGCTGCTTGCCGTAGGCGCGGTTCTTCCGCGTCGCGGTCTCGACGATGTGCTTGATGCCCTCGAAGTGGACGAGCGGCTCGCCACCCTGGAACTCGATCGTGATGCCGGGCGAGGTCGACTGGAGCGCGAGCTCGACCGCCTTCTCGGCCACGTCCTTCGGCATGTCGGTGTGGACGGCGTCCATGTCGGCGCGCGACGCGTGGCAGTAGACGCAGCTCTCGTTGCAGCGGAGCGTCACCACCATCGCGTGCAGGTTGGGCCCGTAGTCGAGGAAGCGCTTCTTTCGCGCCATCCGCTCGGCCTGCGCCGCGACGTCCACCCGGCTCTTCACGAAGTTCTTCTTCGCGAGCCTGTCGTAGAGCGCCGAGCCCTCCCCGACCTCGCCCTTGTACATCGCCGCGAGCTCGTCCTTCGTGACGAAGATCCAGTCTCCGAAGGGGTTCGTGAGCAGGACGTCACCGCCGATCTCCCGGAGCCGAAAGGCCGTGAAGAGGTTCTCTGCCTTGGGCTTCGGTCCGAGCTTGACGAGATCGATCATGCGGGGGCGCGCATCTTGCGACGGCGCCTCGCGCGTGTCGAGGTATCATCGCGCGCGATGCGCGCACGCCTCGTCCTCGCCGCGACCGTCGGCGCCGCGCTCGCCGCGTGCGCAGGCGGAGGGAGCCCCCTCGCGGGGCACGACGAGCCGGGCGCCGTGGGAGGGAAGGCCGGGACGGCGGGGACAGCCAGCGCAGGCGCTCCGCTCGGCGGCGAGGCGGGAGCCAGCGGCGCCGCGGCCGGAGCGGGCAACAAGGCCGGGGCCGGGGGCTCCTCGGCCGGAGCCGCAGGCGCGACCGGGGGCTCCTCGGCCGGGGGCGCGGGCGCGCCGTTCGTCGAGCCGGATGGTGCCTTCGAGCTGCGCCTGATGAGCGGGATCGCCGACGCGGCGACGGTGCGGCTCTGCCTGACGGCGTGGAGCGGCGCGGCCGTCCTCCCGTCGCCCGCCTTTGCGCCGACCGAGCCGCTCGCGCTCGGCGAGAGCGCCCTCGTGACACCCCCCGCGGCGCCGGTCTCGGTGCGACCGTACGTGCTCTCGGGGGAGATCGCCGCGGTCGGCGCCGCCTGCGCGGACGTCGTCTCGGCTCCGCCGCCGACCGTCCGCGTGACGCCGCTCCCCGCCCTCCCCGCGACGCTGTGGTCCGCGAAGCGGAGCGTGCTCCTCGTCGCCGCGGGCTGCGCGGGGGGGGTCTCGCTCACGAACGCCTCGGCGGCCTGCGGCGTCGCGACGAGCCCCACCCCGACCACCGCGTCGCTCGTCTTCGCCGAGCTGTCTCGCGCGGCCGTGCCGGAAGGCGCGGTCGGGCTCCAGGTGCTCCACGCGTCGACCGCGTTCGGTCCCGTCGAGGTGCGCGTGCGGCAGGATGGCGCGCCCGCCGCGACGACGCTCCTCGCGAAGCTCGATCCGGGGGCGATCCTCACGCGCCCGCCGCTGCCCGTCGATCCGGCGGCGCTCGGGCTCGTGCCCACGACGACACACGTCGAGGTGGCGGACTCCTCCGGGGGGACGGTCGTGGATCAGACGCTCGGTGCGCTGCTCGGCGCGAGCGAGCTCGACGCAACCGCGCTCACCGCGGGGCACGGCTTCGTCTTCGTCATCGTGGGCGCGAGGCCTGCGGCCGGCGGAGATGCGGGGAGCCCGGCGCGCGTCGTCGCGCTCCGCGCCCCCGACTGACGCTCGGAGCCTCGACCGAGCTCCCCGCGGGTTCGGATCTCACCGCCGCGCTCGTCACGTCGGCCCCCGGAGGACGACGGCGCCGCGGGCCCTCTCCGCCCTGCCCCGATGCGCGAGCCTCACGGGGCGATCTCACGCCCGGGCCGCGAGGCCCGCCCCCGAGTTCGTCGCCGCTCCTCTTCGCCGACGAGCACGTCACGCTCGCGCACCAGGCCGGCGGCGCGCCCCCGGCGCGAGGGCGCACATCCCGCTACCGGAGCCGGGGCGCATGGCCTACGCTTCGCCGCTCCACCATGCCAGCGCGGCGCGCCAAGATCGTGTGCACCATCGGTCCAGCCTCCGACCCCGAGGAGCGGCTGTTGCAGCTCGTCACGGCGGGCATGGACGTGGCCCGGCTCAACTTCAGCCACGGCACGCACGAGGAGCACAAGCGACGGATCGAGGGCATCCGGCGGGCGGCGGAGCGGTGCAAGAAGCCCATCGCCGTCCTCCAGGATCTCTGCGGTCCCAAGGTCCGCACGGGCAAGGTCGGGGGCACGCTCCCGCTCGCGGTGAACGACGAGCTCCGCCTCGTCGAGGGGCGCGAGGGCGGCGGCCCCGGCGTCGTCCCCATCCAGTACGCGGGGCTCTACGAGGACGTCCAGGACGGGGACCTCATCCTGCTCGACGACGGGCGCATCACGCTCCGCGTGACGGGCCGCAAGGACGGCGTCTTGCTGGCCGTCGTCGAGGAGGCCGGGGTGCTGCGCGACAACGCGGGCGTCCACCTGCCCGCCGCACGGGTGCGCCTCTCGTCCGTCACCGAGAAGGACAAGGCGGACCTCTCCTTCGGGCTCTCGCAGGGCGTCGACTACGTGGCGCTCTCGTTCGTGCGCAGCGCGGACGACATCCGCCTCGTCAAGGACATCTGCGAGGCGTGGGGGCGACCGACGCCCATCGTCGCGAAGATCGAGACCCCCCAGGCCGTCGAGCGGATCGACGAGATCCTGGACGAGACCGACGCGATCATGGTGGCGCGCGGCGACCTCGGCGTCGAGTTCCCTCCCGAGCGCGTGCCCGTCATCCAGAAGCAGCTCATCGGCGCCGCGCGCAAGCGTCAGATCCCGGTCATCGTGGCGACGGAGATGCTCCACTCGATGGTCGAGTCGACCCGCCCGACGCGCGCCGAGGCGAGCGACGTCGCCAACGCCGTGTACGACGGCGCCGACTGCGTCATGCTCTCGGGCGAGACCGCGAACGGCAAGCACCCGGTGCTCGCGTGCGGGATGATGGATCGCATCATCCGCGAGGCGGAGAGCTCGACCTTCTTCGCGCCCATCGGCGTCGACGCGATGCGCGGCATGAGCGTCGCCCACTCGATCGCGCGGAACACCGCCGACATCGCCCGGGAGCTCGACGCGAGGGTCGTCGTCACCTTCACCGAGAGCGGGCACACCGCGCGGCTCGTGTCGAAGGCGCGCCCGCGCATGCCCATCATCGCCTTCTCGCCGAACGAGCGGACCCGGAGGAAGCTCGCGCTCTACTGGGGCGTCGTGCCCATCGTGATCGAGGGCTCGAAGGAGGCCGACGAGCTCATCCAGCGGGCCAACGCGCACCTGCTCGCGCGCGGCTACGCGTCGCCGAACGACCGCTTCGTCGCGGTCTTCGGCTCACCCATCGGCGTCTCCGGGACCACCAACACCATCCGCGTGCACGTCGTGGGGTGAGCCGCATGGGGGACGCGTGACCCTGGCGAAGAAGCGCGCCGCGCTCCCGGTCCTCGAGAAGTACGAGGTCCTCGAGGAGATCGGGCACGGCGGCATGGCCACCGTCTATCGGGCGCGGGACCGCCGCCTCGGCCGCGAGGTCGCGGTCAAGATCATCCACAGACACCTCCGGGAGAGCCGCGAGGTGAGCGCGCGCTTCGCCGACGAGGCGCGCGTCGTCGCCAGCCTCTCGCACGACGGCATCGTGCAGATCCACGACGTCTCGGACGACGGCGAGGACGAGCGCTACCTCGTCGCCGAGCTCGTCCGCGGGACGAGCCTCCGGCGGCTCCTCGACGAGCGAGGCAGCCTGCCCGCCGAGCTCGCGGCCTGGGTGGGCGTCGAGCTCGCGCGAGCGCTCGGGCACGCGCACGAGCACGGCATCGTCCACCGCGACGTCAAGCCCGAGAACGTGCTCTTCGGCGTCTCCGACGACGGCCAGGTGCACGTCAAGATCACCGACTTCGGGATCGCCAAGCTCCTCGATCAGCAGGGCGTCACCTCGACCGGCCAGGTGCTCGGCTCCCCGGCGTACATGTCTCCCGAGCAGATCGACGGCGGCGAGATCGACGCGCGCTCGGACATCTTCTCGCTCGGCGTCCTGCTCTACGAGTGCATGGTCGGCGCCCCACCCTTCCAGGGGAAGAACCCCGCGCAGGTGCTCCGCCGCGTCCTCGAGGGGAGCTGCTGCCCCGCCGACCAGGAGCGACCGACCGTCGGCGGGGTCTTCTCTGCCATCGTCGCGCGCATGCTCTCACAGACGACGAGCGCGCGGCCGACGTCGATGCGCGAGGTCGAGGAGGCGCTCGTCGGCGAGCTCACCGCGCTCCGTCTACCGGACCCCTCGGAGCTGCTCGCCCTCTGGGTGCGCGACGCGAGGGCCGCCTCTGCCCGCGTCGAGGCGCTCGTCGTCCCGAGGCTCTTCGAGCGCGGCTGCGCAGAGGAGCAGCGCGGAGACATCCCCGCCGCGGCGGTCCACTTCAACCGCGCCCTCGCCTTTCGCCCGGGCGATCCCGAGATCCTCCGGCACCTGATCCAGATGAACCGCGACGCCTCGCGGGGCAAGCTGGCGCGGCGCGCGGCGCTCGTCGTCGGTGGCGTGGCGGCCCTCGTCGCGCTGGGGGTCCTCTGGCGCCGGCAGCCACGGCCGGCCCGGCCGATCGCGGCACGCGAGGCGCACTCGGCCGCCGCCAGCGCTTCGGCAGACGTCGTGTCGACAGCTCCACACCCGGAGGGCTCCGTGGTCGCGAGCGGCATCCCGCGCGTCAGCTCGACGGGGATCGCGGCGCTCCCGGTCCGACCGCTGGTCACCACGCTGACCCCCACCACGAAGGATCGGCTCGTGCGGTTCGCGCTCACGCCGAAGAGCGCGCTCGTGTCCATCGACGGGGGCGCACCGATGGCAGCCTTCGGCGCCGAGGTCCGTCTCCCGCTCGGGCGCCACCTGGTCATTGGCTCCGTCAGCTCCGAGAACCCGTGCTGCTCGAGGACGGAGCTGTCGATCGACGTTCGCGACGAGGGCACGACGGCTCCGCAAATCGTCACCTTCTCCCTGCCGCTCCGACCCGCGACCCTCATCAGCTCGGGTCCCGGGCTCGCGCAGGTGCGCTGCCCGCTCCTCGGGGTCTCGATGGGCGCGAGGGGGAGCGTACAGGTCCCGATGAACAAGCTCGAGCTCGACGACGAGTGCATGCTCGTCGACGGCGGCACCGTCATCGGGAAGAAGAGCGTGACGCTCCGCGCGGGGAGGCCGACGACGCTCGTATGGCCGTCGGGTGAGTAGCCCGTGAGCCCCGCGCGTGACGGGACGCGCGTGCTCCCGCGACGAGGCCGATGCCCGCGACCACGCGAGAAGCCCCGCGCGCGACGGGACGCTCCTGCTCCCACGACGAGGCCGATGCCCGCGACCACGCGAGAAGCCCCGCGCGCGACCGGACGCGCGTGCTCCCACGACGAGGCCGATGCCCGCGACCACGCGGCGAGCCCCGCGCGCGACGGGACGCGCCCACGGCGAGCGCCGCGTCGACCCATCGCCGCGCACCCGGAGATCAGCCGCGCTGCGTGTACCGTATCGCGCGGACCTCGTCGCGCCATCCCTTCAGCGGGAGCGTCACCGGACACGCCGAGAAGTCCGTGTGCTCCCCCGGGAGCGTCGCGGCGAGCACCTCCCCCTCGGCGGCGGCTCCCTGGAGGCGTGACGCGAGGTTCGTCGCCGGGCCGATCGCGGCGAATTCTAGCTTGAAGAGCGTCCCCAGGGTGCCCAGGACGACCTTGCCCGTCGCGACCCCCGCGCGCAGATCGAGGCCCCACTTCTCCCCGAGCGCGCGCCGGGCGATCGACACCCGGGCCGCGCGCGCGACGAGATCCTGCGCGAAGCAGAGCCCGCGGCGCTCGTGACCCTCCCCCTCGGCGACCGCGAGCAGGCCGTCACCGAGGTACGACAGCGGACGCACCCGGTGGCGGGTCATCAAGGGCACGGCGAGCTCGAAGAGCCCGCGGACGGTCGCCATGACGTCCTCGGGCGCGAGCTCGAGCGTACGCGGCGTGAACCCGACGAGATCGGCGAAGACGACGGTGACCTCCTCGTGCACGGTCTGCGACAGCTCGTCGAGCGAGCGGCCCGAGAAGCGCTCGACGAGGCGCGCCGAGAGGCCCTCCGGATCGAGCGTCCTCGAGGCGCGATCCACGCGGTCCTGCCAGAGCGGGTTGTTGGCCCGGGCGGCGCACGCGTACGCCGCATCGAGGTGACGGCGGGCCGCGAGAGGGTCCCCGGCGCGCGCCCGCGCTGCGAGGAAGAGCCTCGTCAGGATCTCGGCCTCGGAGGGCAGCGGGGAGGCCCGGAAGAGCTGCTGCATCCGCTCGAGGTAGGCGTCGTCTGGCTCGGGGGCGACGCCGAGGACCGCCTCCCAGTAGCGAAGGAGCGCGACGTCCGAAGGCGCCACGAGGTGCTCCCGCGCCACCTCGAGCCACTCGCGCGCGGCGCCCGTCGTGCGCGCGAGCGCGACGGCCGCGAACCCGATGAGCGGGTGGTGCGTCTCTCCGGCCGCGAAGACCAAGGACTCGACCTCCGAGAGGCGCGAGAGCGGCAGGCCGGCGTCGGCCTCCGCGCCGAGCGCCAGCGTCGCGAGCCGCAGGCGCGTGAGGACGGGCGAGGGGCCGGCCGTCTGGAGCCATCGGTTGGCCACCGCTGCGGCCTCGACGGGGCGACCGAGCCGGAGCTCGAGCAGCGCGAGGTGTCCCACGGTGATCGCCGTGCCCACGCGATCTCCGCGACGCTCCTTGTCGCGCGCGACGGCCGTGAGCACGCGTCGCGCCTCGTTCCACGCGCCCGCCCCGAGCAGCGCCTGCCCGAACCCGTCGAGCACGTGCGACCGGAAGGCCGGATCCGCGGACGCGCCGAGGGCCGTGACGAAGGCGCGCTCCGCCTCCTCGATCCGTCCTCTCCGCAGGTGGACGACGCCCTCCAGGTGATGCGCGCGCGCGCCGAGCGCCGGATCGTCGCCTCGCGAGAGCGCGCGGAGCTCGTCGAGGGCGTCGTCGAGGGCCCCGTCGGGCGCGTCGCGCAGCCGCACCCGCAGCGTGAGCAGGCGCTTCATGGGCTCGAGCTCGAGGGGGACATCGGCGCTCGAGAGCAGCCGCCGCGCCGCGGCGACGTCGAAGGACAGCTCGGCGCGACCCGCCTCGACCAGGGCTTGCTCGGCGGGCGTCAGCGCGGTCAGGTCGGCTCCCTCCTCGAGCGCGACGAGCAGGCGGTGGGTGGTCACGGGAGCGAGCCCCCGGTCTGGGGGAACACGCGGTTCAAGAACACGAGCTGGGTGGTCGTGACGCCGCCCGCGTGGTGGAGCTCGAAGGACGTGAGGCTCGCGTTGTCGACGGCGATCCACGGGGGGGCTGCGAGGTCGGCCACGCCCATCAGCGCGCGCGCGAGGTGGTGGATCGTCCCGCCGTGCGACGCGACGAGCACCGCGCGACCCGGGTGCTCCGCGAGCATGGGCGCGAGGAAGCGTCGGACCCGCTCGGCGTGCATCCGCTGGCTCTCGCCCGAGGGGACGACGAAGTCCGGATCGCGAGCGCGGAGCCGGGCCCACGCCTCGGGGTGCTCGCGCCGCACCGCCTCGAAGGTCTTGCCGGTGAGCACCCCGACGCTGCGCTCGCGGAGGAGCGGCGTCGTCGAGATCGTGAGACCGCGCGCGGCGGCGATGGCGCTCACCGTGTCGACGGCGCGGGACAGATCGCTCGAGTAGACGGCGTCGACGCGCTGCCCGGAGAGCGCCTCGGCGAGCCCCGCGGCCTGCCGACGCCCGCGCGCCGAGAGCGGCGAGTCCGACTGGCTCCCGAAGTACGCGCCCGCGTTCGCCTCGCTCTCGGCGTGCCGGGCGAGCAGCACCGTGGTCACGAGGGCCGGCTCGGGGAGCGCTTCGTCGGACGCCACGCCGTCCGGAGCTACCTGGGCCGCTGGGAGCGCGCAACCCACGCGCCGCGACGCCAGGTCATCCTGCCGACCCCTCGGGCCCGATCGCCATGTCCTCGACCGCGACGGCACCTGCCCGCGCCACCGGGGGGCCGCCATCCTCCCCGACGTCGTCCCCACATGGCCGCCTCGGCCTCGGTGAATCGAGACGCGGTAGCGCCCTCCGTATTGCAACTCCATCGCACATTCAAGAGGTAGGCCCACGATTTCATCGTATCCTGTGTGTGCAATCGAACCATGGACTTGCGACTTCGTTGCATCTGCGCGACGCGCGCCTTTGCTGGTAAGGTTGGCTGGTTCGACGATGCCGCCCGCGATCTCTCGCCGAGCCGCGCTCCTCCTCCCGACGCTCGTCGTCGCCTGCGGGACACGCGCCGTGGACCCGGGCCCGGGGATGCCTCACGCCCTCAAGGGGCGGCCCGTCGCGGACTTCAAGCGAGCGGCGCTCGACGGTCAGACGATCGACACGAAGGCGCTCCGCGGCAAGACCGTGGTCCTCAAGTTCTTCGCCGACTACTGCGTGCCGTGCAAGCGGACGCTCCCCGAGGCCGAGCGCGTGCACAGGGACAACCCCGACGTGGTCTTCCTCGGCGTCTCCGAGGACGAGTCTCCCGACGCGGCGCTCGCCCTCGCGAGGAGGTACGGGCTCACCTTCCCCATCGTGTTCGATCAGGGGAACGTCCTGGCCGGTCGCTTCCGCGCGAGCGAGCTCCCCGTCCTCTTCGTCGTCTCGAGGGCCGGCGAGATCACGTGGGTCGGCGGGCCCGACGAGACCGAGGCGCAGCTCGTCGGCGCCGTGCGCGCGCGCTGATCTCCCGACGACGCTCTCCACGCCCCCCCGACGCCTTCGAGGCGCAGCTCGCCGCCGCCATGCGCGCGCCGAGCTCCCGGGCGGGGCCTCTGCGACGACCCACGCATGGGCATCCCGAGCGCCGCCGCATCGATCTCCCCCGCACCCGTCCTCGTGGGCGGGCTTGCGACGACCCCCGCATGGGCATCCCGAGCGCCGCCGCATCGATCTCCCCCGCACCCGTCCTCGTGGGCGGGCTTGCGACGACCCCCGCATGGGCATCCCGAGCGCCGCCGCATCGATCTCCCCCGCAGACGCCCTCATGGGCGGGTCTGCGGCGACCCACGCATGGGCATCCCGAGCGCCGGCAGGTCCGCCCGCCCCCCCCCCCACGCGCGCGCTGCAGGCCGGAGGTCCGAGCGGGTTCGTTGGGTCCACGTACGGCCCCACCCACGCGCGCGCTGCAGGCCGATATCGCCGGCGCCTCGGCGCTTGCGCCGGGCGAAGCGCTCGCGGTAGAGGCCGGGGCCATCGTGCGACGCAGCGCGCTCCTTCTCCTCCCGCTCCTCGCCGCGTGCGGCAGCGGCAGCCCGCAGCCCCCGCGCGCGAAGGCGCCCGTCGATCGAGGCGGCGGCCTGGCCAAATGCTCCGTCGCCGCCAGCCACTCGAACCCGCTCGTCACCGAGTGGCCCGCCTCCGAGAAGGCGAACCTCGAGGCGCGCCTCCGGGAGGGGCCCGTGGTCGTCCAGTACTCCGGCTGCTCGCTCCGCCTGCTCTCGGAGTGCCGTCCACCCAAGGGGAAGTATGTGTGGAAGCGCACGACGCTCGCCTCCGACGTCATCGACATCCGGAGCGAGGACGAGCTCTTCGCGAAGCTGCCGCTCGGCGCGGCGTCGCTCGAGGCCCAGCTCCGGGACTCGGGCCGACTCGCTGTGCAGACTACCGTCGCGGGGCAGATGTCCCTCGAGGGGCTCGGCACCGCCGAGGTCCCGCGCGACGAGGCGTGCGAAGGCGCGACGCACCTCGTCGCGAGCGTCGCGATGGGCGCGTTCAAGCTGAAGGCCGGGGGCGAGCTCGCCGCGAGCGGGGGGGTGGGGACCCCCGTCGTGGGTGCTGGAGCCAAGACGGCTAGCTCCGAGCTGGTCGTCAAGGAGGCCGGGGATCCCGCGCGCTGCGCCGAGGCGAGCTCGACGGCGCCGAGCGACGCCTGCGCGACGCCGGTGCAGCTCTTCATGTGGCCGCTCCCCAAGGCCGGCCCCAAGACCCTTGCCATCGCGAAGAAGGGAGACGCGCCCGTCGAGGTGGGGCCCGACACCGTGAACGTGACCTTCGCGACGGACCGTGGAGATCGACACTACGCGATCAAGATCGACGGCGAGCCAGCGTGCACGACCCCCTGCACTCGGGGCGTGAGGACAGGCTCGTACGTCGAGTACTCGCTGGCCAACGGCGCGTTCTACAAGGGGTTCACGCTGGAGGGCGTCTCACCAGGAGACTCGGTGCGCATCCTCCCGCGTGATCGTTCCGGCGCCTGGGGCACGGGCTTCCTCCTCGCCACCCTCGGCGGCACGGGCACCTACGCAGGCGGCCTGCTCTATCTCATCGGGAGCGTGAGCGCGAAGAGCAAGCGGACGACCGGCGACGAGGCCGGCGTCGAAAAGGCCGAGAGCCTCCAGCGGACCGGCCTCTACGTGGGGCTCGGGGGGATCGCGGCGCTGATCACGGGGATCATCCTCGTCGCGCCTGGCAAAGGGACGCTCGAGGTCGAGCGCGAGGGCGGGCACGCGACACGCCTAGGCCCCGGCTACCTCACCGGCCAGACCACCGAGAGCGGCCGGTTCGTGCTGACGCCCCTCGGCGCCGCGGGGACCTTCTGACGTCCAGACGGGCCGCCCCTCGGCGCAACCGAAGACGCCTCCACGGCCGCGCGCCCATCGTGGCTCGTCTCATTGCGCCCACGCCCAAACAGAGCCGGCCGCCCATGACCCCGAAGCCGCCCTCGTCACGCGAGCGCGGCGGCCGGATCGACCCGGCTCGCCGAGCGCACCGCCGACAGCGCTCCGAGCACCGCGAAGCCCGTCCCGAGCCCCAGGGTCGCCGCCACGATCCACCCATCGAACGAGAAGAAGCTCGCAGGCTTGAAGGGGAAGTCCGGGAGCCCCGACGCGGCAGCCACGTCGAGCGCCTTCGCTACGAGCTTTGCGGCCAGCAGGCCGAGCCCCGACGCCGCGGCGCCCGTCACGACCGACAACGTCAAGAAGAGCTTCGCGACGTCGCCGGGCGTCGCGCCGAGCGCGCGGTAGAGGCCGATCTCGCTCCTCCTGTCCGACACGAGCACGCGGAAGACGTAGGCCGTGTTGGTCGCCGCGACCGTCAGCATCGCGAGCGCCACCAGCGTGAGCAGGACGACGACCCCGGTGACCATCACGGAGATGTCACGGGCGCGCTCGTCCTTCGGCACGAGGCCGTTGCGACGGCCGACCTCCACGATGCGCGCGACCTCCGCGGGGGTCTTCGTCCGCACGACGACCGAGGACGCCTCGCGCGCCGCCTCCGGCCCATAGAACTCGGTGTTCCACCGCTGGACGACGGCGAGCGGCAGGGTCACGCCGAGCTCGATCGCGCTCTCGGACGTCCCGACCAGGCGCGCCTTCACGTTGCGCACGCCGCCGCGCTTCGAGCGGCCCATCATCGAGATCCCGAGCTCCATACGGAAGACGAGCCCGCTCGCGCGCGCGAGGAGCGATCCGCCGATCGCGGGGAGGTTGTGCGCGGGGGCGATCCCCTTGTTGAAGATCTCGACCAGATAGGGGCTCACGACCACCGGCACCGGCTCGCTGCATTGTCCTTTGGGCTCACCGTAGGGCTGCTCACAATACTGTTCTCCTGTGCAATCGGCGTCGGAGGAGCATGAGGGGCCCGGCGCCGCGAGCGGATCGGCGAAGGGGTGCGAGAACGAAGGGGAGGGTCTCGACGCGTTGACGAGGGCCGGGTCGACCCCGTCGGCGAGCATCTCGTGGGTGCCCATGTCGCGCCCGAGCAGCTCCTTGCCCCCGAAGGCGCCGCACGGGAAGGCGAACTTGAGGCGGGGCGAGACGCTCTTCGCCCCAGGGTTCGCCGCGAGCACGCCGATCGTCGCCTGGGGGATCCCTGGGGGCGCGGACTTCCCGCCGCCGAGCAGGACCGAGAGCAGCCCCGGCTCGGGCCGCGGCTCGGGGAGCAGCTCGATCCGATCGAGGGGGAACACCTCGCCGAGCAGGACGGCGCGCACCTTCGATCCGAGCGCCGAGAAGAGCGAGAACAGGATGGTGCCGAGGAAGATGCCGAGCCCCGCCGCGCGGAGCGCCCCCTTCGCCCGGAAGAGCTCCCGAAAGAGCAGGACCGAGAGCGCGCGAAGGGTCACGTCGCGCCTCCTCCACCGGAGGACGCCCAGCCCGGACCCCGGCGACGACCCGAGAGCCCGCCGCACGCCTCCCCTTCGAGCACCGAGCGGGCGTGAGCGCCGATGAGACGAGGGATGCGCCCCGAGAGCCCGCCGCGCGCCTCCCCTTCGAGCACCGAGCGGGCGTGAGCGCCGATGAGACGGGGGATGCGCCCCGAGAGCCCGCCGCGCGCTGCGCCCTCGCGCGCTCGCGGCCCGTGGACGCCGTGCGCCAGGGCGCAGCCTCGAGCGTCATCCACGATCGGTGGCGCAGCGCTCCGTGTCACGAGATCCTCCCGTCCACGATCTCGATCTGCCGATGCGCGCGCGACGCGAGCGCGGCGTCATGGGTCACGACGACGACCGTCGTCTTCTCGAGCCGGGACAGCTCGGCCAAGAGCTCGATGATCTCGCCGCTCGTCTTGCGGTCGAGGTTGCCGGTCGGCTCGTCGCAGAGGAGCGCCGAGGGCTTCATGAGCAGCGCGCGCGCGATCGCGACCCGCTGCCGCTGCCCGCCCGACAGGCGCGTCGGCGGCTCGTCCGCGCGATCGGCGAGCCCCACCTCCCCGAGCACCTCGCGCGCGCGCGCCGTGCGATCCGCGTCGTCACCCGAGAAGAGCCCGGGCAGCGTCACGTTCTCCAGCACGGTGAGGTGCGGGAGCAGGTGAAACGCCTGAAAGACGAAGCCGTGATGACGGTTCCGGTGTCGGCCGAGCTCGGCCTCGCGCGCGGCCGCGAGATCGAGGCCGAACGAGCGCACCTTGCCGGTGTAGCCGCGATCGAGGCCGCCGAGGATCGAGAGGAGCGTGCTCTTGCCGCTGCCGCTCGCGCCGCGGATCGCGAGCATCTCGCCCTCCTCGATCGTCAGCCACAGGTCGACGAGCACGCGCCGCTCCGACGTCCCGTCACGGAAGGTCCTCGACAGCGACTCGGTGACGAAGGCCGCCGCCATCGCTAAGGGCTCGATCACGGACTCGGTGTCGCGGCGCGCCGCCTCGACGAGCTCGTCCACCATCGCGGTGACGCGGTCGAGCCGCTCACCCTCGACCATGACGCGGAGCTTCGGCTCGGTGCCGCTCCAGCGGACGAGCACGCGGCCCCTCTTGCCGAGCGCGCGCCCGACACGGGCCTCGGCCTTCGTGAGCGCCGGCATCGCCTCGAGCGGCAGCCGGCGCGGCAGGACGACGCTGCGAAGGAGCTGCGGGACCGGCGTCATCGCGGCGGACACGAGCTCGGAGAGCGGCTTCTCCTCGGCGCGCATCGCCGCGAGCACCTGCAGCCCCGCGACGATGCCGTCGCCCGTCGTCGCGTGCTCGAGGAAGACGAGGTGCCCCGACTGCTCCCCGCCGAGCGTGTAGCCGCCCTTCCGCATCGCCTCGACGACGTATCGATCGCCGACCGCCGTGCGCACGAGCTTGCCCCCGGCGCCCTCGAGCGCGCGCTCGAGGCCGAGGTTGCTCATCACGGTCGCCACGAGCGTGCGCTTGGCGAGCGTGCCCTGCGCCAGCTTGCGGAGCGCGAGGAGCGCCATCACCGCGTCGCCGTCGACGACCTGCCCTCGCTCGTCGACGAAGACGGCGCGATCGGCGTCGCCGTCGAGCGCGACGCCGAGGTGAGCGCGGTGCCTCTGCACGGCGAGGGCCAGGTGCTCGGGGTGGAGCGCGCCCGCGCCGTCGTTGATGTTGCGGCCGTTCGGGCGGACACCGAGCGCGTGGACGTCGGCGCCGAGCTCGGTGAAGACGGCGGGCGCGACGCGGTAGGCCGCGCCGTGCGCCGCGTCGAGGACGATCCGCACCCCGTCGAGCGACAGGGTGCGCGGGAAGGTCTGCTTGCAGAAGACGGTGTAGCGCCCGCGCGCGTCCTCGAGCCGCTCGGCCCTGCCCACGGCCGCGCCCGTCGGGCAGTCGTCGCGGAGATCGCTCGAGGCCATGATGCGCTCGATCTCGGCCTCGTCCGCGTCGGGGAGCTTGAAGCCGTCGGGACCGAAGAGCTTGATGCCGTTGTCCTCGTAGGGGTTGTGGCTCGCGCTGATGACGACGCCGGCGTCGGCGCGCATCGAGGTGGTCAGGTGCGCGACCGCAGGCGTCGGGATGGGCCCCGAGAGCATGACGCGGCCGCCCATCGCGCAGATCCCCGCGGCGAGCGCCGTCTCGAGCATGTAGCCCGAGAGCCGCGTGTCCTTGCCGATGACGATGCGCGCGGGGCGCGTCTTTCGGTGCCGCGCGACGAGGGCGATGGCCCGGCCGAGCGCGAGCGCCGTCTCCGGCGTCATGGGCGGCTCGTTGGCCTTCCCGCGGATGCCGTCGGTGCCGAAGAGCTTGCGAACCGGGGCGGCGGTCCGGTCGCGCGGCGGCGCTCGTCGAGGGCTCATGCACCCGACGGCTTAGCAGCACGGCCGAGGAGCGTCGCGCTTTCGAGCACGCCCGCGCGACGTCATCGACGGGGCCCCGCGCGCCCGCCGGTCGAGGGCCGTCGCGCTCTCGCGCGCGAGCCCGCCCGACGCCCCCGGCGGAGCCGCGCGCACCCGCCTGGAGCGGCGTACCCCGGGGCGCGCGTCGGATCACCCCGCACCGACGCCTCGCCTTCGGACGGCGGCGCGCCTCGCGCGGCGGCCAGCGGGGCGGCGCGCAGCCAGATTGTACCCGGATATTATTGACATGGTATATCGTCCGGGTATTATTCGGCCCATGGATCCGATCTGCATCGTGTTCGAGCGGGGACGGCGGCTCGCGTGGGGCTCGCTCCGCGACGTGCTCCCCATCCTCAAGGAGCGGTTCGACCGCGACGCCTCCGACCTCGTGCTCGTGTTCGACGTCGAGACGGGTCGACAGCTCGACTTCGATCTCCGCGGCTCGCTGGACGAGGTCCTGGACCGCGCGGCGCCTCTTCCGTCACGCGGCCCGGGGCGACCGAGGCTCGGCGTGACGAGCCGCGAGGTGTCGCTCCTGCCGCGTCATTGGGATTGGCTCGAAGGGCAGACGGCCGGCGCCTCGAGCGCGCTGCGCCGGCTCGTCCAGCAAGCGACGCGGGACCAGCCCGGCAGGGAGCGCGCGCGGAGGGTTCGGGCGGCCCTGAGCGGCCTCCTCTCGAGCGTCGCCGGAGACAGGCCTCACTTCGAGGAGGCCACACGCGCGCTCTTCGGCGGTGACGTGGCGACGTTCGAGCGGCTCATCCGACGCTGGCCCAAGGACATCCGGGACTTTGCTACGCAGAGGGCCCGCGAGGCCGCGGAGGCCGAGCGTCGACTCGACGACCCGGCGAGCGTGGTCGTCGCGCTGTACGACAGGGTCTGGACCCGGGGCGCGTACCGCGAGATCGCCGAGCTGGTGGCGCCGAGCTACGTGATCCACGACGACCCTGGGGATCCGTGGGAGGGGCAGACGCTCGACCGCCGGGGGTACCGGGAGAGGGTGAAGGCCACACGCGCCGCGTTCCCCGATCTGGTGTTCTCGGTCCACGAGACCGTGGCCGCGCGAGACCGCGTCTCGGTGCGCTGGAGCGCAGAAGGCACGCACGCCGGCGATCTCCGCGGGCTCCCCGCGACGGGCAGGCGCCTGCGCTTCGCCGGGCAGACGATCTATGAGACGCGAGACGGACAGGTGGCCGGGCATTGGCAGGTCATCGATCGGCTCGGTTTCGTCGAGCGGCTCCGCACCTCGCCCTGATTGCGTATCCGGTCCCCCGACGCTCCACCCACGCCCACGGAGGCGCGGTCGCGCTGACGACCACACCCCACGACGAGCCGGCGCTTCGGTCCTGCCCGCGGCGCGACGGGCGGCTCGGGTGAGGCAACGAGCTCACACAACGTGCTCACACAACGAGCTCACACAACGAGCTCACGTGTTCGCGGCGGCCGCGCGCGCGAGCCGATCGCGGACGCCGGTCCACGCGGCGGGGACCTCCTCGACGACGATGGGGCGCCCTCTCCCGGCGAGCTCACGGAGCGCGGCGTAGAGGCCGCGCGCGTACCCCGCCTCGTCCGCCGGCAACCGAGCGTCCCCCGGCATCGTCCAGGTGAGTGACACACCGTGGACCGCGCGGACCCGGGCCGCGAGCTTGGCCGCACGGACGACGCACATCGGCACGCCCGGCGCGTAGTGGCGGTGGCGCGTCCCCGGCGACGCCTCATGGCCGATCGCGGACTCCACCAAGGGGATCCGCGCGATCCGCGCGAGCGCCGCGCCGTCCAGCACCCCGGGGCGCAGCACCGTGAGCTCGTCGTCCGCGCGCACCACCGTCGACTCGATGCCGACGTCGCACGGGCCGCCGTCGAGGATGAGCTCCACCCGAGCGCCGAGCGACCGCGCGACGTCCTCCGCCGAGGTGGGCGACAGCTCTCCCGAGCGGTTCGCGCTCGGCGCGGCGAGCGGCTCTCCGAGCGCCGCGAGCAGGGCCTGCGCCGCCGGATGCGCAGGCGCGCGCACCGCGACCGTGTCCCCCCCCGCCGTCACGACGTCAGGGATCTCTCTCGCGCGCGGAAGGACGAGGGTCAGCGGCCCAGGCCAGAGCGCCTCGGCGAGCGCACGCGACGCCGGCGACACCTCCCGTGCAACCTCTGAGAGCGCCCGGACACCGAGGACGTGGACGATGACGGGGTTGTCGGCGGGGCGCCCCTTCGCCGCGAAGACACGGCGGACCGCCGCGCCGTCCCGAGCGATCGCGCCGAGCCCGTACACGGTCTCGGTGGGGAACGCGACCAACCCGCCGCGACGGAGCACTCCGCAGGCGAGCGAGATGCCCCCCGCGTCCGCGGGGACGATCCGGCTCACGCCATCTCGAGGAACAGCCGATCCGGATCCTCGAGGTAGTGGATGATCTCGTAGGCGAACGCCGCGCCCACGTGCCCGTCGATGATGCGGTGATCGAAGGACAGCGACAGGAGCATCACCTCGCCGATCACGATCTGCCCATCCCGCACGACGGGCTTCTGCTTGATCTGGTGGACCCCGAGGATCCCGACCTCCGGGAAGTTCAGGATGGGCGTCGCGAAGAGCCCGCCCTCGGCGCCGAGCGAGGTGATGGTGAAGGTCGAGCCCTGGAGATCCTCGATCCGCTGCTTCCCCGCCTTCGTCGCCTCGCCGAGCCGCTGGATCTCGCGCGCGATCTCGAGGATCGACAGCCGATCGGCGTGCTTGACGACGGGCACCATCAGGCCCGCGTCCGTCGACGAGGCGATGCCGATGTGGTAGACTTTGCGGCGGACGATCTCGCTGGTCGACTCGTCGAAGGCGCTGTTCAGCGACGGGTGCTTGCGGAGCGCGGCGACGACGGCCTTCACGATGAAGGGCAGGAAGGTGAGCTTGACGCCGGCCTCCTCCGCGGCCGGGCGGAGCCGCTGTCGGAGCGCCTTCAGCGCGGAGACGTCACACTCCTCGACGAAGGTGAAGTGCGCTGCGGTGTGCTTCGAGCGCGCCATGCTCTCGAAGATCTTCTTGCGTACTCCCTTCAGCGGCGTCCGCTCCTCGACGTCCTCCGCGACGCCGACGGGCGTCGCGATCTTGATGGGCGCGAGCGCACCCGCGGCAGGAGGCGCGGTCGAGGCGACGGGGCTCGGCGCGGACGCACCCGCCGGCTCGGACGGCGCGGCGGCGGGCGCGGCCGTGAGGGACCGACGGACGTCGTCGCTGGTCGCGCGCCCATTCGGGCCGGTCGGCGCGACGGTGCGCAGGTCGACCCCGAGCTCGCGCGCGAGCTTGCGCGTCGCGGGCGTGGCGAGCGGCTTCTCCGAGAAGTAAGCGCTCGTCGCGACGGAGGCTGGTGACGCGGGCGCCCTCGGCTGCGCGAGGCGCGCGACGCCGGGGAGCGTCTCCTGGATGTCGCCGACGGCGGTCGCCGCCGGCTCGGGCTTCGCGGGCGCGGACGGCGCGGGCCCGGCCGACGCGGGGGAAGGGCGCGCAGCCGACGCGGGCAGAGGCTCGGTCGATGCGTCGCCGTCGAGCTCGAGGACGACGAGCATCGAGTGGACACGGATGATCTCGCCGACCTTCCCGCCCAGCTCGAGGACCTTGCCGCCCTTCGGGCTCGTGATGGCCGCGGTCGCCTTGTCGGTCGTCACCTCGCAGAGCAGCTGATCGACCTTGACCGTCGCGCCGATCGCGACGCCCTCGCCCCACGCGACGAGCTCACCCTCGGCGACGCCCTCTCCGATGTCCGGAAGCTTGAATTCCCAGCGGGCCATGATCAGTCCTCAGTAGCGCGCCGCCTCGACGAGCGCGGGCAAGATGCGGTGGGCGAGCGGCAGGTAGTCGAGCTCGAGCGAGTACGGGAACGGCGTGTCGTAGCCCGTCACGCGCACGGGCGGCGCGGCGAGGCTGTCGAAGCACCGCTCGGTGACGAGCGAGACGACCTCGGCCCCGAGGCCGCACGTCCGCGGCGCCTCGTGGACGACCACGAGCCTCCCGGTGCGGCGGACGCTCCTCTCGAGCGCCTCGATGTCGAGCGGCCAGAGCGTGCGCAGATCGATGACCTCGGCCGAGACGCCCTCCGCCTCGGCCTGGTGCGCCGCCTCGAGCGCCTCGTAGACCATCGCGCCCCACGCGACGACCGTCACGTCGTCACCCGGGCGGAGGACGGCGGCCTCGCCGAGCGGGACCGTGTAGTCGCCCTCGGGGACCTCGCCCTTCGCCGCGCGGTACACGCGCTTTGGCTCGAAGAACATCACAGGATCCGGATCGCGGATGGCCGCGAGCAAGAGGCCCTTCGCGTCGTACGGGCTCGTCGGGCAGACGACCTTGAGGCCCGGCACGTGGATGAACTGCGCCTCGGGCGACTGCGAGTGATACACGCCCCCACGGATGCCTCCGCCGACGGGCGTACGGATGACCATCTTCGCCGGATACTCGCCCCCCGAGCGCCACCGGAGCTTCGCGAGCTCGCTCACGATCTGGTCGTACGCCGGGAAGATGAAGTCGGAGAACTGGATCTCGGCCACGGGGACGTCCCCGTAGAGCGCCATCCCGATCGCGACGCCGATGATGCCGCCCTCCGAGAGCGGCGTGTCGAGGGCGCGCGCCTCGCCAAACTCTTCGTACAGATCCTGCGTCACGCGGAAGACGCCGCCGACCTTGCCGACGTCCTCTCCGAGGACGAGGACACGCGGGTTGCGGCGCATCTCGAGCTTGAGCGCGTCGTTGATGGCTTGCACCATCGTCATTTCGCGGGACTTCCCGGGCGATTGGGGCTGGGTCATCGGATCGATTCTTCGGTCATCGAGGGGAGCGGGCGGCGGTCGCGCGCTGGGCGGCGAGGTTCCAGGTGGGGGAAGCGTAGACGTCTTCGAAGAGGGTCGAGAGGGAGGGCTTCGGCGCGCGCGCGGCCGCGGTGATCGCGGCGTCGATCTCGCGGAGCGCCGCGGCGGTCTCGGTCTTCTCCGCGTCCCCGAGCGAGAGCGCCTCCGCGAGGCGCGTGAGCCCGTCCGCCGCGTCGAAGCCCGCGCTCCCCGGGGAGGTGGCGCCGACGATCACCGCGCCCTTGCCCTCGCGAGCGTGCCCGAGCGCCTCGCGGACGGCCTCGCGCACGCCGCGCGCGTCCCCGCCGTCCACCTCGATCGCGCCGAGCCCGTAGCCCACGGCGCGCGACGACGCGCTCGGGATCGCCTCGCCCGGACCTCGCACCAAGAAGACGACCGGCGCCCTCATCACCCCGGCGAAATTGAGCGCGTCGTGGAGCGCGCCTGCCTCGAGCGCAGACTCGGTGAGCGTGACGAGCGCCGCGACCCCATCCTTCGCTGCGGCGCGCGCGAGCCCGACCGCGTGGACCGCGTGCGCCGCGAAGGGCAGCCCCGTCGAGACGACGCGACGGCGGGCGTCGTGGAAGGCCGCGGGCGGCATGCGGCCCCTCGACGGCGAGGCCGCGGCGCCGTATGCTTGGAGGGCGAGCGCCTCGATCGACGATCCGCGCGCGAGCGCCGCGAGCGCGTCGCGGTGCGACGGGAAGAGCCAGTCCCTCGCCTCGAGCGCGGACGCGGCCCCGAGGACCGCCGCCTCTTCGCCGAGCGAGGTCGGGCAGAAGCCGACGTCGCCGGACTCGGCGAGCGCGTCGAGGCGGAGCGCGAGGTGCCGCGCGCGGACCATCGCGCGGAAGAGCTCAAGATCGGAGGCTGCGTCGGAGGCCGACATCGGCCCGCACCCTAGTCGAGGCGATCTGTCCGAGGGCAGCGAAATGCACCCGGCGCAGCGCGTCAGCGTGCGTGGGCCCGCACGGCCGCGACCTCGGCCCGCGACGGGTTGATGACGAGGAGACCGTGGTCGGCGTCGACGAGCGCGAGATCCCCGTCCGACGCCCACCGGAACAGCCCCTCGACGCCCACGATGGCCGGGACGGACGTCAGCTCGACGAGGGTCTCGGTGCGACCGCCGCGCTCTCCGTCGGCGAGGGCGATCCCCACGGGGCGAGCGCGGAGGCTGACGAGGAGATCGAAGACGGTGAGCCGCTCGCCGATGAGCACCGCCCCGGTGGGCAGCACGGCCCGCGGATCGGCCGCCGCCGTCATCACGAGCGCGTCGCAGAGATCCTCGACGTCGCGCGCCCGCTCCTCGAGGAAGCGATCGCCCTCCGTCGTCGCCGCGGACGTGACGCGCCGCACGATGCGCGAGATCGCCTCGGCGATGCCCATGCCCCCCGCGACGAGCTTCAGGGTCTCGCCGCGCAGCCTGGCGTCGGAGGCGATCTGGAGGTACGTTTGCAAGAAGCTCGCGTGCTCCACGCCGCGGGACTTGGCGGTCTCCACGAGGGCCCGCACTCCCTTCGAGACGACGTCGAAGGCGCCCCGGAGCCGCGCCTCGTCGTCGAGTCGGCGCTCGAGGCGCGGGCTCGCGGGCGGGCGCTTGATGGCCGCGATCGCGCCGACCGCGCGCCCCTTGTGGAAGGGGCGCCCAGGCAGCGTCACCTTGCGCGTCCCGCCGCCCGCGCGGCGCTTCTCGGCGGCGCCGGTCGGGGTCTCCTCGAGCCTGCGCACGAGATCGGCCTGCCGCGCGGCCGCGGAGATCGTCGTCGTCAGCGCGACCAGCAGCTCCACCTCGTCGACGGCGAACGGTCGCCCCGGTCGACGCTGGACGACGACGGCGCCGAGCGGCCCCCGCGGCCCCGCGATGGGCACGGCGCAGAACACGGGGAACCGATCCTCGTCGAGCTCGTGAAAGCGCCGGTAGTTCGCGTGAGAGGACGCCGCGGCGACGCTCACCGGGCGCCCGATCGAGACCGCGGCCCCGGTGATCCCCTCGCCGAGCCGCAGGCGCACGGCGCCGAGCGCGCGATCGGTGAAGCCCACGTTGCCGCGCATGACGAGGGTCTCGCCGTCGCCCTCGAGGAGGTAGATGGAACACACCTCGGCGGCCACGACCGCCGCGAGCCGGCGCGGCGCCTCGTCCAGCAGCGACGTGAGCGCGCGGGGACGCGCGGCGAAGCTGACGAAGTCGATGACGGCGTCGAGGCGCTTCTCCTGGCCCTTCGCGTGAACACGCGGGCCCTTGTCGTCCTTCGCCGGGGTCATCGCGCGCGCCATGCGAGCGGCGGGGACGCGCTGCAAGCGCCATGATCGCGACGCCAGGGTCGCCAGGCGGCGAGGGACGCGCTTCTTCGAGCGATCTCGGCGCGGCCCGAGGCTTGAACAGGGGGTCCTTCGTGACGATGGCCCCACGCCCGAGCCTCTCTCCTCCGTCGCTCGCGATCGTCGAGCCGACCGACGGCGGGAGCGACGCCTCGTCGCGCGGTCCCATGAAGGCTCGTCCGTCGCTCGCGATCGTCGAGCCCGCCGACGAGGCGCTCCGTCGCATCGACGAGGCGCTCTCCGAAGAGCTTCCGCTCCTCGAGATCCTGACGACGCTGGAGGACGACGAGAGCCGCCCCATCGACGAGGACGAGGTGACGCCGCGACCGACGCGACGCCCGCCGCCGCGCTGAGCGCGACGACTCACCCAGCCAAGCGTCGGAGCCGACCTCCCGGCAAGAAGGGCGCCTCGAACGCCGCGTGGAAGAGCTTCGCCACGGCGAGCGACGCGGGGAGCACCACGAGCGCCGCCAGCCCGAACGCCGCGGTCGAGGACCAGCCGAGCCGCCACACCCAGGGGCGTAGGACGAGCAGGATCGGCTGGTGCACGAGGTAGAGGCTGTACGACACGACGCCGGGGAAGAGGAGCGCGCGACGGACCCAGCCGCCGCCGAGCGAGCTCGGCCCGACGAGGAGCACGAGTGAGGCGAACGAGACCCCGCACGCGAGCCGCTGCGCCGGCACGGGCAGGGCGTGGGCCACGTCGACCGCGTAGAGCACCGGGATCATCGCCGAGGCAAGGAGCAGAAGGACGCCCTTCGGCGGGACGCGGCCGCGCGCCAGGAGTTCGGCCGCGACCATCCCACAGGCGAACTCGAAGAGGTGCCCGACGACGCTCTCGGCGCCGACCGCCCACCAGGCCGGGCTCGCGTGGAGCACAGGGAAGGCGCGCCCGAGCAGCGCGGGCCCGAACCAAGCGCCGAGCGCCGAGCCGGCGAGCAGCAGCGCGGGAGCCCGCCGCGCGAGCAGGACGAGGAGCGGGAAGATCAGGTAGAGCTGCCACTCGAGGGCGAGCGACCAGTACGCGCCGTTGAGGCTCCAGATCGTGCGCGCGTGGAGGTTGTGGACGAGGAGCACGTGCACGCCGACGTCCCACGCCTCGAGGGGCGGAAACATCGCCCACGCGAGCGCGCCACCCGAGAGCACGGCGGCAGCAAGGATCGCCAGCGAGGCGTAGTAGGCTGGGAGGATACGGATCGCGCGGCGACGCCAAAAGACCCCCAGCCGGAGCGGCGCGCCGGACGCGGCGAGGGGATGGTGCAGGCAGAAGCCCGAGAGGACGAGGAAGAGCGAGACCCCGTGGAGCCCCTCGCGCGCGACCCAGACGAGCGGGGAGAGCCACCCCGACGCCGCGATCACCGGAGCCCAGCCCGACGCGAAGGCGCCGTGCCAGTACATCCCGACATGGTAGAAGAAGACGAGGAGGCACGCGACACCTCGGAGGAAGTCGACGCCCGGGAGGCGCGGTGTCCGCGCCGCTCCGTGAGCGCCCACGGATGCTCCGCCCGTCTCGACGGCCCCCGAGCGAGCGTCGCCCGAGCGGCGCGGCGCAACGGACAGCACCGCGGATCCACCCGTCGCGGCGCCGGTGGCGTCGCCCGTCTCGACGACGCTCGAGCGAGCGTCGCCCGAGCGGCTCGGCGCGACGGGCGGCACCGCGGATCCACCTGTCGCGGCGTCCGTCCTCACGCTCACGGGTCGGTCGAGAGCCGCGCGAAGACCGCGTGGTCGAGCCAGCGCCCCATGATGAGCTCCGCGTGCCGCGCGATCCCCTCGTAGGTGAACCCGAGCTTCCGGATGACCCCGAGCGAGCGCGCGTTCTCGGTGGACGCGGCGACCCGGACGCGGTGCGCGCCGACCGCGAGGAAGGCCCACCGCACCGCGGCGCGCGCGGCCTCCGTCATCAGCCCCCGGCCGACGACCTCGGAGTCGATCCAGTAACCGAGCTCGAGCGAGAGGTGCGCGTGGTTCGCCGCCTCGAGGCTCACGATGCCGAGGAGCGCACCGCGCGCACGGTCGCGGAGCGTGAGGCGGAGCGCGCGCCCCGCGTCCCAGTCGTCGACGGAGTACTCCGCGTACGTGCGCGAATCGTGCTCGGTGAGCTGGTAGGGGACCCACGGGAGCCAGGGCTCGAGCTCGGGCCTGGACCTCTCCACCGCGGCAAACAGCTCCGGCGCATCGACCGGATCGAGCGGCGCCAACCGGAGACGCGGCGTCTCGAGCGGCGCGCCCCGGAGCGCCACTCGAGAGACGAAGTTCATCGCGACCACGCGACGCGGGCGCGCGGAGTCGTCCCCCCGCTCGGCTCGAGATCGGCCCTGCCATCGGACGTCACGGTGGGCCACACGCCGCGGTCGCGCGGGAGAGCCGCCTCGCCCGGCTCGAGATCGATCCTGGGACCGGACGCCACGCGGAGCCATACTGCGCGGGCGCGCGGAGGCGTCGCCCGGCCCAGGCCGAGGTTGATCCTGGCATCGGACGTCATGGCGGACACACGGCGCGGACCGCGTAAGGCTCGAGCTTCCCGGCCTCGAAGTCGAGCCAAGAGATGGCCCAAGCGTGGGCCTCATCGCCCGCCACGATCGACGGCGGCGGCTGGTCGCCGACGACGCGCGCGAGCACCGAGGGCGCCGCGACCCCATCACGCGTGATGGTCGCGGTCTTCAGCCGCCCGCCCTCGAACCAGGCCACCCGGCCGACGCCGCCCTGCGCGATGGCGACCGACGGGCGACCGCCCGACTGCGCGAACTTCTTCCGCCAGAGCATCGTCCCCAGCTTGGGATCGATGAAGGCCGCGTACGCGCCGCCGCCCTGCGGGGGCTTCTCGACGTGCCACACGACGAAGCAGCCCTCCGCGAAGCAGGCGAGATCGGGGGTGTCGACGCGCTCGGTCGGGTTGCTGAGCCCGCGCATCGTCCCGAGCACCTTGTCGTCGCGACCCTTGGGGTTTGCCGGGACGCCCGTCGTCGGGCCGTCGCTCTCGATCGGCACGTGGAGGTACTGCACGGTCCGCTGCGTCCCGCGATCCAGGCGAAACACGAGCTCGAGCGAGGTCGGGAGCGCCTCCAGCTCGGGGAGGGCCACCTTCTGCGTGACCTTGCGGAGATCCGTCAGCCGCACCGGCGCGGCGAGCTGACCGGTGCCGTGGACGCGGCGGAGCATCAGGTCCACCTGCTCGCCGTCTTGCTTCTCGTCCCAGGCCACGAAGAGGAGGCCGTCGGCGGCGCCGAGCGCGGGCGAGACGGCGCGCGCCGGTCCGACCGTGAACTCCGCGCCAGCGATCCGGCCCCGGCCGTCGAGCCACCGCCCGTAGAGCGCCGCGCGCGGACCGCGCGTCTCGGTGTACGCGACCGCGATCTGCCCGCCCACGGCGCGCGCCTCGAGGCGACCGACGGTGTCCGCCTCGGGGGTCACGTCGACGGGCATCGAGCGCGGGCGGAGCGCCTGATCGAGCTCGACGGCGTAGCCGTGCACACGGTTGCCGCCCTCGTGATCGTCCACGTACAGCGCGACGAGCCCCGCCTTCGTCCCGACGACGACCGGACGCCCCACGAAGCCCCCAGCGAAGACCATGGGGCGCACCCGCCCGAGCGCCTTCAGCTTGCAAGTGCCCTTGTTGTCCTTCGCGGCCGAGAGGTGCTCGAGGTACGTGCGCGCCGGCCCCGCGCCCGAGCCGTCGAAGGACTCGCGCACCTTCTTCTGCGCGTCGTCGAAGGCGCCCGCCGCGAGCAGCCCTTGGGCCTCCGCGAGCCCCTGCGCCCACTTGGGGCCGGGGGGCGGAGGGATCGCGGTCGCCGACGCGGCGCTGCTCGGAGCGCTCGCGGACGGCGTGATCGTCGCGCTCGACGCCGCGCGCTGTGGCGGTGCGACTGGCTGCGCCCCGCGCTCGAGCTCCGCCCACGCGAAGTAGCCGCCGACCCCGGCGAGCGCCACCACGACCCCGAGCACCGCCGCGCTGACGCCACGCCTCGCAGGGACCGGCTCCGTCCCTGGCGGCTCGGGCGTCGGAGGCGCGCTCGCCAGCGTGAGCCCCGCGTCGAGCGAGCTCGGCTGGCGCTCCGACGGCTGCGCGTCCGCTCGCGATGGCGACGCCGAGGGCACCGACGGTCCTCGGACAGGGGCCGGCTGGGCGCTCGCGCCGGGCATCACGATCTCGGGCGCGGGCGTGTCGTCGTCCACCGGGACGTGGAGGACGAGCGCCCCCGAGGGCTCGCGCGAGACGAGCTCGAGCGAGTCGCTGGACGGGATGGCCGGGGCGTCCTCGAGCGCGTCGGCGAGCGCGTCGGCGAGCTCCTTCGCGGTCTGGAACCGCTCCTCGATCCTCCGCGCGAGGGCGCGCTCGAACCAGCCCTGGATCTCTGCGGGGAGATCCGGCCGATACTTCGTCAGGCGGGGCAAGGGCGCGCTCGCGATCTGCGCGAACGTCATCGCGATGCCTTTGTCGGTCGACCAGACGGTGCGCCCGGTGAGGCACTCGTACGTGATGCACCCGAGCGCCCAGAGGTCGGCCCGATGATCGACCGTGCCCTGCCCCTGGACCTGCTCGGGGCTCATGTACGCCGGCGTCCCGAAGATGGCGCCCTCCCGCGTGAGCCTCGCCTGCGCCCCGCCCTCCGTCGCGGGCGCGTAGAACTTCGCGAGCCCGAAATCGAGGATCTTGGCGACCAGCTGGCCGTCGTCGTCTTCGGTGATGAAGACGTTCTCGGGCTTGAGATCGCGGTGGACGATGCTCGCGTCGTGGGCCTTCTGCAGGCCGCGGGCGACGTGCGTGACGATGCGGAGCGTCGTCGCCGGATCGAAGAGCCGGATCCGCACCATGCGCTCGTAGAGCGACTCGCCCTCGAGCAGCTCCATGACGAGGAAGGGGCGGCCGTCGTCGAGCTTGCCGCTGTCGTAGACGTCGCAGATGTACGGGCTCCGGACCGCGGCGGTCGCGCGCGCCTCGCGGAGGAAGCGCTCGATGACGACGGGCGACATCACGTACTCGGCCGACAGGATCTTGATGGCGATGCGCTTGCCGATGTCCGAGTGGGTCGCCTCGTACACGGCCGCCATCCCCCCGCGACCGATCTCCCGCGTGATCTCGTAGCGACCCGCGACGACGGTGCCGGGTGGGACTCGGTTCGCCTTGGGATCGGGCGTGGCCACTTGGCCGCGCTCGTATCGCACATTGCGCGCTCGGGGGGAAACGCGCTCGCACGTCGAGGCGCTGGCGCGGAAGCCGAGCGGCCACCCGCGATCCCGGCTAGCTTGCCCGCGCCATGCGTGACGCCATGACGCTCGAGCAGCTCGCCGCCATCGAACCGCTCCTCTCCGACGAGGAGCGCATGATCCGAGACAGCGTGCGCCGCTTCGTGCGCGAGCGCTTCTTGCCCGGCGCGGGCGAGCGCTTCGAGTCGGGGGCCTTCCCGCGCGAGATGGTGCCCGAGATCGCCGAGCTCGGCCTCTTGGGCGCGGCGCTGACGGGGCACGGCTGCGCCGGGATGAGCGCCGTCTCGTACGGGCTGGCGCTCCAGGAGCTCGAGTACGGCGACAGCGGGCTGCGGAGCTTCGTCTCCGTGCAGGGCTCGCTCGCGATGTACCCGATCTGGCGCTTCGGCAGCGAGGAGCAGAAGGCGCGGTGGCTGCCCTCGATGGCCCGCGGCGAGAAGCTCGGCTGCTTCGGGCTGTCGGAGCCCGACGCCGGGAGCGATCCGGGAGCGATGAAGACCCGCGCGAGGCGGGACGGCAGGGACTGGGTGCTCTCCGGCACCAAGATGTGGATCACCAACGCCCCCATCGCCGACGTCGCGGTCGTGTGGGCGAAGACCGACGACGGCGGCCCCGAGAGCATCAAGGGCTTCGTGCTCGAGCGGGGGACGAAAGGCCTCGAGACGCCCAAGATCAAGGGCAAGATGAGCCTCCGCGCGAGCGAGACGGGCGAGCTCGTCCTCGACGGCTGCCGCGTGCCCGAGGACCAGGTGCTCGAGGGCGCGAGCGGCCTTGGAGCGCCCCTCGCCTGCCTCAACCAGGCGCGGTTCGGCATCGCCTTCGCGGTGCTCGGCGCGGCGAAGGCCTGCTACGAAGCGGCCGTGGGCTACGCGCGGAACCGCGTCGCCTTCGGCAAGCCCATCGCAGGGCGCCAGCTCGTGCAGGAGCGCCTCGTCGAGATGGCGCAGGAGATCGTGAAGGCGGAGATCATGAGCCTCCACTACGCCCGCGTGAAGGACGCTGGGAAGATCACGCCGCAGCAGGTCTCTCTCTGCAAGCGGAACAACTGCCGCGTCGCGCTCGAGATCGCGCGGGAGTCCCGCGCCGTGCTCGGGGGCAACGGCATCCTCCTCGACTACCCCTCGATCCGCCACGCGCTCAACCTGGAGAGCGTCTACACCTACGAGGGCACCCACGAGGTGCACACGCTCGTCCTCGGGCGCGCGCTGACGGGCCTCGACGCCTTCTCCTGATCGGCGGCGCAGGCCGCGAACGCCTCGGCCCACCAGGACGCCGCGAGGCGTGACCCGACGCTCCTCGGATCGGCGGCGGCGCAGGCCGCGAACGCCTCGGCCCACCAGGACGCCGAGAGGCGTGACCCGACGCTCCTCGGATCGGCGGCGGCGCAGGCCGCGAGCGCCTCGTCCCACCAGGACGCCGCGAGGCGTGACCCGACGCTCCTCGGATCGGCGGCGGCGCA
>CAYNEK010000005.1:81869-84306 GCA_964396175.1 uncultured Polyangiaceae bacterium | reverse complement strand
CCCACCAGGACGCCGCGAGGCGTGACCCGACGCTCCTCGGATCGGCGGCGGCGCAGGCCGCGAACGCCTCGGTCCTCAGCGAAGGAAGAGGACGAGGAGGACGATCGCGAGCACCACGATCACGCCACCCACGACGCCGAGGATGAGCCCCATCGGCGGCCCCTTGGGCACGCCGGCGAGCGCGTCTCCACCCAGCGACGGAGGCGGCGCCTGGAAGGCCTGATCCATGGCCGACGCGGCGAGCGACGACGGCGCGCCCGACGGCCCGAGCGACGCGGGCCCGGCGCTCGCGCCCGCGAGGAGCCCCGGGAGCTTCTCGGCGATCCGTCGATCGAGCTCGGCCTGCGGGAGCGACGCCCAGAGGGACAGATCCCCGTCGAGCCCGTACGCGCGCCCGAAACGGTTGGCGAGATCGCCGACCGTCGCGATGCGCCCCTCGGGCCGCTTGTAGAGCGCGTGCTCCATGAACTCGTCGACCGACGCCGGGATGGGCGAGACCGCGCGCGACGCGTTCTTCGAGGGAGGGAGGGCCTCCTTCGTCATGATCGCGAGGAGGATCATGGGCGCGTTGCCCCCCGAGAACGGGACCTCGCCCGTCAGGCACTCGTAGATGATCGTCGCGACCGCCCACACGTCCGCGCGCTGATCGAGGCTATCGAGACCTTGCGCCTGCTCCGGCGCCATGTAGAACGGCGAGCCGATGGCGGTGCCGAGCATCGTCAGCTTCTTCGCGCCGACGGACTTGTCCTTCGCGCTGCCGAAATCGAGCACCTTCACGATGTCTCCCTCTCGCGTGCCGCAGAGGAAGAGGTTGTCTGGCTTGAGATCTCGGTGGACGAACTTCTTGGCGTGGGCGGCGTCCAGGCCGATGGCGATCTGGCTCACCATGCGGACGATGCGCCCCGGCGAGATCGTCTTCTCGCGCTTCAGGACGCCGCGCAGCTCCTCGCCGTCGACGAACTCCATCACGAGGGCGTAGGTGTCCCCCTCCTTCTGGAAGTCCTGCACGTCGATGATGTGCTCGTGCGGGAGCGCGCGGGAGATCTCGAATTCGCGCTTGAAGCGCTCGACGCTGACCGGATCGGCGGCGACGTCCGGGTGCAGCATCTTCACGGCGACGCGGGTGTTGGTCTGCGTGTCGCGGGCCTCGTAGACGCGCCCCATGCCACCGTCGGCGACGACGCGACGGACCTCGTAGCGCAGCGCGATGAGCGTGCCGACGCGCGCATCGCCGCTCACCTGGATGGGGACCTGGGTGGCGCTGCGCAGCGGCGAGCCGTCGGCCGGACAGAACCCGGCGTCGTCGGGGTAGAGCCGCGCGCACGCCGGACAGGCCTTCACGCTCCCGGGCCTCCCTCGGCGGCGTCCCCGGTCGTCGGATCGATGGCGGTCTCGGGCGCGCGGAAGATGAGCAGGCGCGTGCAGCTCGGGCAGGGCTCGAGGAGATCGCCGCGCATGATGCGCTGGGCCAGGTGGGGAGAGATCGAGACGTGGCACGTGCGACAGAGTCCCTCCTCGAGGACCGCGGTGCCCGAGCCGCGGCGCTTCAGCGCGGCCTCGTAGCGCTTCAAGATCATCGCGGGGAGCGCCTTGGCGACGCCCGCGCGCTCCGCACCCTTGCTCGCCCGGAGCGCCGCGAGCTCGGCCAGCCGCGACGTCACCGACGAGCCGCTCGAGGCGAGCTCCGCCGTGAGCTTGTCGCGCTGCGTCTCGAGATCGCCGAGGCTCTTCTTCGCGGAGGCCGAGAGCTGCTCGAGCTTCTGGATCTCGCCGTCGCGATCGCGGACGAGGCGGCGCAGCTCGTCGAGCTCGCGCTCGACCGCCATCGACTCGCGCTCGTTGCGCGTCCGCTGGAGCTTGTCCCGGGAGCGCTCCTGCTGCTCCTTCAGCTGGCGGAGATCCTGGTGGAGGAGCCCCACCTGCTTCGTCAGATCATCGAAGCTCCCGCGCTCGGACTCGAGCCGGCTCCCGAGGGTCGCGAGCTCGGCCTCCATCGTGGAGACCCCGCCCTTGCCGGTCGCGATCTCCTTGTCGAACTGCGCGAGCTCCTTGTCGAGCAGGGCCAAGGACTCGAGGACTGCGACGTGCTGAAGGACGGCTTCTCGTGGGGTCATCTGGGGGAGGTGTCGTGCGGCGCGGGGTAGGCCCACCTGGGTTCGAACCAGGACGCGCCCGGTTATGAGCCGGGTGCTCTGACCGATTGAGCTATGGGCCCGAGCGGCTTGCGGCTCGAAGTCCGGCTCACGCGGGCTGGGGCCCAAGTCATGTCGCCGCCCCTAGCCCATGACGCCGTGCGCCGGAAGCCCCTGCTTACCCCGAGCCCACGAGGACGGCGCACGACAGCCCCGCGACGCGCGAGGCTGGACCCCCCGACGCCCCACACCGAGACGCGACGGCTTCGGCGCGCGGCCTCACCGACCACGCGCGGCTCCTCGAC
>CAYNEK010000005.1:80333-81769 GCA_964396175.1 uncultured Polyangiaceae bacterium | reverse complement strand
CCGAGACGCGACGGCTTCGGCGCGCGGCCTCACCGACCACGCGCGGCTCCTCGACGCCCGACGCCGAGACGCGACGGCTTCGGCGCGCGGCCTCACCGACCACGCGCGGCTCCTCGACGCCCGACGCCGCGACGCGACGGCTTCGAGTCAGGGCTTGACGCTGTTGCAGCCGAAGGTCACCTGGATGCTGCCGGGCTTCCCTGCGCCGACGACGGCGTTCGCCGCGTCGCAGGACGCCGGGCAGAGGTACACCTTCGTCGGCGAGACGGGGTCGTCGTAGTACCAGCCGCCGTCCGGCTTGCACTGCACCGGCCCCGCGGGGCCGTCGACCTGAAAGATCGTCGTGTCCTTGCCCTGCGACGAGAAGGACACGTTGACCTTCGCAGGGTCGAGCGCCTTCCCGTCGGGCGGCGACGGCAGGGTCACGTCGCAGGCGATCTGCGAGGTGTCGGCGACCGACTGCGCGACCGCATCGAAGAAGGGCCCCCACGCCGCCGCGCCGTCGCAGATCTGCGCGCGCGCGCCCTTGCTCTGCTCGATGAGCGTCGTGTAGACAGCGCCCGATGCGGGCGGGGTCGTCTTGTTGGGGTAGCTGCACAGGACGCCCGGATCGGTCGCGCTCCCCCATCCATAGATCCCGTGGAACACCCAGCTCGCGAAGACCCCGCCCCAGGCAGGATCGAGGATCCCACCCGGGAGATCGTAGCCTCCGTTGTACGGGTTCTTGCCGCCCGGGAAGGAGAGGAACTGGGTCGCCGTGAGCCGCGAGTTGTCGTCGGTGACGACGACGATGCTCTTGGTCGCGTCGGGGCGGAGCTCGTCCTTCCACGGGGCGCCGCCGCGGTGATCGCCGCCCGCCTGCGGCGCGTCCGCGACCGAGTAGCCCTTCGTCTGGCCGAGCGTCCCCAAGAACTGCTCGAGGGGCTGGGTGCTGCGGATGTCGATGCTCGACTGGTAGAACCGTGGGCCGTCGCCGCAATCGGTATCCGCCGAGAGCGGCGGTGGGATGCAGACGCCGTATTTGTTCTTCCCTGCAGCGACGACGACCCCCTTGCCGCGCAGGGACAGCATGATGACTTTGTAGTCGAGGCTCTTCTGATCGATGAGCGACGCGAAGTCGTTGAGCCCCGCGTTCACCTCGTCGACGGCGGGCTTCATGCTCGCGGAGTTGTCGACCATGAAGATGATGTCGACCGGGCGGATCTTCGGCTGCGCGAGGGCCGCGCCGGTCGCGCACGTCGCGAAGCCACCCGCCCCCGCCGCGCCACCAGCCCCACCCGCGCCGCCACCGGCGTTCCCGCCCGCGCCGCCCGCGCCACCGCCTGCGTTCCCGCCCGCGCCGCCCGATCCGCCCGATCCGCCGCCTGCCTCGCCGCCCGCGCCGCCCGATCCGCCGCCTGCCTCGCCGCCCGCGCCGCCCGATCCGCCGCCTGCCT
>CAYNEK010000005.1:55269-80095 GCA_964396175.1 uncultured Polyangiaceae bacterium | reverse complement strand
CGCCGCCTGCCTCGCCGCCCGCGCCGCTCGATCCGCCGCCTGCCTCGCCGCCCGCCACACCGGCCGTCCCACCGGAGTGGCCTGCCGTCCCACCGGAGTGGCCCGCCGTCGCACCCGCGCCGCCGCCCCCCACGCCATCGGGGAGGGCGGTCCTGTCCGAGCTGTTACCGACCGCGCACCCCGCGCCGACGACTGCCACCGAGAGACACGACCAGCGGCGCAGCAAGACCCCGAAGCTCATGGCAGAAGGACAGCATTTTTTTGCGCCCGCCGCCCGCTCTTTCGACCTACGCCGCCCTTCAGCGGATGGGCATGATGACGCCGATGCCAATCCCGAAGCGCGGGCCGTGCGCCCTCCGCACATGCCGCTCGACGAGCAGGTGAGAGACGAGCGTGCAGGTCTGGACCGACTCGCCCACGCACCCCGACCACACGCCGTCGTGGCGTGGACGCCCCTCCTCGTCGTAGGTCGTCACGTGGCCGTTCGGTGCGATCACCACCCAGGCGTACTTCGATCCCTTCGGGGCAGCGCTCATCAGGCCGACCTCGCCGAGATCGGCGTCGTCCTTGCCGCGGAGCCTCCCATCCGGCTCGAGCACCGAGACGGGCTCGTTGTTCGGCTCGTAGACGCGGCCCGCGCCGTCGACCGTGAAGGCGTGCTCGCCGTCGACGAGCACGCGCCCGTCGGGGAGGATATCGACCACCTCGCCGTGGCGCTCCCACCGCGCGCGCGGGATGACGAGGCTCTGGCCGCCCTCGGCCCAGCGAGGGGGCGGCTTCGCCGCGCAGGCGACGAGGAGCCCGAAGGCGACGGCGAGGACCGCAGGCCGGAGGCGGAGCATGCGCCATGATCATCCCGCGACGAGCACGAAACGCAAGCTCGACACGCGCGGAGGGCGCGGGGCCCTCGGCGACGCGTGCTAGGATCCTGGGCCCCGCATGCGGCGCGTCCTCCCGATGCTCGTGCTCCTCGCGGGCTGCCGCACGCCACGCGCCCCGACGCCTTCGGGCGCGGGCGCTCCCCGGGCAGGAGCCGAGATCGCCTACGACGTGCGCGTCTCGCCCGATCTCTCCACCCTGAGCGTCCGCGCGAGGGTCGAGCGCGGCGGGCTCGGGCGCCTCGGGCTCGACGACGAGACCGCGCCCTTCGTGCGCGGGCTCACCGTCGACGGCACCCTCGCGGAGCGGCGCGACGGTTCGTTCGGCGCGGCCGCTTGCCTCGGCCCCTGCGAGATCACCTACGACTACGCCCTCGGCGACGCCGCGCGCGCGCTCGCCAGCGTCGAGACGGCCTTCTCTCGGCACGGCGTCGTCGTGGCGCCTCCCTCGACGTGGCTCCTGCGACCGCTCGAGCGACGCGCCGAGGGGTCGGCGTCCCTCACGGTGTCGAGCGACGCGTTCGTGTCGGGCTTCTTCGGCGACGGCCCTGCGTGGCGGCTCTCCTTCGACGACCTCGCCGAGGCCCCGTACGCGGCGTTCGGCGCCTTCGAGCGGCGGGTGCTCCACGTCCCTGGAGGAGACGTCGACGTCCACCTCGGCCCTGGCGCCTTCCCGGTGCCCCACCCGGAGCTCGTCGCGTGGATCGCTCGCTGTGCGGCCGCGGTGGCGCGCTTCTACGGGGGCTTCCCGGTGCCTCGCGTCTCGCTCGTCGTGTTGCCCGCGGAGGGGCGCGAGATCGGCGGGAAGACCATGGGGAATGGAGGCGCCGCGATCGTCGTCTTCGTCGGCGAGGGTGCCCCGCGCGAGACGCTCGACGACGACTGGGTCCTCCCGCACGAATTCATCCACCTCGCGCTCCCCTCGCTCCCCGCGGAGCACGCCTGGCTCGAGGAGGGGCTCTCGACGTACCTCGAGCCCATCGTGCGCCTCCGCGCCGGCGAGCTGTCTCCCGAGCGCATGTGGGGAGAGCTCTTCGCGAGCTTGCCGAGCGGGCTGCCTGCCGCAGACGACGCGGGGCTCGATCGAACCCACACCTGGGGCCGCACCTACTGGGGTGGGGCGCTCTTCTGTCTCGTCGCGGACGTCGAGCTCCGGACCCGCACCCACGGCGCGCGCGGGCTCGAGGACGCGCTCCGCGCGGCGCTCCGCGACCGGGGGAGCATCGCGGTGCGCGGCAAGATCCAGGAGATCTTCGCCGCCGGGGACCGCGCGACAGGGACGACGACGCTCACCGGACTCTACGAGACGTGGCGCGACACGCCGGTCCGCGTCGATCTCCCGGCCCTCGCGCGCCAGCTCGGGATCGTCCGGACGTCGAAGGGCGTCGCGCTCTCCGACGCCGCGCCCCTCGCCGCCGTGCGGCGCGGCATCGAAGGACGCGGGACCGCCACCCCCGGCTCGCCCCCGTGATGGAGACGCCCGCGTGACGCGGCGCGCGCAGAGCCCACGCGTCGCTCCCCTCCCGCGGGGAGGTCCGCTAGGATGACGGCGCTCCGATGCGCCGCCTCACCGCGTACGCGGCCACCCTCAACCCGACGCCGCTCGACTGGGAGCGGAACCTCCGCCGAGCGCTCGCCGTGCTCCGCGAGGCGCGCGCGCTCGAGGCTGGGATCGTGTGCCTGCCCGAGCTCTGCCTCACCGGCTACGGATGCGAAGACGCCTTCCTCTTCCCCGGGACGCTCCGCGAGGCCGAGTCCCTCCTCGCCGAGGTGCTCCCCGAGACGCGCGGGCTCGTCGCCGCGGTGGGCCTCCCCGTCCGCGCCGAGGGCGCCCTCTTCGATGCGGCCGCTCTCCTCGTCGACGGGCACCTCGCGGGCGTCGCCGCGAAGCGCTCGCTCGCGAACGACGGGCTCCACTACGAGCCGAGGTGGTTTCGTCCTTGGCCCGCGGGCGCCTCGTCCACCGTCCGCCTCCTCGGCGCCGACGTGCCGATGGGCGATCTCGTCTTCGACGTCGGCGGGGTGCGCGTGGGCTTCGAGATCTGCGAGGACGCCTGGGCCGCGGAGCGCCCTGCCTCGCGCCTCGGGGGGCAGGACGTCGACGTGATCCTCAACCCGAGCGCCAGCCACTTCGCCTTCGGCAAGCACACCGAGCGGCGGCGCGTCGCCGAGGAGGGCTCGCGCGCGCTCGGGTGCGGCTACGTCTACGCGAACCTCGTCGGCAACGAGGCCGGGCGCGTGCTCTACGACGGCGCGACGCTCGTCGTCGACGAGGGGCGGATCGTGGCCGAGGGCCCGCGGCTCGGCTTCGCGACGACCGGGCTCACCGGCGGCGTCCTCGATCTCGAGCGGGCGCGAGGACGGCGCGCGGGGCGCTCGTCGCACATCCCCCAGTCGGGCCGAGGCGGACCTCGCACCGTCACCATCCCCCACCGCTTCCCGGAGCTCGTTCCCCCCCCAGCGACGCGCCCCGGTGCCTGGGAAGATGGACCTCGGCAGAAGGAAGAAGAGCTCGCCAGGGCCGTCGCGCTCGGGCTCTTCGACCACCTCGAGAAGAGCGGCGCCCAGGGCTTCGTCCTGTCCATCTCGGGCGGCTGCGACTCGGCAGCCGTCGCGGCGCTCGTCCGGCTGATGGTGGCCTTCGCGGCGCACGAGCTCGGGCTCGAGGGGCTGCGCGCGCGCCTCTCGAGGTCACCCGGCGCCCAGGCGGCGACGACGGAGCGAGAGCTCACTCGAGCCCTCCTCCTCACGGCCTACCAGGCAACCCGGCAGAGCGGCGAGGTGACGCGCCGGGCCGCGCGCGCGGTCGCCGAGGCGCTCGGGGCGCACCACGTGGAGCTCGACGTGGGCGAGTTCGTCGAGCGCTACGAGGCGCTCACGAGCTCCGTGCTCGGGCGGCCCCTCGCGTGGGAGACGGACGACACCACCCTACAGAACCTCCAGGCCCGCGCGCGCGCGCCCGGCATCTGGGCCCTCGCGAACGCCCGCGGGGCGCTCCTCCTCGCGACGGGCAACCGCAGCGAGGCCGCCGTCGGGTACGCGACGATGGACGGCGACACGGCCGGCGGGCTCGCCCCCATCGCGGGCGTCGACAAGGCGTACCTGCGGCGCTGGCTCCGCTGGCTCGAGACCGAGGGGCCCGCGGAGCTCGGCCCGATCCCGGCGCTCGCCGCGGTGAACGCGCAGGAGCCGACCGCCGAGCTGCGGCCCGCCTCGGCCGGACAGACGGACGAGAAGGATCTCATGCCCTACGAGGCGCTCGACGTGATCGAGCGCGCGCTCGTGCGCGACCGGCGTGACCCCGAAGACATCCTCGCGATCGTCTTGGAGACGCTCCCACACCTCGGGCTCGACGAGGCACGGACGCACGTCACCCGGTTTTTTCGCCTATTTTGTCAGAACCAATGGAAGCGCGAGCGCTACGCTCCCGGCTTTCACCTGGACGACGAGAGCCTCGACCCACGCGGGTACTTCCGGTTCCCGATCTTCTCGGGAGGCTACGCTCGCGAGCTCGGCCGCCTCGCGCCTCCCGCCGCGCCCGACGCTGGCGAGGACGACGGGCCAGGAGCGTGACGCATAGGCGCAGAGTCGAGACTCCCCTCGACACGCGCCTCCCCGGCGACTCGGCGACGTGGAGCTTGTGACCGACCACGAAGGGCCGTACCATCGAGGGATGCGCTCCACTCGCCTGCCCGCCCGCGCCTCGGCGCTCCTCACCCTCGCGCTCGGCCTCCCGCTGGCCTGCGGAGGCTCGGGCGACACAGGGGAAGCCCCTGGCGGCGGCGCCGCTTCGGGCGCGGCGGGCGCGACCAGCGGCAAGGGCGGCGCCGCGGGGTCCAACGCGGGAGCGGCGGGCTCCAGCGCGGGCGCAGGCGCCGCGGGGTCCAACGCGGGAGCGGCGGGCTCCAGCGCGGGCGCCGCGGGGGCCAATGCAGGCGCGGCCGGCTCCAGCGCGGGCGCGGGCGCGGGCGCCGCGGGGTCCAACGCGGGAGCGGCGGGCTCCAGCGCGGGCGCCGCGGGGTCCAACGCGGGAGCGGCCGGCTCCAGCGCGGGCGCAGGCGCCGCGGGGTCCAATGCGGGAGCGGCGGGCTCCAGCGCGGGCGCGGGGGCCGCGGGGTCCAATGCGGGAGCGGCGGGCTCCAATGGCGGTTTCTCCGGCTCCAACGCGGGCACCGCAGGCGCGTCCGGAGGGGCGCCCGGCTGCGTCCCAGCCTGCTCCAATGGGAAGTTCTGTAGCAGCAAGGGCACCTGCCTCGACGTCGGCCAGTGCGCCGGGGATCCCGACTGCGGCCCGGGCACGGTGTGCGATCCGGCGAAGAAGGCCTGCGTCCCCGGCTCGTCGTGCGGCGTCACGAAGATCACGGCCGACATCGTCCCGCCGAACCTCCTCGTCGTCCTCGATCGCTCCTGCTCGATGACGGCCGCCGTCGGGACCCCGGCGACCCCGAAATGGACCCTCGCGGTGCAGGCGCTCACCAAGCTCACGACGACCTACGCCGCCAAGATCCGCTTCGGGCTCACGCTCTTCCCGGACACCGACACCAACAAGTGCGGCCAGGGGGCGATCCCGATCCCGGTCGGCCCCGCGAAGGAGCCGCCCATCCAATCCCTCCTCAAGGCCTCGCTCGCGAAGACCGACTCCAACTACCCGGACGGCCCCTGCGTGACCAACATCGACACCGCCGTGCAGCAGGCAGCGACCGATCCGGGGCTCTCCGACCTCGACCGGAAGAGCTACGTGCTCCTCGTCTCCGACGGCGCGCAGGCCGGGTGCAGCGCCGGCGGAGGGAACAAGGGGACGGAGGCAGCCGTCTCGACCCTGCACGGGAAGGGCGTCGACACCTACGTCCTCGGCTTCGGCGCGAAGTCGAACGCCGCAGAGCTCAACAAGCTGGCCGATCTCGGCGGCGTCCCGACGGGCGATCCCGTCACACACTACTACCTCGCGGAGGACGGAGCCCAGCTCGAGGCGGCGCTCTCGACGATCGCAAAGAAATCCCTCTCTTGCACGGTGCAGCTCGGCACTGCGCCGCCCGATCCCGACGCAATCCACGTCTTCTTCAACGGCAGCTCCGAGATCACGAAGGACAAGACCCACAAGGACGGATGGGACTACGACGCCGGGAAGAACCAGGTCATCTTCTATGGCCCTCAGTGCACCGATCTCACCGCGGGCAAGGTGAGCGCGCTCGACGTCGTGTTCGGGTGTCCAGGCGGCCAGCCTCCCCTCACCTGCCCGACGCCCGGGAAGATCGGCTGCGACGCGGCGCATCTGTGCCCGGACGATCCCGGGAAGGGGCAGGGGTTCTGTCGCGACGGGTGCTGCGACTTCATCAAGCCCTGAGCGGGTGTTTCACAGAACCGTCCGACTTTTTCGCCTCGAACGCGCGCCGCCGAGGCGGCGTGAGCTGGCTGAGAGCATGTTTCATCGAGGAGGCCTGACTTCTCGGAGCGACGGCGTACGCCGAGACGACGAGCCTCGGCGGAGTCCCAGGGCGTTTGCCATGTGCTGCTCGGGACCGGGCGATGCACGCCGAGGCTTGTCACGTGCTGCTCGGCGATCGGTGACCACCGCGGGCAACGTCGCCGACTGGGCGGAGTCCCACGGCGTTTGTCACGTACCGCTCGGGACCGAGCGACGCACGCCGATGCGGCGGGGCCGGGCGCGTGGCGCCAGGGGCGTGACCGGGCGCGCCGGCGACGGCCGCCGCGATCGGCCCGGCGCGGCGGCCTCGAGATCGTGAGGTTCGTGAGGGCGAGCGCTTTACACGCGCGCAGGCGGGTGGGACAGGGCGCGCATGGATCTCACCTCCCTCATGCCCCTCCTCCAGCAGAAGGCCATCAACCTCGGCTCCAAGCTCATCGCCGTCATCGTCCTCTGGATCGTCGGCCGCGTGGTCATCAGCTGGGCCAAGAAGATGCTCCACTCGTCGATGGCGAGCCGGCGAATCGAAGCCCACCTCGTCACGTACGCCGAGTCGACCGTCGGCGTCCTCCTCAACATCGCCCTGGTCGCCGCGCTCCTCGGGTTCCTCGGCGTCGAGACGACCACCTTCGCGGGGCTGCTCGCCGGGGCCGGCCTCGCCGTCGGCACGGCGTGGTCGGGCCTCCTCGCCAACTTCGCCGCGGGGGCCTTCCTCATCGTGCTCCGCCCCTTCAAGAAGGGCGATTTCGTCACCGCGGGCGGCGTGACGGGCACCGTCGAGGAGATCGGGCTCTTCGTCACCGTCATCAACACCCCGGACAACGTCCGCACCGGCGTCGGCAACAACAAGATCTTCTCGGACACCATCCAGAACTTCACCGCCAACCCCTTCCGGCGCGTCGACAGGACCGCGCAGCTCGCGCACGGCGCCGATCACAAGAGGGCCGTCGAGCTGCTCTCGGCGAGGCTCCGCACCATCCCCAACGTCAAGTCGGACCCCGCCCCCGACGTCACGCTGCTCGACTTCAACCTCGCAGGGCCCGTCCTCGCCGTGCGCCCGTACTGCCACAACGATCACTACTGGCAAGTGTACTTCGACACCAACGAGGCCATCAAGGACGAGCTCGGCAAGGGCGGCTTCGCCGTCCCCGAGACGCACCACCACGTCGCGAAGTAGCGCGGCGCCTCGACGTCTGCTGGGGATGCGGCGCCGTGCTAGGGGAGCCCCCTCGCCCGTGCGTCGCGTCGCCCTCGCGCTCACCGCCCTCGCCGTCGGACCTGGCTGTGCGCAGCCCGATCCGGCCGGATCCGCGCCGCCCCCGCCGTCGGCGATGGCGTGGCAGACCCGGGGAGCGTCGTCGACCGAGGGCGCGGCAGCGAGCGGCGCCACGGCCGCGGGGCCGGTCGCGAGCGCGTCCGCGTCGGTCGAGGACGGCGCTGGTGGGAGCGCGACCGAGAGGCCCTCTCGCGTCGCAGGAGAAGAGCTCGTCGGACCCGAGTACGAGCCGGTCGAGGGCAGCCCCCACAAGCTCGCCGCCATCGCCGTCCAGACCTGGATCTACGCCGGGCCCAACGACGAGACCCAGAAGCTCGGGTACCTGCGCGCCGGCGAGATCGTCGCGCGCGGCGAGAAGCCCGTCAGCGAGACCAAGCGCTGCCCCGGAGGCTGGTACCGCGTCGCGCCGCGCGGCCACGTGTGCAACGGCAAGCGCGCCAGCATCGAGGCCGACCACCCGGTCGCGGTCGCCACGTGGAAGAAGCCGGCGCGCGGCGAGCCGCTCCCGTACCGCTACGGCCGCGCGAAGGAGGTCCCCCCCTACATGTACTTCCGCGTCCCCACCGCGAAGGAGCAGGAGCGCGCCGAGCTGATGAAGCTCGGGGACCGCCTACGGACCTTCCCCAAGGAGCGGCTCGAGAGGTCCGTCGGCGAGATCGAGCCGTGGCCGCCCTTCCTCGCGGACGGGAAGGCGCTGCCCAAGCCCTTCGGCGCGACGCAGCCGCTCCGCGTCTCTTCCCACGAAGGCAAGGCCGGTGCGAAGAGCGCCTTCGCCTTCCTGTCGATCCACGAGTCGGGGGGGCGGCTCTTCGGCCTATCCACCAACCTGAACCTCATCCCCATCGATCGCGTGAACATGGTCCGCGTGACCGACATCCACGGAGGACCCATCGACGATCTGCCGGCGGCGCTCGTCCTCGCTGGGGGTGCTGCGCGCCACCGGCTCGACGACAAGGGGGTCGTCCTCGAGGACGGACGCTACGAGCGCTTCTCCGCGGTGTCGCTCACCGGCACCTCACGCGGCGATCTGTGGGAGGCCCGTGACGGGAGCTGGATCTCGGCGAGCCAGGCGAAGCTCATCAAGAAACGCGCTGACTTCCCGGCCTTCCTCGGGACGAACGAGACGTCGCGGAAGTGGATCGACGTGGCCATCAACGACCAGATGCTCGTCGCATACGAGGGGCAGCGCGCGGTCTACGTGACGCGCGTCTCGACGGGGCGCGGGGGGATGGCGGATCCCGAGAAGACGACGGCGACCAAGCGGGGCTCGTTCTCGATCAAGTCGAAGCACCTGACGGCGACGATGCGCGGCGACGACACCGACGACTACGAGCTCTCGGACGTCCCCTACGTGCAGTATTTCGAGGAGGGGTACGCGCTCCACGCGGCCTTCTGGCACGAGAGCTTCGGGCAGCCGTACAGTCACGGCTGCGTCAACCTGACGCCCACGGACGCCGCGTGGATCTTCGAGTGGACCGAGCCCTCGGTACCACCCGACTGGCACGGCGTCCTCGCGACGGGCGGCGAAGGCACCGTCGTCCACGTCCGCCCCTGACGCCCACGACGCCGCCCTCGCGGCCCGCGAGCGCGCGGACGGGAAGGCCCCGTCGTCCACGTCCGCCCCCGACGCCCACGACGCCGCCCTCGCGGCCCGCGAGCGCGCGGACGGGAGGGCCTCGTCGTCCACGTCCGCCCCTGACATCCACGACGCCGCCCTCGCGGCCCGCGAGCGCGCGGACGGGAAGGCCCCGTCGTCCACGTCCGCCCCTGACGCCCACCGCGTCGCCCCCTCGCTCGACGCCCCGGCGCGGGCGCGGTGATCAGTTGACGGTCGTCGGCGCCGTCTCGGGTCGGAGCAGCCGCTCGACCGGGATGCCCTGCTCGCGCGCGTCACGCAGCGCGAGCGCCGCCCGAACGAACTCGGCAAACAGCGGGTGCGCCACCATCGGCCGGCTCTTGAACTCAGGGTGGAACTGGCACGCGACGAAGTACGGGTGCGCGCGGAGCTCGACCATCTCGACGAGCCGACCGTCCGGGCTCGTGCCCGACAGGACGAGCCCCGCCGCCTGGAGCCGCTCGCGGTAGTCGTTGTTGAACTCGTAGCGGTGCCGGTGGCGCTCGACGATCTCCGTCGTGCCGTAAGCGTCCGCGGCGAGTGTCCCAGCCAAGAGCGTGCACGGGTAGCCCCCGAGCCGCATGGTGCCGCCCTTCTGGGTCGTGCCCTTCTGGTCGTGCATGAGATCGATCACCGGGTGCGCCGTGCCCTTGTCGAACTCGGTGCTGTTGGCGCCCTCGAGCCCGGCGACATGCCGCGCGAACTCGACGACCGCCATCTGCATGCCGAGGCAGATCCCGAAGAAGGGGATCCCCTTCGTCCGGGCGTGCTCGATGGCGGCGATCTTCCCCTCCGTCCCCCGATCGCCGAAGCCGCCGGGCACGAGGATCCCGTCGAGCCCGGCGAGCCGCGAGTCGGCGCCCTGCTCCTCGAGCTCTTCGGCCTTGATGAAGGAGCAGTCGACGCGCACGTCGTTGACGAGCCCTCCGTGGGCGAGCGCCTCGAGCAGGGACTTGTACGCGTCCTTCAGCGACACGTACTTGCCGACGATGCCGATGCGCACGACGCCATGCGCGGGGCCGACGGAGCGCTTCACGAGCTTGCGCCACTCGGTGAGATCGGGCCTTCGCGTCCACATGTCCATCCGCTCGGCGATGCGGTCGTCGAGCCCCTGCTCGTGCAGGCGCACGGGCACCTCGTAGATGCACGAGGCGTCCTCGTTGGAGATCACGCTGTCGACGGACACGTTGGAGAAGAGGGCGATCTTCTCCTTGAGCCCCTGCGAGAAGGGCGCCTCCGACCGGCAGATCAAGATGTCGGGCTGGATGCCGATCTCGCGCATCTCCTTCACGGAGTGCTGCGTGGGCTTCGTCTTCAGCTCGCCGGCGGCCTTGATGAGCGGCACGAGCGTGACGTGGACCGAGACGCAGTGCTTCGGTCCGAGCTCGACCTTGAGCTGGCGGAGCGCCTCCAAGAAGGGGAGCGACTCGATGTCGCCCACGGTGCCGCCCACCTCGATGATGGCGATGTCGACGTCGCTCGTGGCGCGGCGGACGCGATCTTTGATCTCGTCGGTGATGTGCGGGATGACCTGCACGGTGCCCCCGAGGTAGTCGCCCGCGCGCTCCTTGTTGATGACGGCCTGGTAGATGCGGCCGCTCGTGAGGTTGTGGTCGCGCGTCATGCGGACGCTGGAGAAGCGCTCATAGTACCCGAGGTCGAGATCCGTCTCGGCCCCGTCGTCCGTCACGAAGACCTCGCCGTGTTGGTAAGGCGACATCGTGCCCGGATCGACGTTGATATACGGGTCGAGCTTCATGTGGGTGACGCGCAGGCCACGCGCCTCCATGAGCGCGCCGATGCTCGCGGCGACGAGCCCCTTGCCGATCGAAGAGACGACGCCCCCCGTCACGAACACATACTTCGTCTTCTTGCTCATGGGAGGTCGCGGGTCCTTTCTGCTGCGAGGCGTGGCTCGAAGCGAGCCGCGTCGGTCCGTGGGATCACGCGCCGGGACGCGGCGCCGACCACGGGAGGGTCAACTGGCAGCGCGAGGCGCCGACGTCAAGGACCCGTGCCGTCACGGCTTGAACGCGCGGATCGCGTCCGCGTCGAGCATGAGCCCGCGCTGGCTCAAGAACTCCGCGAGCTGCTCGCCCATGTACGCGAGCGCGAAGCCGTCGCTCTCGGAGAAGGGGCGGCCGTCGCTCGGGTTCGCGAGCTCGATGACGCCGAGGAAGCGCCCGCCGAGCACGACCGGCGCGATGACGAGCGACTCGACCCGCACGGGCGACCATCGCGGGGCCTCCAGGGCGCCGGAGATGACGGCGCGACGACGCCGGAGCGCCTCGGCGAAGAGCGGCTCCTTCTCGGAGGTCCGACGGAGGAGCAGCTCCGCGCGCGCCGACGAGACCGCGTCGACCACCACGAATTCGCGCTTGTTGATGTCGAAGTAGTGCACGATCCCGGCGTCGCAGGGGAGCTTCTGGAGCGCGAGCTGGAGGACGAAGCGCGCCGCCTCCAAGATCCCCGGCGAGAAGTGGACCTCGTGCATGGCCTCGAAGAGATCGGTGAGCAGCTCGTCCCCGGCGAGGCGACGGCTCTCGGGGGCGGGCGGCACCCGGACCGCAGGGGGCATCGCCGAGATCGGCGACTTGAACGGATCCGACAGCTCCTGCGAGCCCGCGCTGGGCGGCGCTGGAGGTGGCGGAGGCTCGACGGGAGCCGCGGGCGCCGGCGCCATGGGCGGGGCGGGCTCGGCCACGCCATCGTCGAACTGGATCAGCACCTCCTCGGTGGGCGCGTCGTCAGGGACGCCCGGGACGACGCTCGGCGCGGGGGACGCGTCGACCAGGGGCCTGGTCTCGCTCGTCGTACCCGCAGACGGCGAGCCGGCGAGCCCCGCGCTGGGCGGACCCATCACCGCCGGCGCGGGCGCGTGGGCGGCGCTCGTCACAGCCGCCGCGGGCTTCGCTTCCACGATCGCGGGCGCGGACACCGTGCTCGCCGCGGCCACGCTCGCCTCGCTCGCGGCCTCCGTCATCGGCGCCGCCGCCATGCTCGCCGCGGCCATGCCGGCGTGGCTCGTGACCTCCGTCACGGGCGTCGACGCCGGGCTCGCGTGGCTCGCAGCCGCCGGCGCGGGCGCCGCCCCTGTGAGCGCCGCCGCCGGGCTCACGCAGCTCATCCCCTCGGTCACGGGATCCGACGTCGTGCTCGCCACGGCCATGCTCGCCGGGTGCTCGACCACCGTCGGCGGCGCGTCCACGACGCGCGGGGACGTCGGCTCTGCTGCGGACGGAACGCTGCCCTGGCGCTGAGGTGCCGTGGGCGTCGTGACCTGGAGCGCGGGGCTTGCCAGCGAGGTCTCGACCACGGTGACGTCGACGGGGAGCGCCGCGGCCCCGGCGACGGCGTGAGCGACGACGACGGCCTCGGGGGCCGAGACCGCTGCGGCGACGGCCACGGCTGCGGCGCGCTCGCGGGCAGGGAAGCGGATCTCGGGCTCGGCGCCACGCCAGTCCTTCCACGCGAGGGTCGCGATCGGTGGCGCCGGCGGCTTGCCCGTGAACACCACGTCGAAGACCGCGAGGTTTACCATCTTGCCAGGAGGCGCGCCGGCGATGCGCGTCGTCACCTCGAAGAACTGCGCGCGGAGGACGTCCTCGACGACGCGCTCCGGCGTGCCGTGTGGGACCGCCAGCGTGAGCTCCCGGTACGTGATCGGGGCCCTCTCGGACGGATCCTCCTCGCGCGCGGCGAGCACCTCGACCGTCGGCAGGGTCGCCCCCTCGGGGCTCCGCTGCGTCGTCACGATCGTCGACGGCGCCCCGGTGGCCGCCGTGGGCGGCGCGAGGTCACGCTGCGTCTCTGGAGCCGCGGGCGGCGCGGCCACCGACATCGCCGCGGGAGACACGTCGGGAGGCATCGTGGCCGCTGGAGCCGCGGGCGGCGCGGCCACCGACATCGCCGCGGGAGACACGTCGGGCGACGTCGTGGAGAGCGGTGCGTCGTCCGAGGTGCGCTTGATGACGTACTTCGTCTTCGCGACCGGATCGATCGCGCGGTAGCCGTCCGGCAAGAGCTCGATCGAGAAGCCGGAGATGGGTCCGTCACGCCCGGCCTGCTCGCGCGCCGCCTGCAAGGCGGGCTGCCATGCCTTCGCGTCGACGACGTACACCTTGGGGCCCGAGGGAGCGTCGGGAGTGCTGCGGAGCGGAGAGACCTCGACGGACCAGCGCATGGCAAGGACAAGCCCCTCGCGGGGGCGCGTATCAAAGGCCCTCTTCCACCGCCGCGCAAGGGAGAACGTGAGGCTCACACGCCGTCGGGCGAAGATTCTTTCGACGTGGTAACGGAGCGCGCGTGCCGCCCCCGAGGAGGACGCCCGGCTTCTTCTTTCTTGCGGCGTGCGCGGCGCTCGTGCTCGCCTCGGCGCGGCTCTTCTACGGGGCGATGCTCGAGCAGACGGGCGGGGAGTGGAGCGCGCCGCTCGACGACGTGTTCATCCACTTCGACTACGCGCGGGCGACGGCGCGCGGCTACCCCTTCCAGTGGTCCGAGGGCAACGGCTACTCGAGCGGGAACACGAGCCTCACCTACCCCTTCGTGCTCGCCGTCGGGTACTGGCTTCGGTTCCGCGGCCCCTCGCTCATGGTGTGGGCGGCGCTCGTCGCCGAGGTGTCGGTCTTCGTCTTCCTCTGGTCCTCGACGCGCGTCTTCCGCGAGCTGCCCCGTCCGACGTGGATCCTCGGGCCGCTCGCGGTGCTCGCCGTCGGCGCGCTCCAGTGGTCCCTCTGGAGCGGCATGGAGGTCGCGCTCTTCCTCGGGTTGTTCGGCGGCGCGCTCGTGCTCGCGACGAAGGTCGGCGAGGGGGAGCTCGCGCCCGAGCGAGGGGCGCTCGGCCTGGGCGCGCTCGGCGTGCTCCTCGTGACGACGCGCCCCGAGGCGGCGACGACGATCGCGTGCCTCGGCGCCTTCGCGGCCTTCTTCGCGGCGCGGCGGCTCGGGCTGGGGGCGGGCCTGTCCGTGCTCGCCCGGGCGGGGCTCCCAGCGGCGCTCACCCTCGTCGCCCAGGCCGTGACGAACCGCGCGCTCACCGGCGAGTGGAGCGCCGCAGGAGCCCTCGTGAAGATCGGCGCGCTCCACCCGTACATGACCCGCGAGGAGAAGCTCGCCGACTGGCGACACAACGTCGAGTACTGCATCGATCGGCTCGTGCGGCACCACTTCGGCGACGAGCCCGCCGATCCCCAGCTCTTCGCGTCGCACCCGTCGGTCGCCTTCTACCTGACCCGCGGGCTCCTCCCGGTCGTGCTCGCGCTCCTCCCGCTCTTCGATCGGCGCACGCGCCGCTTCGCGCTGCTCCTCCTCGCATGCGCAGCGAGCTGGACGCTCTTCGTGGCGATGAACGGCCAGGTCCGCTGGCAGAACGAGCGCTACCTGATGCCCGCCGTCGCGTGGCTCCTGCTGTCGGCCGGGCTCGGGCTCGCGGCGCTCGTCGCGCGGCGCACGGTCGCCGGGGTCTTCGTGGGGACGCTCCTCGCGGTCACCTTCGCGCGGCACTCGCTCGCCGTGCTCCTCCCGCAGTTCCGCGACCAGGTGTGGTTCTTCGCCCGCGCTTCGCGCAACATCCGCGATCAGCACACGACCGCGGGGCACCTCATCCGGCAGCTCGATCCTCCCGCGCACCGCGTCCTCGTCGGCGACGCGGGCGCCATCGTCTACGCCGCGGATCTCCCAGGCTTCGATCTCATCGGGCTCGGTGGCTACAAGGAGCTCCCGCTCGCGCGCGCGTCCGTCGAGGGGATCGCCGCGACGCTCGAGCTCATCGAGCGGCTCCCCGACGCGGAGCGCCCCGACGTGATGGCGATCTTCCCGGGATGGTGGCCCGATCTCCCTGGCTGGTTCGGCCGCGCGATCGCGAGCGTGCCGGTCCCCGGCAACGTGATCTCTGGGGGCGCCGAGAAGCTCGTCTTGCGCTCGGACTGGCGGCTGCTCGGCACCGGGGCGGCGCCGCGCTCGCTCGTCGACGGGGAGCGCGTCGTCGATGAGGTGGACGTCTGCGATCTCGTCTCCGAGAAGGCCCACGGCTACGCCTATCCACGGCCACACGGCGGCTTCGCCGAGATGCGCGTCCTCCCCGACCCCAAGCGACCCGAGCTCGATCTATGGGACGGCGGCCGCCGCATCCCCTTCGCGAGGCCAGAGCGGTTCGACGTGCGCGGCGCGAGGCCGGGTGACAGGCTGGTCTTCCGTACGACGGTCGAGCGCCCCCTCGTCGTCCACCTGCGCGTCGGGGCTCACGCTCGGTCGCTCGTGGCGACGCCGACGCCAGGCTGGGTCGAGCTCTCCGTCCCGGTGGAGGACGAGGGGACGCTCGAGGTCGAGGTGACCCCGCACCGCGGAGACTGGGTCGATCACCACGTGTGGTTGGTGGGGAGACGATGACGCCCCTCCGCCGTCCCCATCGCGCTCGCCACGGCCACGTCCGGCCTCTCATCACGGGATCTCGATGACGCCCATCCGCCGTCCCCATCGCGCTCGCCACGGCCACGTCCTGCCCCGCACGGGGGCTCGTCGATGAGGACCCTCTACCCACTCTGGCTCGGTCGTCGACGCTACGAGCCCGTGCGCGCGCTGCAGCACGCGCTCCAGGAGGCGCGGCTCGAGGGACGCTCCCGGGACCTCGTGCTCCTCCTCGAGCACGAGCCCGTCGTCACGCTCGGCCGCGGCGCACACGACGAGAACGTGCTCTTCTCGCCGGACGCGCTCGCGCGGCGCGGGATCGATCGCGTCGTCACCGAGCGGGGCGGCGACGTCACGTTCCACGGGCCGGGTCAGCTCGTCGGCTACCCCATCGTGGATCTCGCGCCCGATCGCTGCGACGTCCGCCGCTACGTGCGCGACCTCGCCGCGACGATGGTGCGCCTCGCGGCCGAGCACGGCGTGTCCGCGGGCACGCTCGACGGCGCAGCGTACATCGGCACCTGGGTCGACCGCGCGAGCCCCGACGCGTGGCCGACCGACACCCCGCCCGCCTCCCCCGCGAAGCTCGGCGCCATCGGCGTCAGGCTGTCGCGCTGGGTGACGATGCACGGCTTCGCGTTCAACGGCTCGACGGATCTCGCGGACTTCTCTGGGCTCATCGTGCCCTGCGGGATCCGCGGCGCGTACGGCGTCACCTCGCTCCAGGATCTGCTCGGCTCGAGCCCCAGCGTCCGGACGCTCGGCGAGCGCGCTGCTCGCCACCTCGCCGCCGTCCTCGACGCGGATCTCGGCCCCTCTGAGGATCTCTCGGGCGTCGACGACGACGAGCTCGCGCCCGCGATCCTCGGCTGAGCCACGAGGCTCCGACCAGCCCCGACCTCCGCGGCAGAGCCCCCCGCGTCCCCCACCACCACACGCCCCGCGGACCGCGACGATCGGCACCACCCGGGAGCGCTCGAGCCCGGACCTCCTGCGGAGATGATACGAGATCGTCCATGCACGTCACGACGAGCGACCACACAGTCGAGGCGCGCGGGCTCCGCTTTCACGTCCGCCGCTGGACACCCGAGCGCCGCGCGCGCGAGCGGATCGTGTACCTGCTCCACGGCTTCGCGGACGCCATCACGACCTGGGACGAGGTCGCGCGGAGGATCGCGGCGCGCGGCCTCGTCGTCGCGGGCCACGACCAGCGCGGCTTCGGCGAGACCTCGCGCGTCTCCAGCGATGGATACTACCACTTCTTCGACTACGTCGCGGACCTCGACGAGCTCCTCGACGCGGCGGGAAGCGACGTCTTCCTCGTGGGGCACTCGATGGGCGGCACCGTGGCGTGCCTCTACGCCGGGAGCCGCCCAGACCGCGTCTCGGGGCTCGCGCTCCTCGAGGGACTCGGCCCGCCCGACACCGATCCGCGCGCCGCGCCCGATCGCGCGGCCCGGTGGCTCGAGGGGCTCCGCGCAGACCCGCGCCACGCGGAGGCGCCCACGAAGCGCCACGTCGAGGCGCTCGACCGGCTCGCACGGCTGCACCCCATGGTCCCTCGCGAGGCCCTCGAGGCGCACGTCCCGGCGCTCTTCGCCGGCGCCCCCGACGCGCTCTCGTGGAGGATGGATCCGCTCCACCGCACGACCTCTCCGGTGCCCTTCTACGCGGCGGCGTTCTGCGCCTTCGCCTCGCGCGTCACCTGTCCGACGTGGCTCGTCCACGGCGGCCCGAGCGGGTTTCACCCCGAGGACGAGGCCGAGCGGAGGGCGGCGTTCCGCGACGTACGCGAGCACGAGATCGCGAACGCCGGGCACATGATGCACTGGACGCGCCCCGAGGCCGTCGCCGAGCTCCTCACCGCCGCCGCGCTCGGCGTGTCGTCGACCTGACCTCGGGCGGAGCAAGCAGCGTGAAGCGGCCGATCGGCTCACGTCCACGCCGCGAGCTCAGCCGAGGGATCCCCGTGATACAAGGCGCACCATGAAGCGACCGGTCGTGGCGTTGGACGGTCCCGCAGGGGCCGGGAAGAGCACCGTCGCGAGGCGCGTCGCCGAGGCGCTCGGGTTCGTCCTGGTCGACACGGGCGCGCTCTACCGCGCCGTCGCGCTCGCGAGCGAGAAGGCCGGGATCCCCTGGAGCGAGCCCGAGCGCGTGACACGGCTCGCCGAAGGGCTCGTCGCGCGACGGGCGCTGCGCCTCGGCTCCGCGGACGGCGCGACCCGGATCGAGCTCGACGGCCTCGACGTATCACAGGCGATCCGCACCCCCGAGATGAGCCACGGCGCGAGCGTCGTGTCCGCGATCCCCGGCGTTCGGGCCGCGCTCCTGGCGCTGCAGCGCGGCTTCTTGGGGGAGGGCGGCGCCGTGATGGAAGGGCGCGACATCGGCACGGTCGTCGCGCCGGACGCGGAGCTCAAGTTCTTCGTGACGGCGAGCCCCGAGGTGCGCGCTCGCCGGAGGCACGACGAGCTCGTCGCGAAGGGGCAGCCGTCGGACCTCGAGGCGACCTTGCGCGAGGTGCTCGCGAGGGACCACGCCGACTCGACGCGCGCCGTCTCCCCGCTCGTGCAGGCCCAGGACGCGGAGCTGCTCGACACCTCGGACCTCTCGGCCGACGAGGTCGTCGGGCTCATCGTAGACCGCGTCCACGCCCGGTTCCCGCCCGCCCGAGCGACGTGACGAGCGGTCGCCTCGACGACGCGGCGCCCCGTCATCCGCGGAGCGCGGCGACCGCGCCCCACAGCGACACCACACCCCCTCACCCGACGGAGGCCACGGCCCATCACGGGACCGACGCGACGACGGATCGCCGCGGCTTCCTGACGTCGCTCGTCGGGCTCTTCGCCGCGGCGTGCGGCGGCGCCCGATCCCCGACCGCGCCTCGCGAGGACCGCCTTCGCGGCGCGATCCCCTCCGCCGTCGACGCGCTCCTCTACGTCGACGTGCAGCGGCTCCGCGCGGCCATCGGAGACGAGACCTTCCGGCGGCTCGCCGGGCACGAGCGCGATCCCTCCCTCCGCGCGCTCTCGACCGCGATCGCCGCGCGCGGCAGGCAGCTCCTCATCGGGTTCCGCGGCTTGCCACCCGACGATCTCGTGCTGTCCGTCACGGGCGATTTCGGCGAGGCGCGGCACCTCGTCGCCGAGGGGCTCGAGCCCGATTCCGCCCACCCGGGCGAGTACGTCCGGGGGGATGCGCGCGGGCGGACCGAGCTGGCCTTCGTCCAGCTTACCGACGATCGGATCGTCGCCGCGACGGCGGCGCTCGTGGTCGCGACCAGCGCCGCCGCGCGTGGCGCTGCGCCTCCCACCCAGCTCGATCCTCCCCGGGACGCGCCGCTCGGGCTCGCGCTCCGGCTCCGACGCCCCATGCCAGGCCTCGGCGCCCCGTCGCGCGTGACCGCGAGCATCGAGGCCTTCCCGCGGGGCCTGGAGGCCCGCGTCGTCGCAGCGTACCCGAGCGAAGGGCTCGCCGAGGGCGCGCGCGAGAAGCTGTCGGCGCTCGTCGTCCAGCTCCGGCACCGGAAGGACGCGGCGGCCCTCGTCGCGCGCGGGCTCGACGATCCGACCCGCGCGGGCGCAGAGGTCTCCGCACGCGTCCGCCTCCCCCTCTCGCTCTTCGTCGACACGAGCGACGATCCGCCGCCCCCTTCGGCCCCGTGACCCGGCAGCGGCGAAGCGCGCCGCGATCCCTGGGCGTGCTCCAGACCCCGGATCACCGCTCGGGACCCGGTCGCCGCAGTCTGGGTGCCGAACCCAACGGGAGCGGAGGCACGAGGCCCGCGAGACGTTCGACGCGACTCGGTATCGGACGAGGACGGGTGTGCCTGGAGGTCCTTGCCTCATGGTCTTCCGGCTCTTCGGCGGAGATCCGGGCGACGAAGAGCCAGAGATCCGGGCGGCTCTGACGAGCGCCCCCCAGCTAAGGTCCCGGCCCTGCCGATCCCGTGACGCTTCAGGTGGGTCCTCACGTGTGCGCGCTCCATGCCCGCCCGACGCGCCATCTCGCTCACGTTCCCCGCGCAGGCCGCGTACAGCTCCTCGAAGTAGCGGCGCTCGAAGGTCGCGAGCGCCAGCGCCTTCGCCTCGCGGTACTCTCTCCCCGGGCGCCCCGAGCCGTCCGAAGCTGGATCCCGTCGCGGCTCGTCCCAGAGCGACGAGCCCCGCGGCGCGGGGATCGCGGCGCGCGTGGCGAGCGCCCCGGTGTGGGCCCACACGTCGATGGGCCCGTCGTCGGCGAGCGCGTACGCGACGGAGACCGCGTTCTTCAGCTCGCGAACGTTCCCAGGCCAGTCGTAGCGCCGCAGCCTCGCGAGCGACTCGGGCGGCACCCGCCCGATCGCGCCCTCGGGTGCGCCCAGATCGGTCAGGATCTGCTGCACGAGCACCGCGATGTCCGGGAGCCGCTGCCGCAGCGGCGGGAGATCGACGCGCACCTCCGCGACACGGAAGAAGAGATCGCTCCGAAAGCTGCCCTCGTTCACCTCGCGGACGAGATCGCGGCGCGTCGCGGCGACCACGCGAACGTCGACGGCGCGGTACGTCGATCCGCCCACGGGCTTCACGCGGCGCTCGGCCAGGGCGCGCAGCAGCTTCGGCTGAAGATCGACCGGCAGCTCTCCGAGCTCGTCGAGGAAGATCGTGCCACGGTCGGCCTCGACGAAGGGAGAGCTGCGGCGCTCGGTCGCTCCCGTGAACGCGCCCTTCTCGTGACCAAACAGCGTCGCCTCCGCGAGCGAGGCGGGGATGCTCCCGCAGTCGACGACGACGAACGGGCCCTTCGCTCGCGGGCTCTCCTGGTGGATCGCGCGCGCGACGAGCTCCTTGCCCGTGCCTGTCTCGCCGCCGACGAGCACCGTGAGCTCGGTCGCGGCGATCTTGCGCAGCCTCGCGAAGAGGGCGCGCATCGCTGGATCGCTCCCGACGAGCGGACCGAAGCGCGCCGCCTCCTCGAGCGGCTCGCGGCCGCCGCGCGCGGGCTCGAAGACGAGCTCGGTCTCGGCCACACGGAAGCTCGTGCGGTGTGTGAGGAAGACCTCTCCCACGCGCACCCCGCCGACGAACGTGCCGTTCTTGCTGCCGAGATCGCGGAGACGCGCGCCGCGCTCGGTGCCCACGATCTCCGCGTGGACCGACGAGACGCGCCCGTCGTCGAGCACGAGCGCACACGAGCCATGGCGCCCGATGAGCGCCGCCTCGCCACCCACACGAACCCTCTCCGCGCCGTCCTTCGCGACAGAGAGCGTCCCCGTCGCGATCTCGAGCCTCGCCGGGGTGGCGACCGTGACCTCATGAAACGCGTCGCGAGCCATGCGCGGGCGGGGTCTTAGCCGATCGGCCCCCACTGCGACAGGCTCGCGCGACGTGCCCACGCCGCCGCGAGCACGCGCCACGGCGTGGATCGCCCAGCTCCTCTTGCGACGACGCAGGATGTCGGTGGGCTCCACCGCAGCCCCGGCTCGTCGTCGCGTCGGTCGACCGGGCTCCTCTTGCGACGACGCAGGATGTCGGTGGGCTCCACCGCAGCCCCGGCTCGTCGTCGCGTCGGTCGACCGGGCTCCTCTTGCGACGACGCAGGATGTCGGTGGGCTCCACCGCAGCCTCGGCTCGTCGTCTCGCCGGTCACCGAGCTCCTCTTGCGACGACGCAAGACGCCGGTGAGCCCGCCCCAGCCTCGGCTCGTCGTCGCGTCGGTCGAGGGGCTCCTCCTGCGATCGCGCTCGGCTAGGATCGCGCGGCGTGACCGATCTCTTCTCGCCGCTCACCCTCCGCTCGGGCGCGACGCTCCCGAACCGCCTCGCCCTCGCTCCGCTGACGAACCTCCAGAGCCACGACGACGGCACCCTGTCACCCGCCGAAGAGCGCTGGCTCCTCCGCCGCGCGCGAGGCGGGTTCGGCGTCGTCTCGACCTGCGCCGCCCACGTCCTCGCCGAGGGCAAGACCTTCGACGGGCAGCTCGGCTGCTTCGATGACGGGCAGCTCCCCGGGCTCACCGCGCTCGCGCGCGGCATCCGCTCGCACGGCGCGCTCGGCGTCGTGCAGCTGATGCACGGCGGGGCGCGGGGCCCACGGAGACTGACCGGGGTCGAGCCATCGTCCGCGAGCGTCGTCGACGAGGGCCGCGAAGGCGTCGAGCCACCGCGCGCGCTCCGCGGCGACGAGCTCCCGGCGATCGTCGACGCCTTCGTCGCGGCGGCGGTGCGGGCGGCGCGCGCTGGGTTCTCGGGCGTCGAGGTGCACGCCGCGCACGGCTACCTGTTGACGCAATTCCTCTCGTCCAGGACGAACCTCCGCGGCGACGCGTGGGGCGGCTCGGGCGAGGGCCGGATGCGGCTCACGCGCGAGATCGCGCGACGAACGCGGGCGGCGGTGTCCCCACCCTTCTTCGTGGGGGTCCGCATCTCTCCCGAGGACCACGGGCTCGCCCGCGGGCTCGATCTAGACGAGTCGCTCGAGCTCGCCACGCGCCTCGCGGACGACGGCGTCGACTGCGTCCACGTCTCTCTGTGGGACGGGAGGAAGCCCACCCAGAAGCGCCCGAGCGAGCACCCTGTGCCGCTCTTCCGCGCTGCGCTCCCGCGCGAGGTCGCCCTCGTCGCGGCGGGCGGGGTGTTCACGCGCGAGGACGCGGAGTGGCTCCTGTCGCGCGGCGCGGACGTCGTCGCGCTCGGACGCGCGGCGATCCTGGACCCGGACTGGCCGGTCCACGCGAGAGCGCCGGGCTTCGTCCCGCGCCGCGGCCCCCTTACGCACGACGAGTACCTCGAGGTCGACGTCTCCCCGATCTTCGCCCGGTACCTCGAGCGCTTCGACGGCATGGTCGCGGTCTGACGTCACCCCTCGGCATCGAGTCCTCGAGCAGCTCGAGCGCGTCGACGACACGCTCGCCACCCGAGCGCGTCGCGCCGCGGGATCGATGCTCACGGCGCGGGCCGAGGACGCGCGTCAGGCGACGGTCGGCGCGTCGAGCACCCAGCGAAGGGCCCGTGGCACCCGCTCTTTCGCGTCCCCGACGATGGGAGGCTGCGCGGCCGAGAGCGTGTTCCAGAAGAGGAGCGTCTTGCCGCGCGTCGCCCGATCCTTGGCGAGAGCGAGGAGCCCCGCGAGCGCCTTGCCGGTGTAGGTCACCTCGCCCTCGCGCCCGATGAGCGTATGGATCTTCCATATGTTCTCGATCGCCGCGCGCGTCGGCTCGCCGTAGCCGCGGCCGTTGTGGCCGCCCATCACGCGGAAGCGGAGCGGACGCCTCGGGAAGTCGCCGCCCAGCCGGACCAGGAGGCGTCGGGTCGCCTCTGCGATCACCTGGATCGTCACCTCGTTGCACACGAAGGGCGAGGTGATCCGCACGCCGACGATCTCGGTCGGCCAGCCGAGGTGCGCGGCGCCGAGCGCGAGGGCGGCGAGGGTGCCCGAGCTCCCCGTCGGGAGCACGATGAAGTCGGGGCGCGGAAGCTCCCCGGCGGCGACCTGCACCGCCAGCTCGAGCATCGCGTCGACGTACCCGACGTTCGCGAGGGGCGTCGGCGCGCCAGGGAGGATGGCGTAGCTGCCCTCCTCGCGCCGATCGCGGCACGCGGCGAGGAGGGTGCGCGGCACGCTGCCGCCGTAGACGAGCTCCGCGCCGAGGCTCACGTCGGCGAGGAGCGCCGCCTTCGCGAACCGGGTCACCGGCTGATCGAAGACATGGACACGGACGGCGAGCCCAAGCTCTCGGCCGAACGCCGCGGTCGCCGTCGCCTGCGTCGAGGCGAGCGCGCCCACGGTGACGAGACGACTCGCGCCGACTGCGAGCGCGTCGCCGAGCACGTATTCGTAGCGGCGCACCTTGTTCCCGCCGTAGAGGGGCGAGACGAGGTCGTCACGCTTCATCCAGACGTCACGTCGGCCGAGCTCACCTGCGAGGGCGGTCATCGGCTCGACGGGCGTCGGCACCCGCGCGAGCGGCACGAAGGGCCTGCCCGCGAGCCCAGGGCACAGCGCGAAGAGCGGGGGCGTCGGGCGATCGGGGATCCGGCCCATCTCTGGCCACAGGCTAGCACCATGGAAGATCACCAGGGCTCCCGCCCAGTGCTTCGTCGGGTCCGCTCCTTCGTGCGCATCACGCTAGCACCATGGAAGATCACCAGGGCTTCCGCCCCTCCTCGACGCCCGTCTCTCCTTCGCGAGAGGCTGTCTCCGCCTCACGCGGCGTCGACGCCGCCTCCCGCCCCTCCTCGACGGCCGTCTCTCCTTCGCGAGAGGCTGTCTCCGCCTCACGCGGCGATCACGCGGCCTTCCGCTCTTCCTCGAAGAGCGAGAGGAGCCTCGCCTGAATCTTGTGGCGCTTCGTGTAGACCGTCGTGATCGAGATCTGCATCCGACGCGCGATCTCCTCGGGCTCGAGCCCCTCGGCGAAGTAGAGGTCCATGAAGGCGCGATCGCGCTCCGAGAAGCTCTCGAGCGCCTCCTCCACGTACTGGGACCACTCCTTCTGTGAGCAGAGCTCGAAGGGATCGGGAGAGTCGCTCGCGAGGCAGTCCGCCTCGGCCTCGGGGGCGCGCCCCTCCTCGCGTCGGAGCCCCCGCAGGTGATCATACGTCGCGTTGACCGCGAGCATGCCGACCCAGGAGCTCAGCTTCGTCCCCCGCGACGGATCGAAGGAACGCAGCTTGCGCTTGTCGTTCGCGAGGAGCGAGAGGAGCAAGGTGGCGTAGATCTCATCCACGTCGTCCGTGCTCAGGCGAGAGATGAAGCGCGCCGTGACGCGGGTGATGCACCGGAAGATGACGCGATCGAACCGCGCCTGGAACCGCCGCCACGCCTCCTCGTGCCCAGCGATCATGTCCGCGAGCAGCGCCGCGTCGGGGCTCGGGTCCTCAGCGCCGACGAGGAGCGGCACATCGAAGGAGGCTCGGGACGTCTCGTGGGTGGTGTCGTGGTCGAGCATGGTGGTCTTCCTGTCGAGGCGTGGCCTCACAGGGAGCCAAAAGCACGGCACGTGCCAAGAGGATGACTGCTGAATTCATGGGATATTTTCCTTTGTCACGCTGCGCAACGGCCCCTCCTTCCGTCGTAACCAGCGTCACCTGTTACGGAGGGCGACGGCGGCCGACGCGGTGTTTCGCGGTTGACGAAGAGGTGGCGTCGACTAGACTGCGCGCTCCTGTCGGTGAGGTAGCCAAGTGGTTAGGCAACGGTTTGCAAAACCGTTATACGCGGGTTCGAATCCCGTCCTCACCT
>CAYNEK010000005.1:27242-55169 GCA_964396175.1 uncultured Polyangiaceae bacterium | reverse complement strand
CCCTGTGCCGTCGCCTGGTGGCGACGAGCGAGCCGGAGACCATGCGCGGGTTCGAATCCCGTCCTCACCTCCCTGTGCCGTCGCCTGGTGGCGACGAGCGAGCCGGAGACCATGCGCGGGTTCGAGCCTCGTCCTCACCTCCGCCGAAGGTCGCTTCCTGAGGCCATCCGACCCCTCGGCGATCGCGCGGTGGATCGTGACCGTGGCGCGAGCACCGCGCGAAGACCGCATCGCGGAGCCAGCGGCCTGGCGCGCTCTGAACGCGAGGCCCCTCGACGACCGTGCTACCGTAGAAGGGCTCTATGCTCCTTCCTCGTGTCCATGACCGCTGCTGGGGCTGGCGAGGAGCCACCCTCGTCGCGTCGGCCCTCGTCGGGTGTCAGGGCCCCACGATCGTGGTCGCGCCTGCCCACGAGCCGGCGAGCGCACCCGCAGCATCGACACGACGCCCCGCGTTCCTCGTCGAGGGCGGGGCACCCCCAGCGACCAGCCTCCACGCCGACGAGGCCCCACCGCCCGCAGCGATCGTCGGGCTCGAGCCGCCCGAGGCGTTCGACCCCGCCGACGCCGCGCCGCCCGATCCGCCGTGCATGCCCGTGTCGCACCCACCCACGGTCGAGGTCACGCTGAGCTTCTCCCTGGGCAAGTTGAGCCTCGATCCGGGGCTGCCCAGCGTCACGACCCTCGTCGCGACCGTCATCGCACCGCGGGCGAAGCTCCGTCACGAGATCTGGTCCAGCCCGAGCCCGACCTCGTGCTCGGCAAAGAAGGACGGCGACGCGATGGTCGTCCACTGCATCACCGACGAAGGGCAGGTCGAGGGGCGGAGCCGCGTCATCGGCGAGAAGCTCGTCGTCGAGACCGCGGAGAGCGGGCCGATGCAGCTCCCACCGATAGGCGCCGCACGAGCTCAGCCGAGGCCGCGCCGCCTCTCTCGCGTGGCCGAGGTCAAGGTCCCTTGCGGCACCAAGCTCCTCGTACGACCGGCGACACGCTCGCAGTGATCCGGCCGCTCCGACTCTCGACCGCGCGCCCCCGGCGATGCGCCTCGCCCCGCCGGCGACCTGCTGCCACGGAGCGGCCAGCCCCGCTAGAGGTGACGACGCGCCACGTCCGCCCACGCGCCCGAGGGCTCGAGCTCGAGGTAGCGCCTCCACACCGGGCGCGCCCTCGCGCGATCCCCCACGGTCTCGTACGCCATCGCGAGGTAGAAGTGCGCGTCCGCGAACCCGCCGTCCGCCTCGATCGCCTTCGCGAAATGCTCGATCGCCTTCGGCGCGTCACCGCGATCGAAGAGGACGTAACCGAGGTTGTAGCGCGCCTCGGGCTGTCGACCGTCGAGCGAGAGCGCCTTCTCGTAGTGCTCGACCGCCTGCGCGTCCTCGCCGCGTCGGAAGTGGATGTTCCCGAGGTTCGTGTAGGCGATGGCCAGATCGGGATCGAGCTCGACGGCGCGGCGGTAGAGCGCCTCGGCCTCCGCGAGCGTCTCGGGCTTCTCGTCGAGCTCGGCCGCGCGCAGGTACAGCTCGAAGGCGACGCGCTGACGATCGGCGCGGGTCTTCGGGCGGAGAATGCGCACCACGTCGTCGCGGAGCTCGCCCACGTCGAAGTCGAGGAGCAGCTGCCCCGTCTTCGCTTCGAAGGCGCCTCGCTCCGCGCGGACGACGAGGCGCTTGCCGTCGGTGATGACACGCAGCTCGGAGAGCGGGCGCGTCACGCGCGGGATGCTCTCGCGCAGCGTCGCGACCGCCGTCAAGAGCTCACGCATGGGCACATCGCGCTCGAGCAGGCCCTGCGCCGTCCGCACCACGATGAGATCCGCGAAGGTGTAGACACGCTTGCCCCGGAGCTCGGCGCTCGGCGCGACGACCCCGTGCCTCGCGAGGCTCCGGAGCCGACCGACCGAGAGCCCCGTCAGCTTCTCGACCTCCCTCGCGGTGAAGACGTCGGCGACGGGCTCGACCTCACGTGCGGCGAAGGTGCCTGCGCGCGCCTCCTTCGGTGGCGGCGCTGGAGCGCGCCCGCCGTTCGGACCGAAGACGACGTGGATCACCTTCCCGTCGCTCGGTCCCTTGTCGTCACGTCGCGATGCCATGCGGAGGGCGAGTGAGCCAAGGACGGCCACGAGCGCGGGTCAAGCGGAGAGGTGCGCGCCGGTACACGCGACGCGCGAGAGCTCGAACGTGTCGAGCCGTCTGCCCGAACGGCTCCCCTCGCCGAAGGGCCTCTCCAGGCTCTCCTAGAGATCGAACTTGTCGAGCTGACCGCCCTTCGCGTCGAAGACGGTGCCCGTGAGGCCGGCCGTGGTGACGTCGAACAGGATGGCGTGCGTCACGTTGCCAAAGACCACCCGATCCTTGCACTCGGGGCGATCCAGGTTCTGGCTGATGTTCGAGATGAGGCCGCCGCCACCGCCCGTCGTGACGTACGTGAGGCCGTTCACGACGAAGCGCTCGTAGCCGTGCATGTGCGCCTGCAAGACGAGCTTCACGCCGTTTGCCTTGAAGGTGGGCTCGAGGCTCGCCTGCTCGTCGGGGTGGTGATCCGAGTCGCCGCACGTGAAGAAGGGGCGGTGCTGCAGGATGACCGAGTAGCGGAACCCGGGCTGCGCCTTCGCGTGCTCGAGCCTCGCGACGAGCCACTTGCCCTGATCGCTGTCGGCGCCGAACTTCTCCTCGGTGTCCACCGAGAAGAACCACACCCCGCCGCTCTCGACCTCGTAGTGATCGCCCACGCCCTCGAAGCCTGCTCCGCCGAAGAAGCGCCGGTAGTACTGATCGAGCTCCTCTGGGTTCTGCTTCTCGTCCTCGTGGTTGCCGCGCGCGGTGAAGAAGCCGCCCTGCGCGAGCACCGGCTGGAACTTGTCGAACCAGTACTGCCAGGTCTCGGTGCTCGAGTAGTACTGGATGTCGCCGCCGTGGAGCGTGAAGTCGGGTCCCTTGGGCATGAGCGAGAGGAGCGCGTCGATGCCGCCGATCTTCGCGTTGGTGTCGCCGACCGCGGCGAAGGAGAAGGGCTGCCCAGCCGGACGCGCGGTGCAAAAGCGCCCCTTCTTCGACGCGTCCCCCGCCACCGAGTACGCGTAGCAGCCCGCCGCGAGGCCCGTGAGCTTCGCCTCGTAGAAGTAGAAGGTCCCCGCGTAGTCGGGCGTGACCTCGGGGAAGAGGCTCGTCTTCTTGATCGCGAGCTCGTACGGGGTCTCGGTCGCCTCGACGGTCGCCGGGGCGCCTCCGGCCTCGAGCGCGAAGGAGACGGTCTTCGGGTTTGGCACACAGGTCTGCCAGCGGACCTTCGCGCTCGCGGCGTCGATGGCGAGCGCCCAGGGGCCCTTGTACACGCCCTTCGCCGTGCACTTGTCGTCCTCCTCCTCCTCGCCGCCGGCCGCGCCGGCCGAGCCCGCGAGCCCTGCCGCGCCAGCCGAGCCCGCCGCCGCGCCGCCTCCGCCTCCCGACGGCGCCGCCGAGTCGCCGCCGCCTCCGCAGGCGAGCGGGAGCGCGGCGAGGGAGAGGAGCAAGGAGGCGAGGAGCGCGGGCGCGGATCTCACAGCTGGGTCTCCCGTACCACGGGCCCGAGCTCGCTCGGCACCGGAACGGTCCCCTCCGTCCTCTTCACGCGCGCGACGAGGATGCCGAGCGCCGCTTCCATGTCGGACTGAGGGGGCGACGAGCCCGGAGCGGAGAGGGTGTAGAAGGCGTAGTGCTCGGACGACGCGATGGGGGCTGCCGCCTTGTCGTCGCGGCGGCCGATCGCGAGGTAGGCTCGGAGGTCGCCCCGCTCGACGAGCACGACGACGTTCTTCTGCGGGGAGAACTCGATCGCGCGGACCGTGAGCGGGCCGAGCGAGTTCCCGACCGCGAGGCCCGCGAGGATGGCCTGCACCTCGGGCGACGGCTTCGCGTAGGGGGTCACGGAGCTCGAGGGGGCGACTCGGCTCGGGAGGGTGTCCTTCGCCGGCTCGCTGTCGTGACAGCCTGTGAGCGACACGGGGGCGGCGAAGAGGGCCACGACGGAGAGGACGGCAGAGCGCGCGCGCATCTCGCCGACTATGCCACACCGTGGTACGGCGCGTCCTCCGATGCGCACGGTGCTCGCTTGCCTCGTCCTCGCCCTCACGATGAGCGGTTGCGCGACGGGGGGCAAGCGCTGCGACGCGCGGAGCCCCGCCATCGTGGTGCCGACCCCACCTCCAGAGCCGCTCACGGACGTGACGAGCGGCCCGCCCGCCTACGGGATGAGCCTCATCGAGGGGCACTGGCACTGGGACGGCGTGCGCTGGGTGTGGATCCCGTCGCGCTGGGTGACGCCGCCGCCCGGCCAGCGCTGGGCCCCGCCCGAGATCGGGCACGACGACGAACACACGACCTTCCGAGAGGGAGGCTTCGTCTGCTCGCCCGAGGACTGACCTCGAGCGACCCGCGGCGAGCCTCGCGCGGCGGGCGACTCGCCTCCCGCGACGGGCGCCTCGCCTCCTGCGACCCGCGACCGATCTCGAGCGATCCACGGCGGACCTCGAGCGACCCACGGACGGCCTCGGGCGAGCCAACGCAGACCTCGAGCGACCCGCGGCGAGCCTCGCGCGGCGGGCGAATTTCCTTCCGCGACGGGCGACTCGCCTCCTGCGACCCGGGTCGCGCCGCCGAGAGGCGCTTCGATGGCGGAGCGGCCCAGGCGCCGTGCGGCTGACCCCTACGATCTCCATCGCCAGCGCGAGCGATCCGCGCCTCGAGCCCTTCGCGGCGCTCCGCGACAAAGACCGGCAGCGGCGCGGCGAGTTCGTCCTCGAGGGCGAGGTGGTGCTGCGGGTCGGCGTGCGCACCCACCGCTACCGGCTCCTCGCCGTGCTCCTCCTCGATCGCCTCGCAGGGCTCGCGGAGCTCGTCCCCGACGAGGTGCCCGTCTATCGGGTCTCGCGCGAGGTGATGACGGCGCTCGTCGGCTTCGATCTCCACCGGGGCGTCCTCGCGCTCGCGGAGCGCGGCGCGCCGCTCGACGTCCACGCGGTCCTGTCGCGCGAGGGGCCGCTCACGCTCGCGCTGCTCGTCGGCGTGTCGAACCACGACAACGTCGGCGGCGCCTTCCGGAACGCTCGAGCGCTCGGCGCGGACGCGGTGCTCCTCGACGAGACGAGCTGCGATCCGCTGTACCGCAAGGCGATCCGCGTGTCGGTCGGGGCGACGCTCGAGGTGCCCTTCGCCCGGGGGGGTGACGCGGTGGCGCTCTTCTCGGCGCTCCAGGCGCACGGCATCGCCTCGATCGCGCTCACGCCCGATCCGTCCGCGCCCGCGCTCGCGTCGCTCTCGCCGCCGCCTCGACGCGCGCTCGTCGTCGGCGCCGAGGGCCCGGGGCTCGCGCCCGACGCGCTCGCGGCCGCGACGCTGCGCGCCCGCATCCCCATCGACGCGGGCTTCGACTCGCTGAACGTCGCCGTGGCCCTCGGGATCGCGCTCTACGAGCTGCGCCGATCGCGCTGAGCGCCACGGGACGAGCTCGCGAAGCGCCTCACCACGCCTCCGCGACGAGCGCGCGTCGGGACGCTCACCCAGGATACTCCCTCGCGTCGCGCCGAGCCGCCTCGCTACATCCTCGACGCGCGCGCGTCGCAACGAGCGCGCGCTCGAGCGAGATCCCGGTCAGGGCGCGCCTTTGGGCCGGTGCTTGGCGCGCACGGGCAGCGGGAAGCGCCTCCCCGCGAAGCTCCCGTCCGAGGGATCCTTGCAGCACCGAAAGCCGACTTGATAGAACCGGAACCACGGGTTGTGCGAGGTCGTCATCGGGCGGCAGCGTGCGCGGATCGGTCCCCAGTAGCCCCCCTTCAGCCCGCTCACCCACGAGGTCGGAGGCTTCTCGTCGCCGTCCTTCTTCTTCGGCGCGAAGTGATCGTCGTTGACGACCCACTCGTCCACGTTGCCCGTCATGTCCCTCGCGCCGAAGGGGGACACACACCGCTCCTTCTCGCCCGAGCGCACCCGCAGATCGAGCCGGAAGACCTCGTCCGCGATCTTGCGGGGCTCGTCGAAGACGTCGAAGTTGGGCTCGGGCTTCGGCCGGGGCCGATCGATGTTGCACGCATCCTTGTCGCGTCGATAGCCGTACGGGTACGGCGAGAGCTCGGTCCCCTCGCAGGCGAGCGTCCACTCGCTGGAGTTGCAGAGCCGCTTGCCCTCGGCCTCACACGCCTCCTTCGCGTCGAACCAGTCGGGCATCACGGCGGGGAGCGCCCCCTCCAGGTTGGGGTACTCGAAGCGATCGACACAGAACCGAAATCGCTCCTTCTTGCCCGCGACGATGGGCGGGGGCGCGTACTCGGCGCAGCGATCGGACTTCTCGGCGAGCCATTGGACGCAGCGGTGCCCGGCAGCCGGGGTGTAGAGCCCGTCGACGAGCACCATGCCCTCCCCGCAGATCCCATCCACCACCGGCTCGGCGGCGCGATCGGCCCGAGACACCTCGGCCCGGTCGGCGAGGGCGGCGGGCTCGGCGCAGCCAGCGAGCGCGAGCGCGAGGGCGAGGGCGGCGAGCGCTTTCGGGGGACGCTCGGGCGCGCTAGATGACGCGGGCATGTCTCATCCTCGCTTCGTCTGGGTCGATCTCGAGATGACCGGGCTCGATCCCGAGCGCCACGTGATCGTCGAGATCGCCGCCATCGTCACGGGCCCCGAGCTCGAGCCGCTCGCCGAGATCGAGCGGGTCGTGTGGCAGCCGGACGAGGCGCTCGCGCGGATGAGCCCCTTCGTGCGCGACATGCACGAGAAGAGCGGGCTCCTCGATCGGATCCGCGCGTCGAAGGCCGGGCTCGAGGACGCCGAGAAGGACGTCCTCCGCGTCGTCACCGAGCACTGCAAATTCCGTGAGGGACATCTCGCTGGGAACTCCATCTACCAGGATCGACGCTTCCTCGTGCGCCACATGCCGCTCCTCGAGGGCTACCTCCACCACCGCCAGATCGACGTCTCGACGCTGAAGGTGCTCGTGCAGGCCTTCCACGGACCGGGCGCCGAATTCCAGAAGACACGGAAGTCGCACACGGCGCTCTCGGACATCCGCGAGAGCCTCGACGAGCTGCGGCACTACAAGGCACGCTTCCTGTCGCCCGGCTGACTCCCGGACGATCGCTGCGCCTTCGCGACCGACCGGCGAGCCGCGACGCGCGTGGCCCGCGCACGACCGCAGAGCTTTCGCGATCATGGGCGCGCACCGGGTGCTACCGTTCGACGCGAGCATGACGAACATCCCGCCGCGCACGGACGTCAAGATCGGCTTCGCGTGCAACAACAAGTGCGTCTTCTGCGCGCAGGGGAACAAGCGGAAGATCCTGCCGACCCTCAAGTTCGAGGACGTCGTCGAGCGCATGACGCGCGCGCGCGAGCACGCGGACAGCATCGTGCTGACGGGCGGGGAGCCGACGGTGCACAAGCGCATCATCGAGATCGTCGCCGCGGCGAAGCGGCTCGGTTTCACGAGGATCCAGATCCAGACCAACGGACGCCTCCTCTCCCAGCAGCGCGTGCTGGGCGCCCTGCTCCACGCCGGCGCCAACGAGTTCTCCCCCTCGATCCACGGCTCGACCGCCGAGATCCACGACGGCCTCACCCTCGCGCCAGGGAGCTTCGAGCAGACGCTGCAAGGGCTCCGCAACCTCGCCGCCGCGGGCGTGAGCGTCATCACCAACAGCGTCATCACGCAGAGCAACACGGCCGATCTCCCCGCGCTCGTGGAGCTGCTCGGATCGGTCGGGATGCGAAACTGCCAGCTCGCCTTCGTGCACGCGGTGGGGACAGCGCTCGAGCTCGTCGACGAGGTGATGCCGCGCTTCACGGACGTGCTTCCGCACCTGCGCCAGGCGCGCGACGTCGCCCGCCGCTACGACATGCGCCTCGTGACCGAGGCGATCCCGCTCTGCATGCTGCGCGGGATGGAGGACCTCGCGGTCGAGGAGACGATCCCGCAGATGACCGTCTTCGACCTCGACGGAGGCGGCAAGGACTACACCGCCTGGCGCGAAGACGAGGGGAAGGCGCATGGCCCCCCATGCGAAGCGTGCGCGCTCCGCTCGCGCTGCGAGGGCCCCTGGCGCGAGTACCCGGATCAGTACGGTTGGGACGAGCTGGTGCCCTTCGAGAAGCCCGTGAGCTGAAGGGCGGAGGACGCCCGAGGGCCGCGAGACGCCCACCCGCCGGACGCGGTCTCCGCTACTTCTCGAGGTGAGACTCGACGACGAGGTCGAGCACGTACGCGTAGCTCGCGCGGTCGGCGGCGACGGGCTCACCGGGCCTCGTGGTCGGGTACCGCTGGACGCGGAGCACGCTCCGCACGCCGTCCTCGTGGGTGTAGCCCTCGATGGGCGAGGAGAACGTCTCCCAGTCGGTCTTCGGGGTCTTCGCGCCCTTGGCGTCGATCTCGAGGGTGCGCACCGAGAGGCACTTCGTCTCCGGACCCATCGGCGCGCGACAGTCGACGCGCGCGGCGGCGATCTCGAGGAACATCTGGACCGCCGGCCCACCGTAGCGAGACTCGGGGGTCGGCGTGCCCGCGAGGTCCCACCGCGAGCCATCGGCGAAGACGAGGCTGAGGCGCGGAGATGGGCTGTCCCAGAGGGCGAAGCGCTGGGCCGTGGGCAAGGCGCCGACGACGCGCCGCTCGAGCCCCATCAGCGGCGCGTCCGAGCAGGCCATCAACGTCGAGACCCCCTGGGTCACGGTGAGCCGATCCCCGGCGACGGCGTACGACGCGGAGACGGTGTTGCAGAGGTTCCTCGCGACGAGGCGCCCTCCGTCGAAGCGGAGCGTGACGGGCCTGCCCTCACGCCCGACGAGATCGGTCGCCGCCTTGCCGCTCGCGTCCGACGCGCCGCGCAGCTCCCACGCGTAGGCGGGCAGCAGCGCCGCCGCGCGCTCGGGAGCGAGCGGCGGCGACGCGCTGGGATCGGTGGCCACGGGCGGCGGCGACGTGGATCCGGCCGGCGGCGTCGGGCCGACGCGCGGGGCGCACGCCGCGATCGCGATCACGCCGCCCACGAGGGCGATCGTGAAGAGCACAGGCCTGGAGAGAGGGTTCGTCATCGAGCTAGGCCGACCCATAGCACGCGCCCCGAGCACCGCCCGCCGACGGGCGACGCGCGGCGGGCGCGGGCAAGAGCGCGCCCTCCCTCACTCGAGGAGCGCTTCGAGCACGCGCACGCGCGATGCGGCGATCGCGAAGACTGCGTCGACCCCGTCACGCCGCGCGTAGAAGACGGACACGCCGCGCAGCGCGTCCCCCGCGCCGATCGCGAGCCGGAACTCGCTCGTGCCCTTGGCGCGGACGCGGAGCTCGAGCCGCGGCTGACCGAGGCCCTCGTCCTTCTTCGCCGCCCCGAGGTGCACGGTCGACTCGATCTTGAGATCGAGCAGCGCCTCGCGGAGCGTCGCGAGCCTCCCCTCGGGGAAGCCGGACTTGTCGCCCTCCGAGAGCTTGAGCGCGTCACCCGCGACGACCAGCTCGAGCGCGCGACCGCCGCGGCGGACGACGCGCACCTCGGCCCCGTCGCGGAGGCTCGGGACCGTCGTCGTCGCGTCGATGGCCGTCTCGTCGAGCGCCGCGAGCACCGCCTTCGGCGCCACGAAGACGCCCTCCTGCCCCACGACCTCCCCATAGACGCCGCCGCCGCCCTCGTCGCCGAGCGCGACCTTCACCGTCTTCGTGGCCTCGCCGTCCTTGTACGTGATCTCGAAGCCGCGCCTCGACCGATCGCCCAGCCCGAAGCGCCCGTCGTCCTTGTCGGCGACCCAGGAGTCCGCCGTGAGCCGCCCCAGCTGATCGGCGAGCCGCGAGAGCGTCATCAGATCGACCGAGAAGCCCTTCGGCTCCGCGATCGACCACACGCCGCCCTCGCTCCGCTCGAGCACGTGCCTCCCCGCGGGGCGCGTGAGCACCAGCCTTCGCATCGACTCCATCGACGCGTCCACGATCCGCGTCGAGCGGAGCTGCGTCGACCGGTAGCCGAACGCCCGCGCGTCCTCCGGCGACAGCTCGAGCAGCGCGCCGTCCGCCTTGCGCAGGATCGGCACCTTGCCGTCCCGCTCCTCGCCCACGAGCACGACCTCGGGCGGGTGGTCCGCCGAGGCCTTCAGCCCGCCGACCTCCTTGCCCTTCTCGACCACGCCGACGCGCACCGCGGCGTCCTTGTCCACATCGCCGCCGACGACGGGCGTGAGCGTCACGGTCGCGCGCACCTTCGCGAGCGCGCCCTTCTCGGGCATCTTCGCCGACATGGCCTGCGTGAGCGCCTTGAGCAGACCCGTCACCTGCTCGCGCGACAGCTCCGCGTCGGTGGGCTTTCGCTGGTGGAACCCCTTGTCCTTGCGCGCGAGCTCGAGGGTCTTGTCTCCCTCCTCGATCTGGATCTCCTCGACCTCGTCCTCGCGGAGCGAAAACGCGTGGCGATCGGGGACAGAGAGCGCGTCGAGCGCGATCATCCGATCGTAGGCGGGCCTCGCGACGCAGGCGGCGAGCGGCGTCGGCGAGAGCCTCCGCGCGACGATGAGCCCCGGCTTCTCGGGGCAGTCGCCGCCGAGGACGAGCTCTCCCTTTGGCTTCGCCGTGTCCTTCGGCGTCATGCCGAGCACGACGAGCTGAGCCTTCGCCTGCGCGTCCTTCGCTGCCTGGTCGTCGAGGAAGTGCTCGGCCTTCAAGTCGGCGAAGCTCATGATGATCGGATCGAGCTCGCGCCGATCGGCACGGGCCTCGAGGCCATCGGGTGCGCGCACGAGCCAGAGGGGATCCTTCTTCGTGAAGGTGAGCTCGGTCGCGCCGCGGACGATCGACAGCGCGCGGAGATCGGGCGAAAAATAGGGGACGATCGTGCGCGTGCGGAGCGCGTCGCGGGGGACGTCCAGCTGGGCGAGCGCCTCCTTCCTCGAGACGAAGACGCGCCCGTCGACGTCGACGTACACCGAGTCCTCGGGCGACGCGGCGGGGCCGCCGACCGAGAGCCGCTCGGTGAGCTTCCCCATCGTGAGCGTCACCGTGAAGCGCGGCTTCGTGAGGCCCATCGTCTCGCGGTCGATCTCGGAGGGCCGAAGCTCGCGGACATACGTCGCGTACTCGAGCGACTGGAGCGCCTTGTGGACGGCCCACTGATCGGCGAGCTCCTTGCCGTCGTCGAGGCGGAACAGCCGCCCCTCCGACCCAGGCTCCGCCTTCGGATCGCGACGAAAGACGCGCGTCTTCACGCCGTCGCGATCCATCACGAGCTCCGTGACGTCGTCGCCTCGGAAGACGGAGAGGAGGTTCGCCTTGCGCTCGCCGAGCTCGCCGGTCGTCGCGGCATGGCGCGTCGCGACGACGTACGCGGTGCCCGCCGCGAGGAGCACGACGAGCCCCGCCGTCGTGCCGTGGCGCCGAAGAAACGAGCTCACGAGCCGCCTCCCGCGCGAAGCGCCGTTCTCTCCTCTATTGGACCACGCCGGCGAGAGGCGCGCAAGCTCACGAGCCGCCTCCCGCGCGAAGCGCCGTTCTCTCCCCCATTGGGCCACGTCCGCGAGAAGCGCGCGAACGCACGAAGCCGCCTCCCGCGCGAAGCGCCGTGCTCCCCGCCATGGGACCACGTCCGCGAGAAGCGCGCGAGCTCACGAGCCTCCCGTCTTCGTGCGCCCGCGCGCGTCCTTTCGACGCTCGGTCGACGCGCGACGCAGAAAGACGCTCGCCCCGACCAGGCCGAGCGCGAGCGGGATGTAGAGGACGACGTAGTTGCGCACCGATTTGTACGACTCCTCCGTGAGCTGGACGCCCGCCGCGGGCGCCGGCTTCGACGGGATCTCGACGATGGGAGGTCGCGCCGTCGCCCACGAGATCGCGCTCAAGCCCAGGTAGGCCCCCGCGAGGAGCGCCGTGTTCTGCCAGTTGACGCTCGTCGTGAACGAGGTCGTCCCGAAGACGACGAGCCGCGGCCCGTGCGCCGCCTGGGAGCCCTTCGGCTTCGGCAGCTCGGACGCCATCGCGATCGCGAGCGGCCCCGCCTGACCATCGTCCCCCTTCTCGGTCGGGAGCTCCTTCACGGGGAAGCGCGTGATCGAGAACGAGTCCTTCGACGAGACGAGCAGCTCCGCCGCCGGCACGGTGCTCGCCGGGTGACGGCCGAGCGAGCGGCTCCCCGCGACGAGCAGGCGCACGTCCTCGCTCTTGCCCTCGACGAGCGCGCTCGTGATCTCGTGGCGCTTCGGCTCGGCGAAGAAGAAGGTCGCGTCGAAGTCGGGCAGGCGCCGCGCCTTCGTCTGCTCGACGACGAGGTCGTTCCGCAGCTCGATGCCGCCGGCCTTCGCGAGCTCCTCGAGCCCCGTGGGCACGGGCCTCTTCAGCTCGGGATCGAGGATCGGCCCGACGAACATCATCACGCTGCCACCCTCCTCGAGGTAGCGCTGGAGCGCTGCGGCGTCCTTCTCGGGCCAGGGGCGCTCGGGGCCGGCGACGTAGGCGAGATCGCAGCCCGCCCAGGGCCGCTCGGGCGTCGAGGCGCGGCCGAGCTCGATGGTGGTCACCTCGACGTTGTTGCGGAGGAGACGGTAGCGGAGCTCGCTCACGCCGCGGCCGGGCTCGTCCGCGGGGAGCTCACCGTGGCCCTTCGCGAAACAGACGCGCGTTCTCTCGCCCGAGAGCACGGCGCGGATCCCGGTCGTCAGCCCCTGCTCGAGCCGCGGACGCACGCGCCCAGGGTCGTCCTCGAGAGGATCGACGAGATCGACGCTCGTCAGAAACCACCGCTTCTCGCCCCGCACGATGACCACCTGCGCGTCCGTCACGACGCGGCCGTCCTCGGCGCGCCCAGCCGCGATGTCGTGCTTCTGCTGGAAGGCCTTGAAGCGCTGGGGCTCGCGATCGGGATCGTAGTAGTTGATGATGAGCTTGTCGGTCTCGGCGCGGTACTGCTCCAGCATGTTGCGGAGGCTCGGCAGGGACCGATCGCTCGCGGAGAGGAGGACGTCGATCTCGACCGGCTCGCCGAGCGAGCGCAGCGTCACCTTCGTGGGCTCACTGAGCGAGTACAGCTTGCCGGTCGTCCAGTCCCAGCGCTTGAAGCTGCGAGAGACGCCGAGGTTCACGACGACCGCGAGCCCGACGGCCGCGAGGACGCCGACGGCGGCGCTCGCCTTGGTCGACAGCGCGGTCGCGCGCTCGGTCTTCGTCACCCCCACCTCCACGAGTCGACGACCCGCGCCGTCGTGAAGAGCGCCGCGAGCGTGACGGACAGATCGAAGACGATGCGGCGGAGATCGACGACGCCGCGGGCCCAGTCGTTCATCTGGCCCCAGACCGAGACGTACGCCGCGAGATCGCGCACCGGACCGTCCGGCAGCATCATCTCGCCGAGCCCGAGGATGAAGAGCCCGACGGTGACGAGCGCCGAGAGCACGAGCGCGATGATCTGGTTCTTCGTGAGCGCGGAGGTGAGCGTGCCGATCGCGATCCACGCGGCGCCGACGAGCGCGATCCCGGTGTAGCCCGCGCCGACCTGGCGCCAGTCGACGCTCCCCGTCTTCCGGATCACCATCATGTAGAGCAGGGTCGGCGCCCACATCGCCAGGTACGTGAGGTACGCGCCGAAGAACTTCGAGAGGACGACGGCGGGGGTGCCGACGGGCGCGGTGAGCAGCGCCTCGATGGTGCCCGAGCGCCGCTCCTCGGCGAAGCTCCGCATCGTCAGCGCGATGGTGAACAGGATGAGCGGCAAGTAGAGCAAGATCGTCCCGCCGAAGAAGGCCTGCGCCGGCCCGCCCTCGTCCGAGGCGCTCGCCGAGTTCTCGATGAGCGTCAGGAAGTGGAAGCCCTGGATCACCGAGAAGCTCACCAGGACGACCCACGCGACGGGCGTCACGAACATCGAGAAGAGCTCGCGCTTCAGGAGGGCGAAAAAGCCCGTCACGCCCCGTCCTCCGTCGTCAGCGCCTGGAAGACGCCCTCGAGCGACGCCTCGTCCTGCCGGACCTCGCGCACGCTGTGCCCGGCGGCGACGACGGCCGAGACGACCCGCTCGGTCGCGAGATCGCCGTCGTCGTCCGCGCCCCAGCCGACGACCAGCGTCGCGGTCTCGCCCGCGCCCTCGGCGAGCGTCACGTCGCCCGCGCCCCGCGCCACCTGGAGCACGTCGTCCGCGCTCGCGCCCTTCTTCGGGCGGACGACCAGCCGGGCCGTCGTGACGCGGTTCTTCGCGAGGAGCTCGGTGATGCTCCCCTCGGCGACGAGCTTGCCCTTCGAGATGACGATCGCGCGGCCGCACGTCGCCTCGACCTCGGGCAGGATGTGGGTCGAGAGGAAGACCGTGTGCTCTCCGGCGAGCGACCGGACGAGCTGTCGCACGTCCGCGATCTGGTTGGGATCGAGGCCGGCCGTGGGCTCGTCGAGGATGAGGAGCGGCGGCCGCGCGACGAGGGCGTCGGCGATCCCGACGCGCTGTCGCATGCCCTTCGAGAGCTTGCCGATGAGCGTGTCGGCGAAGCCGTCGACCTGGGTCTCGCCCATCGCGCGCTCGACCAGGCGCTTGCGCTCCTTCGCGGCGACGCCCTTCAGCTCGGCGCGGAAGGTGACGTACTCGCGGACGCGCATCTCGGGGTAGAGCGGGACGGACTCGGGCATGTAGCCGATGCTCTTGCGGGCCGAGAGCGGGTCGAGGACGATGTCGTGGCCGCAGACAGAGACCCTGCCCGAGTCCATGCCGAGGAAGCCCGAGAGGATCTTGAGGGTGGTCGACTTGCCCGCGCCGTTCGGTCCGAGGAAGCCCACGATCTCGCCCCGCGCGACGGAGAACGAGATGTCACTCACGGCGAGGAACTTGCCGTAAGCCTTCGTGAGGTGGGAGACCTCGATCACGCCGCGGGGGAGCTAGCACAAGGCGGCGCCCGGAGGGGGCTCGCCGTGCGCTTCGCCCCACGGCGCCCGGGGTGGATCCCGAGCGGAGAGGCGGCGCCCGGAGGGGCTCGCCGTGCGCTTCGCCTCCACGGCGCCCCGGGGTGGATCCCGAGCGGGGGGCTGCGCCCGGAGGGGGCTCGCCGTGCGCTTCGCCTTGACGAAGCCCGCGTCCTTGACCATCACGCGCGCCCCCGTGTCCCTGCCCCAGCTCGTCCCTAGCCCGGAGCGCGCCCTCTCGGCCCTCGACCGCGCGATCGCCTGCGCGAGGAAGGGCGCGCCCGATCGGCCCCTCGAGATCGTGTCCAAAGAGGACTTCGACGCGGCGAGGACCGCTCTCGTGACGGAGGTCCGCGCGCGGCTCGACGTGCTCATGATGTCCGAGCACGTCGAGGACGGGCTCGACGCCCTGCTCGCGTCGGGCGCGCTCGCGGCGCTCCTGCCCGACGTCGAGGCGCTCGTCGGCTTCGGGGACGGCGAGTGGCGGCACAAAGACGTGTGGAGGCACACGAAGCAGGTCGTGCAACAGGCGGCGCCGAAGCTCGAGGTGAAGTGGGGCGCGCTGCTCCACGACATCGGCAAGGTGCGGACGCGCACCATCTCGGAGACGGGCGAGGTGCACTTCTTCGGGCACGCGGAGGTGGGCGCGCGCATGTTCGACAAGCTGGAGCGGAGGCGCGGGCTCTTCGCGGGCGATCCGGCGCTGCGCGACGAGATTCGCTTCTTGATCCTGCACCACCTCCGGGCAGGTGGCTACGAGAACGGCTGGACGGACAGCGCGGTGCGCCGCTTCGGCAAGGAGATGGGCCCGTACCTCGAGGATCTGCTCTGCCTCGCGCGCGCCGACATCACGACGAAGCGCCCCGAGAAGAAGCGCCATGGGCTCCGACAGATCGACGATCTCGCCGCGCGGTTGGCCGTCATCCAGGGAGAGGACGCGAAGGTGCCGCCCCTGCCGAAGGGGCTCGGGACCGGGCTCATGACGGCGCTCGGCCTGTCGCCTTCGCCGCGCCTCGGGCAGCTGATGCGGGCGCTCGAGGACGAGGCCGAGCGCGGAGACCTGCGCCCGCACCAGCCCGTCGAGCACTACGTGGACCACGTCCTCGCGAACCGAACGCGCTACGGGGTCTGAGATGCCGGACGACGCCGAGGCGCCCCCATCGAAGGCGGTCATCCACGCGGGGCCAGACCACGCCTCGCCCTACCCGGTGTCGCGGCTGGCGCCGGCGTTCGGGCTCGTGGACACCGCGCGCGAGATCGAGCAGGCAGACGGCCTCTTGACGGCGGTGGTCACGGCAGAACTGCGGGTCATCGCGGAGCAGATCCGGGGCCTGCAAGAGAAGGCGAAGGAGGTGTTGGCGCGCGCCGAGCGCGACGCGGCGCTTCACCGCGCCGAGTGCCGCTTCCAGAAGGCGCCTGGAAGAGTGTACCACCTGTACGAGCGCGAAGACGGGACGCGCGTCTTCTCGATGCTGTCGCCAGACGATTGGGGAGCGCGGGCGCCGGGGGCGTTCCTGGGGTCGTACAGGCTCGAGGCGGATCGCTCGTTCGTGGAGGTGTAGGGCGTCCGCGCCGCCGCTCGAAGACGATCGGCCCACGGCGGATCGCTCGTTCGTGGAAGTGTAGGGCGTCCGCGCCGCCGCGCCGCCGCTCGAAGACGATCGGCCCACCCAGGCGCGAAGTCCTCGTAGACGAGTCGCGCGCCGCGTCCCCCCGCGTCACCCACGAGGCGAGAACAGGAGCGGGACGACGATCGTCACGATCCCTCCCTCGGGCTTCGGGAAGAGCGCGCGCTGGAACACCCCCACCACACAATCCACGACCGCTGGGTCCGGGAGATCGCTGCCGCCATTTCTGGCTTCCTTCACCGAGCCGTCGCCCAAGACGACGAGCCGGACCGCGACGCGCCCCTCGAGCGTGGGCTTCTTCGTGAAGCCCCCCTCGTAGCACGCGTCGAACGCTCGCGCGTACCCGCGAACGGCGCGCTCCACGACCTCGAGCGGGAGCCGCCCCGACACGTTCACCGCGCCCAGCCGCACCCGGTCACGGCGGCCTGGGGTCGAGCTCGAGCGCACCGCCAGGGTGTCGAGCTTCATCGTCTCGAGGAGGGTCGCGAGATCGCTGGTCGCCATGGCTCGCTCCCCCGTCATGGTCGGGAAGAGCTCGACGTCGCGCCCTTCGAGCGCCTCGAGCAGCCTCGACACCTCCCCGAACGGCACGTCGGGATCGACCGACAGACCCAGCCTCGCGCCAGGCTGCACCGACCGGATCTCGCTCATTCGCTCGTCGAAGGGTCCCTCCAAGGATGACACCCGGTCCTCGATGCGCGCACGCCAGCTCGCGCGCGCGATGTGCAGGTGCTTCGGCTCACGCGCGCGGAGGGCTTCCGCGACACGCAGCCGGTACCCCTTGGGGCCTCGGATCATCGTGCCCCAGGGCGGCGGGAGGTCACTCTTCGTGCCGCCCGTGTGGGCGATCTCGATCGAACGTCCTTCGTCGCCGGCCATGGCCCCGAGGAGGCACCCCACGCGGCCGAACGGAACCGCCGGATCGATGGCCACCGTGGGGACCCTTGGGTCGGGCGACACCGCGCTCGCGCCGAGCTCCTGGCATCGCTCAGGGGTAAGCTCCATCGTCCGCCCGATCTCGACGCCGCCGTGGGTGATGCTCTCCGGTCCGACGACCAGGCCGGATGCGCCGTCGGCCGCCCGTGCGAGCGCGGCCAGATCCTGAAGGGGCCGGTCACGGGGCACGACGAAGACGCCGAGCGCGAGCGTGGAGGCGACGAGGCCCGCGAGGACGCCGCTCCAGGCGCTCGCGAGCGCGCGACCCGAGAGACGGATCGAAGGCACGAGCACCCCGAGGGACGCCAGCACGATGGGCACGAGCGGGAGCCAATGCACCGAGGAGGCCGCCTCGCTCCGAGCGAGCCCTTGGGCGACCAGCTGCTGCTGCCGCGCCGCGTCGAGGGAGTGGTTCCCCACAGCGGTGAGCGCCTGGTGCTGTCCGATGCCACGGAGCGCCGTGACCGCGAACAAGACGCCCACCGCGGCGAAGAGCGCCGCGAGCCCCACGTCGCCGAGTGCGCTGCCACGCGCCTCGTCGTCGGCCGAGGGATCCGAGAGCGCGACGCCGCCGACGACGGCCGCGAAGACCCCCGCGAGCGCCGCGGCGAGCCCGAGCGGGGGGCCGCTCGCGGCGAAGGCCGGCCACGCGACCGAGAGCGCGCCGACCACCGCGAGCCCCACGAGGCCTCCCACGAGCGCGAGGACGGCGCCGAGACCGAAGCGCCCCCGGGGCACGCGCGACAGGGCACGCGCTCCCAGGTAACCCGCGAGGGTCGCCGCGAGGGACGAGAGGATCGCGCCCCCGGCGATGCCCAGGGTGGACGCCTCTGCGATACCGACGGCGAAGATGCGCGCCTTTTGTCCGGGGTCTAGCGAGACTCCCCCGATCGCCTGTCGGACCAGGTCCACGGCGGCAACCTGGAGGCGCCAGACGAGGACGGCGAGGAGGAGCGGGAGGACGGCGAGGAGGGCGGCCGGAGCGCGCTTCTTCGCGACCAGGACGAAGCCGAGCACGGCAGAGACGACCCCCGCGGCCAGGGTCCCGAGGATCACCCCATAGGCGTACCAGCCCGACTCTCGGAGGAAGGGCGTCACGCCCCCCGATGTGGCCACACCGACCACGCTGACGAGGGAGAGGTCGGAGACGAAGCCCACGACCGCCGAGAGCGCCACGAGCCCGAAGACGAGCCGACTCGGCCTGCCGGATCCGTGGGAAGACGACCATGCTGGCGTCGTCATCGGGCGATCCATGGGCCCCTCCTGCGAGGCACACACGCGTGCATCGTCTCATGGTGCCCGCACACCACGGCTTCGTCAAGCGGGCTCAGGGCGATCGGGTGGACACATCCCTTCATCCCTTCATCCCTTCATCCCTTCATCCCATCCATGGAGGCGCCTCGCGTGGCCCGGGAAGACGCTTCGGGGCGATCGGCGCGAGGAGGGCCGGGGCGGAGACGATCCGCGTCGACTGCCCGCGACTCGGAGGCGACCTTGGGCGCGCCGCACGGGCCGTGCTAACGGGCGAGGACGCGCGCCATGGCCACGCCCGACCACGACCGAGCCCTCGCCGACGCCGATCTCGTCGTGCGCATCGAGGTGGGGACCCTCACGCTCCCCGCGTCGCGCTGGGCTGCGCTCTCCCCCGGAGAGGTGCTCACCACGGACACACCGATCGGCGCGGAGGCCGTCCTCCGCTCGGGCGGGGTCGTCCTCGCGCGGGGAGAGCTGTGCGACGTCGACGGCCACCTGGGCGTGCGCATCACCGAGACCACCTCATGAACCTCCGATCCATCCCGCTCGTCTTCGCGCTCACGGTCCCCATCCTCCTCCTGGGCTGCAAGGACGACCCCAGCGGCGCCAGGTCGACCGGCGCGCCCACGCCCTCGGCGACCACGTCGGTCGCGGCCGCCTCCTCCTCCGCGGCCGCCGCGACGTCCGCCGGACCGGCGGCCTCGTCCGCGGGAGCGGTCGCGGCGAGCCCGGCAGACGGGACCTGGCACGGGACGGGCAAGAGCAAGGTCGCCGAGGTGACCCCGCCCGCCGACGCGAAGGTCGAGATCTGGAAGAAGGACCCCGGCACCGACGCCATCGGCGATGTCACGATGAAGCTCACCATCGCGGGCCCAGTCGTCACCGGCGAAATCTCGGGCGCCCTCGGCACGGCCACGCTCTCGGGGCACCACGAAGACGACGTCGTCAGCGGCCGGATCGATCCCAAGGATCCCAACCAGCAAGTCACGTGGACTGGGATCTTCACGGGGAAGATCGCAGGGGATCACCTCGACGTGAAGATCCGCGTCTCGGACCGGAACGCGAACCGTGCGCGGCATTCGGAGCTGAAGCTCGCCCGGTAGTGCAGGCGGCGGAGCACGAATGGGTCCACGAAGCCGCACCGCGGACACACACGTCGCGGACCCATCGCGCGGCCGCGAGCGCCGCGGACCCATCGCGCGGACACATCGCGCGGACACATCGCGCGGACACATCGCGCGGATACATCGCGCGGACACGCGCGTCACGGGCCCATCGCGCGGACACGCGCGTCGCGGACCCATCGCGCGGACACACGCAGCGCGGACCCATCGCGCCGACACGCGCGTCGCGGACCCATCGCGCCGACACGCGCGTCGCGGACCCATCGCGCGGCCGCGAGCGCCGCGGAGGCGCCTCGCAGGCGTATCATCCGCCGTGGCGACGCAGCCGAACGATCCCGTAGCCGTCCGTCCCGTGCGCCATCGGCGTGAGCCGCTCGATCTCACCCTCGCGACGCGCGCCCGGGACCTCCGCCGTCACGTCCTCGAGCTCCTCTCGGAGCACGCTGCACACGGCATAGACGATGAGTCCCCCAGGCCTCGCCGCGAGGACCGCGCGCGCCAGGATCGCCCGCTGGAGCGCCGCGAGCGCCGAGAGATCGGCCTCGGTGCGGCGGAGCAGGATCTCGGGGCGCCGCCGCAGCGTGCCGACCCCGGAGCACGGCGCGTCCACGAGCACCGAGTCGAACGAGCCCTCCCGGATCGACCCGAGCCCGACGCCGAGATCGACCGAGTGACACACCGGCGCGGCGAGCCCCAGGCGGCGCGCCTCGGCGGCGAGGAAGTCGAGCTTCTGCGCGTGGAGATCCGCGGCCTCGACCTCCGCGCCCGCGTCGAGGAGGAGGAGCGCCTTGTGGCCTCGCCCCGCGCACGCGTCGAGCACCCGGTCTCCGCGCCCCGCGCCGAGCGCGAGCGCCACCCGCTGCGAGCCCTCTTCCTGGACGACGAGCGCCCCCTCCACGACCGCAGGGATCGCCCCGACCGGACCGATCCCGCGCACGCGGATCACCGACGGGATCTCGCCGAGCTCGATCTCCGCGCGGGGGAAGGCGGCGCGGAGCGCCTCGACGTGGGCCGCGCGCGCTCCCTGGCGCACCCGCAAGACGCCCGGCGGAGGCACCGGCCCCGCGCCGACGAAGTCTCGACCGCGCGAGGGCCCCAGCGCCCGATCGAGGGCGCGCAAGAGCCACCGAGGGGCCCCGAGCACCGCCGCGTCTCGCGCGTCGGTCTTACCCACCCGGAGGACCTCCTCCGCGAGCCCACGGAGCACCGCGTTCGCGAAGCGTGCGGCCCCCGGCGAGCTCTCCCGCGCGAGCTCGACCGAGGTCGACACCGCCGCGAAGGGCGGGACACGGTCGAGCACGGCGAGCTGATACGCCCCGAGGACGAGGGCGGCGCGGACCGCCGGCGGCGCGCGCAACGCCCCCTGCGACGCGTGCCGTACGAGGCGGCCCTCGAGGTGACGGAACGCGCGCAGCGCGCCGAACACGAGCTCGGTCACGAACGAGCGATCTCGCACGTCGAGCTGCACGTGTCGCTCGAGCTCCGCAGCGAGCGACGCCGCGGCGAACGCGTCGTCCTCGAGGACGCGTACGAGCACACGGTGGGCCACCGCCCGCGCGAGATCGACCTTCATTTTCCGAAGATCTCTCGGAGCTGCCCCGCGATGACGTCGCGCCGCGCCTCGAGGTCGTTCTTCGACGCGATGACCATGAGCGAGACCAGCGCGAGCATCCCCATCAAGCTGGCGAGCTCGCGCACGCGGAGCGGCAGCGGGCGCCGGAACACCGCCTCGATGACGAGGAAGAGCAGGTGTCCGCCGTCGAGTGTGGGGATGGGGAGGATGTTGAGCAGGCCGAGGTTGAGGCTGATGACCGCCATCACCCAGAGGAAGTACTCGGTCCCCTTCGCGCCCTCGCGACCTGCGACCTCGTAGATCGCGAGCGGACCCGAGAGCTGGGACAGGCGCGCCTCGCCGGACGCGATCTTCGCGATGCCCGTCGCGAGGAAGCGCACGACGTTCCGCGTCTGCGTGAGCGCGCTCGTCATCGCGTGCACGAGGGGGTGCGGGTGCTCGACGAGGGGCTCGCGCACCGTCGGGACCCAGTGGTGCATGCGCAGCGAGTACCGCTGGTGCTGCTCCCCCGTCTCGTCGACGACCAGCTCGCGCCGCAGGAGGATGGTCCCGGACGCCTCGTGCCCGTCGCGCACGTAGGTGAGCTTGTGCATCCGCTCGGGCTCGGCGAAGAGCCGCTCCTCGAGGATGCTCCAGGCCGCGACCTTCTCGTCGTCGACGTGCGTGATGCGGTCACCACGCTGGATGTTCGCCTTCGCCTGCGCGCTCCCTGGGGGGACGACCGCGACGTAGAGGTCCGAGGACTCGATGCCCGTCCGCCGCTCGAGATCACCCGCCGCCGGATCGGGCGTGAGGGCGGCCACGCCGGCCTCGTAGACCGCGAGGTCCGCGAAGCCGCCGAGCGCCCCCTCGAGGAAGCGAGGCCGCAGGTAGGTGACCGGGATCGTCTCGCCGCGGTTGTCCGCGAGGATGGCCTCGATGTCACGGAAGTGCTTGACCGGGCGCCCCGCCACGCTGGTGAGGACGTCGAACGTGCGGAGCCCCGCGCGGTACGCGGAGGAGGTCGGGTTCGACACCCCGATGGCGGCGGCGGGCGCGTCCGGGAGGATGCCGAGCCTCCCGACGTGGATCTGCTCGTCCCACTGCGTCGTCTCGATGACCTCCTCGGGCGTCACCTCGACGTCCACGTACGCGAGGTTCCGGAACACGCGGAGGTGGACCTCTTGGCGAGGCTTCTTCGAGATCGCGCGCTGCACCTCGAGGAAGGTGCCGACCTCGACGCCATCGACCGCGAGGATGCGATCGCCCTCGAGGAGCTTGCCCTCCGCGGGGTGTCCCGGCAGGACGACCCCCACCGTCGGGGGCACGAACCGCTGATCCGTCAAGAAGACCCCGAAATAGAGGAGCACGGGGAAGACGAAGTTCATGAGCGGGCCGGCGACGACGACGGCGACGCGCCTCCGGATCGACTGCGCCTCGAAGGTCCGGCGGCGGTCCTCGGGGAGGACGTCCTCGCCGCGGGACGCCTCGAGCATCCGCACGAACCCACCGAGCGGGATGAGCCCGACACAGTACTCGGTCTCCTTCCCGCGCAAGCGCAGGATCTTCGGCCCGAACCCGACGCTGAAGGTGAGCACCTTGATGCCGAACGACTTGGCGACGATGAAGTGGCCGAGCTCGTGCACGAAGATGAGCACCGAGACGAGGATGACGAAGTAGAGGAGATCCACGACGAAGGCGCGCGAGGCGTCCGGTAGCACGCGCCGGACTCGTCGCGAGGAGCAATTGCCACGACCCTCGCGCGCACGGCGTGACGGCGCCGTGTCGAAGTCGCCGACCCCCGCCGTCCCACGACCCTCGCGCGCACGGCGTGACGAGATCGGGCTCGTCCCACGGCTCCGCTCGTCCCGCCCGTAGCCCCAGAGAAGGGCCCACAGCCCGTCGGATCCCAGGAGTCTCACGCAAGATCGCGCGGCGCCGCGCGCCCACATCGCTGCGCCGCCATGGGGTGCGCTCGCGCAGGGCGCGGCCGCAGCGCGCGTGAGACGACGCGATCCCCACCCCGAGCGCGACCACTCAGCGCCGCGTCTTGGAGCGGGGCGCCCTGCCACTGCGCGGGGCGCGCTCGCGCGAGACGTGGCCACGGAGCCCACGTGTGGACGCAGCCTCCACGCGGAGCGCGCCCCACGCGGCGAGCCGATCCACGGAGAGCAGCCCGCGCCGCAGCGCGACTTGTACGGCACAGCCGGGCTCGTTGGTGTGACCGCAGTCGCCGAAGCGACAGCCATCGCCGAGCGCCTCCACGTCGTCGAAGGCGCGCCCGACGGCGTCGTCGTCGGCCACGAGCCCCGCCTCGCGGACGCCCGGCGCGTCGATGAGCACACCACCCCGCGGGAGGAGGTGGAGGCGCCGCGCCGTCGTCGTGTGTCGGCCCTTCCGGTCGCCCTCTCGGACCTCACCGACGCGAGCTACATCGGCGTCGACGAGCGCGTTGACGAGGGTGGACTTCCCCGCACCAGACTCTCCCACCCACACCGAAGTGAAGCCCACGAGTGCCTCGGCGAGCATGGCAAGGCCCGCACCGCCCCGCGCAGACGTCGTCAGAATTGCGACCCCGGGCGCCTCGGCGCGCACCGATCGCTCGATGGCCTCCACGTCCTCGCAGAGATCGGTCTTCGTGAACACGACGATCGGGCGAGCACCGCAATCCTCCGCCATCGCGAGCCCACGTCGCACCCGCCCGACGCGGACGGGGCGGTCGAGCCCGCACGCGAGGAGCACCTGCTCCACGTTCGCCGCCATGGCCTGCGCCCCATCGCCGCCCGCCTCTCGTCGGCGCAAGAGCGAGCGGCGGGGGAGCCGCGCGACGACTCGATCGCCGAGCAAGGCGACCCAGTCCCCGACGACGAGCGTCTCCAGGCTCCTCCGGAGCGGCAGCGCGCGCTCCCCATCCGCCGAGGCCACGAGCACCGCGACCCCATCGTGACGGACGACCCGCGCGGGCGTGAGATCCCGAGCAGCCTCGGCGAGCACGCGCTCCCACCCCTCGTCCCACCCGAGCGCCCCGAGCACCGCGCGCCCCGGGGCCAGCGCCGATCCCATCACCGAGGAGCCCTACGGCTTCCCCCCGGCGGCGCCACCGACGCCCGCGAAGGCGGCGTCGTTGCTCTCGAAGTCGGGGAGATCGCCGCTCGAGACGGCCTCGTCGACGCACGCGCCGAGATCGCAGGTGCGCCCCTGCCCGCACAGGACGTCCTTGCACGCCGCCGCGAGGGGCATGGTGAGGAGCTTGATCTTCTCGTCCGACATCGAGAACACGGCCGAGCGCGTGACGATCTGCGTGGCGTCGGCCAGCGCGCGGATGTCGACGCGGACCGATTCGGCCGGATCCATGGTGTCATCGTTCTGGAGCACGAGGGTGCCCGGGAGCTTCAGCTCGCCGCCCGGGATCGGGTACTGTTTGAAGAAGCTCGTGCTCCCGTCGCGCGTCACCTCGATCTCGACGAGGTTCGCCTGCGCTGGGAAGGAGAGATCGCTCGAGATGAGCAGGACGACCGCCGTCGGGGGCTTCTTGGCGCACGCCGCGACGAGCAGGGGCGCAAGCAGGGTCGCGAAGGAGCGGAGCCGCATCGACATGAATCGTACCATGGTCGTCGAGCTTCGGGCGTTGACGTTGTACCGTCACCGTACCGTGAAGCGCTCCCCTGTCGGGCCCTGCCACCCCGCGCGCCCTGCACCAAGTCCACGGGGCGCCTCTGCCGTCGCGGCCCAGACGCTCGCCTGGACCCAGCGCATCGCACGCGTCGCACCGTGGCCGGCGCACGCAGCTGCCGCTGCCGCGCGCACGCCCGTCTGGACCCGGCTCATCGCACGCGTCACGCCGGGTCCGCGAGGCGCCTCCGCCGCCGCAGCGCACGCGCTCGTCGGGCTCAGCGTCCTCGCCGCGGCCTGCCAGAGAGAGACGCCGCGCGGGACGACGACGCCCAGCGCCTCTTCGTCCTCGAGCGCCGCACCTCGTGCGAGCGCGGACACGACCGCGATCCTCCGCGCCGAGGGGCGCCGTGACACCGCAGCGCTGAAGGACGCCGTGCTCGCCGCGCCCGATCTCGCCACGCGCCGGGCGGCCGCGCGCGCGCTCGCGAGGAGCGGCGGAAGGGACGCTCGGGACAAGCTGCTCCGGCTGCTGTCCGACGACGACCCGGAGACCCTGGCGTTCGTCGCCTTCGGGCTGGGCACATCTTGCAAGGGCGCCGAAGACGAGGTCGTCCCCGCGCTCGCGGCGAGGAGCGCGGCCCTGCCCTCGAGCGCCGGCCCTTGGGACGTCGACGCCGCCTTCTCGCGGGCGCTCGGCGTGTGCGGCACCAAGGACGCCGAGCACCTCCTCGCGGCTTGGCTCGCGGGTCCACGCGAGCGAGCGCGCGCGGCGGCGCTCGGCCTGGGCGCGCTCGCGGCGGGGCACGGGCTCTCCAGCGAGACCGAGGTCGCCCTGCTCGGGCGAGGCTCGACGCTCGGTGAGGCGCTCTACCCCTTCACGCGGCGCGACGCGGCGGGCGCCGTCCGAGCGCGGCTGCTCGAGGTCGCGACGGCGCGCCTCGCGCACCCGGGCGAGACGAGGATCTTCGCCCTCCGCGCGCTCGGTCGCGTCGACGACGACGCCGTCCCCGAGCTCGTTCGCGCGCTCTCCGATCGATCCTTCTCCCCCGAGGAGCGCGCGGAGGCGGCCCGCTCGCTCGGTCGCGTCGGCGCACGCGGCCAGGCGGCGCTCCTCGAGGCGCTCCCAGCTCTCTTGCCTGCTGACGACCCTGCGTCGCTCTCGACGCTCGCGAGCGCCGCGTTCGCGCCTCTGTCGGCTGTGATGGATGCGCTCGAGCCCCCGCGCACGACGAAGGGCAAGGCGACGCTCCGCGCGATGGTGGCGCACGCACCGCCGCCCGACGGCTCTCCCGCCACCGTGACGAGGCGCGCCGCCTCGCTGCGCTGCCGGGCGGCGACACTCCTCGCCACGAGCCGCGCCGATCCCGTGCTGGCGGCGTGCGAAGGCGAGGCGCGAGAGCTCGCCGCGCTCAGCGTCCTCGCGCGCGGCCCCATCCAGAAGAAGACCGACAAGGCCGCCCTCCGCGCGAGCTTCGAGACGAAGAGCGCGAAGGTGCGCGCACGCGCGTTCGAGGTGCTCGCCGCGCACCCCGAGATCGAGGATCTCGGCGCGGTGGTGAAGGACGCCCTCGGCTCCGACGATCCGGCGCGCGTCGCCGCCGCCGCGGAGTGTGTGGCCAAGCGCCCCACGCTCGCCGACACCTCCGCTCTCGAGCTCGTGTCCTCGCAGCTCCACAAGGCGTGGAGCGAGGACGACGTCGAGGTGGTCATCGCCCTCACGGCCGCGGCGGGCTCGCTCGGCGTGAGGGACGCGAGGGACGTCCTCACCGCCCTCTGCAAGGGGCCCAATCCGACGCTGCGCGCTCACGCGGCGCGCTCGCTCGAGCGGCTCGGAGACAAGGCCTCGTGCGCGGACGTCGTGCCCTACCCGGAGCCCAACGCCGAGTCCTCGAGAGCTCCACGCGCCGTGACGCTCGTCCTCGAGACCGACGTCGGCGAGCTCACCCTGAAGCTCGACGGGGCGCTCGCGCCCGCCGCGACCGGTCGCTTCGTCGAGCTGGCACGAGAGGGCTTCTACGGGGGCGTCGTCATCCATCGCGTGGTGCCGGGGTTCGTGGTCCAGTTCGGCGACAAGCGGGGAGACGGCACGGGAGGCTCCGGCAAGGGGCTGCTCCACTGTGAGACGAGCCCCATCCCCTTCGGGCCGCTGTCGGTGGGCGTCGCGATCGCCGGACGGGACACGGGCTCGTCACAGTTCTTCGTGACGACGTCGCGCGTGCCGCACCTCGACGGCGAGTACACGTGGCTCGGCACGGCGACGGGAGACTGGAGCGCCCTCGCCGAGGGCGATCGCATCGTGAGCGTGCGCGCCGAGCCGTGAGCCTCCGCGCGGGCAGAGTCGCGAGCGTCCGGCGCCAACGATCTGGACCACCTCACCACCAAGCGCGAGCCACGGCCGCGACGACGCGCGGCGCCCGGGCCGCGCGTCGCCATGAAGGACCGCTGGATCCAGAAGATCCGCACGGCGGCACGATCCATCGAGCGCAAGCGCTGCCTCTCGTCGCCGTGGCTGGCTCCCAGCGGTCCACGACCAGCGAGCGGCTCCGCCCCCGGGTTCTCGTCGCTGCCCCGCGATCGATGTCTGGGTCACCGATCGGACGACGGGTCAGCGCTCGAACGAACGACGCGCAGGACGGCGCTCGTCGAAGTAGAACGTGTCGATGCGCACCTCGATCTCCACACTCGCTCTCACGTTGACGATCGCGGCCTGCGGGGGCTCGGGAGACGATACGACGACATCGCCGGGCGCCGGCGCGGGCGGGGCGCACGCAGGCGCAGGCGGCGCGCACGCAGGCGCGGGTGGGACCACCGGCAAGGCCGGTGCAGGAGGGGAGTCCGGGAGCGGTGCCGCTTCGGGCGCCTCCGGCGCTTCCGGCGCGGGCGCGGCCGGCGCGGGCGCTTCCGGCGCTTCCGGCGCGGGCGCTTCCGGCGCTTCCGGCGC
>CAYNEK010000005.1:13093-27142 GCA_964396175.1 uncultured Polyangiaceae bacterium | reverse complement strand
CCGGCGCGGGCGCTTCCGGCGCTTCCGGCGCGGGCGCTTCCGGCGCTTCCGGCGCCTCCGGCACTTCCGGCGCGGGCGCGGCCGGCACTTCCGGCGCTTCCGGCGCTTCCGGCGCGGGCGCTTCCGGCGCTTCCGGCGCGGGCGCGGCCGGCGTGAGCGGAGGGGGAGCCGCAGGCGCGGGAGGCGACGCGTGCCAGTCGGGGATCCTCTGCGGCGCCCAGGGCGCGTGCTGCGCGGTGGGCGACGAGTGCGTCGCGGGCGCCTGCAAGCCCGCGTGCGCGAGCGGCATCCGCTGCGGCGCGGCAGACGACGTCTGCTGCAGCGCGGGCGACGTCTGCGTCGCCAAGCAGTGCAAGACACCCGGGAGTGTATGCGCCGACCACTTCGATTGCCCGGAGGACGCCTTCTGCGAGCCGGTGCTCGGGAAGTGTCTCCCCCAGATTGTCCCAGTGGCGTGCGAGTACAAGCCTCCCGTCGGGGCGCTCACCCCCAAGCTGGAATGGTCGTGGACCGGAAGCGCCATCGCGCCCCAGTCCAATCAGGTCATCAACACACCGCTCGTCGTGGACCTCGACAAAGACGGGACCCCGGACGTCGTCATCGTGACGAGCGAGAACTACTCGTCCACGGGGGTCGGGCACGTCCGCGCCCTCGACGGGAAGACTGGGCTCGAGAAATGGACCGCGACCGCGGACGTCTACGTGGCGGCCAACCAGGTGAACCCCCGCGGCACGCCCGCCGTCGGCGATCTCGACGGGGACGGCTGGGTGGAGATCGTCGCGCCGAAGCGCGGCGGTGGCGTCATCGCCTTCCGGCACGACGGGTCGCTCCTCTGGACGTCGAAGCAAGCAGACGGGACGACGCCCTACACCTCCGGCTTCGAGTCGGTCACCATCGCGCTCGCCGATCTGGACGGCGACGGCTCGATCGAGGTCGTCGCCGGGGGCGTCGTCTTCGACAAGGCGGGGAAGCTGCTCTTCGACAAGGGACCGTATGCGGGATCGAACAACGGGAACTACGGAGCGGTCAGCGTCGTCGCGGACGTGGATCAGGACGGAAAGCAAGAGATCTTGACGGGCCGCCGCGCCTTCCGCTCGGACGGCACGGTGATGTGGGACAATGGACTCGTCGATGGGTACCCGGCGATCGCCGACCTCGACCTCGACGGGAAGGCGGAGCTGGTCGTCGTCGCCGCAGGGAAGGTGCGCGTCCAGGACGCCCTCACCGGGGCCTTGCTGGCGGAGCTCGCCATGCCTGGCAGCGGGGCAGGCGGGCCGCCGACGATCGCCCAGTTCGACGGCGTGGGTGGCCCCGACTTCGCGTCGGCGGGTGGGACCTCGTACACTGTGTTCCACTACGAGCCGAAGCCGACGCCCGCGATCTCCGTGCTGTGGACGAAGGACACACAAGACCTCTCGAGCAACCGCACCGGGAGCACGGTCTTCGACTTCGAGGGAGACGGCAAGGCCGAGGTCATCTACAATGACGAGTGCTACATGCGCGTCTACGCTGGGGAGACAGGCGACGTGCTGATCGAGCTGCCCAATTCGTCCGCGACCATCCACGAGTACCCTGTCGTCGCCGACGTCGACGCCGACAACAACACCGAGATCATCGTCGTCGCGAACGATCTGAACCACCAGAGCGGCAATCCGAGCTGCCCCTACGGCAAGGCCGGCGCGCGCCGTGGTGTCTTCGTCTACGGCGACGCAAACGACAGCTGGGTGCGCACCCGGCGTGTGTGGAACCAGCACGCCTACCACGTGACGAACATCGAGAACTCCGGCGCCGTGAGCTCGCCCGAGGACGCGAGCTGGGGGCCCAAGGGCTTCAACAACTACCGCCAGTCGACACAGGGCAAGGCCGTGTACAACGCGCCCGATCTCGCCGTGGACCTCGCGGCCTCGATCCTCCAGTGCCCGACGAGCGTCGGGCTCGTCGCCACGGTGAAGAACCAGGGCAGCCTCGGTGCCTCCGCGGGGGTCACGGTCCGCTTCTACCAGGGGGTCTCGCCGGCGGGGATCCTGGTGGGCCAGGCGGTGACGACGAAGCCGCTCCTCCCGGGCGGCTCGGAGGTCCTCACGGTCCCCGTGGTGACGTCCGGCGCGCCGCCCTTCGCGTTCTACGTGGTCGTCGACGAGCCGACCACGGTGCACGAGTGCGTCGAATCGAACAACACCGGAGTGGTCGCGAACGTGTTCTGCGGTAAGCTCTGAGGGTGAAGCTCTTCGTCTTCGTCTTCGTCTTCGTCTCTGCGCTCGCCCTCACGGCCTGCGGAGCCTCGTCGACGGACGACCCCACCGACGACTTCCGCTACGGCGCGGACGACATGAAGGCGCTCGTCGCGGGCCACTACACGGGCACCCTGACGCCGACCGGAGGCGCCCCCACGGGGGCGACGCTCGATCTCTTGTACGCGCCGCCCACGCCGAGCCCCGCCTGCGGCGACCGTGTGCTCTGCGTCTCGGTGAGCAGGATGCACCTCACGGGCACGTTCACGACCGCCGACGGCGCGTACGAGGCTGCGCCCGTGGCGGGCCAGCTCGAGCTCTACGGCACGGAGATCTCGACCGGCACCCTGGTGCTCACCCTCGTCGACGGGGCGCACGTCTCCTTCCCGGTGGACCGGAAGGTGCTCGTGACGGACGGCGAGCTCGTCCGCGACGGTGTGGTCTTGGGCAAGCTGTCGCTCACGCGGCAGTGACAATCCGAGCTCGAGCGCCGCGGAGCTCATCCGTGCGCGCCGCGGGATGGCTCGTCAGAGCAACAGCCTGACGACGACGCCGATCACCACGACCAGCAGGGGGATGACCGTCGTCACCACGACGACCCCGATGATGACGAACAACATGGTGCGGTTGGCCCGCGCGGGCGTCACGACGAAGGGCCTCCCCCCTGGGGGCGGCGACGCAGGCATCGGACCTCCGGGCGGCGGGCTCGCCCCGAAGGTCGGAATTGAGCCCACATACTGAGCGGAGGCGTGCTGGATCGGCACCATCCCCGGGACGACGACGGGCTGACCCGGCGGGAGCATCGGTGCGCCGTAGGGCATCGGTGGCCGCATCGCGCCCATCACGGCTTGGAGCTCCGCGACCTTCGCCGCGGCCTCCTGGTGGTGCAAGAAGGCTGTGCCACAGTACCGACAGGCCGGCTGCTGGTAGTCCTCGGGCGTGAGGTTCGCCCCACAGTTCGTGCAGTTGCCGTACTGGCTCATGCGCGGCTCACCGCGCTCTCGGGCACCCACTGCTGCTGCCCGTTCTGGAAGGCGACGAGCACCTGTCCGTTCTGGACCTGGACGACCTGGGCCGGGTATTTGTTGCCGTCGGACCAAGCTACCAAGGCCTGCATCCCGGGGCCGATGCCCTTCGCGATCGCGCCCATGCCGATCGCGCCGAGCACCCCTCGCCCGAGGAAGCCCACCTGGTTCGCCGCGTTGCCGTAGGCGGCCGCGGCCTGCGCGTTCGCCTGCGCCATCACCGCGGCGTTGTTCGCCTGGACGGAGGCGGCGAGCATCTGGTTCTCGTACTGCCTGGCGGCCGCCTGGGGCGTCGCGGGCGCCTGCTGCGCCGCCACCGGCCCCTCACCCGCCGCCTGCGCCCCCGACTGCCTCTGGAGGGTGATGGGGCGGTGCTGACCGCCGCCGCGGAGCCGCTGCGCCTCGACCTCGACCGTCCCATGGAAGGTCTGGGCCATCGACGCGTTCGCGGCGATCCGGCCCTGCCACGCGCTCGAGAGCTGCGTCCACGTCGCCGAGTCCAGCTGGTAGGTGGCGAGGGCGCGCTCGTACCCGTAGGCGCGGACGGCCCCGTTCAGCGCGATCCAGTCGTCGTAGGACACGTCGACGGTCCCCTTCTTCTTGGTGAGGGCGGCCTGGTAGAGCGGCATGAACCGCTGGGCCACGATGCCCATCAGCGCCATGTCACGCATGCGCGCCGTCCAGCCGGACTGCGCGGCCTCCCAATCGGCGCGAGAGACGCCGAGCCCCTCGACGATCTTCGCTTGCGCCTCCGGGTCGTCGACGTGATCCGCGACCTCCGCGCCGAGCTCGGCGTATCGTTCGAGGGAGATTCCTTGGATGGGCGCGAAGGGATCGTTCATGTCCGGGCCACCCGACACCAGATCGCGCCGCAGCGCAAGCAGGGTCGGCTCACGCTTCCCTCGCGCCTGCCCGGCGTCACTTGTCGAAGAGCTTGCCGAGGAGTCGCTTCTTGTCGCCCTCGTCGCCCGCGCGCAGGGTGTGGAGTCGCACCTCCCGCACCGCGTCCATGTTCTTCGGGTTGACCGCGGCGTCGTTGCGCTGGTGACGCACGAGAGCGAGCCCCGCGCCGAAGTGGGGCTCTTCGACAGAATTCGTGGGCGATCGGACGGCGCATCGACACCCACCCAGTTGAGCCCAAGTGGGGCGGACGCCGCGACGACATGACCCATCGCGCCCGAGCCGGTCGAGAGGTGCCAGCGTGGCCCCGTCCTCGGTCGCGTCGAGGGTTCGCGCGCTGTGCGCGCCGGCTTCGCCGCGCTGGACACGACCTGCGGGCGTGGCCGAGGGACGATGCGGGCGACGGGCGAGAGGTGCCTCCGGCGGGGGGCTCGGAGTTCGAGGGGGTGGTCGCGAGAAGCGCATCGTGCGAGACCACGGTTGTCTAAGCAGCAACAGCGCGCGCGGCGCGAAGAGCATCGGCGAGCTGGGAGCGCGCTTGATGGTGATGTCGGACGACTGCTGACGGCCCCATCGCTCTCGCGCGGTCTCGCGCGGCCCGTGAGCCTCGTGAGGTTCGCCTCCGGCGCGCGTCGCCCCACCCGAGCGCCGCGGCTACCCGAGTCGCCATGCGCGCCTTGTCCCTTGCCCTCGCCGCCACGCTCGTGGCCTGCTCTTCGTCCGACGCCAACGACTCCTCCGGAAACACCGGCGCTGGCGCGGGAGGGAGCGGCGCGGCCGGGTCGGCGGGCTCCGGGGCGGGCGTGGCGGGCGCCGCGGGCGGTGCGACGACGCCGACCTACGGCCCGGCCGAGGTGATCGCGAGCGACCTCTTCTACGGATCGCGGACGGTGCTCCTCTCGACCAAGATCGTCGTCACCGAGTCGCCTCAGCCCTCGGCGGACATGGGAAGCATCGCGGTCGTCGCCAAGGAAGGAGGCGCGCTCCAGCGCGTCTCGACCCCGCGCCCGACGGCCATGGTCGGGCGCGGCGGCGACGAAGTGTGGCTCGCTCACGGCTCGCCCGTCAACGGCGGGTACTTCGTCAGCAAGTTCGACCCCAGCGCCGTCACGCTGACCAAGCTGTTCCCCGTGACGGACCCGTCGCGCGAGCTCGTGAACGGCGACGCTGGGCAACTCGGCGCGCTGTCCCTCGCGGGCCCCACGAGCCCGATGTTCGTGTACGACGCCACCGGCAAGCTGAAGGCCGAGGCGCCGTTCGAGGACACGGGGCTCGTCCTGTTCTTTCAAGGCGCGTACCTGGTCGGCGACGGGAAGGGCCAGCGCATCGCGCGCGTGGACGCGGCGTCCGGCGCAGTCACGACGTGGGCCACCGGTGTCTCGCACCCTTACGCGATGGCCGTGCACGGCGGGGACGTCGTCGTCGCGGACGAGGACGTCGACGGCAAGAAGACCGGGCGCATCGTGGCGTTCGCCGGCGACGGGCAGACGGGGACGATGAAGGGCGTCCTCGCAGAGGGCATGAACGAGGTGCTCCGCATGGCGTCCTTCGCGGGAGAACTCTACTGGACCGAGTCGGGAGATTGCGCGACGAACCCCGGCGCGATGAACGGCACGATCTACCGGCTGACCGCCGACGCGAAGGGAGGGCCGCCGATGCAGCTGACGGGGCAAGCCTGCCCGCGGGGCATCGCCGTCGACGAGACGGGCATCTACTGGGTCTCGCGAGGCGCGAACGGAGCGGGCTCCGTCTGGCGCAGCAAGCGGACGAACTGACGCCGCTCTACGGAGCCATCGACGACGGCGCCCTCGACGCCGAGGGCCGCGAAGCGCTCCTGCGCTACGTCCTCTTACCCCCCATCGCGCAGGAGCACGTCGAGCTTCGCGGCGACGGCCTCGTCCGCATCGCCCTCGAGCGCGCCTACGCCGACGGCACCGTCGCCGTCGACATGGACCCGCTCTCCTTGCTCTGCAGGCTCGCCACCAGCGTCCCGCCCCCGCGCTTCTACACGGTCAAGGACTCGGGGGGTGCTCGCGTCCGCCAGTCCATGGCACGCGCGCATCGGCCCGCGGCCCGCTCCCGCAGGCCAAGCGCCCACCACCACGGCCCTCGACACAGCGACCGCGCCGCGACGGCCAGGTGGCTACCCCCCCTGGGCTGACCTTCTCCGCAGGACGTTCGCGATCGACGTTCTCGCCTGCCCCAAGTGCAACGCCCGCATGAAGCTCGTCGCGACGATCACCAAGCCCAGCAGCGTGGCCCGCTTCCTCACCAAGCTCGGCGAGCCCACCGACGTGCCGGCGCGCTCGCCGAGCCGAGGCCCGCCCTACTGGGAAGGCACGGGGCTCCGCCGCAACGCACTCGGCGCAGTGGCGTAGCCGCCCCGGCGCGACACCCGCCAGGGACAGATCCGCTCGCGGCTCGCTCACGCCAACGTGCTGCGTGCCGTGCGACCCGAGCAGCACTGCCGCGCGAGGCGAGCCGACGCGAGTTGGGCGCGCGTCCGCCCCGGCATGGTGCTCTACCGCGGCGCGGCGATGACGAAGGGCGACTATCGCGCCGCTTTCGAGCTCACGATGGCGCGCAAGGACGTGCGGCTCACCATGGAAATGGCAAGAGGCGAGGAGCTTGGCGTGCTGCCCGCCGTCGCGGCGCGCATGGACGTGCTCATCGCGCGCGGCTTCCGCAGCGACGACATGGGCGTCTGGGCCGTCGACGCGGTACCGAAAGCGTGAGCACATGAGAGCGCTCGGGCAGGGCGAGGTGCCCGGGCAGCAGCAAGACCGCGCCGCGAAGACGATGGCCGCGCGGCGTCTTGCGGAGCGACGAAAGAATAACTAGCTTGGAAGGTGCTCGCTGTGAGCCCTGACGAGGACGACCCGTACCAGGAAGGCACGACGGGCCGTGGACAGGGGTTTCCATGGCGTGGTTCATCTTGGTCATCGCAGGCGTGCTCGAGGCGGTGTGGGCGCTCGGGCTGAAGACGACGCACGGGTTCACGCGGCTCGTGCCGAGCATCGTCACCGCTGTAGCCATCGTGGCGAGTATGGTGCTTCTCGCGCGCGCCGCGCGGACGCTCCCGATCAGCACGGCCTACCCGGTGTGGGTCAGCATCGGCGTCGTCGGGGCAGTGGTAGGCGGCGTCGCGTTCTTCGAAGAGTCGATGCCGCCGCTGCGCGTCGTGTTCCTCGTGCTGCTCTTGGTGTCGATCATCGGCCTGAAACTGACGGGCGACTGAAGCACGCGCGAACAGCGGCGCGCGGACGACGGCGGGCGAACCCGCCGCTCCGAGATCCCTGGTACAGCTGCCGAGGAGTTCGTTCCGGCTCGATGGAAATCGATCCGCCCCCGAGGTGTTGAGGACGCATGCCGGGTCCCGCCCCGCGAGCGCTTCGCATCAGCCACCATCACCGTCGAGACCTCTGCCGCGTGGTCGCGCGGCACCGAGCGGCCTTCAGCCTCGTCGTCCACGCTCGCATCACCTTGAACCTCGCTGCCGGTCACGGCCCAGCCCGGGTCGCGGCGCTCGTGGGTTGCAGTGACCGTCTCGTGCGCAAGTGGCGTGCTCGTTGGGAGGCGTCGCCCGGCCTTCCTTCTCTGCACGATGCGCCGCGTGCGGGCGCTCCGCCGCGCATCGATCTCAATCCTGCGTGCCGCGCGACCCGAGCCACACTCGCCGCGCGAGGCGATCCGACGCGAGCTCGGCGCACGTCCGCCCCGCCGGGCCGCCGTCCGACGGCCCTCGCTCCGCGCCCCGTGGACCACGGGCGCTTCTCTCACCTGCGCGCTCTACCTGGCGCTGCGGGACATCGAACAGCGCTGGAACCGCTGCGCCCGCGCGTGGAGCTGAGGCCCTCGGCCGTTCGCCGTCTCCTTCGAAGGACGCCTCCCATCCACCTGACCCATCACCAACCCTCAACCCCAACCGGCTACGTGGACCGCGTCAAGGGACACAGACCATCTGACAAGCTCGTACTACAACCTCTCCGGCGATGCCGACTGGAGCGCCTTGTCGGCCACGGCACCCACCCTCTTCCAGAACGCCGCCGTGTCCGCGTCGTCGAGCGCGAGCTTCGACTTCGTGAGCTTGTCGTCCTCCTTGATGGTCGTGTCGGCGTAGCGGCGGTCACTGCCGTCGCCCACCTTGATCTCGGCGACGGCTTCGGTGATCCGCGACCTCCGCGCCGAGCTCGGCGGTTCGTTCGAGAGAAACTCCTTGGATGGGCGCGAGGGGATCGTTCATCTTCGGGCTACCCGAAATCAGATCGTGCCGCAGCGCGAGCAGGGTTGGCTCACGTTGGCTCACGCTTCCCTCGCGCCCGCGCGGCGTCACTTGCCGAAGAGCTTGCCGAGGAGCCGCTTCTTGTCGCCCTTGTCGCCCGCGCGCATGGTGTGGAGTCGCACCTCCCGCACCGCATCCATGTTCTTCGGGTTGACGTCGACGGCGGCCTTGAAGTCGCGCAGGGCCTCGTCGAGGCGGTTCGCGCGCTTGAGGAGCGCGCCGCGGTAGTAGAGCGCGCGATCGAGCTTCGGGCTCAGCCGGATCGCCTCGTCGAGGTGCTTCAGCCCGTCCGAGAGAGACGTCGCGCCCGGCTTCATCGCGCGGAGCCAGCCGAGGAGCGCGAGGCCGTCGGCGTTGTCCCGGTGGAGCTCGACCGCGAGCGCGGCGGCCTGCTCGGCGCCGGCCGTGTCGTTGCGAGAGAGCAGGACCTCGGCGCGCTGCCGGTAGGATGTGGCCTCGACGACGCGATCGTCCGTGGACATCGCGGCGATCGTCGCGGCGTCGAGGGCCGTGGGGATGCGGCTCGGACGGATCGAGATCGGCGCCGCATCCCCTGCGTCCCCCGAAATCGACGGGCTCGTAGGGCGCACGCTCGCGGCCGCGGGCTGCTCTGTGGGACGCACACCCGAGACCGGCGTCACCGCCGTCGCGGGGATGGGCGACGACGGCGCCGGGCCTCGCTCTCGGATCTCCACGGGGCTCACCGCGGTGACGACGGGCTGCGACGCGAGCGGCGCGCGCGCGGGGGTCGGGGCCACGGGAGAGCGGGAGGACGACGCCGCGGGAGGGGGCTCGCGCGCGGGGGCTTGCGCCTTCGCGGCGGGCTCGGGGCGCGCCACTCCGACCGGCCACGAGTCGGCGCCCAGCTCGAGGTGCCGCGCGATGGCGAGCACGTACGTGACGAGACGGAGCTCCTCGAGGCCGTCGTCGACCGACTGAGCGAGCTCGGCCCAGGTGCGCGACGCCCACTGCAGCACCGACGCCGCCGCTTGCTCCGCCCGCGTGAGCCCGAAGCGATCGAGATCGGCCGCCGTATGGAAGACCAGGCGACGCGCGCCGAGCCCGTCGAGCACGCGATCGATGGGCGCCGGATCGGTGATGGACCGCGCGCAGAGCATGATCCCCGCGAGCGGATCGACGGTGCACGGATCGACGAGGATCCCCTCCAGCGCGTCCGTCCCCGAAAAGAAGGAGAACTCCGTCGTGCCCGGCAGGGCCGCGAGGCTCACGAGGCGCTCCTCGGTCTGCGCGGCGATGGCGGTCTCGACCGTCTCGGGCTCCGCGAGCCCGTCGTCGACGAGCTGTGCGCCGAGGGGCGCGCCGACCGAGCGGGCGTGCTCGATCGCGAACGCGATCTCGGCCTCGTCGATCGCGCCGAGGGTCGCCAGCACCTCGGCGAGCGGGACGAGCGGCGTCGAGATGCGCTCGAGGGCGCCCTCGCGGAACACGAGGCCGTGGAGAGTCGCCCCCTCGCGGAGCAGGAGCGAGCCCGACAGCCCGCGCTGCGCGACGCTGACGAGCACCTGCGCGAGCGGCGTCTTGCCGAGGGAGCCGTGTGCCTCGGGCACGCGCGAGGGCATCGTGAGCACGCCGGGCGCGCGCTTCGAGCGCGCCGAGGGAGGGATCACGCCGAGCGGCACGGCGGGCGGCGAAAGCGAGAACGGGCCGAGCGACCGCGGGGGTGGGCTCTCGAGCGCCTCGGGCGCGGCGCTCGTCGGGGGTGGCGCCCGCAGCGGTCCCGAGGAGACGGGGCCGCTGATGTCGAGCTCGAGCTCGTCGAGCTCCGACGCCGCCGGAGGCGTCCCCCGTGGCGTCGAGCGCGGAGGCGCGGCGAGCTCGATATCGATCCCGCTCGTCAGCGCCGAAGGATGATCTCTGAGGGGCGGAGCCACGCGAGCCCATCGAGTCTCGCTCGGCGAGACCACCTCTGCAACCACCGAATCCTATCCCGCGGCGGACCCTCGAGATGCCCGGCTCCCGCTCGACACCTCTCGGGCACCTACCACGTCGTCCGAGCCTCAGCGCGGCGCGATCCAGCCGAGGCCCTGGCACTTCGTGACGCCGATGTAGACCCGGACGCCGCGGTTCGACGGGATCTTCGTGTTCCACTTCTTCGTCATCGCCTGCCCCCCGGTGAAGACATCGAGGTGCTGGCCCTTCACCTGGCTCCCGCGGTCCTCCGCGACGAAGCAGCCGTCGTGGCGCACGGCACCCGAGACCGCCTGCCCGTCGAACTCGGGGACATACACCGCCGTGCCGAGCGGGATCTTCGCCGGGTCGACCGCCACCGAGCGCAGCGGCGTGATGGGACGCCCCGCCGCTCCTCGTCCCCAGGGGAAGGCGCGCGGATCGAGCCGCTCGAAGGCGATCTTCGAGCCCGTGCGCGGGCAGACCTCGGCGCACGCGACGTCGCGCTTCGCGAAGCTGAGGGTCGCGCCGTCGGCGAGGCGGCCGCTCCCCTGGACGCAGAGGTGCGCGAAGAAGTCCCTGGGGACGGTCGCGACGAGCTCACACCCAGGCCCACGCACCGCGACACGATCGCCCGAGAAGTCCGCCTCGAACGGGAAATCATAGTACGTGTTGCGGAAGACGCCGAGCGCGCGAGCCCCTTCGCCGACCGCGGCGGGAGGCGGGAGATCGTCGCCGGGCAGGGGCTCGGCCATGAAGCCGCGCCCGGTCGTTGCGCACGCCGCGACCGTGACGGCGAGGGACGCGAGGGAGGCCGTCGCGAGCCCGTGCGCGCGCACGGTCGACGCGGCGAGCGCGCGACCACGGAGCGTCGCTCCGCCGAGGGCTCGGCGCGGGGTCACCGGCGCCCTCGCCTCGTGCACTCGACGAGGAGGTGATCGGTCGAGCGAGACGGCCTCGCCCCATCGAACGCCGCGCGCAGCGTCACGTCGAAGCCAGCCCAGGTGAGCAGCGCCGTGAGCTCCTGCGGGAAGTACTGCCGATGGGCGAGCAGCACCGTCCACGGCTTCGCGCCGCTCTTCGGCTCGAACAGCATCGTGACGAAGAGGATCTGCCGGAGCGCGTCGTAGTCGAAGAACTCGGTGTAGCGTACGCGCTCCCGGCTCGTCGGGTGGACGAACGACGGCGCGCGGTAGCCCCGCGTCGGATCGCGCGCGAGATCCTCGGCGAGCGGCACCGACACGTCGAAGACGAAGCGCCCGCCCGGCGCGAGGTGCGCGCGCACGCCCGCGAGGAAGCGCTCGACGTCCGCGAGCGCGTAGAGGTGCAAGAAGGTGTTGAACGTCGAGAGCACGAGATCGAAGCGTCGCCGGAGCCGCGCCTCGCGCATGTCGCCCTGGACGCCGCGGACGCGAGCGCGGACGTCGGCGGGCTCCGTGGCGAGGCGCTCCTCGAGCCGCGCGAGCATCGGCCCGGCGTGGTCGATCCCGACGACGCTCGCGCCGGCGCGCGCCATGGGGATCGCGATGCGCCCGGTGCCGATCCCGTACTCGAGCACGCGGAGCCCCGGCCGCGCGAGCGACGCGTAGTGCGTGACGTCCTCGGTCCGGTCCCGGTACGTCCGATCGTAGCACGCTGCGTCCTCGAAATGCGCGAGCGCCCCGTCGAGCAGCGCTCGATCGGGGCGTGCCGAGGGGCTCCTCGGGGCTCGAGGGCTCACTTCTCCGCGGGGTTCGTCTCCGCGATCCACTCCTCGACCACCTCTTGGCTCGGGCGGTTGTAGTGGACCTTGCCGGCGGCGATCTCGCGGAGGGCCGTCACGGCCGCGCGGTTCTTCACCTGGACGAGCGGGTGGGAGCCCTTCATGATCTGACGGGCCCGCTGGGCGGCGAGCACGACCAGGGCAAAGCGGTTCTCCTCGCGCTCGAGGCAGTCTTCGACGGTGACGCGTGCCATCTCCGCCGCCCTTTAGCGAAGGCGCCGTCGGCCCGCAAGGACGCGCAGGCATTTTCCCAACCCGGCACGCTTGTTCAGGTCCACGCTCGAGGCTCGACGCGCCCGAGATTCGTGTAGCCTGAGTGGCCCATGTCGGCCGCGATCCTGTCGATCGGCACCGAGCTCACGCGCGGAGAGCTCGTGAACACCAACGCCGCCTACCTCGCGACCGAGCTCACGCGCCTCGGCTTCGAGGTCACGACCATCGACGCGGTGGCAGACGCGATCGACACGATCGTCGCCGCGCTGCACAGGCTCGCAGCCGAGACGCGTGTGGTCGTGGTCACGGGCGGGCTCGGCCCGACGAGCGACGATCTCACGGCGGCGGCGGCGGCGAAGGCGGCGGGCGTGTCGCTCGTCCGCCACGAGCCGACGCTGGAGGCGCTCCGCCGACGGATGGAGCGCCTCGGGCGCGCGATGTCGCCCGCCGTCGAGAAGCAAGCCGATGTCCCCGAGGGCGCCGAGATCCTGCCGAACGACGCGGGCACCGCGCCGGGCTTCGCGCTCTTCGTCGGGGAGAGCCGCGTGTTCTTCATGCCCGGCGTGCCTCGCGAGATGCGCGCGATCTTCGAGGCCCACATCGCCGGGCGGCTCCGTGCGATCGGGGTCGTGGACAGCCACCAGATCCGCGTCCGCACCTTCGGGCTGCCCGAGGCGGTGGTCGCGGGGCGGCTCGAGGGGCTCGAGGCGCAGCACCCGGGGCTCACGCTCGGGTATCGCGCGAGCTTCCCGGAGGTCGAGGTGAAGGTGCTCGTGAAGGCCGCGGCGGAGGACGCCGCGCGCAAGCTCGCACGCCAGATCGCGGACGAGGTGTACTCCCGGCTCGGCGAGGTCGTGTACGGCGAGGACGCCGAGACCTTCGCGAACGCGGTCGCCAAGGCGGTCCGCGCGCGGAGCTGGAAGCTCGCGCTCGCCGAGTCGTGCACGGGCGGGCTCGCCTCGCACATGCTGACCGAGGTGCCGGTGTCCGATCTCTTCCTGGGGGGCGCCGTCGTGTACGCGAACAGCGCGAAGACGAAGCTCCTCGGCGTCGAGGAGAGCACGCTGCGCGGGCACGGCGCGGTGAGCCAGGAGGTCGTGGCCGAGATGGCGGCGGGGGTGCGGCTGGCGACGGGCGCCGACGTCGCGCTCGCGGTGACGGGGATCGCGGGGCCGTCCGGGGGCACACCCGAGAAGCCCGTGGGCCTCGTGCACTGGGCGGTCGCGCATCCGGGCGGGCTCGCGCTGCGCGAGGCGGTCCTCTCGGGCGATCGGGCGATGATCCAGCGGCTCGCCGCGTACCGAGGGCTCGCGCTCGTGCGCGAGATCGCGCTGATGGACGAGCGGCGGAGCGGCCTCGTGCGCGTCCCGCCCGAGCAAGGCCCTTGACGAGGAGGCTCCCCGCGACCGGCGCCGGTCCCGAACGCCGCGCGAGGCGGGAGCACACGGGAGCGAGGACGGCCGATCCAGGCGTACGCGCGCGGTCCGGCCCGCGAGGCCCTCGCGGAACCCGAGGATCCCGAGCCTCGTCCAGACGACTTCCCTACGCGCGGGACCCTGCCCGAGAGGCCCTCGCGACGCACCCACACCGAGCCGAGTCGAGCGCCGCCGGCCGACACCGCGCGCTGGACGACGCGAGCGCCGCGCTGCCATCTGCCCGCGAGGGCTGTCGATCGCCGCCGGCCGACACCGCGCGCTGGACGACGCGAGCGCCGCGCTGCCATCTGCC